>CAYREH010000031.1:0-81097 GCA_964423245.1 uncultured Bradyrhizobium sp. | reverse complement strand
CCGCCCGGGGAAGGCTTTCTGCCTTCCTCGGGCGATTTTTTTGGGCGTGGCCTGGGGGGTGGGGGGTGGGCCCTTCGCTTTTTTTTTTTTTATAAAGTCAAGGGGGGCGGTGGCCCCCCGCGCCGCCCCGGCGCACCCTTTGGCCGTGCCCCTGCCGCCGCGGGCGTCGCCCCCCCCGGCGCGCCCGCCGCCGGCGCAGCCGTATCCGGTGGCGCTGCACTTGCTGGCGGCGCAGCCGCCGCGGCTCGTGGCGGTGCGGCCCTCGCCGGCGGAGCCTCCACCGCCTACAGCCTCGGCGCGGCCGGCCAATCCGGCGCATCGGGCGTCGCGTCGGGCCTTAGCAATGTTGCCAGTACCGGCGCGAAGGCCGCCGTCTCCCCGTTGAAACGCGCAGCTGGGCGCGCCGCCGACAGCCTCAAACAGAGCTATCAGGCCGGCGGGCAGGCAGCGACGGAGGTCGCCACGGGCGCATCCGGCGCCGCAACGACAACCGCCGCTGAAGCCGCATCTCCGGGAGCCGCGTCCTCTGCCAGCGACGGCCCGCCGGCCTGGGCGAAGCGCATGAAGCGCTCGCAGCAAATGTCACACGGCGTCTCCGCGGCCGCCCACGCCGTGCGCAGCGGCGACAGCCACGGCGGCGGCTCCTCCGTCAACCTTTCCGAAAGCGACTGACCATGTTCAAACGACCATCCACCCATTACGGCAAAGCCCCGCAGCCCGAGACGCCCTATCAGCGCGCCGCTCAGGTCTGGGACGATCGTATCGGCTCCGCCCGCGTTCAGGCCCGCAACTGGCGCTACATGGCCTTCGGCTCGCTGGCGCTCGCATGCGGGCTTTCGGCCGCGCTGGTCTGGCAGTCGGCCAACGGCTCGATCGTGCCCTGGGTGGTGCAGGTCGACCGGCTCGGTCAGGCGCAGGCGGTCGCGCCGGCGACTGCGGACTACCAGCCGAACGACCCGCAAATCGCCTTCTACCTCGCGCGCTTCATCGAGCAGGTCCGCTCGATCCCATCCGACGCGATCATCGTGCGGCAGAACTGGCTGCGCGCCTACGACTTCACGACACAGGGCGGCGCGCTCGCGCTCAACGACTATGCCCGCGCCAACGACCCCTTCACCAAGGTCGGCAAGCAGCAGATCGCGATCGAGGTGTCGTCGGTGATCCGCGCTTCGCCATCGAGCTTCCGCATCGCCTGGATCGAGCGCCGCTATCAGGATGGCTCGCTGGCTTCCACCGAGCGCTGGTCCGCCATCCTCACCGTTGTCGTGCAGCCTCCTCGCGACGCCGACACGCTGCGGAAGAATCCCCTCGGAATCTACGTCAACGCCATCAACTGGTCGAAGGAGCTTGGACAATGACACCGACCTTCCGCAAAGCCGGGAGGCCGGCTTTCCTCAACCGTGCCGTTCCGGGTTTCCGTAAATCCGGCTTGCCGCTTCTCCTGCTTTGCACATCGGCGCTCGCGGGCTGTGCCGGACACACGCCGCCGCCCGAGATTTCCTATGACGATGCCGCACCCGCTGTCATCGCCGCCGATCCGCCGAAACCCGTGCGGGTCGTGGAGTTGCCGAAGCTGCTCCCGCTGCCCGGCCAGTTGAAACCGGTCGGCAAGGACGGCAAACCCGAGCCGGAACCGGCCGATCCCGCCGCGCGCGTGAACCAGGCTAACGCCGCCGCGCGCGTCCAACCCGTCCGCAACGGCTTCATCAACTCGATGCAGGTCTATCCCTTCGTCGATGGCGCGCTCTATCAGGTCTACGCGTCACCGGGTCAGATCACTGACATCGCGCTTCAGCCCGGCGAGCAACTCGTCGGCTCCGGTCCCGTCGCCGCTGGCGACACGGTGCGCTGGATCATCGGTGATACCGAGAGCGGCATTGGCGCGGCCAAGCAGATCCATATCCTCGTGAAGCCTACCCGCGCCGAGTTGATGACGAATCTCGTCATCAACACCGACAGGCGCACCTATCACATGGAATTACGCGCAACCCCTTCGACCTACATGGCGTCGGTGTCCTGGCAATATCCGCAGGACCAGCTCATCGCGCTGCGCCGCCAGAACCAGCAGGCTGAGGCGGCGCAGCCGGTATCGAGCGGCATCGATCTCGCGCGCGTCAATTTCCGATACGAGGTGACGGGCGACCGTGCGCCGTGGCGGCCGCTGCGCGCCTTCGATGACGGGAAACAGGTATTCATCGAGTTTCCGCGCGGCATCGGCCAAGGCGAGATGCCGCCGCTGTTTGTGGTCGGGCCGGAGGGCGACACGTCCGAGCTGGTGAACTATCGCGTGCGCGGCAACTACATGATCGTGGATCGCCTCTTCGCCGCCTCCGAATTGCGGTTCGGCGCGGGCAAGAGCCAGAAGCGCGTCCGCATCTCTCGCACCGACGGGAGGCCGGCATCGTGAGCGACGAACGCGATCCCGAAAAGGAAGAAGGCGGGGCGCTGGGTTCGACGCCCCAGCCTCAGCCGGCCGACGATGACGACACCCGGCCGCTGACCGGCGAGCCCGCCGCGACGATGCGGCTGCGCGCCGAACCGCCGCGCGTGACCCGCCTGTCCCGCAAAGTGCTGGCTGGTCTGGGGCTCGCCGCAAGCCTCGGTGTGGGCGGGGCGCTGATCTACGCGCTTCAGATCCGTCACGGCGGCCAAGGCCAAGAGCTGTACTCGACGGACAACCGCTCGACACCGGATGGCCTCGCTGGATTGCCGAAGGATTATTCCGGCGTTCCGAAGCTCGGCCCGCCACTGCCCGGCGACCTCGGCCGTCCGATCCTCAATGCGCAGAATGGCGCCCCCGTGCCGCCGATCGGCGCACGGCCGACAGGCCCCGTGGGACCAAGCCCAGAGGAACAACGCCGGGCCCAGGAGCTGGAGGCTGCGCGGACCGCACGGCTGTTCGCCTCGACCGAGAATCGGCCCGCCAGTGCCGCGACCTCGGCGCAACCGACCGCGACCGCCACGCCTCTCGCCGATCTCTCCAGCCTCGGCCTCGCGCCGCAGCCGGCGACGCCCTCGGCGCAGGACCGGCAGCTCGCATTCCTCAACCAGGCGCCCGACAAGCGAACCGTCTCGCCGGATCGTGTTGCGGCGCCGGCGTCGAAGAATGTGCTTCAGGCCGGTGCCGTCATCGCCGCCGCGCTCATCACAGGCATTCGCTCCGACCTGCCCGGTCAGATCACCGCGCAGGTGACCGAGAACATCTATGACAGCCCGACCGGCAAGATCCTGCTCGTGCCCCAGGGCACGCGCGTCGTCGGGCAGTATGACAGCGGCGTCGGCTTCGGTCAGCGGCGCATTCTCCTCGTCTGGAATCGGCTGATCTTCCCCAATGGCCGCTCCATCGTGCTGGAGCGTCAGCCTGGTGCAGACGCGGAGGGCTATGCCGGGCTCGAGGATGGTGTCGACTATCACTGGGGCGAACTGTTCAAGGCCGCTGCGCTCTCAACGATCCTGAGTATCGGCGCCGAGGCCGGTTCGTCGGGTCAGGACAGCGATATCGTCCGCGCTCTTCGTCAGAGCGCCTCGAACAGCGTCAGCCAGACCGGTCAGCAGATCGTCCAGCGTCAGCTCAACATTGCTCCGACGCTCACCATCCGGCCGGGGTTCCCCGTCCGCGTCATCGTCACGCGCGATCTAGTGCTCGAACCCTACGGAGGCTGAGATGGCCAAGCTGAAATTGGGACCGATCGTCGACGACAAGCCGGTGAAGGTCTCGGTGGAGCTGCCAGCGAGCCTTCACCGCGATCTCGTCGCCTATGCCGAGATTCTCGCCCGCGAAGCGGGGCAGTCACCGGCCGACCCCGTTCGCCTAATCATCCCGATGCTGGAGCGGTTCATAGCCACGGATCGGGGATTTGTAGCGGCGAGGAGGTCAAAAGGATCGCCGCGGTCGCCTGGATGATTGTCGCAGCTGCTGACCGTGACATCGAACGTGCGAGACTCAGGAGGCGGCGCCATGCGGGGTTGTCATTCCGTGGTGACCAGACCGCACAAAATGGTAGAACCTCATCCACAAGCTGCCGATAAACAGTTCCAGGAAACTGGGCTGCCGTTCCGGCCTCACTCATGACGGTCAGGCCACGCCCGATCGCAACGAGCGATAGGAGATTGTCTCTCCCCACGTATTGGGTGTGGATTTCCGGGTGTCGCCCAAGATCGGCGAGGCGCTGGACCAAATAGTCGTGGATCTCCGATCCAGGGGCGCCGTCACTTACAATAAATCTCTCGCCAGCAAGATCACTCCAGCTAAGCACCGGTTTCTCGGAAAGAGGGTGGTCGCTGGGCAGCACTGCGAATACTCGCTCGGACCAAAGCTGTTCTGTTTGGCAGTCCGACCACTGTGCGGTTCCCGTAATGAAAGCTACATCGAGCTGAAGTCGCCGGATCGAGGCAACATGATCCGCAGGATCACCGTCAAAAAATTCGACCCGTACACTCGCATGTTCCTTGCCATAGGCCCCCAGTAACTCGCACAGGAATCCGGACGCGAGCGACGAAAAGATACCAACCTTGATATGCCCCCGCTCAGAGCGGCCTATGGCGGCCACATCCCTAGCGCCGTGCTCGATCTGCTGAAGACCCTTACGTGCGCGACGCACGAAATGCTGCCCCGCCAACGTCAGGCAGACGCCGCCGTTGTGCCTCTGAAACAACGAGGCACCAAGTTCGTCTTCAAGATCGCGGATGCGACGGCTGATCGCTGATTCCTGTATCTCCAAGGCCGACGCCGCCTTTCGAAAGCTACCGTGCTCGGCCGCAGCAAGGAAGTACCGAATCTGGCGGAGTTCAAGCATGGGCCGCTCGCGACCACGGCCTATTTGAAATGAGGTCTGACGTTGTAACAGCCCAAGGTCGCATTTGCTTCTGTATGTATTCGGCCAGAAGCGCTTTTGTATGTTCCTTGAGTGGGCGTCGACCGTTCAAGAACGTACGCGCGATACCGATCGACAACCTTCGCAACCTGATCGCATGCATCGATCTATATGCACAAGCTACCACGACCACCGCGTCCAAACCGCAACTAAGGCAGCACCTCCTGATTCATGCCTCAAATAGACGGTCGCATGCGCGCGCGGACGGATGATTTTATATAGTCTCGATATACGAAGGTATCGATCAAATATACCGGCCCCTGAATAGGTCGGGCGCCGATATATCCCACTGATTTGGTGCCGACGAATTTGGCAGATGTCATTCAGCCGGTATCGAGATTCAGACGCTTAAATTGTCTGAAATCCTAACAAGGTCAATAACCGTCTTGGCTTGCAACTTTTGCATAAGATGGCTCCGGCGAACCTTCACCGTAATCTCACTAACATTCAATTCGGCAGCAATCTGCTTATTAAGAAGACCCTTTACAACGAGCTTGAAAACGTCTCGCTCGCCGGGCGTTAGCGTCTCCCAACGGGCGTTCAAGTCCAGCGAGCGCGCTTCATTCTCTCGCCTTTGTCGATCTTTCTCGATCGCCTGTTGGATGGCATCCAGCAAATCTTGGTCGCGAAAAGGCTTCGTCAGGAATTCGAAGGCGCCATTCTTCATGGCGCTCACGCCCATCGCGATGTCCCCGTGTCCCGTGATGAAAATTGTCGGGAGATGAATGCCGTATTCCGGCATTTGTCGGTGAAAATCGATGCCGCTTTGTCCAGGCATTCTAACGTCAAGCAGCAGACAGCCGGGTACATCCAAGATAGTGCTTTCGAGGAATTCGGCGACCGAGCTGTGCGAGCGAACTTGAAGCCCGACCGACGCGAGCAAATCTTCAAGCGCAGCTCGAACAGACCGATCGTCATCTATGACATAGACGATGGGTTGCGGCCGCGGTTCTATGATCGGTTCGTTCTTCATCAGGCTACCTCCGTGTAGCGCGGTAGGCGTACCTCGAATGCGGCTCCGCCCACCGGATTGGGAGCAGCACAAATTTGGCCCCCATTTGCTTCGACGATCGCCTGACTGATGGTCAGGCCGAGCCCCATGCCTCCTTCTTTTGTCGTCCAAAAGGCATCAAAAAGATGTTCGCGCGCGCTTGGCGTCAGGCCGGCACCGGAATCGGCCACCGTAAGAACAACGGTATCTGGCGCCGCCTGCGAGGCGGTGATTCGTAAGCGACGCTCAGGCAACGCGCCGGCCGCCATCGCCTCCGTAGCATTGAGAACAAGGTTGCTTATGACCTGCTGGATCTGCACTCGGTCAGCGAAAACGCGAGGTAGGTCGTCATACATGTCTAGCTGCAGGGCGATGCCGCTACGCTCGATCTCGCTGCGTGACAAGGTTACGATTTCACGAACGGCTTCCCTTAGGTCGAATGGCTGTCTGTGCGGAGCCTCGCCCTTCGAAAGGGCACGGATCCGCGCTATGACCTGACTCGCCCGGTTCGCGTCACTAACGATGCGGTCAAGCGCGCGACGGGCCTTCTCGAGATTTGGCGGCTCCTGGCTCAGCCATCGGGCGCACGCACCACCGCTGGCGACAACGGCAGCCAATGGTTGGTTTACTTCATGCGCTATCGACGCCGACAGTTGGCCCAGCGTCGTCACCCGCGCAATACGCAAGAGGCGGTCGCGGGCCTCCAGCGCCTCTGCCTTTGCGGCGACCATCCTCAAACTGAGATAGGTTGTGACCCCGATCGCAACGATGCTAATCCCGGTATTGACGATGCCTACTTCGTATGCGCCGGAGGGGGTCAGAAAGAAGCTGATCAAGGTCAGCGCGACGCAAATGCAAGCGAGAACTACCACAGCCGCGCCAGACAAGATGCGTGTAGCAACGAGAATGACTGCCGTGTAAAATACGGCTGCAGCGATGGCATAATCCGTAACCGTATCGGCGATGAAAATGCCTGCCATCGCAACACCCATCGCGATCAGTGTCAGTGCCGATCTTGGACGGCTGTCATTGACCACCTTGAGCATTGTTCGCCTCTCTCGATCAACCTACGCGCTTTCAGTATTCTTCCCGAATCTACTCCGCTCAGTGGCTAGATATCTATTAATTCTCGATCATTCGCCTAGCTCTAACCGCCATCGAGCGGACGTTACCAGCGGCTCCAGGCTGAGACGACCGATAATCTGTTCCAGAACGCGATCCTGCCGAGTGTCGGCCCGCACGGTCGCGCTCACCTGGACTCGATTTGTGTCCTCGATATTGGTGCTTTCGAGGTCGCGAATGTGTAGAACGCCGGCAAGATCACGAAGAAGAAGCGCTCGAACATGCGCCTCGGCCTCTCCATGACAGATAATGCTGATAGCATAGGCGCTCTCCAACTGGCCTCCAGCGAATGACTGGCGCTCAATGAGGCGCACGAGCGGACGCAGAACTCCATTGACTGCGATGACGAACATCGTCGCAATCAACGCGTGAAAGAAAAATCCAGCTCCGCATAGCGCGCCGATCGCGGCCGAACACCACAGCGTCGCCGCCGTGTTGAGCCCGCGCACGTTCAATCCCTCCTTGAAAATGATGCCTGCGCCCATGAAGCCGATGCCGGAAACGATCTGGGCCGCAACACGCGTCGGACTCGACTCTCCGGGGAATAGCCCTGCAAAGAGGACGAAGATGGCGGCGCCGAGTGCAACGAGGGTGTTGGTTCGTAGCCCAGCCAGGCGTTGGCGCCATTGCCGCTCGAAGCCGATCAAACCGCCGAGAAGGAATGCGCCTCCGAGCGTGAGCGCAGTATGGCCAAGACTTTGCCAATCCATATGAATGTCCCATCTTGCAGCGTCGGCTACACTCCACCGACGCAAGTCCCTGCAATTGTTGGAATTTCTGCTCCATCGGCTGTCAGAACTCGGCGTGTGCGCGAAGCGACAGAATCGAAGCTGGTCCGCGGTCGGCGTTGTAGGCGGGGTTTGCAACAAACTGATAGTCGAAGGTGACGGCGCTCCAATCGTTGAACCGCAGGGCGTAGTATGCCTCGACGATCGACTCGTGACCGTAACGCAGCCGCCCGTCACCGATCAGCAATCCCGTGCCTCCCGCAGCGAGGAAATCACGATGTGCGCGTGACAGGCCGTTGACCGCAGCCCCGAGCCCAATGGTGTCCGAGGGCCGTCCCCATGCGGTGCCCTTCAGGGCGAAACCGCCGGAAATGCTGCGGTCGATATCCGTGAAGGATAGAATTTCGGTTCGACCGTCGTTCCAGCTTGCACGGGCGAAAAGCCCGAGGTCAGCCGTCAAAGCCTGTTCGATGTTCCCGTAAAAGCCATACTTATTCTGATTGCGGCGCAGGGCCGTCATCGCATCGTTGATATCCGTTTGCGGACTTGCCTGGGCGATGTCGATGGCATCGCGATACGCGCCGGTGCGGCCGCGGTTGACGAAAGTGCCAATGCGAACCTTACCGGGCTGCCCGAACAGGCTGTGCCGTTCCTCGAACTCGACGACGCCGCCACCGCCGCCCTTGAAGACCAGGACGTCGCTGTTTGGCTGCGCCGGCACCTGGAAGGCGCCCGCTCGCACGGCCCAATTCTTCTGATTAAGCTCGATCACCGCGCCGCGCGTGAAGCCCGGCAGGTCGGCGGGAAAATCATAGGCCCCCGATGACCAGATCGCCCAATTCATGAAATCGGCGCGCGGATCCTTGGCATAGGCATTGGCGTCGAAGAAGTCTCCAACTGCGAAACGGCCAACCGTGACGGTGATGCGATTGATATCGCGTCGTCCCGCCAGTTGCAGAGGGCCGTCCGCGACATCCTCCTGCTCGCCGCCGAGACCAAATGTCTGCCGAACATAGTAGCGCTGAGCGCGGAATTTTGGAAATTCTGTCCCGCCTTTTTGCGCTTCTCCATTTGGAAAACCTGCAAGTCCGAGCGTTCCGTTCAGTCCGAAGCCCTGGGCCAGTTCGGGATTGAAGTAGAACTCACCACCCTCCCAAAGCCGCACGCCGAGAAAAGCATCCGCGGTCCATGTCTCGCGCAGTTGCCCGCCGCCGGGGAGACTGTTGGCGGACGCGTAAGGAGATCGAATTGCAGGATAGCCCTGGGCAATGAATGTTGTCTGGCCATGAACATTCCAGTCCGGCGATGCTTCGCCAGTCGCCGATGGTTTCGCGAGTGCCGAGACCCCATCACCCAGTCGGTAGTTCAGACCAAATGTGATCCTTTGGACTTGAGGGTGGACCGAAACGTCGCGCAGTCCAGCTCCATCGAGTCGATAGATCGAAGAAGCCAAATCGAGGTAGTCGTACTCAGCGCGTGCGGTCCACGGTCCTCCCAAGGCCATTTCGATACCTACGCCCGCCGTCCACCCAGCGTGCCAGCGCCTCAGCTTCGACAAAACGGCGCCGTCATCTCCATTGATGTCGACCTTCGTTCGTGCCCAAGCAAACCCGCCCGTTGCATAGGGGAGGAATGGGCCGAACGCATAGCCGATCCTGGCGCGCACTGTCCCCATCGCGTCCAGGGTCGTATTGAAGGGAGCAGCAGTCCGACGCGTCTCGTCGGGCGGACTCACGAATGTGATGTCGGCTTCTGTGCCAAGTACCCAGCCATCACCTGGCTGAAAGTTGTAGCCCCCCTGAAGGCCGCCGATCATCCCCGTCACCGTCGGCGGCAGGCCAACTGACTGATTCAAGATCGCGTTCGTCCCTGGACCAAGATCGCCGGTCCCGAAACCGGTGTGACCACCAAAATAGATGCCCGACCAATCGACCTTGTTCGTTTTCGCGCTGCTCTCACGTGAAGCTTCCGGCAACTTCGTGGGCGTCGCAGGAATGGGTTGAGCATCTGGGCGGTCGGCAGTCGTTTGAAGCTCTTGCGCATGCGCCTTGGCGATCTGAAGAATTGCCACGATGCCGAGTGCCAGCAAATAGAAGGCGATCGCCATAAGTCGGCAAAAAAGGACTCGGCGATTCCTGAAAACCCTCAATCCGGCAGCGCTCGCGGTATTGAAGAATCCTGGGGCGGCAAAATAGTTCATGGGGCACTCCTGGCGTCGGGTTACGAGAGCGCCCGTCGCCAATAACTCCGAGCCGCCCTGCTAGTTTTGTCGTGAGTTCAAATGGCGCGAGTTATTGGTCGCGCCGCGACTAGACGGGTCGTCCATTTGAAGCTCCTTGCTGATCGAAACCCGGTTCGGGCCCGGGCCTCGTGCTTTGTTTCCATGCAAGCAATCGTTTTGCGCTTGTGTGGCTCACCAGCGGCAATGCCGCATTCGCGATATCGCCGCTCTGTTCAACCGCGCGCCGCCGCGTAGTAGGAATCTGAGCTTGGAACCGTCCAGTAGGCGGCGACGAGCAAGGTGGACGGCCACACGCGTCAGGAGCGTCGCCGAAACCGCCAAAGCCCAGCACAAACGTCTGTTCAACCGGTTCCGAAGCGAGGACAGGATATCGCGGGGCTCCCGATTGTGGGGCGGACGCGGCGCCTGTCGCCTCGGCTGCTTCGGTGGCGGCCCTCGTCTCGGGCGGTCTCCAGCCTGCGGCGGCGCAAATCTGAGGATCAACGATGTGGACATGATCATGATCTCTCATGCGTCGCCGTCAGAACCATTGTCCGAACCGACGGATGTAGACGGTCTTCATCAGTTGAGCGACGAGGCAGTAGCAGAGCAGCGTGCCAGCCAGCCACGGGAAGTAAGCGATAGGCAGTGGCTGCAATCCGATGGCCGCGCCCAGCGGAGAGAAAGGCAAATAAATCCCCAGCACACAGATGACGCTCGACATCAGCAGCACTGGCAAAGCCGCTGTACTGTTGACGAATGGAATCTTCTGGGTACGCAGCATGTGGACCACGAGTGTCTGAGAAAGAAGGCCCTCGATGAACCAGCCCGACTGAAAGAGCGACTGATGCTCTGGAGCATTGGCGGCAAAGACGAACCACATCAGAGCGAACGTCGTGATGTCGAAGATCGAGGACGTCGGTCCGATCCAGATCATGAAGCGACCGATATTCTTGGCATCCCACCTCCGCGGCCTGCTGAGGAATTCCTTGTCCATGTGATCCCAAGGCAGCGCCAATTGGGAAATGTCGTACATCAGGTTTTGCACGAGCAAATGGATCGACAGCATCGGCAGGAACGGAATGAATGCGCTCGCCACCAGCACTGAAAACACGTTTCCGAAGTTCGAGCTGGCGGTCATGTTGAGGTATTTCATGATGTTGCCGAAGGTTTCGCGCCCCTTCAGCACACCCTCCTCAAGAACCATCAGGCTCTTCTCGAGCAGGATGATATCGGCCGACTCCTTCGCAATATCGGCGCCGCTATCGACGGAAATGCCGACATCGGCATCGCGCAGCGCCGGGGCGTCATTGATGCCGTCACCGAGAAATCCGACGGTATGACCGTTAGCCTGAAGCGCCTGCAATACACGCGACTTCTGGAGCGGAGTGAGCTTCGCGAAGATCGTCCGCTCCTCGACCAAAACGCGAAGCGCGGTGTCGTCCAATTTTTCTATGTCGCGCCCGAGTACGGCTTGGCCCGGTTCAAGTCCTACTTCACGGCAGATCTTGGCACTCACGACCGCATTGTCGCCCGTAAGAACCTTGACCTTGACGCCATGCTCCGCGAGCGCAGCGATTGCTGGTCCAGCCGTCTCCTTTGGCGGGTCGAGAAAAGTAAGGAACCCCTGAATCGTGAGATCGGCTTCGTCCGCGATGGCATAATGCGTCTTGGCCTCGGACGCCACAAACCCTCGGGTGGCGACGACCAGCACACGGAATCCGTCCTCGTTGTACGCCCGAGCCATCGCAGCCAGATTCTTGCGCTCAACGTCACCAAGGCGGATCAGATCTTTGCCTCTTCTGACGTGCGTAGAGATCGACAGCATCTCCTCAACCGCGCCCTTGCAGATGAGCAAGTGATCTCCGTCCTCGCCCTCGACGACCACTGAGAGTCGGCGGCGCACGAAGTCGAACGGAAGTTCATCGACTTTTCGGTAGCTCGCGGCCGTGTTCGTGATGGCTGGCTCCGCCCCGGCGAATCGCACGACGGCCTGATCCATCAGGTTCTTCACGCCGCTCTGGTGGTAGCTGTTCAACCAGCCCAACCGGAGAACGTCAGCGTTGGGTTGCCCGGTAACGTCGACGTGGTGCTCCAGAATGATCTTGTCCTGAGTCAGCGTGCCGGTCTTGTCCGTGCAGAGAACATCCATCGCGCCGAAGTTCTGAATGGCGTTGAGTCGCTTCACGACGACTTTGCGCCGCGCCATCGCTACGGCGCCCTTCGCGAGGTTCGAGGAAACGATCATCGGCAGCATTTCGGGGGTAAGTCCGACGGCGACGGCAAGGCCGAACAACAGCGCTTCCACCCAGTCGCCTTTGGTCAGGCCGTTGATGACAAAGACGACAGGAACCATGACGAGCATGAAGCGGATGAGCAGCCAGCTCACACTGTTGATGCCGCGATCGAACGCCGTTTGAGCGCGCGATCCGACGATCGCCTTGGCTAACGATCCGAAATAGGTGCGAGCACCCGTGGCAACGACAAGCGCGGTCGCCGTGCCGCTCACGACGTTGGTGCCCATGAAGCAGACGTTGGGCATGTCGAGCGCGTTCATTTCGCTGGACGCTACGCTCGCCGCGGACTTCTCGGCGACAGACCCGAGCGTGTCATACTTCTCAACAGGGATGGCCTCACCGGTGAGCACTGCCTGGCTCACAAACAGATCGCGGGATTCGATCAGCCTCACGTCTGCCGGGATCATATCCCCTGCTGAAAGACGCACGATGTCGCCGGCGACGATCTCTCGCATCGGGATTTCGAATGCTTCGGGATTTGACGTTGCCGATCCTCGACGAAGAACCGTCGCCGTCGTGCGGACCATCGCCTTCAGAGCTTCGGCCGCAGCGCTCGATCGGTACTCCTGAACGAAGCGCATCAAGGCGCTGGCAAGCACCATCACGATGATGATGGTGACTTTTGTCGGATCCGCATCCTCGCCATGTTGAAGCCGAAGCCAGATGTCCGTTACAGCGCTGATCCCAGCCAGGATCAGCAGCACTGCAATGAACGGATTCTTGAAAGCGCCAAAAAACGGAACAACCGCTGGCAGGCGTCGCTCTTGCGCAACCTCATTGGGGCCGTCTTTTGCCAGCCGTTCGATCGCATCTCGGGCAATCAGGCCGTTGCGGTCGCCTTTGACGTTTTCGAAGGTGTCATCCAACCCATTCTGGGCTTCACGGACCGCCTTCATCGACAGCTTGCGTTCGTCTTTTCCGCGCGGCTTGAGAGCCGCCTTGAGGATGGGGGCATTCATTGGATGAATCTCCTGCCGTAAGCGCCGAGACCATGCGCCTCTCGGCACGGTCTTCGGCGCTTGGGGTCTTGGTCGGCTGAGGGGATAATGAAACCGATGCATCTTCACGACGCTCGGCATTCGGACCGCGCTTGAGCAGCGCAGCCGCTCTTCACCAGGGAGGGTCCGCACCTTCGCGCGACCGTGCGATTCTGCGCGAGTACGGATTGCCGCCCCGGCGGGGGTGAAGCCCGTCCAGGCCGGCGGACACCAGAACCATCGCCGTGCTGGCCTTATGCAGCGTGAGGGAATGCATCACACGCCTCACGCCGCAAAGCGACCATGCTGGTAAACTGCAAGAAGGAGTCCGGCGCGCTCGATCAATCGGCGCAACCCGCCGCCCGTGTCTGGTTCGGCGTCAAGCATCCAGATGCATTCGAGCCGACCGGTCTCGCCATTGACACGCCACGCCGCGACCAGTCGAGTCCGGTTCGTGCGGGGAGACTTCGTGAAAGGACGGTCACGCTCGCATCGCGGGTCGGCGAATGCGGGATTGCGTTTCGGCGAGGCGATCCGCGAAACGCGGAGCGAAGCCGGCAGAGTAAAAAATTGGAGAGTCATGTCTCACCTCCGTGACGAGCCGCTCGGCCGTCACAGGCGAGACTGATGATTCAGACTCGCGAGAACGACCTGAGCGGCACGCTTGCTCGACTACTGTCGCTTGGCATTGCTCGTTGATCCTCATGCGTCGGCAGCGGGTTGGAGCCGCTAGATGACATTGGCTGGATATCACCGTCATTCCTTGAGTGACAGTGTCTTGCGGGGTTGATCCGATATACAAAACAATATCCGGGATATACCATCGTATATTGTAAGGTCTTCGGCGATAACTACCTGCGCAATATCAAGCCGCTTAGACTCACCGGACACGGGCGCGTCGACTTCACTAGCGATGTGATCGCTCTGATTTATTTCGATCCGAGGTCTAGTGTGGGTATCGATATGGTTCTTGTCGAGCGCATCGTCGCGCGAAGCCCTCGTCTTCGGCGATTGCTTTATTCGTTGTCCTTAACCTTTCTGAAAGCGGCGTTTCGGTTTCGCCGCACGGGCTTGGATGCCTTTGCCCGACCGACATTGCGTTTATCGCAGTGTCTCTTTCGTACTGCCTCTTCGCGGATACGACGTCGTTATGCAGCCGAGCCGAAAATGACGTCGGACTCGCGCTTTGTGCTCCGTCGCCTTTCTCTCAAACTTTTGATCGTGCTGATCTTTGCCGGTGCTCAAAGCCCGCTGCCCTGGGGATTCGGGAAAGCGCTTACGATGATGCTGTTTATGAGCGCGGCTATCAGCTGTGCCTTGGCCCTCATGAACCACCAACGATTCAGATTGGGAGTCTTGAGCTACTGGGACGAATCTTTGGCCTTTGTCCTGCTCGGCCAAACCGCGCGGATGGTGTTTCTACGTTGAAGTATTGCGAGTGCGCTATGCCGGGGGCTCTCGTCTTCAAAATACTCGCCAATAACCTGCCACGCGATACGGGAATCGCGAAGGTGGCCGTCGAGGCGAGACGCGGGGCAGCGACAACCGCCTGCGGCGTCGTTTGGTATTGGTTATGACGGAGCGTCGCACCACTCGCCGTCGCCGCACGCTGTTGACGGGGAAGATCATTCTCAATCAGCGATCGTCCGTGATAAGTTGCGTCGTCCGAAACTTGTCGGACACAGGCGCCTGCCTCGAAGTTCCTGCTGCCCTGAACATTCCGGATGCCTTCGAGCTGAAAATAGAACCTGGCGGCGCTTGCTCACAGTGTCGAATAGTCTGGCGGAGCGCTACGCGCATCGGCGTGGCGTTCGATTGACACAAAGCTAGAACGCGCCTTCACTTTCAAGGGCGAGTGTAAAGGCGCTGGCCCGAGATACTGGCCGCGCGCACGGCGCTGCAGGCGTGACGGCTGATATGGCCGGACGGCAGGCTACAGAAATAACAAGGACAATGTGTGGGGGAAAGAGCCAATCTCACAAGGAGAATGGCGCGCCGTACTGGATAAAAGTGCGAACGCATATGTGATTGAATCTGCGATTAATTTATTTTGGGGCATCGTGATCCTCTCATCTTTCAGCGTTCGCCGGCTGCCGCCAATAGCCCCACCCAAACGGGTGCGCCGAACCGAACGCGGAGCTGATATCGGACCAAGTACAAGGTATCCGGTATTTTGCTTCTCCCGGGTCTATGAGGAAATGACTAGCTCTTTCCAAATCTGGGCCGCGTACGCAGTGGCTCTCTCCTAGTCCTGAAGTCCGCGGCATGTGTGATTGGGTACCGCTGGAATACATCGCAGAAAATCCCATTCTGCAGCGATGCAAATATCGAGTGCAAAATCGATTAAAAAATAGAGAGCTCCGCGAACTAGACGGCTCGACCGATGAGGGCACCAATGGTCGCAGTTGAGGCCATGGCGACTGCTCCCCAAAACACGACCCGAAGAGTGGGTTTCCATATGCTGGCGCCGCCAGCGCGAGCGCCGATCGCTCCGAGAACGCCAAGTCCGATGAGGCAGGCAATGGAGACGGTCCAGGTGGCGGTCCAGGCCGGCGACAGGAGAGCGACGGCCAGCGGCAAAGTCGCGCCAGATGCGAAGGTGACCGCCGAAGTGAAAGCCGCTTGAACTGGCTTCGCCATCACATGACTGGTCAGTCCGAGTTCATCCCGCGCATGGGCCCCGAAGGCGTCCTTTGCCATCATCTGCTCGGCGACCTGTCGCGCCAGTTCGGGCGTTACACCACGCTGCTCGTAGATCGCGGCGAGTTCGGCCAGCTCCGCTTCAGGTTGCGTGGCAAGTTCGCGGCGCTCACGCGCCATGTCGGCTTCTTCCGTATCGGCCTGGGAACTGACCGACACATATTCGCCTGCAGCCATCGACATTGCTCCGGCGACGAGCCCCGCTACGCCAGCAACCAGAATTTCGTGGGAAGCGGCGGTCGCGGCGGCAACACCGACGATCAGACTCGATGTTGAAATCAGCCCGTCATTGGCGCCTAGCACCGCTGCGCGAAGCCAACCTATTCGTTCGATCAGATGGTTCTCTTTATGAAGGGCTCGCATGGAACATGGTCCTGAATTACATTTCTAAGGCTTTGTAACGCGGCGCTGAGCACATAGGAAAAGGCGCCTTGCCTTCGAGATCGATCTGGAAACTTGGCCGGTCAGGCTGATCAATGATGCTATCTTCCGATGAAACGCCTACCGTTCCATCGCCACATACGCTGTAGTCCAAAGCCGCATTCAACTTCAATCGCCGGAGTGTTGTCCAGGCCTCTCAACGTGACTTCATTTGCCCTGACACTCATCACCAGATGATATCGTCCGTGGTGCGACATGTAGACCTGATGGAGGCATTTTCCGCTGCTACAAAACGTAAGGCGGTCGCCACATCTGAGTTCATGAAGATGAAGAGCGATGAGACGAACGTTCCCAACGTCAATGAAGCGGCTGAAGCCACGCGTTGTTGTCAATTCATCGCCACATACCTTCCTGTATTTTTGAAGGCCTGCCCGCACTTCCGCCGGCAGGTTTTGCACGTAGAAAGGACTGGGTTGATTGTCATGGACAGGAGAACTTGCGAGCGAGAGGGCCGGCGAGACAAAGAAAAGTGACGTCATAGCGGCTAAGATTGCCACGTCACGGAGCCGATTCGATCTTTTCATGCTGAAACCTCCACTTCCAACGGCTGTTTCTCTCGTTCGACGACGGCTGCGGAGCGGCGCTCCATCCATCGGTAGATCGCCGGCAACAGCAGCAGCGTCAGAACGGTGGACGACAGGACGCCGCCGATGACGACAGTGGCGAGCGGTCGTTGCACCTCCGCTCCCGCGCCCTGTGAAATCGCCATCGGTACGAAGCCGATTCCCGCGACCATGGCGGTCGACAATACCGGACGGAGCCGATCCGTGGCGGCTTGCCGGACTGCCTCGATAACAGGCAGCTTCCGCCGCAACGCATTGATATGATCGATCAGAACGAGACCATTCAGCATCGCGATGCCGGAGACCGCGATAAAGCCGATCGCGGCGGTGATCGAGAATGGCATGTCACGTAGCCAGAGTGCCAGCACGCCACCGGTGATCGCAAACGGAATACCGGTATAGACGACGGCGGCATGACGGACGCTCCCCAACGCCGAATAAACGAGCAAGAAGATCATCAGCAGCGCCGCCGGCACGACGATCATCAGACGGGCTCGGGCCGCTTCTAGCTGACGGAACTGGCCTCCGAACTCGATGCGATAGGATTCAGGCAGCGCAAGCTTGCCGTCGAGGCGTGCACGCGCTGCGGTCACATAACCTTCGATGTCGCTGGTGTTGAGATTGACCATCAAGGCGGCGCGGCGCTTACCATTGTCGTGCAGGATCGGTTCGACCGTTCTCATCTCGCGCAGACTTGCAACGCGGTCCAGCGGCACAAGGCCGGACGCGCCGACGCGCAATGGAAGGGAGAGGATCGATTTTGTGTCCGCGCGTAAGGACTCGGGCATACGAACGACGATCGCGTGTCGATGCTCTCCGTCCGCGATGAAGCCGACCTCGTCCCCACCGATCGCTGACGCAATGGCACGGTTGACCTCGGCGGTTCCCAGCCCCAACCGCACCATCGCGTCGTGATTGATCTCGACCACCACACTGTGGGTGCGGCTGGCCGCTTCGAATGCGGCATTGGCGGTGCCGGGCACGCCTTGCAATTCCTCTCGCGCCTGCGCGGCGAGCCGCTCAAGCACGTCGTAGTCGTCTCCGAATATCTTGACCGACAGATCCGCCCGCGTGCCCTCCAACATTTCGTTGAAGCGCATCTCGATAGGCTGCGCGAAAAGGAATGACTGCTCCGGCGCCAGCGCAGTGGCAGCCTTTTCGATCGCCGCAACCAGCTCGCTCTTGTTGCGCGGCATGTCCGGACCTTGCGGCCATTGGTCGAGCGGCTTGTAGAAGATGTAGAGGTCGTTCTCATTCGGCGGCATCGGGTCGGTCGCAACCGCGCTGGTGCCGATGCGGGAGAAGGTTCGGGTCACTTGCGGAAAGCGACGCAAAATTTCACGCTCGGTTTGCTGCTCGATCTCAAGGCTACGGTCGAGCGACATCCCCACGGGCTTGTAGACCATCGCCGTGATGGAGCCCTCATCGAGGCGTGGCGTAAACTGCGAGCCAAGGGTCAGGAATATCCTCAATGCCACGGCCAACAGGACTGCCGATGGAACGAGAAGGGCAGCGGGATGACGGAGGGCGAAGTCCAGGACGGGACGGTAGCCCCGGATCACGAGGCCGGCGAAGCCACCGTTATGCGTGATGTGGTTGTCGGCGGTTATCTCCGGGAGAGAATCTTCCTTTTCACTGACGCTCGGCTGACGCACCTTCTCGCCTCGTAGCAGCCGGGCGCACAGCGCCGGCACTAGCGTAAAGGTAACGATCAGCGCCGCTGCCAGCGCCAGCATCACGGCTTGCGCCATCGGCTGAAACAGCTTCCCCTCGACGCCGCCCAGGCTGAGTACCGGCACATAAACCAGCGCGATGATGGCCATGCCGAAGAACACGGGCCGCGCCACGCCCCCCGCAGCGTTGATGACGATGCGACGGCGTTCATCGGCCGTCAGCTCGCGCCCCTTGAGGCGCTGTGCCTCGCCCATCAGACGCAATGTGTTTTCCACGACGACGATCGCGCCATCTACGACCAGGCCGAAGTCGAGCGCGCCGAGGCTCATCAGATTGCCCGATATACCGAGCGCATGCATGCCCGAGATCATCATGAGAAAGGCCAGCGGGATGACCGACGCGACGATAAATGCCGCGCGCCAGTTGCCGACCACGATCAGCAATACGACGGCGACCAGCAACGCTCCCTCGCCAAGGTTGCGCTCGACCGTCGCGATGGTGCGATCCACCAATTCTGAACGATCGTACTGAACCTGAAGGATCATGCCTTTGGGCAGCGCGGCGCGCAGGTTCGGCAATTGCGCATCGACGCGCCGGGCAACGTCCCGGCTGTTCTGCCCGACCAGCATCATCACTGTGCCGAGCACGGTTTCCTTGCCGTTGGTGGTCGCGGCGCCCTCGCGTGGAGCATGGCCGATGGTCACGGTCGCCAGATCCGCTACAGTCAGCGGCCGCACGCCACCTGCGAATTTCACGGGTAATGCGCGGATCATCTCCGCCGTCGTGACACGCGCTTCGGTTCGGACGGTGAAGCGTTGGCCGTTCTTGGTGATGGTCCCGCCGCCGGCATTGGCGACGTTGGCGCCAACAGCCTGGGCAAGCTCGCTCGGCGTGATGCCCGCTGTCGTGAGCTTCTTCAGATCAGGCTCGATGACAAACTGACGTTCGAGGCCGCCGTTGGAATTGACGTCGGCGACCCCCTCGATCGCGCGCAGCATCGGGCGCACGATATATTCCTGAGCCTCGAACAACTCCATCAGTTGTTGCCGCTCGTCCAAATCGGACGGCGGTTGCGCCCATTCGAGTGTGTAGTACCAGATTTCGCCAAGCCCGGTGGTGATCGGAGCGAGGCGCGGCGATGATCCGGCTGGCAGCATGTCGCGCACTGCGGAAAGCCGCTCGTTGACGAATTGGCGTGCGCGAAGCTGGTCCGTGCCGTCCTGATAGATGAGCGTGACCTGTGACAGTCCGGTCTTGGTGAGCGATCGCATTTCCCGCAGGCCCGGCTGACCACCCATGCTGCGCTCGATGGGCAGCGTCACAAGACGCTCGATTTCCTCTGGCGCCAGGGCAGGAACAGTCGTGTTGATCTGCACCTGCACGCCTGTGATGTCGGGAATGACATCGATTTGCAGATTCACGAAAGACCAGATTCCAAGACCAGCGATCAGCAAAGCGATGATCATCACCGTGGCTGGTCGACCGGTTGTCCATTCCAGAATCCGCCGCGTCATCGGGACACGCCGTCGAAGCTGCGGCCGCCATTGAGCGCCCGAAGTTGAAGCATCGCTTCCATAGCCTCACGTCGCGTGTCGAGCAGAGCCGACAGCGCGTCCAGATACTGGCGCTGCATCTCGACGTAAGTTGCGATCGGGATCGCTCCCTGGCGATAACTATCGGCGGCGGCGGTAGCTGCGGCCGCAAATTTCTCGGTGGCCCCGGCTGGCCAGCCCGCAAGGGCTCGACGCTTCGCCTCGTAGTAGGCTGCCTGTTCGTAAACCTGCCTCGCGATCCGTCGGTTGGCGGCGAGCAGGGCCGCATCGCCCTGGGATTGACGGCTCAACTCCTGTGCGAGGCCAGCAGCCTGGCTATTCCAAAGCGGCAACGTCGTCGTCAGCCGTATGCCGAAATTGGTCTCGCGGCTGTCTGACTTCGCGCGATTGAAGTAGGGACCGACTGAGACGTTCGGCACACGCGCTGCTTGTGCGAGGTCAACGCGCAACCCTTGCTGCTGCAATTGCGCGCGCAGCGACTGAATCTCGAAATTGTTGATGCCAGCTTGTTGCGCCATGCGCTCGACCGACGGAAGGCCGGGCAGCGTGATATCGGGCGGAGCAATGCGGAGCCGCGCTTTGAGCGGCGCGCCGCGAAGTTGATTCAGTTCGTAGACGATCGTGCTGGTCTCGGAATCAGCCATCGCGGCATTTCGCTCCGCCGTGATGGCACCCGCATCCAGAATGGCCGTGTCCAGCGTGGTGGCGATGCCCGCCGGATCCCGCTGCTCCACAACGCGTGCAAGCTCGCGCATCCGCGCGGCAACGTCGCGTGCCGCGGCGGCTTTCCGCTCGGCCGCGAACAAGGCATATCCCAAAGAGCGTGCCCGGCTTGCGAGCGTTGCGTCGAATTGCGCAAGACCGAGCCGCGCCAGCGCGATCTGATGCTCGGCGATGGCGCGACGGAGCGCCCCGCGTCCGGCAAAGTCGAGCGGCTGCATAATCGACAAGCCATATGTCGGCCCGGCGCCTTTCGGTGCACCTGTCAGGCCGTCGGCCATCCGGCGTTCGCCTAACTCGAATGCAGCTTCAGGGTCCGGCAGGCGATCAGCCGCGTCGCGCTCAACACCTGCAAGCCCGATCTGCTGGAAATAAAAGCGTCGTTCGGGGTTACTTGCCACGACGGAATTGGCAAGTGCATCAATCGACAGCACGGCGGCCTGCTGAGCGAAGGCTGGGGTCACCAAGATAATTGTTGATATGCGAACGATTATCAGGAGCAATTTTAACATTGGCACGAGTCTCAACACTGACTTCTAGACGCCTGATTGCCACGCTAGTCTGAACACAAGCTGTCAGCGTAAATGCAGGTTGATCCAGTATCGGACTGCAGCAATCAGGAGACATGACCATTCGCATTCTTCTTGTCGAAGACGATCAGGACATTGGCGCCCGCCTGAAGGAAGGGTTGGCCAGCTTTGGCTTTGTCGTTGAGCATGTGGAAGATGGTGAGCACGCCCTTTCCTTCGCGCTGCAAGAAGAATTCGACGCGATCGTTCTCGATCTCGGTTTACCCGGCCTGTCAGGCATCGAGGTCTTACGGAGGTTGCGACGTACCGGGGCCGCCACACCGGTCCTGATCCTGACGGCGCGCAGCAGCTGGACTGAGAAGGTGGAAGGTCTCAATGCAGGGGCTGATGACTATGTGGCGAAGCCGTTTCACGTCGACGAAGTCGCAGCTCGCCTGCGCGCGCTGATGCGGCGCGTCGCGGGCCAAGCCACCTCCGAATTGCGCCACGGAGATATCGTGCTTGACCCCGTTGCCGGCACCGCCAATGTTGCGGGCCAGCCGATCGAATTGACGGCACAGGAATTTCGCCTGCTCCACCTCTTCCTGCATCGCGTCGGCCGCGTCGTGACGCAAGCCGAGTTGCTCGACCATCTCTACGGCCTGAATGAGGAACGCAGCTCGAATACGATCGAGGTCTATGTCGGTCGGCTGCGACGCAAAATCGGCCGCGATACCATCAGGACCCTGCGCGGTCTGGGCTACAGGTTCGGCTGATGGTCAGAAGTCTGCGCGCCCGGCTGCTGGTTGGCGTTATTCTCACGACCGTGACAGGTATCGCTGTCGCTGGCGTTTCGATTTCCGCGCTGTTCCGGGCGCACGTCACGGAGCTTGTCAATGCCGAGCTGATCGGTCATCTCGACGAGCTCGAAGGTCTGTTGGCCCGCACGGCCGACGGACATGTCGCTCTGGCACAAAGGCTCAGTGATCCGCGCTTCGCGCAGCCCGGGACTGGCTATTACTGGCAGGTGAGCGATCGCAACGGCATCGTCCTACAATCAGCCTCCCTCGAACCGCAACGGCGTTTTCCGCCACCCGCGCGGGGGGCGGATCGGCAGCTTACTCGCTCAGTCGAAGCTGGCCCGGCTGGTGAGCCGATGATCGCATATGAGCGACCGTGGCAGACCGCTGAAAACGGTTACGTGCTTCAAATTGGCGCCGACCAGCGGATCGTCGATGATGTACTGAGACATTTTAATCAGGCGCTGGCCCTGTCACTCGGCACACTGGCAATAGCCCTAATTGGGGCCGGCACGTTGCAGGCCTGGTTTGGTCTGCGTCCCATGCGCCGTCTGCGCGACGCGCTGGGCGACATTCGCGCGGGCAAAGCAGAAACCCTGCCTGGTGACTTCCCGTCCGAAGTTCGGCCGCTGGTCGATGATCTCAACGCTCTGATCGACGCCAATACCCAGATGGTTCGCCGCGCCCGCACGCAGGCGGGCAATCTCGCGCATGGCCTGAAGACACCATTGGCCGTGCTGACGGACGAAGCGCGCCGGCTGCTCGCGAGAGGTGATACCGAGGGCGCCGCGGTCCTGACTCAGCAAACAGGGCGGATGCAGCGCCAGATTGATTTCCAGCTTGCCCGAGCCCGTGCCGCAGCCAACGCCGGCCTGCCTGGCGTCATCACGCAGGTCGAACCTGCCTTCGCATCAATAGCCGCGGCGATGCGGCGGCTCTATGCTCATCGTGAGCTGACGATCGTCCATACAGCCGAGACGGAATTGCTTGCCGCCGTCGATCCCAACGACCTTGACGAGATGGTCGCCAACCTGGTCGATAATGCCTGCAAGTGGGCTCGTGGTGTTGTCTCGATCAAGGCTACGCGCGATACCCCGACGGGGCAGCTCCTTATTACGATCGTTGATGACGGGCCAGGCATCCCGGCTGATGCACTAAACCGCGCGTTCGCCCCAGGCGAGCGGCTCGACGAGGCCAAACCGGGAAGCGGGCTCGGACTCGCAATCGTCCGCGATCTCGCCACACTGCACGGCGGCTCTGTCGAACTATCCAATGGCAGAAATGGAGGCCTTCACGCGGAGTTGCGGCTCCCATCAGCCTGACAAGTTCAACGGCGTCTAGGTTGGGCGAGTTTCATCGTGGCCGCGTCGTCCGCGCACCATTCGACCTGAGCGATTCGGCGCGCTCGAAATCAGCATCCGCGCCGCTCTGATCTCCAGCGTTCGCTTTCATCGTTCCGCGTTCGAACAAGAAGGTCGGATTCTTCGGATCAGCCTTGATGACCAGATCATAATCCGCGATGGCACGATCAAAGAGTCCTTTACGCCCGAGTGCCTTCCCGCGATTATAATAGGCACCGAGGTAGTCAGTCCTCAGTTGTACGGCGCGATCGAAATCAGAAATCGCGCGATCAAGCTCTCCCTTGCTCATTAAAGCAACGCCTCGGTTGTTGAGCGCGACATAGTAGTCGGGGGACAAACGAAGTGCTCGATCGTAATCCTCCATGGCACGGTCGATATCTCCACTCGACCGCAGCGCGACACCGCGATTGTTATAAGCCGCCGCCAACTGGGTGATCATCCGCTCGCCTGCCTGGATAACCGCTGTGCATCCCCGGATCGAGCGATCGGGTACGATTTCGGCCGCATGCACGCACGAGTCCCAATCCTCGTCGCTCAAAGCTGATGTGGGCGACGAGTTAATTGCAAAGTACGCAATAAATATCGTTGTGCTCAATAACGTAAGAGCACAACGCTTCCAGCGGGTGGTTCGCGCTAGGATCGATGCAGTTCGTGTTCTCGTATACAGCGGCGTAATGCAAATGAGCAAAGAGTAGCCTCAAGTACGTGCATTATATTATTCCCAGTTTGTTCTCTAACAATCCTGTCTGAATTTTCCCTGACAATCGACGTTTGAGACATCCGATCTGGTCGCTTCCCGAACGAGAGTACACCCGTCGAGTGCTATAGAGATTACCAAGCGAGCGCCGTGCGTGCCATCCGACAGGGACAGATCCAAGACTCCCGGACTAAGCCTCAGTCTGGTAGCATGAAGACATCAGCGGTGTTTGATGTACTAGCAGCGGCAATCGACGGGACGGGATGGATCCGGACTCGGTCACGGGAGGGCAACGAGGAGCCGCTATCCGGAAGAAATCGTCCTGCAAGAATTGAACATCGCGCTCTGCGGCGCTGCCAACTTGAATGACCTCTGAAATATCTGGAGGTCAATACGGCGAATTGCTCTGCAACGGCGCTCCGCAAATATGCAAGATATCAACCTAATATTAAGTTGGCGCGCCATTCAGAATAAAACTACGAACTCTTATACTATTGAAATCGTTATACAATTCTGAACGCGAAACGAGCTGGGTTCTCTAACATCTGGTTTAAAGGTGTAATCCGCGTAGTCAGGGCCCCGCACACGCACCTGCACCTTCCCCAGGCAGCGCAGCGCCCTTAACAGATCTAGTGGGGTCACAATCGGCGCGCCAGCACCTGGCCTTCGTTGAACTGCTGCTGCACCACGGCGCGTTCGGCGGTGCGCGCCCGCAGCGCGTTTTCGGCGACGTTGAGCGCGGTACGCGCCTCGTCCAGTTTGACGCGGGGAAGCGTGCCGCGCTCGACCAATCCCTCGGTTCGCGTAAAGTCGATTTGCGCCTGGTTCGATTGCGCCTGCAACGCGTCGATCTGTGCGTCGAGCGCCTTCATTTGCAGAGCGAGCTTTTCGTCGCCGATCGCTGCGATCGCCTGGCCGCTGGTGACCCGATCGCCTTCACGGACGTTGAGCTGGACGACTATGCCGCCGATGCGGCCGCGCGCCGGAACGACGCTGATGCTCTCGACGGTGGCGAACACCGCCTTCTCGTCGGCGACCGAGCGCGAGGCAACCGTGAGGGTTTCGGCAGCGGCCAATGGTGCGCAGCACGTCGCTGCTGCCACAATGCTCAGCATTATCAATCCACGCATGTTCCATCCACCTGGTAGGAAGCGCGTCGCTTGGCGGCGCGCTTCGTTTCTCGCGGAAATTGCCGCGAAGATGTTGACCTGTCTCAAAAGGGCGTCGCGTCCGGCGCTATAGCTTTCTCTTCGGCTTCCCGGCTTTCGGGGGCGCGCAATAGACGTGATAGAGCGTTTTCAGGACCTCGCGCGCAGGATCGCTGGCGATCGAGTAGTAGATCGTCTGGGCGTCCCGGCGCGCCGCCACAAGGCCATCCTTGCGAAGCAGGGCAAGATGCTGGGACACCGTGGAGTCGCGAAGCCCGAGGAATAGCGCGAGATCGCCAACCGAGCGCTCGCCGTCGATCAACTGACAGATGATCAGCAGCCGATGCCGGTTGGAAAGTGCCTTCAGCAGATCACTCGCCGAATCGGCGGCAGCCTCCATGAGGTCGATGTTCATTTTCATACTTGCGTATATACGAGAACACGAATATATCGTCAAGAGACGAGGGGCGATGGGTCGCTCTTGCATGGACGATGGCCGGCTGGACCGGTCCTAATTACTTTCAACCCAGCTAAGGAAACGTGTCATGAATATCGATAAAGCAGTTCTCGCTTTCGCAGGATCGGTAGTGCTGCTCGGCCTCGCGCTCGGCTATATGGTCAGTCCCTACTGGTACTTGCTGACGGCGTTCGCCGGGCTGAACATGTCCCAGGCGTCGATCACGGGCTTTTGTCCCGCGGCGATGATATTCAAGAAACTCGGCGTGCGGGACGGCTGCGCGTTTTCATAAATCGCGACCATCTAATTTGCGGCAGATCGGCGCTATGATCGGCCATCCACAGGCAAGGAAGAACAATATGACCTATCATTTTTCGAAGATCGTCGACATGTCTTTTGATAAAGCTGTTGCTGCGACAACGGACGCCCTGAAAAATCACGGCTTCGGCGTCCTCACACAAATCAACGTCAAGGACGCCCTTCATAAGAAACTTGGCGTCGACTTCCGCCCTTATCTGATACTGGGCGCATGCAACCCGAAAATGGCGCATCAGGCGCTGATCGCCGAAGACAAGATCGGTACGATGCTTCCCTGCAACGTCGTCGTTCAACAGCGAGACGACAACAGGATCGAGGTTTCTGCAGTCGATCCGGTCGCCTCGATGAGCGCGATCAAAAACCCGCAGCTTTCCGGGATTGCCGGACAAGTCAGTGAGTTGCTCAAACAGGCCATTGCGGAGATTCATTAAATCGCTGCAAGAGCGATCGGCTAACCGGAAATTGATCCGTCTCAACGACAGAACAGTTGATTCGAGTCTTAAGTAGCATGCAAAATCAGCATGATTGAGGACAGGTACGATGATCTCGCGTCGTGGGATTTTATGGGGTGCGACGGCTGCAAGTGCTGCCATTCTCTGTCGGCCATCCGTCGGTTTGGCCGAGGCTGGGCGCTTTGTGAACCCACTCAAGATTCCAGCACTGCTTGAAGGCACACCTGGATCCGGCGGAAAGATCTATGACCTGAGCGTGGCTTCCGGAAAGTCAGAGTTCCTGCCGGGCATGTCAACCCCGACTATCGGAATCAATGGCCCCTACTTAGGACCCACAATTCGGTGTCGCGCCGGCGATCACGTAACCCTTCGCGTGAAAAATGCGCTGAATGAACCGACAACCATGCACTGGCATGGCTTGCACGTGCCCGCCAGCAGCGATGGAGGCCCGCACCAGATTGTCGAGGCCGGGGCAATTTGGGAGCCGTCTTTTGAAATCAAACAAAAAGCATCGCTGTGTTGGTATCACTCACACTTGATGGGGCACACGGGAGAGCAGGTGTTACGGGGACTCGCCGGCTTGTTCCTAATTGACGACGAGGAGAGCCGATCACTCCGCCTCCCATCGGAATATGGCGTGGATGACATCCCGCTCATCCTCCAAGATCGCCGTTTCAACTCCGACGGAAGCTTCGATTATCTGTCGGCTATGCCTGACGCCATGATGGGTTACAAGGGCAATGTTATCCTTGTGAACGGCACAGCCAATCCTAACGTCGTCTTGCGTCGACAGCGTACGCGCCTGCGGATCCTCAATGGCTCAAACTCCCGCATTTATACGCTCGGCCGGGATGATGGAGTGGACCTCATCGTCATTGGCTCAGATGGTAGCTTGCTGGAGCGGCCAGCTCGCCTGCGTCGCGTTCGGCTTGGTCCCGGAGAGCGTGTTGAGATGCTCATCGATATGCAGACCAATCAAACAATCAAATTGATGAGTTATCCCGATCGCGTCACGTCCAGAGGGATGGGCCCGGGTATGATGATGGGCGGCATGGCCGGCAATGCCGAGACGTTTCCAATCATCGAGCTGCGCGCGGCCCAGTTGGAGACGACAGATCTATCGCTCCCCGCGCGGTTGGTCCAGGTGCCAAGTTGGATCCCTGCGCGAGACACGCGTACTCGTACGTTCACTCTGGACATGCCCATGATGGGTATGGGTATGGGCGGAATGATGGGCCGCCGCACGATGGACGGTTTGATGGGGATCAACGGCCGTTCGATGAGCAAGAGCCGCATCGACGTGCAGGTTCCCTTGGGTAGCATCGAAGTCTGGGAGATCAGGAACACCACCCCACTAGCCCATCCATTTCACATCCACGACATCCAGTTTCGTGTGCTTGATCGCGACGGCGATCCGTCGCTACCGAACGAGCGAGGTCTCAAGGATACGGTGCTAGTTGATCCAGGGTCGGCGGTTCGCGTTATCGCTGAATTTGCCGACTTCGCTGATCCCCATCACCCATACATGTACCACTGCCACATTCTTGAGCATGAAGATGCCGGGATGATGGGTCAGTTCGTGGTGGTTTGAGGGACCGATCAAATGAGCGTGGTCAAGGTTTCCTATTTCTCGGACGTACTATGCATTTGGGCATATGCGACACAGGCTCGTATCGATGCGGTCAGGGAGAAATTCGGCGACACGGTTCAATTCGACTATCGGTTCTGTTCTGTTTTTGGCAATACGGCCCTCAAGATCACCTCGACGTGGCGAGACAAGGGTGAATATGCCGGCTTCAACGCACATTTGCGAAGCGTGGCGCGCCAATTTCCGCATATTGAAGTCCATCCGGACATTTGGCTAAAAACACGTCCGCCGACGTCGGCAAGCGCCCATTTGTTTATGACGGCTGTCCAGCAATGGCTGCAGGAACAAGAAAGGCCAGGCCAAATCGGAACGGCGACATCAATCTTTGAGAAGGTGATGTTGGCATTCCGTTGCGCGTTTTTTCGAGATTGCCGCGACATTGCCCGTTGGGATGTTCAATGCGACGTGGCCGGGGCTCTCGGCGTTAATATAGACGCGATTGAAAAACGCATTCACGACGGAACCGCATTTGCCGGACTAACGACGGACTACCAAGACGCCGACAAGATGCGCATCGAAGGTAGTCCAAGCTTCGTGTTGAATGAAGGGCGTCAAAAGCTCTACGGAAATGTGGGCTTCCGGATCATCGAAGCAAACATACAGGAATTATTGCGGGCGCCCGGTGGCGACCAAGCCAGCTGGTGCTGAGTATGATTTTGGCGCGCTCTATCATGCCAATGTTATCGAGGATGGGCGAATCGGCCACGTTCCCGCGCAGTCGTTCCTGCCGTCCCGCGACCGTCAGCGGCGGCACTAGTTTGCATCGTGAAAGTGTCATGTCGTGACATATGTCGTTACCGAGAACTGCATCAAGTGCAAGTATATGGACTGCGTCGAAGTCTGTCCGGTCGACTGCTTTTACGCCGGTGAGAATATGCTCGTCATTCATCCAGATGAGTGCATCGATTGTGGCGTGTGCGAACCTGAGTGCCCTGCCGAGGCGATCGAGCCCGACACGGAGCCACTGGAAGACTGGCTCAGTCTCAATCGCGAGTATTCGACGAAGTGGCCGAATATCACCACGAAGGGAACGCCCCCTGCCGATGCAAAGCAATGGGATGGCGTTTCTGGCAAACTTGCATACTTCAGTCCGAAACCGCACGAGGAGGGGCCGCAACGCCACGCTCTGTGCTAACGCCAACTTGAGCTTGAATGATTATTAAGTGTTGTCAGACTTACCAAGGGCCGGTCAACGAACTTTGAATTTTGCCCTAACTTGCTCCGCGATGATCTGGATGGAGGCCCGGGGTCGATTGCCGACTATGATGGAGATTCTCGAGGCGCCAGCCTCTCGCCGATCCGAAGAAATCTCTCGCTGAATAGAATAGCGCCGGCAATCACTGCGGCTACGATTCCCAGAAGGTAATTTCCGGATCCAATCGCCATACCGACCGCGCCTGCGGCTACCCTCGACATGTCGGTGCCTGCGAAAGCCGCGATAGACAGCAAAGTAAATGCGGCGCTTGCGAGGCTAACCAAAGCACGCTGCGCGCCGTGCGGGAGAAACTACCCGACAGCGCAAGCGCGCTCGCAATTGCAAATTCCCGGCGGTCGACTTTCCGGGCGCCCAACTCTCACTTCGGCGTTTGCGCAACCCCGGAGAGTTCCTTCAGCTTCTGCCGAATCGGACCGAATGGTCCATATTTGTGTTGCTCGGCGCTGAAGCCATCAATGTAGGGCGGGAATGGCATGTCGACGGGCTTCTTGAGCAGGTCTGGAAAATCCTTCTCAACGTCGGCTTTGGCTGGTCGCGGCTGACTATTGATGTAGGCCGCGACGTCGTATGCATCCTCGTCGCTGATCGCCGCATCCTTGTAGGTCGTCCCAAAGGGCATGTTGCTACGGACGAAGCCGGCGGCCGTCAGCAGCCGGTACATGCCGGCTCCGTCGTTGTAGCTATCGGCGCCCCAGAGCGGCGGATACTGGTAACCTCGGCCATCAGCGGTTGTGCCGGCGCGCACGCCTTGGCCGTTCTCACCGTGGCAGGCGGCGCAGACCTGCGCAAAGACATCGGCACCACGTTTCGGGTCCGCGGCGCGACTCGGCTCCCTGATCGGAAGGGTGCCCACCCCCAGCAGACCCGCGCCGACGGGAATACCCGTAGAGATCCATTTCATGTAGGCAAGCATCGCTTTGATTTCTGGCGAGTCGAGTGGAAGCGGCTTGCCGTTCATGGATCGCTGCATGCAGCCGTTGATCCGCTCCTCGAGGGTGGAGACCTCGTTCTCGCGTCCGCGATATTGTGGGAACGCTCCCCAAACGCCGAGATAGGGCATCGAATAAGGCTGCGCGCCGCCCTGCAGGTGGCAGCTCTGGCAGGACAGGTTGTTCCCGGCAAATCTTTTCGACGGGTCGGTCACCTCGGGCCCGATACGAGCATAGGTCTCCGTCAGCAGTGCATGCCCGAGCTTGATTAGCCTGCCGTCAGGTGTGTCCGGCACCTTCGAAATGTCCGGCGGCGTCCAATCGCCGAGGTCGATCTTGGGTGGCTGATGCCCAACCGGATCGAGGGTCTGAGCGTTCGACACACAAGCGAATGCGAGCGAGAGGGCTGACGAGGCAATCCAGATCCGAACGATCCCTGTCATGGCTTCCTCCACGTCAATTTTGGACGGATGCAAGATTACGAAAGGGTTTTCCCGTTTGCCTTTCTCGGCATTGATCTTCGTCAAGACTGCGAAACTCGGTAAGGTCGGCCACAAAGCCAGCCGGGTGACACCTTGCCGCAGAATATCCCAGCGAGCGCCTGCAGCTCACGCAAGCTCTAAGCAAGGCTCCATCCACTTCTATGCGGCCTTTCGACGATTGAGGGCGAAACCGATAGCTAAAGCCGTAATCATGAGGAGCTGCGCCGCGACCGTTTGCGTGGTTGGGAACAGGCCAACCAACGATATACGCGGCACCGAGCGCAACGGTGCGATGCTGACGATGCCTGCCTCTTGCAGAGCCGCGATACCCTTGCCGGCGAGAACGACCGTGAGGACCGCCATTAGCCATGAACTGTAGGTGAAGAACTTGCCGATCGGCAGGCGGCGGCTAAAGCGCAGCATGGCCCACGCGATTGCGGCCAGGATCACGCATGCGCTCAGGGCGCCCATGAGTATCGAGCCGCCGTTTCCCTGGTTCCACAGCGCCGCATAGAAGAGGATTGTCTCGAACACCTCTCGGTAGACGACGATAAAGGCGAGCCCGAACAGAAACCATGCCGAACCGCCGGACAGCGCTTTCGCCATCTTTTCCCGAATGTAGTGTTGCCATTGATCGGCCTGCGCCTTGCCGTGCATCCAGATGCCGACCAGGAGCAAAACCACTGCTGCGAAGACTGACCCGAAGCCCTCAGTCAGTTCCCGGCTTGCGCCGCTGACCCCAATCACCCACGTCGCGGCAACCCAGGTCAGAAAGCCCGCCGCAACTGCGCCGGCCCAACCTGCATGGACATAGCGCATGACCTCCATCCGTTCGGCCTTGCGAAGGAAGGCGATCATGGCCACCACGATCAGAAGGGCTTCCAGCCCCTCGCGCAGCAGGATTGTCGCCGCGCCGAGGAACGTCGACAGACCGCTTGCGGCGTCTGGCGACAGCGCAGCTTCGGCATCGTCGAGAAGGTCGTCGAGGACCTGCACGCGATCGGCAAGTGCCTCGGCAGTCTCTCCGCTCTGGATGGCGGCGCGGTACTCGCCCATCGCCCCCTCGATCCGCTCCAGGAGGGTACGGTCACGCGCGGCCAGCGCTGGCTCCATCGGCTCGAAGCCATCGAGATAAGCGGACAATGCCAACTCGCCGGCGCGCTGCCGGCCCCCCGCGCGATAGACAGAGAGGCTTTCGGCCAGACGCCCGCGAACCAGCGACAGAGATCCGGTCTGCTGCCCCAGCACGTCGGGATGGCGACGCAAGTAGGCCATGAGGGCGTCCGCCTTATCCTGCCCGATCTTGCCGGCAAGAGCTGCGGGTGTCGTGCCTGCGAGAGCCTTCAGATCGGGCATGAGCCCGTGAAGCGCTTCGTCCTGCTTCCACAGCCGCTCGCCCTCGGTCGCAGCTGTCTCCGGAAATGCGAAATGACCGGCGTACAATGCCAAGGCCCAGCGATCTTCGGCCGGCAGGCCGTCGAAGCTCGGCATCCCGGTCCCGTCGAGACCTTGGGTAATCACCTGGTAGAGGGCGAACAGGCTGCGCTGACGGGCACGATCGGTATCCGTGAACGCGATGGGCGGGGTATCCAGCTTTGCAGCATCCGGTCCATGACCATCACCGGTCACGCCGTGACAGCTAGCGCAGTTCTGATCGAACAGTGCCGCACCGCGCGCAACGCTGGGAACCTTCTTCGGCGCCTGCGGCACGGGATAGGCTGCAAGCAGCGCTGCGGCCAAGCCGTGCGCTATCTCTGCGACCTGCTCGGCCTCAGCCTTGCCGTCGAGGGCGCGCTGCAGATTGGCAGCTTGCGTCAGAAGTGCCTGCTGTTCCGGCTTGGGCGGCAGCGCAGCGAGCTTCGCAGCGATTGTCGCCGCGAACTCTTTCTGCTCGGCATATTCGGAAGGACTGGAGACCGAGCCGTGCGACACCGCGCCGGCGTAGTCCACCGCGATGTAATCCAACAATCGCCACGCTACTTCGACATCGCTCGTCTCTGCCCTCGCTGGGCCCAAGAAAACCTGAGCCAGCAAGATGGCGAGCATTCCGAGACGCAACGGGAAGGATAGCTGACTCACGGGATCCCTAGTCGAAGGTTGGTCTGATGACGGTCTTATCGCCGGTTTCGGGTCGGTGCAATTTGAGACGTTCTAATTCCGACCGCGAGCCCGCGAGTAGGAGGCGATGCATCTTCAATCTCCCTTATTTGTGAACAAGAGACATTTGATCAGCGCGGCCGCCCCCAACATAAGAACGATGACGACCAGGCGGCGGCGAGCCCCATCGTCCCCATTATTGCTGACATCATGTCGGGCATCATGGATCGCCTCCATCTGCTGCGTGCTCGCGTCAGACCGGATTTGCGATGACGTGGATCGAGCCCCCCGATCCACTGACGATTATGGTGGAGATTTTCGAGGCGCCAGCCTCTCGCCGATACGGAAGAATCTCTCGCTCAACGGGATAGCGCCGGCAATCCCAGCTCCCGCGAGAGCGGGTTCGTTCTCTGGACCCGAAGCGGACTGTCTTCTTAATTACCGTGCGGAACGACAGTCTTGGGGCCACCGCGATAAGCGTGGGATTTGTTGGCTGTGACTCGCGGCGCGTAGATATCGCCTCTGACGCCCTGCGCGTAGATATCGCCTCCGCTACTGATTTGCCGCGTGGGGGCAAAACTCGATTTAGGACCGCCCGAATACTGCTGAGCCATGCTGGACACGGTCAGGAATGGCGTGATGAGTGCGACGGCAAGGATGTATTTGATTGTCATGATTTTCCTCCGGCATTTGCTCAAGAGTACCACTGGCAAATTACAGCTCTCGTTGCATTGATCTTCATCAAATGGGCGTGACAAATGCCTCGTTTTTAGGCTTCGGCGAAATCGCGTTACCTGCTGGCGAGACGAGAGCCGCTTCGTCCTCCAAAGAAAAATCTCATTCAAATCAGCCCTTTAGCTTGCCGTTTTGAGGGCATCAGCTGGTGGCGCGCGATTTGCGAGGCGTGGCCCAAGATTGATCGGATACTGCCGAGGAAAAGGACATGCGAGCGTGCCTGATTGCTGCCGTTGTATCGACGGCGCTAACGGTTACATCGGCTTCCGCGACCGTTATTATCAGCGACGACATCGGCGGCAAGATGCGGGACTACACGACGCACTTCCGACAGGTGCGCGACTCCGGCGAGCCGGTCGTCATTGCCGGCACATGCGTTTCGGCCTGCACAATAGTGCTCGGACTCGTGCCGAGCGACCGAATCTGCGCCACTGGTAATGCGGTGCTTGGTTTCCATGCGGCATGGACGTTCGATAACACCGGCAAACGGGTCGTCAGTGCATTCGGGACGCAAGATCTTATGAATACCTACCCAGCTGCTGTACGTGCCTGGATCGCACGGCACGGTGGGTTGACCCCAAAAATGATGTACCTGCAAGGTCGTGATCTCGCCGCGATTGTGGCGCCCTGCGATAGCTCTCGCGTGGCATCTGTTGCGCGCGCGAAGCGCACCGGCGGCGTCCGTCAAGTTGACGATACAAATACGCCTCGCGCCAGTTTTGACGCGCGCTGAGCAACTGTTGTGGTACTAAGTCCAGATCCGCGCATTGCCCGTCGAATCAAGATCGCAGGCGCTCGCGCCAAAGAGGTTTGAAGACTTCAAGCAGAACTAGCACGAAAACCCCACCACCCAACGTCAACGCGAGATCGTCTAGGTGGAGAGGTCCAAAACGGAAGAGGTCGCTCGCAAACGGCCAGATCAGCGTCAAGCCCAGCATCGCCGTGACGGCAATAAGAACCCACCAAAGCGCCGGATTTGGCCGACTGAGAGCCGTGAGCAATGAAGCGCTGAACGAGCGGTTCACCAAGATCAGGCCGACGATCGTCATGACCAACGAAAAGAACGCGAGAGCGCGCACTTCGTCTTCCGGCATTCCTCGCTCGAACGCCACGATGAAGATGACGGCGACGAGCCCAAGCGCGAACGTCCCCTGAAGCACGCTCCATCCGATCAACGAACCAGAAAACAGCGGTTCGTCGGAGTCGCGCGGTGGCCGGCGCATGACGTCGTCTTCCTCGGTCTCGGCTTCGAACACGAGCGTACATACCGGATCGATCACCATCTCCAGGAATGCGATGTGCATGGGCCCGAACAGGATCGGCAATCCGAACAGCAACGGCAGCAGCGCCAAGCCTGCGATCGGAACGTGCACAGCGAAGATGAAGCCTACCGCCTTGCGAAGGTTGTCGTAGATGCGGCGTCCGAGGCGAACGGTCTTGACGATCGAGCCAAAATCATCGTCGAGAAGGACGATCGAAGACGCCTCGCGCGCCACGTCCGTTCCGCGCCCACCCATGGCGATACCAATATGCGCAGCCTTGAGCGAGGGCGCGTCGTTGACACCATCGCCGGTCATGGTCACAATCTCGCCGTTCGCCTTCAGCGCATTGACGATACGCAGCTTCTGCTCGGGCATGATGCGCGCAAATACAGTCGCCGCTTGCACGCGCCGAGCGAGTTCCGCTTCACTTAACCTCTCAAGCTCATCACCGGTCACGATGTCATCGGCGTCGAGACCCGCTTGACGGGCAATCGCTCGGGCCGTTGTGGGGTAGTCGCCGGTGATCATGACCACCTTGATGCCGGCGGACCGGCACTCGCGCACGGCCACGGGTACGCTCGCTCGCAGCGGATCGGCGAGGCCGATCAAACCCAAGAACTCGAACGCGAAATCGTGCTGCGATTCGGGCCATACTGGCCCCGCGAAGGACGCGCGTGCGACCCCCAACACGCGCAGGCCTTCGGCGGCCATGGCGTCCACGGATTGCATCAGCGCCGCGAGATCCGCGGCACTGAGATGGCAAAGATCGGCGATGGCCTCAGGTGCGCCCTTAGCCGCGATGACGAACTCTTGCCGTCCATCGGCTGCCCGCCAGATTTGCGACATGGCAAGCAGGCCCGGGCGGAGCCCATAAGCGTGCACAAGCTTCCACTCGGGACCATGCAGATGCTCGGTACCGGCCAACTGGTGGCGGCCGAGGTCATGAAACGCTTTCTCCATCGGATCGAAAGGATCTGGCGCGCTGGCGAGAATGCCGAACTCGACCAGGCTATGGAATTTTTCGGGCAGCTTCGCGCTGGTCGGCTTACCCGGCGTGAAAACCTCATCGTCCCTGAGCCGCAGTTCGGCAATCGACATTCGGTTCTCGGTCAGCGTACCCGTCTTGTCCGTGCAGAGGACGGTTGCAGAGCCCAGGGTCTCGATTGCAGCGGCCCGCCGGGTCAAGACACGCGCGCGCGAGATTCGCCAAGCGCCCATCGCCAAGAACACGGTGAGCACCACCGGAAGCTCTTCCGGCAACATCGACATGCCGAGCGCGATCCCGGCGAGCACCGCCTCAAACCAGCCACCGCGCAGCAGGCCGTAGAGCACGACGACGAGGACGCTGACGAAGCCGCCTACCGTGGCGAACATGCGTACCAGGCGACGCGTTTGCACTTGAAGACGGGGAGGCTCGCTTTCCAGACCACGCAACGCCTGGCCTATCTTGCCGATCTCGCTCAATGCGCCGATCGCCACCACTTCGGCAAGGCCATGTCCGCGCACCACGAGTGAACCGGAAAAAACATATGGTTGATCATCTCCGCCGGGGCGCCTTGGTTCCGACGGCGTCGGATCGTGTTTGACAATCTTGCGTACCGGAACGGATTCTCCGGTCAGCAATGACTCGTCCGTCTGAACATCTTCGCTTTGGGTGAGCACAGCGTCGGCTGGTACACGATCTCCTTCTGCAAGGACGACAACATCGCCACGCACGACCTCTCGGCCTGCGATACGTTTGCGTTCACCGTCCCGAATGACGAGCGCGCGGGGACTCGACAGGTCCCGCAGCGCCTCCAGGACGCGCTCCGTCCGGGTTTCCTGAACGACGGTGATGACCACCGACATCATCGCGAAGGCAAGCAGGATCAGCGCCTCTTTGAGATCCCCGAGCACCAGGTAGATCAGGCCGCCGCCAAGCAGCAAGGCCAGCATCGGCTCGCGAAGCACCTCCAGGACAATCCGAAAGGGCGTGCGCCGGTCCGGCCGGGGCAGTTCGTTGTAACCTTCGAGCTGCAATCGAGCCTGGGCTTCTGATTCGGTGAGGCCACGCACGAGCGCGTGTGACAAGGGGGGGGTGGGCATCACTTCCATCTCTGTTGGACGCAAAGGGCCGCATTTGGCGGCATTTGCACTCTTATCTCCGCACGGTTTCGCGTCGGAACAAGTTCTTTCTCATAGGTGGTCATCCAACGCTTGGCTCGCATTATTTAATCACGCCGATCGCCATAGCGGTGCCGCGCATGTGCATCTTCATGCACGGCAGCGTGCTCTGCCGATGCTGTGTGCTCGACACTGCACTCGGCTTTGACGCGGTCAAGCGCCGCCATGACAACATCGATTTCGGCCGCTTCACCGCCACCCATCCCTTCATTTTCGGCAACGGCCAACTGAGTCGCATCATAAACCCAGCGGCGAAGTATTTCGATCTTTTGCGCGCGCGTTAGGGTTGGATGCTCGACGACATCTTCAGGCCTGCGAAATGCACTTGTGGGGCTAGAAAGCGCCTGATCGAGATCGAATTCACTCACCTTGGACTTGGCCATCACGCACTCCCCCCCCCGTAAGAGCGCGTCTCGCCAAAGGCGCAGAACTAATTCTGCTGAATAGGAGCCCTGCATCGATATCTATCTTACACCAGCGAGCATGGTCCAGAACCTTAAGAGCGCGAGGCTGAGAAGCACCGTCCCTAGACCAGCCGGGCGGCGTGCCGCGCACCGGCCCTATAAGAACTACTGCCAGTCTGATCAGCTGCAGGAACCACCCTTCGCTCGCCCTGGGGTTGGCGGGAACGATTCCGTTCCTGCGGTACCGCCGCGGCACGACGTTGCGGCCCTGTCCGACGCCGACGCGATCATCTGACTGGCCGCAATCAACCCGGCTTCGATGAACAGTTCCTCCGGAATCGCCTCGTAAGTGCGGCCACCGACTTCGAGCGTTCGGCAATCCGAGACGCCGCACACGGAGCAGCAGCGGCTCATGCCGACGTTGGCGCCGAGCCACTCCTCGATGGGTTTGCCCGCGATCCACACGCGGTTGGACTCGGGGGGATTGGCCTTCCACGCATCTTCTTCGATCGCCTGCGTTTCGAGCACGGGCTCGATTCCCAGGGGTCGTAGCGCGGCCGCAAGTTTGGCCGCCGCCGCCTCGAGTTCGCGACCGGTATCCCTGCAACGGGGGCAAGTCTCGCCGCCCTTAACGAGGCGCTTCCATACAATCGGCATCTGATTCATCTCGCTCTCCTTGAGATGGACTGGCACAGATGATTCGGGCCCCGCTTTAAGCACCGCGTGCCACTGATTATTTCCCAATACACGCTTCCCGGCTTCGACGTATTGATGCACGTCAACACGCTCGAAGCCTGGGCTTCTGATGCACGAGCGCATGTGACGAGGACGCGTTGGGCATTACTTCCATTTCTGTCGGGCGGAAGAGTCCGCTTCTGCGGCATCTGCGATCGCCGTAGCGGACGCCGTCCTATCCAGCTTTGACGCGATCAAGAGCTGCCATGACAACATCGATTTCGGCCGCTTCACCTCAACGCGAAGGACTCCTTCGCTGAATAGGAGCCGGACGTGCATCGACGAAAATTATCTTGCACTAGCGAGCATGGTCCGGAACCTTAAGAGCGCGAGGCTGAGAAACACCGTCCCTATGCCAGCCAGGACTGCAATATCCCTCCATACGACGTCGATGCCGGCAGCGCGGTACAGCACAGACTGCGCGAATTTGACGTAGTGGACTGCCGGCGACACCTGAATCGCAACCTGAAGCGGTTGCGGCATGCTCTCGAGTGGGGAGAAGCCGCCAGAGAGCATGTTGAGTATCATGAACACAGGAAGGGCCATCAATGCGAATTGCGGCATCGTGTTCGCGATTGTCGCCAATAGAATACCGAGTGACGCAATGGCGAAGAGGTAAACTGCCGTTCCGCCGAGGAAAAGTGCGATCGAGCCCTGGATCGGCACCTTTAATACGGTTCCGACAACGAAGATCAAAGAGAGGCCAGTCGCGACCAGGATCACCAGGCCGTTGGCCCAAATCTTAGCCGCCACGATTTCACTTGCCCGTACCGGCATCACCAGCAAGTGCTCGATGGTGCCGCGTTCGCGCTCCCGGATCACCGCGGCACCCACCAGCAGAATAGACAGCATGGACACGGCCTCCAGGACTTCCATGACCGCATGGAACCGCAGGCCTTCAAGATTCGGATTGAAGAGTGCACGAGTGACGTGCGTTATGGGGAATTGCGCCTCTATGCCGCGCGCCTTGAAATAGTTTTTCGTCTCCTGTTGCACGATCGACTCGACATAGGCTCCACCGATGCCGGCATATGTCATGGCGGTTGCGTCAATATTGAGCTGCAAAGCGGGGACGCGCCCCTTCACCACATCGGCCTCGAGATGCGGCGGCACGTCGAGGACAAACGAATAGGTGCCGCGATCCATCGTGCGGTCGACGTCGCCACGATCGATAAGAGCCGGTCGACGGAAGTATGGCTTGAGCAAGCCGTCTCGAATGCGCGCCGACAGCGCTGATCGGTCGGAATCAACAATCGCGATCGGCGCATTGGTAATTTCCGTGTTTACGCCGGTCGCTTGGGTATAGATCGCAAAAGAGAACGAATAGACGAGGAAAAAAGCAAGCACCTTGTCGCTGGCAAGACTTGCAAACTCCTTGAGGCCGAGCCGGAATACGTTGGAAAGCCAGCGTCCCATACTCAGGCCTCCTGCTTACGCAACAGAAGTCGCGCGGCCAGGAGAAAGCCAAGCCCGAACGCGAACAGAATCAGATATTCCGCCTGAAAACCACGAAATCGCGCGCTTTCGCGAAGGTGCCGAGACTTACGTTCTGAAACCAGAGAGATGGAAAGCCCATACCCATGACGCGCCCCGGACCCTCCAGCGCTGCCGCCGGATAGATGAATCCCGAGAAAATGGACCCAGGAACGATCGTAAGAATTGTGGTCCCGATGATGGCTGCAACCTGGGTGTGGACGATGGTCGAGATCAGGATGCCGAGCGCAGTCGCGGCAAACACATAAAGCAGCGCAGCCAGCGCCAGCGCGGCCGCCGACCCCTTCACTGGCACGCCAAACAGCAATCCAGCCAGTACCACGAGCGTGAGGAAACTTGCGAATCCAAGAACGACATAGGGCGCCTGCTTGCCGAGCAGAAACTCGCCGATTGTGGCAGGCGATGCGTAGAGGTTGGTGATCGACCCGATCTCCCGTTCGCGGACGACACCGAGCGCTGTGAGCATCGCCGGAAACACTATCAGGAGAAGCATCAAGACGCCGGGCGTCAACGCAAACACGCTGCGGAAATCCTGATTGTAGCGGAAGCGCGGCTCGACCTTCAGCAACTCAAGGCGCGGAACGCTGCCATAGGTTCCGCGCGCGAGATTCTCCGCGTAGGACCTGACGATCCCTTGCACATAGCCGCGTGTCGTTTCGGCCCGGAATGGCAACGCGCCATCGAGGAAGAACGCGACCTCGGGTTTAAGCTCATTGAGCAGGTCACGGCCGAAGCCCGGCGGAATGCTGATCGCCATGCGCAAGCTTCCGGCTCGCAGCCGCTGATCCATTTCGGCCTCGCTCCGCAGGGCCGTCTGCTGCTGGAAATAGCGCGAGCTGGAGAAGCTTTCGATCAGGTCACGGCTCTGGCGGCTCTGGTCGCGATCGAATACCGCAAAGGACAGGTTTTCGATGTCGAAGGTGATTCCGTAGCCAAAGATCGCCAGGAGAATCATCGGCCCCAGCAGCGCAACAGCAAGGCGGACAGGATCGCGCATCAGTTCACGCATTTCACGCCACGCGATGGCCCAAATTCGAGCGGCCGATGTACGAAGCTCGCCGTTCGAGCGCGCAGGAACGGTGCCGGCGGTCACTCGTGGCGCCTTGGTCGCAATCCCGTCACCTATGACGGCGGTCGCAATGTCAGCGGCCTCCTCCAGGTAGGACACGAAGGCATCCTCGAGCGTGGCAGCGACCTTGGCCGCCCGCAGCTCCTCCGGCATTCCCACCGCGAGAACTTTGCCGGCATGCATCAGCGAGATGCGGTCGCAGCGCTCGGCTTCGTTCATGAAGTGGGTCGAGATGAAGACCGTCACCCCGTCCCGCCGCGACAAGTCGTAGAGCAGTCGCCAGAACAAGTCGCGCGCTGCCGGGTCGACGCCTGATGTCGGCTCGTCCAGAATCAGCACTTCGGGGCGATGCAGGCAGGCAGCTGCGAGCTGAAGCCGTTGTCGGATGCCCAGCGGCAGTGTCGATGGTTTCTGGTCGCCGGCTTCGCGGAGGTCAAACTGCTGGAGTGCGTCGTCGACGCGCTGTCTAATTTCTTCTGCCGGCACTCGGTATAGCCGGGCATGCAGGTCCAGATTTGCTCGAACCGTCAATTCTTCATAAAGAGAGAACGATTGTGATACGTAGCCGACCCGCATGCGGGTTCTCAGGTCGCTCGCGTCGACCGGCCGCCCGAGCAGCTCGGCCTTTCCTTCCGTTATGTCGAGTAGGCCGGTGAGCATTTTGATCGTTACCGTCTTGCCGCAGCCGTTCGAGCCGAGGAAACCGAAAATCTCGCCACGTCCGATGCTGAAACTTACGTTGTCCACGGCAATGAAGTCGCCGAATCGTCGCGTCAGCCCACGCGCCACGATCACAGGAGGCTCTCCGGTTTCGACGCGCGGAGACATGACGAGCGCCGGTTTCACACGGCCCCGCCCATGCAGTGTGACGTAGGCCGCCTCGAGCGTCTCGGCGCCCGCCTGCGCTAGGACGTCTGCCGTGCGTCCCGCAGCAAGCACGCGCCCAGCATCGACGGCGACGAGACGGTCGAAGCGCTGGGCCTCCTCCATGTAGGCGGTCGCGACCAGCACGGTGACGCCGGTCCGCTCGGCCTTGATCTCCTCGATAAGCGTCCAGAATTGGCGCCGGGACAGCGGATCAAGGCCGGTGGTCGGCTCGTCCAGAACGAGGAGATCGGGATCGTGGATGAGCGAGCAGCACAGCGATAGCTTCTGTTTCATTCCGCCGGAGAGCTTGCCGGCTGGCCGATCGAGAAACGGGTTGAGGCCGGTTGCACGCGAGAGGCGCTCGATACGCTCTTCGCGCTCCGTCCGCGATTGCCCAAAGAGGCGACCGAAATAGTCGATATTCTCGGCGACCGAAAGGCTTGGATAGAGATTGCGGCCCAGCCCCTGCGGCATGTAGGCAATGCGCGGAATCATGAGATCCCGTTGCGCGCGCGACGCGACATCGCCGCCCAGCGTCTGGATCGTCCCTGATTGCAGGCGTTTGACGCCTGCAATCAGCGCCAGGAGCGTCGACTTGCCGACGCCGTCGGGGCCGACGAAGGCGGTTGACGTACCCCAAGGTATGACGAGCGAGACGTCCGTGATGGCCGCAACATCACCGTAACGGTGCGTCACGCCGCTCACTTCGATCGCGTTGTCCTCACTTCGAGACATTAGGCAATCGTGGTGCGAGATGCTTGGGCCACACCGCATCCTGGCTTACCTTGACGTAGGCATTGCCGGTAAGCCCCGCTTTGGCATAGTCACGATAGGTGTCGAGCAGCTTCGGATCAATGGCGAGCTTGACGCGATACATAAGCTTCTCCCGTTCGTTAGCCGTCTCGACCGTCTTGGGTGTGAATTGGGCCTCAGCAGCGACGAAGGATACCGTAGCGGGAACGACGTATTCCGGCGCAGAGTCAAGAACGATCCGGGCGTCCGATGCGAGTGCAACTCGACCGGCGTCGCTCGTTGGCAAGAATATCGTCATAAATACATCGGTGAGGTCGAGGATGGTCGCGAGCCGCCCGCCGGCGGCTACGACCGCGCCGCTTTGCACCAGCTTGTATTCGACGCGGCCGCCGACTGGTGTCCGCAGCACCATGTCGTCAAGCATGGCCTTGATCTGCGCAACCTGAGCTTCGGCCGTTTGCTTCGCAGCTTTCGCTTCGGCCACGGCGGCGCGAGCACCCTGGATTTGGGCTTCGGAAACGAGGTGCCGAGCGGTGCGCCGCTCAACCTCGACTTTCGTTCCAGCTTCGCGCTGCTCCAGGTCGCTGGCGCGACGCATCTCGACCTCCGAAAGGTTGTGCTCGGCCTCTCGGATCGCATTCTCCGCTTCGGCGCGACCGATGCTCGCGGCGGCGCGCTGCACCGATGCTTCGGCAGCTGCGAGCTGCGCCACCAGCTCGGATGTATCGAGCCGAGCGATCACCATACCCTTGGTTACAGAATCGCCCTCCCTGATGCGGATTTCGGCAACGCGGCCGGGGAGCTTTGCCGCGATGTCGACGCGTTGGACCTCAATGCGGCCGTTCGCCCGTGCTAACCCAGTCGGCGGCCGCCCGACGAACTGCGAGTTCCAATAGAGATATCCGCCGCCCGCGAGCGTCGCTGTCGCCAAGAGGGTCAACACAGTGGAAGCGCGCATGATACTCCGTTTCCTCAGCCTATTTGCTCGATAGTTGCTGTCGATCAACGAACCGTGAACCAGGTCCCATCTACCGCGCGCTCGCTTCAGACCGGATTTGCGATGATCTGGATCGAGCCCCTCGATCGATTGCTATGGTGGAGATTTTGGAGGCGCGAGTCTCTCGCCGATTCGAAGGAATCTCTCGCTCAACAGGATAGCGCCCGCAATCACGGCGGCCACGATTCCGAGAAGGTATTTTCCGGATCCAATCGCCATACCGACCGCACCTACCGCCCAAATGCCAGCCGCGGTGGTCAAGCCATGAATGCGTATATCACTGCCCTTAAGGATTGTTCCTGCTCCCAGGAAACCCAATCCGGTAACTACGCCTGCGGCTACTCTGGACATGTCAGAGCCCGGGAAAGCTGTTGTAGACAGAATAGTGAATGCAGCGCTTCCGAGGCTCACCAAAGCATGGGTGCGTTCTCCCGCAGACTGACCGGCGGCCTCTCGCTCGAGCCCGATGGCAAATCCGAGAGCTGCGGCCAACAACAGCCGCCCGATCGCCTCAAGCTCTGTGATATCGACCGCTGTCAATGCAACATCCTCTGCCTCTGCATACAGATTCAGAGCCCCTCGATGAACTTCTTGAGCTTTGCCCCGACCTGCTCCGCCGCTCGCTTCAGAGCGGGGTTTGCGATGGCTTGCATCGACGCCACCGGATCGATTGCTGCCACTTCCGTCCTTCCGCTCCCGAGGTCTTGCACCACAACGTTGCAGGGAAGCATTGTCCCGACCTTGTCTTCGAGCTGGAGCGCTTCATGCGCGAGCGTCGGATTGCAGGCCCCCAAGATGCGGTAGTTGCGGAAGTCGACGTTGATTTTCTTCTTGAAGGTCTCCTTGACGTCGATCTCGGTGATGATTCCGAAACCTTCCTGCTTGAGGCCTTCAATACTACGGCGCACAGCCTCATCAAAGCTGACCGGCAGCGTCTTGCTGAAATAGTAACTCATCGGCATCTCCCTTCGGCGAGGCAAACAATAAACGTCCGAGCATCTCGTTCCGCCTGATTTCAGCCGGAAATGTCCTGCTTCTTCTGCAAATATTCGTCGCGGTTGATTTCGCCGCGCGCGTAGCGCTCCTCAAGCAGCTGCAGGCCCGGGGATGGTCGCGCGGAAAATTGATGTGCTCCGGGTTGCGCCGCGGTCCGCACGAGCCACACGACGCCGGCCACGATGGCAACCAGGATCACGAACCAGATAATCATGTGCAACAGTCCGAATCCGTAGCCGTAACCCCAGCCCATCATTCCCATGTTCGGTCCATAATCCCACATCATTGGCTTTCCTCCGGGCGATAAAAGCCGGTATGGCGGTCAACATTGAACCGTTGAACCAGGGAATTTTCCTTTGTGACGGTGTCGGCAATGATCGTATCGGCATCCTTTTCCTTCACGTCGCCGACCTTGAGGCGCGTGTTGCCCTGGATGGCGATCATCCGGCCAAGATAGTTCTTCACGTTGTCGACGGTCAGGTTCAGGTTTGGCTGGTTGCCGTAGTAACCGGGGCCATAGCCCATCATCGGGCCTGGGCCATATCCACCCATCATTCCGGGGCCGCCCATCATTCCGCAGCCGCCATATCCGCCCCCCATCATGCCGTGGCCACCCATCATCGGGCCGTATCCGCCCATCATTCCGTGGCCATCCATCATTCCTGAGCCGTAAGGCTGGGCACCCGCTGGGACCGCTGTCCCGATGACCGCTGTGAAAATAGCTGCCGCTTAGGCATTGCCGTGCTCCTTCATTCAATCCTAGCTGCGCGGCCGCTGACGCAGTTGATTTACATCAATGAAGCGGTGCATACGCGAGCCCCGGTCACGTTTCTTCTGCAGATATCCGTCGCGCTGGATTTCGCCCTTTGCGTAACGTTCCTCAAGCACGCGTCAGCGCACGGGATGATGCTACCTAATCACCCTGATTTCGGGACCCAATAGTACGCAATCAACCCCGCCTCCGATCCCCCGTTGGCGGCTTGATCATGTCGGCCGTTCTTGAGGCAGCCTCGATCATTGAGCCATGTCAAGGTTAGGAGCGCTCGCTGGCGGCATTCTGACGCTGCCACCTCTCGGTGGTCGGCAGCTGTACTCTCCTTCAGTGCCCAACTCCTGGAATCGCAAAAGATGGAAACGAATGCCTGAGGTCAACTCGCAGACTGCGCCCGATCCGCTGGATGGATTGTCAGAAACGCTGGATCGCGCGGCGGCGGCGGCCCTCGCGCAATCGACCTTCGGGCTTTCTCCCGCGACGTTAGCCCAGGCCTTCTCCGATTGGGGCCTGCATCTCGCGGTCGCGCCGGGCAAGCAGTTGCAACTCGGCGCGAAGGCAATGCGCAAATGCCTCCGGTTGGCCGACTATGCAGCTCGGAGCGCGGTGAAGAAGGACGCTGAGCGTGCGATCGAGCCGCTGCCGCAAGACCGCCGCTTTGCCGACGCGGCCTGGGCCACGCCGCCGTTCAATCTAATCTCGCAAGCCTTTTTGCTGAACCAGCAATGGTGGCACGCGGCGACGACTGGCGTCGCGGGCGTCACCAAGCATCATGAGGACATGGTGTCGTTCACCGTGCGGCAATGGCTCGACACCGTGGCGCCCACCAATTTTCTCGCCACCAATCCAGTCCTCCAGCAGCGCATCTTGGACACCGGCGGGCGATGCCTGATCGATGGGGTGCGCAACTTCATGGACGACATGGGGCGGATGGTCCGCGGTCAGCCGCCAACTGGCGCGGAAGCGTTCCGAGTCGGTGAGACCGTCGCCACGGCCAGGGGCAAGGTAGTCTGCCGGAACAGGCTGATGGAACTGATCCAGTATGCGCCGACGACCGATATGGTGCGGCCGGAGCCGATCCTGATCGTGCCGGCCTGGATCATGAAATACTATATTCTCGACCTTTCGCCCGGGAACTCGCTGGTTAACTGGTTGAGCGGACAGGGCTTCACAGTCTTCATGATCTCATGGCGCAATCCGGGCAGCGCAGACCGCGATCTCGACATGGAAGACTATCGTCGGCTCGGACCGATGGCCGCTCTCGACGCCATCTGCGCGATCACTGGCGCCGCTTCTGTCCATTCAGTGGGCTACTGCCTGGGTGGGACGCTGCTGTCGATCGCCGCCGCGACGATGGCGCGCGATGGGGACGAGCGGCTCGCGAGCGTGACCCTGCTCGCGGCCCAGACCGAATTCTGCGAACCTGGTGAACTGGGCCTGTTCATCGACCAGGGGCAGCTGAACCTCCTGGAAGGCATGATGTGGAGCCGAGGGTATCTCGACAGCAGCCAGATGGGCGGCGCGTTCCAGATCCTGCGCTCCAACGATCTCGTCTGGTCGCGCGTGCTCAGCACCTATCTGATGGGGGAGCGGGAGCCGATGACCGATCTGATGGCGTGGAACGCTGACGGCACACGCATGCCCTATGCGATGCACAGCCAGTATCTGCGGCAGCTGTTTCTCACGGACGATCTGTCCGAGGGACGTTACAAGGTCGATGGACGCACGATCAGCCTCTCTGCCATGCGCAAGCCCATGTTCGTCGTCGGCACGGAACGCGATCACGTCGCCCCGTGGCGATCGGTCCACAAGATCCACCGCTTGACCGGCGCCGCGATCGACTTTGTACTGACGAGCGGCGGCCACAACGCCGGCGTCGTGTCGGAGCCGGGGCGACCGAATCGTTCCTATCGACTGCTCCGGCGCGAAGCGGACGGGCCAGCGCTCGATTCCGATGAGTGGCTGACCAAGAGCCAACGCTTTGAAGGAGGCTGGTGGCCGGTCTGGGGCGAGTGGCTCAAGCGTCATTCAGACGAAGCCGTAGCGGTGCCACCGATGGGCGCGCCCGACAAGGACTATCCGGTTATCGCCGACGCGCCCGGGCTCTATGTGCTGGAGCGTTGAGCGATGGCCAATGAGGGAATGCTCGAGAACCGGACATTCGACGAAATCAGGGTCGGCGACACAGCGAGCATGACGCGAACGCTCCGCGAGGAGGACATCAAGCTGTTCGCGCTCGTCTCCGGCGACGTCAATCCGACCCATCTCGACGCCGACTTCGCGGCGACCGACATGTTCCGCCGCGTGGTCGCGCATGGAATGTGGGGCGGCGGCCTGATATCCGCGGTGCTCGGCACTGAATTGCCGGGACCTGGCACCGTCTATCTCAGCCAGACGCTGCGCTTTATCCGGCCCGTTGACTTGGGCGACACGATCACCGCTCGCGTGACCGTCGCCGAGAAACGGCCCGAGCTCGGGGTAGTCGTATTCGACTGCCACTGCGTCAACCAGCAAGGCGACGAGGTGATTTCCGGACGCGCGGAGGTCAGGGCGCCGAAGGACAAAGTGCGGCGCCCCCGCATCGTACTGCCTGATGTACATCTGGCCGAGCATCGCGGCTATCGCCGTCTCATGGAGAAGACGACGGGCGGCGAACCGGTGACGACCGCCGTCGCGCATCCCTGCAGCGCCGCGGCCGTCACGGCGACGGTGGAGGCTGCGGAAGCCGGCCTGATCACGCCGATTCTGGTCGGGCCCGAAGCGAAGATCAGGAAGGCTGCGGAGGAGGCCGGCAAGGACATCGCTGCGCTGCGCGTCGTGCCAGCCGCCCACAGCCACGACGCGGCAGAGAAGGCGGTCGCGTTAGTGCGCGCCGGTGAAGCGCGGTTGCTGATGAAGGGATCGCTTCATACCGACGAACTAATGGGTGCGGTGGTCGCCTCCGCCACCGGACTTCGCACCGAACGCAGGATCAGCCATGCGTATGTGATGGACGTGCCGGACCATCCTGTACCGCTCATCATCACCGACGCCGCGATCAACATCGCGCCGACGCTGGCGGAAAAGGCCGACATCGTTCGTAATGCGATCGACCTTGCCCATGTGCTCGGCGTGGAGAAGCCGAAAGTGGCCATTCTCTCTGCCGTCGAGACCGTCAATCCAGCCATGGGCTCGACCCTCGACGCAGCCGCGCTGTGCAAGATGGCGGATCGAGGGCAGATCACCGGCGGCATTCTTGATGGCCCGCTCGCCTTCGACAATGCGATCAGTGCAGCAGCCGCGAAGGAGAAGGGTATCGTCTCTCCTGTCGCTGGCCAGGCCGACATTCTCGTCGTGCCCAATCTCGAGGCCGGGAACATGCTCGCGAAGCAGCTGACCTTCCTCGGTGATGCGGATGCCGCCGGCATTGTCCTGGGCGCGCGCGTCCCCATCATTCTCACCAGCCGCGCCGACAGCCTGCGCACGCGCCTTGCCTCCTGCGCGGTCGCCGTGCTGATGGCGCGCACGGCAACCAAGGCGGCTCCAGGATTGCCGGCCAGCGCATGAAAGCCATCGTCAGCCTCAATTCAGGCTCATCAAGCATCAAGTTTGCGCTATTCACGCTCGAAGCGGCCGACAACCCCATGCTGTCAGCTGGCGGCAAGATCGAGCGGATCGGCATCGCGCCCAGTCTGAGGGTCCGCTCAGCCGACGGCGATATCGTGCTCGAGCGCGACTGGCCGGGCGGCGCATCATTGACCCACGCCGAACTGCTAAAGGACATCTTCGCTTGGGCGGCGGAACGTCTGGGCGATCGCCAGGTGATCGCGATTGGCCACCGTGTCGTCCACGGCGGGACCGAGTTCGCCGCACCGCGTCTCGTCGATGACGCACTCCTTGACGCATTGGACAAGCTCAGCCCGCTCGCCCCGCTGCACCAGCCGCACAATCTCGCCGCCATCCGTGCAATTGCGCAGCTCCGCCCGGACCTTCCGCAGGTGGCCTGCTTCGACACGGCGTTTCACCACGACAAGCCGCCGGTCGCCGCACGCCTGCCCCTCCCGCGCGCCTTCCATGAGCAGGGCATCCGGCGCTACGGATTCCACGGTCTGTCTTACGAATATATCGCCCGGCGCCTGCGCGAGATCGATCCCGTGCTTGCCGCCGGTCGGATGATCGCTGCGCATCTCGGCAATGGCGCCAGCCTGTGCGCGATGCACGACGGAAAAAGCATCGACACCACCATGGGCTTCACCACACTCGACGGGCTGATGATGGGAACACGCTGCGGAGCCATCGATCCTGGCGTTGTCCTTCATCTCCAGAGACAGCTCGGCATGTCCGCGGCGGATGTCGAGGACCTGCTGTACCGCAAGTCGGGACTGCTGGGCGTGTCTGGAATCTCAAGTGACATGCGCACGCTGTCTGACAACAGCGGCCCCGAGGCTGAAGAAGCGATCGAACTTTTCTGCTGGAGAGTCGCGCGCGAGGCGGGCGGCCTCATCGCTTCGCTCGGCGGGCTCGACGCCTTCGTGTTCACCGCCGGCATCGGAGAGAACCACGCCGATGTGCGCCGCCGGATCTGCGAGCGGCTCGCCTGGTCCGGCCTCCTGATCGACGAATCGGCCAATCGCGGCAGCGCTCTGCGCATATCCGTGCCCAACAGCCCCGTGGCCGTTCTTGTTGTACCCACCAATGAAGAGCGGATGATCGCGCTTCATACACTCAACGTCGTTAGAGAAGATCATTCATAGAACCGTTCATCGCCCCGGCGCTGCAAGCGACGTGATCGTCCGCATTACCAACAAACACAGCATCGCGCCCGGCTGCGCTACGCCTTTGCCCTATTGTTGTGATGCCGGTAATCGAATTCCACGGTGTCGAATGGAGCGTGCCTTCGTGCTACGCGTTACCGGGCGTTGCCGCCCGCGAACGCAGCAAGTCGCGTAGCTTCGGAAATTCGGTCCGCACGTGTTCGTCCAACGCATTTGCGAATTCGCGGGTGAGCCAGAAGCGAAAAACAGCATCGAACACGCGGCCGGGACCGCGAAAATCCGACCTCGACCACGTGGGAGTGAGCTACGCCCTCTGCCTGATCTTCGAGGCGCAGGGTGAGTTTTCCGGGCAGCCGTACGCCCTTTATGAATTGCCACGTGATCTCCTTCCCTGGTATTGCGGCGGTCACGACTGCAAGGAATTTCAGCCGAAATCGACCAACATACTCATCCATGTAGACCACGTTTCCGACATCTCCCGTGACCCGGCGCACGGTGTGAAACTGCCAGTGAACCCCCGGCCACCAGGCTTGATGCTGGCATCGTCGCAGTTCAGCATGAAGTCTGTCACTTCACGGCCGTTCAGGCCGGGGACGCGAATGTTGGTTTGCAGGCGCATCATCTTGCGACCTTGAGAGCCTCGGTCCCTTCTCGGACATGGACCTGTCGTAGTTAAACCATAAGATCGCCAAGCGACGATGCGAGCACCCGCTGACCGCACGATCCTGACAGGGCGGGGGACGCATTCGCTGGCAGGATTCCGCCCAGGCGCCGCGAAAATTTCTCGGCCGCAAGGGACTGAGTCTCTGGCATGAGCCACTCCGGCCGGAGCCCGCGGCGTCGGTCCAGCGGCGCGCCGTTCGCTGCTGACGAACCGCGTACGATCGGCGGAGGTTCGATGAAACCCAGTGCAACTTTACAGCTATCCAGACGGCATGATGGCCTAGAATGTGATTGCACGGATGATCTGCTCGTCAGAAGATCCCGGTCGCCTTCTTTTGTCTCCCTCGTGCAAAATAATGAATAATAGTGAGGTCGCGGTTACCAGAGGGTGCGATCTCTGCTTAGAAGCATTTTAAGTAAAGAAGGACGTGAGGGTGACCGAAAAACTTCGCTTGGACATTCCGATCCTGCTGCCGGGTGTCCCCGACACTGATGACGCGTGCGTAGCTCGGCTGACATCGGAGATCCAGGGCCGCGAAGGGGTCGAGGGGGTTCATGTCGCCGCCGCCGGTCCCGGTGAGCCCGCTCAGCTCTGCATCCACTACGACCCCAGCGTCGTACCGCTTCCACGCATTCGCGAGCTCGTGGCAAGCGCCGGAGCCAGGATCACCGAGCGTTTCGGCCATGTCCTTTGGCAGGTCGAGGGAATCGCTCACCAGCGTAGGGCGCGTACGGTCGCTGATCGTCTGCGTGCAGTGCCGGGCGTGCTGGAGGCGGAAGCGAGCGCCGGCGGGCTGGTGCGTGTCGAGTTCGACCGGACCCGAGGTTCCGAGCAGGCCATCCGCGATGCGCTCGCCGGGATGGGGGTCACGGTGACCGGACCCATCGCCGCCCGCCGGCCGGCTGCGAAGCCTGATCGCGTCGACAAAGATCAAGTAGCCGATGCTCATGCAGGTCATGACCATAGCGAGCACAGCCACGCACGGGGAGAGAAGGAGCACGACCACGCGCATGGCGGTCTTCTCGGGCCCAACACCGAGCTGATCTTCTCCCTCGCATGCGGCGCTATGCTTGCGATCGGCTTCGCGATCGAGAAGCTCCTGCCCGCTGCCCCCGGCTGGTTGCCGACCACCTGCTACATCGCCGCCTATTTCTTCGGCGGCTTCTACACGCTGCGCGAGGCGATCGACAATCTGCGCCTCAGGAAGTTCGAGATCGACACGCTGATGCTGGTCGCGGCGGCCGGCGCTGCGGCACTTGGCGCCTTCGCGGAGGGCGCGCTGCTTCTCTTCCTGTTCAGCCTCGGCCATGCGCTTGAACATTACGCGATGGGACGAGCGAAGCAGGCGATCGAGGCGCTGGCCGAGCTCGCCCCGCGAACGGCCACCGTACGCCGCGACGGCGAGACCCGCGAGGTGCCCGTCGAGGACCTCGTGGTCGGCGACGTGGTCCTCGTGCGCCCCAACGAGCGGCTGCCGTCCGACGGGTTTCTCGTGAAGGGCGAGTCGAGCGTCAATCAGGCGCCGGTCACCGGCGAGAGCATCCCCGTCGACAAGCGCCCGGTCGAGGATGCCGCAACGGCGCGCGCCAGACCCAATTCGGTGGGCGCCTCCTCGCGCGTGTTCGCCGGAACCATCAATGGCGCGGGCGCGATCGAGGTGGAGGTGACGCGCCTGTCCACCGAGACCGCGCTGGCCAAAGTCGTCCAGATGGTCAGCGAGGCCGAGACGCAGAAATCACCAACGCAACGGTTCACTGACAAGTTCGAGCGCCTTTTCGTGCCAGCAGTGCTGGCACTCGCTTTCATCCTGCTGTTCGCGTGGGTGGTAATCGACGAGCCATTCAGCGCCAGCTTCTATCGCGCCATGGCGGTGCTGGTGGCGGCCAGTCCCTGCGCGCTCGCAATCGCTACTCCGAGCGCGGTGCTGTCCGGTGTTGCGCGAGCGGCACGCGGTGGCGTTCTGGTGAAGGGCGGCGCGCCGCTCGAAAATCTTGGCTCGCTGAGCGCGATCGCCTTGGACAAGACGGGCACGCTGACGGAAGGCCGTCCACGCATCACCGATATTGTCCCGGCAGAAGGAGTTTCGGAAGAAGATCTGCTCAGGGTCGCCGTCGCGGTCGAGCAGCTCAGCGACCACCCGCTGGCGGCTGCAATTGCGCGCGACGGTCGCGAGCGCCTGGGAGGGCGTGACGTCCCGGAGGCCCATGATCTCAAAAGCCTCACCGGACGCGGGGTGACCGCGACGCTCGACGGCAAGCCGGTCTGGATCGGCAAGGCCGAGATGTTCGGCGCCGACGGCATTACTCCCCTGAGCAAAGCTTCTGCGGCAGCGATCGCGAAATTGCGCGAAGGCGGCCGCACGACGATGGTCGTCCGCCATGGCCGCAACGAACTCGGCGCAATCGGACTGATGGATACGCCGCGCGCTGCCGCCCGCGATGCGCTTGCGCAGCTGCGCGCGCTCGGCATCAAGCGGATGATCATGATCTCCGGCGACCATCAGAAGGTCGCCGAGGCGATCGCCAAGGATGTCGGGCTGGACGAGGCCTGGGGCGACCTGATGCCGGAGGACAAGGTCGAGGCGATCAAGAAGCTGCGCGCCGAGCAGAAGGTCGCCATGGTCGGCGACGGCGTGAACGATGCACCGGCGATGGCGAGCGCGACGGTCGGCATCGCGATGGGCGCGGCCGGCTCCGACGTCGCGCTGGAGACAGCGGATGTTGCGCTGATGGCTGACGACTTGAGCCATCTGCCTTTCGCGGTGGGTCTCAGCCGCCACACCCGCGGGATCATCCTCCAGAACGTGTTCGTCAGCCTCGGCGTGGTCGGGCTGCTGGTGCCGGCAACCGTCCTTGGCCTCGGCATCGGCCCGGCGGTGGCGGTTCACGAGGGCTCGACGCTGGTGGTCGTCGTCAACGCGCTGCGCCTGCTCGCGTATCGCGACAACAGGCGGTAGGGCTTTGGAGCATCTGAGGCCATGGACGCTCGGGCTGGCCACGCAACCGGGTGGCTGCAAGGATTATCAAGGATTATATTAAGCAGGTGCTTTATCCGTTTTCCAAGTGCTGCCAATGTTTGAGGTATGGATCAACATCGTCATTGGCAGAATCATCATCTAGTCTTTCAGGTGTAGAGTGGCGAAGGATGACAGAAGCCTACAACAACAGTGCCCGACTGATCGAGTGCACTTCATCTTCAAATCAGCTACACGGCTTATCCGGTCATCCTTGGACGCGCCGCGAATATCCTCTTGAATATCATCGATCGCCCGATCCCACGACACGCGCATCGCTAACTTGTCTTCCAAGTACTCGCAGCTGTGGTATGCGTTTGGCATGCACGCCTGAATTTGGTAGTTTGTCGGCGATCATCCGCGGATGAGAACATGGTCGAAACAGCAAACGGTGACGTGTACGCCGCGGCGCTGCAGAGACGTAACAAACGCACGGATCGCCGTCGCCCGAAAACAGCACGATTTGATCAATTCGTTCGACGGCCAGTTAGATTAATCTTGCACCGTCCGCGTACGTAAATAAATCCCTTTGGTGATGACGTATTGAGGTCGCCGGGATCGCCTGTTAACAATGGTTTGCCAGACGGATGCAACTGTTAATTCGCAAAAAGGCCTCCTTGCTTTGCGAGAACTGAGGCCTCAATCGGTTGTTCTAGCTATCGGAATGTAATTCTATGAAATGGATCCTCGATCGCCTTGGACGCTTGAGCGCTGCCTATTTGCAGCGGCCCTCGCCGGGTTACGAGCCGTTTACTCCGGCTGATCCGAGCGCACTCCAAACCTCAATCAGACCAGGCGATATTCTGCTGATCGAAGGCCGCAATCGCATATCCGGCATAATCAAATATCTCCACACGTTCGACTTGGTCTCACGCCGCACTCTATGTTGAATCTACAGCGAGTGGCGAAGCCAAGCTAGTCGAATCGAATTGAGCCGGTCGCAGAAATTTGGACAGGACGATAAGTGGAATTTCTGCCTGACAACGGCGATAATCGCCGTGAACAGGGGAAACCAAGAGCAGACGACCCCGGCGGAACCACTCGCGGCCTTCAAGGCGAAGGTTGCTCTGGCAGCCGTCAAGGGCGACCGAACCATCGCCCATGCATTTTGACGTCCATCCCAACCAGATAACGACATGGAAATCGCAGCTTGAGTCAAGCGCTTCCGAGATTTTCGGACCGGGAGGCGGGACACCGGCCACGCCAGTGGTCGATGTGAAGTCGCTGCACGCCAAGATCGGAGAGCTGACGCTGGAGAACGATTTTTTAGAAGGCGCGCTCACCAAGGCGGGATGGCTGAGCGCAAAGCGATGATCGATCGTGAACACGATCTACCGATCACCAAGCAGGCAGAGATTTTGAAGATCAGCCGCGGCAGCGTGTACTATGTGCCGCGTCCAGTTTCTTCAGCTGAGCTCGAGATCATGCAGCGCCTCGATCGGCTGCACCTGGAGCATCCGTTCGCCGGTTCGCGTATGTTGCGAGGCCTGCTGGCTTTGCAGGGTGCAAGATCGGCCGCCGGCATGTGAAGACGCTGATGCGGCGGAAGGGGATAGAGGCGCTCTATCGCCGTCCGCGCACCACCAGGCCGGAGCCCGGCCACAAGATCTATCCGTATCTACTGCGCGGCTTCGAGATCACGGGGCCGAACCAGGTCTGGGCCATGGACATCACGTACATTCCGATGGCGCACGGCTTCGTTTATCTCGCCGTAGTGGAGACGTTGGAGGATGCTCTCGCTCATCATGGCAGGCCTCTTCAACACCGACCAGGGTTCGCAGTTCACGGGCGCGGCGTTCACCAGTCTGCTTGGTAGCCACCGCATCGCCATCAGCATGGATGGCGAAGGGGCCTGGCGGGATAACGTGTTCGTTGAGCGGCTGTGGCGCAGCGTCAAATACGAGGAGGTCTATCTGCGAGCCTATGAAGGCGTCAGCGAGGCTCTCTGCGAGGTTAGGCCGCCGCGCGGAGCGGAGGAGCAGCTACGCAGCGGCGAGAGTCGGACTCAAGTATGACCTCAAAAATCTTATCTATCTCGGGCGCTATTTGCTGCCGCTACCGGTGCCACAGCGGTGGCGGCGGCGAATGATTGCATTGGGCTCCGGCGACCCCACCCGTCTTATTGGTCCACCCTCATCGCCCAAGCTTTCATGGAGATTGGGTATCCAATTTTGCCTACCATTACACTGATGGAAAGTGACCATGCGCGGAAGGAGCTTTTTCATATACGCGGCTCTTCTCTTTACACACCTCGTGATTTCGACATCTCGCCTTTTTTCGCCGTGCTCAAGCGACTATCGAAGTCGGCTTCGACTATAAGGAAATCGTTTGGTGCAATAATCCGGCGCAGCTCCGAAGTCCCGTCCCGAATCAACTGGGTGCGAAGGAACCAGAGATCGCTAATCAGGTACAGACCCTAATGCTTCAATTCCGCGCATCTCTCATAAGATGCCGGAAGGCCGGGCGCATGAGCAACGTCCTCTTCGGATGCGTCCGGCCGACGTCCTTCAGGCGGGGAGTACCCCGCTCAGGAATGAAGACTGGTCGAACAACTGACGTTAGCGGCGGCGCGTTTTCCGCGTGTGCCCAATGCCAGCACTTTGGCGCCAACGGACTTACCGATCTTCAAACAACGTTGTCGCCGCAACAATTCAAGCTACGATGGGCGTCGTGTTACCGCCGGTTGAACTGGCTTGCGTCATCGTAAGCGGTAGTCTGTAAAGCCTCCTCTTCAATTCAATTTTGCAGCGACGGCGGGACCTTGTTCGGCTTGATCGATCATGCGCAATCCCAAATCTATCGCGTCGCGAAGATTGGCTGCGGCCGCCTTGGTACACCTCAACCGTCCGGTCGTCAGGAATTTGACGTCAACTTTTCCGCCCGGGGCCGGGGTCAACACGCGGGCCGCAACTTCGATCTGCAAGCAGCCGCCCATCGTGCCGTGGACAGGCACAATGTCAAAATAGATAAACGGCGCGGTGTCCAAATCCTCGTAGCTGAAAGGGTCAGCAGACGGCTTGGTGTGTTTAGGGCCAGCCATCGAATATCTCCTTCCATTGTTCTTATTGCACTCAGCTTACATCACCTTCGTGCATCGCTTGTGCTCAATGCGTCAGTTCTGATCTTGGCGCACCCCCTAATTTCGATTAGAATTGCTTCGATTCGGCGAAAAAGAGGTTCGGTTGGTCGGAGAAACCACGCTCATCAGTCTCTCGCGATTGATGGCGCTCCAGCGCCGGCTGGATGTTGCCGCGAACAACGTGGCAAACAGCCAAACGACGGGTTATCGTGCCAAGCAGCTCGCTTTTCAAGAATATCTCAAGCCCGAAAAGCCCCCCGAAATAGGTGAAAAGCCCGAACGCCCGTTGTCGCTGGTCGACGCGGCGCTGCCGTTTACATCCTCTGCGTCCGGCGCTTTCCGATCTACCGGCAACTCGTTAGACTTGGCAATCAACGGAAATGCGTATTTTGCAATCCAGACCAACCAGGGGGAACGGTACACCCGCGACGGCTCCTTTAGCTTGGATGCCAACGGCCGTCTGGTGACATTGGAAGGTCTGCCCGTTCTTGGTGACAAGGGCATTATAACCGTTCCTGCCCGATCGGGTGAGATCACGATCGACCCCTCCGGTCGTGTTTCAATGCAGCAAGCAGAACTTGGAAAGCTGAAGCTTGTCAGCTTTGCTGCCGGCGCAAGGCTGGAGGCAGCCGGAGGCAATTTGCTGCGGTCTGATCAACCGCCAAAGGCGAATGCAGGCTCGGCGACGGTATTGCAAGCTATGCTGGAACAATCAAATGTTCAGCCAACGATCGAGATGAGCCGCCTGGCCGAGCTCAACCGATCCTATGAAGTCGCGAGCAAGCTGTTGAAAGACTCGCAGGACATCAATGAAATAAGCAAACTCGCTAACGTGCCCGAATAGCTCCACTGCTTGTCGAGATCTGCAGGCTTTTGCCGTTCCACTTCAACTGACGCCTGCAAACGCGGTTTCCTTCACTGCAATCGATTTCGACAAGCAGACTGCCAGCGAAAAACGCCGTATCGATTTCGCGGACTTTTCCCTGCCAGATAGCGCGTTGGACCTTGCCGTCAGCGCTCGAGAAAAACACGCGGTGAAGACATCCTTCAGGCGCGCAAAGTGAGCCGTTGTAGCATTGAACATGTCCGAAGTGAATCGTTATGACCTGTCGCTTATCAGAGACCGGCAAATATGTTACAAAGCCGGTCTTGACCCTGATCGAATCTGCCCCGCACCCCGCTTGTGCTTGATGAAGCGCCAGGCGGACAGTTCCAGGAAGACGATGCATTTGCGCAGCCGAAAGTCTCGACCAGCCGCCTTGAGCGACGCCGGAGGCTCTGCCTTGAGCGTCCGCTGCGGCAAGACAAAACGCCAACGTGAGCGCTAGTTTCAACATCGGAAGCTATCCTCCCAATTCATCAATCTTACTGATCAGCCTCCTCGAAAGACGACGCCCAACCGCTTTTCCTTCATCCATGCGATTTCGCATTCGCGCCGAAACTGATCGACCGCAATATCCAGGACAAAGTGCCGGGGGATTCCCAGAGGGCTCTCCACTTCCAGTAAAGCCCCGTACACTGTTTGATTCCGAACGGTGCAGTCGATAACGGCACCGCCGAATGTGATCTTTCCGGCCTTGAATACTTTCTTCCGCGGAATCGATCTTTTATCGACCATGGCAACCACCTCAGGAGTGAATCAGTCGACCTTCTTCTCGGCAGCTTCGCCTTGCTTAACGATATCTCCCTTCGTGAATAGAATGCCTTGAAGCTCCGTTCGCCAATCCTTGTTGCGGCGAAGAAGAAATTCGAGATTCATGCCAAAATGCTTGAACTCTTCCTTTTGCGCGTTCGCCATGATGGCCTTGGCTTGCTTGTCCTTTTCGAGCGACATCCGCTGTTCGTACCAGCTGATTGCCTCCGCCTCCTCAATCAGCGACGTGATCATTCGTGCAAAGGTACGTGTTTCCTGCGAAAGCTCTTCTGGCGGTTCGTGATATTGATCGAAGCCCATTTTGATCTCCTCGTATTACGATAACACTGAGTTCAAGACGCGAAATGTAATTCAGGGGGACAGTCAAATTGAACAAGCAAGCCGCATGCGATGATCGGTTCAATTAGACACGTATTGCCTTGAAAGATAACGTGCCAGCTCCTCGCTAAATTTAGGAAAAAATCGAGGGACTTCTGGCGCCGCCGATCGATCATAACCGCCCTCCGCCTGCGATAGGTCTGATAACGCGATGAAAAGACTCGCCCCAGCGTATGAACGACTGGAAAAACCATCAGAATTCGCGTCCATTTTTTTCCTGATCAATTTTCGTCGGTCTCCAGCGTCGCGCGTCAAAACGGCCGACCACGGGTAAAAACTCAAACTCCAGAATAAGAATCACCATTCCCGTCACCAGCCCGGCTATGAGAAGTTCGCCGGCCCCTGCGAGCATCCCGACAGCCGCCGTCGCCCAGATGGCGGCCGCCGTGGTCAAGCCACGGACGTTGCCGCCATCTTTGAGGATCATGCCTCCGCCCAGAAATCCTACGCCGGTGACGACGCCCGCCATCACCTTTTCAGCGGTCGCCGGGAAGTTCTCGACGCCGACGGCGGTGAACGCAGCCGCTCCCAGGCTAACGAGCATGAAGGTACGGTCGCCTGCTTCCGAACCGCGAAATTCGCGCTCCCATCCAATGGGGAAGGCCAGCGCGACGGCAACGCCGATTCGGACCAGAAGCGCCAGATCGAATCTTGTCGTTCCGCCCGCTTCGCCTGGAGCTGCGAATGCAGCATCCATTGTTAAACCAAGAATGACAGCGGAGAACAGGAGTGGGAAGGTCGAAACAAGCAGTCTCTTCGGCAGCGAAGATAAGCATGATCGATGAAGCATCGAATGGGTTTTCTGAGTGCGAGGCATTGTCGAGTTATGGTTTTCTGGCGACTTTAGGTTCAAGAGATACGGTTGCCGGAAGGCGAAGGAGACGGAGCGTGTTCATTGTCACCAAAACCGTCGCGCCGGTGTCAGCGAGGATAGCGGGCCATAAGCCGGTCAAACCGACGACCGTGGTCATGAGAAAGACCGCCTTCAGTCCGAGTGCGACGAAAATGTTTTGCCGAATGTTGACCATCGTCCGCTTTGACAGGTCGACCATGGCCGCGACATCCGCGACCCGCCCGTGCAGCACGGCGGCGTCGGCTGTTTCCAGCGCGACATCGGTGCCGCCGCCCATCGCGATGCCGACATCGGCGGCCGCCAGCGCCGGCGCGTCATTGATACCGTCGCCGATCTTGGCGACCGACCAACCCGCCTTTTGAAAGTTGCCGACAATGCGCTGCTTGTCCTCCGGCAATAACTCCGCTTCGACTTCTATTTCGAGCTGCTTGCCGATCGCATCCGCCGTGCGGCGATTGTCACCCGTCAGCATCACGGTCCGGATGCCGGCAGCCGTCAAAAGCTTGAGCCCGCTTTTCGCGTCAGGACGGGGTTCGTCACGCATCGCGATTGCACCCGCGATCTGCCCGTCGACCGCAACCAGCGAAACCGTTTTGCCTTCGTCGTTCAGCGCTGCGATCTTGGTGTCTTGCTCGTTTGTCAGAGTGCAGGTCTCCGCGACAGCGTTTGGCGATCCCAAGAATACTTCCACGCCTTCGACACTGGCCCGAATTCCCTTCCCGCCGATCGCATTCGAGTCGGAGGTTGCCGGCAAAGAGATATTCTGTTCTGCCGCCTTGGCCAAAATCGCGGTAGCGAGCGGATGACTTGAACCGGACTCGAGCGCCGCGGCGAAACGCAGGACATCGGCCTCGCTACGTGCGAAGCCGATAACGTCCGTGACCTGGGGCTTGCCGGCGGTGAGCGTGCCGGTCTTGTCGAAACATGCCACGGTGACCTTGCCGACTTGTTCAAGGACGGCGCCGCCTTTGAGCAGAAGTCCCCGACGCGCACCGGCAGACAGGCTGGCAGCGATCGCCGCAGGCACAGAGATAACCAAGGCGCAAGGACATCCAATCAGAAGGATAGCCAGAGCCTTATAGATCCAGCCGTTCCAGGCTCCGCCGAACAGCAGTGGCGGGACGATAGCCACCAGAGCCGCTGCTGCCACCACGCCGGGCGTGTAGTAGCGGGAGAAACGGTCAATGAAACGCTCAGTCGGCGCCTTGGACTCCTGCGCCTCCTCGACCAGGCGAACCACGCGGGCGATCGTATTGTCTGCCGCAGCGGCGGTCACCCGCACCCTGAGCAGTCCATCTCCGTTGACGGTACCGGCAAATAGGTTTTCGTCGCGGCCCTTGCGGACGGGCGTGCTTTCTCCGGTGACCGGCGCTTCATCGATCGCGCTCTCTCCGGAAACGATGACGCCGTCGGCCGGGACCCGGTCGCCGGGGCGCACCTGGATGATGGCGCCGACCGATAGTGTATCGGCCTCCACCTCGCGGACCTGACCGTCGTCTTCCTCAAGCCGCGCGGTCTTTGGAACAAGCTTCGTCAAATCCTGGATGCTGGCTCGCGCTCGGCTGGCGGCGACACCTTCAAGCAGTTCACCGATCAGGAACAGGAAGACGACCGTTGCCGCCTCCTCCGTCGCGCCGATGAAGACCGCGCCGACCGCGGCAATCGTCATTAGCATTTCGATCGAGAACGGCGTTCCAGCTACTGCCGCCGAAATTGCTCGCCTTGCAATCGGGACCAGGCCGACCATCATCGCCAGAAGGAATGCCCATTGCTCGCTGGCCGGAATGGCTTTTCCCAACACGAAGGCGACCGCGAGCGAGGTGCCAGATGCGATCATCAAATCAGCCTTACTTGTCTGCCACCAACTCTTGCCCGCGGAGACATGATCGTGAGTGTGGGAATGGCCGACGTCTCCTTCGAACTTGGAAATCATGTCTCCATGATCATGGCCGACGCCTTTGGTTTCGATCTTTTGCAACCCCGTTACGGTGTAACCTAGCCCCGCAATCTGGTTGCTCATCGTCGTGGTATCCGCCAGATCGTGCCTGACAGTGACCGCGCCCCCAGCGACAGATACGTTGACCTCGGTGACACCGGGTATCCGCCGTAGCGCGTTTTCGATCTTGATCGCGCACGCGGCGCAATCCATTCCCTCAAGCCGCATTCGCGTGGTAGTTGAAGCCGCAGGCGCCATCGGTTTTGCTCCATGAGGCTCTGACGTCATACGGCCCTCAATCTGTCGGGCGTCGACGCCCGCCGGAGGTTCTTGGTCCACGTTCGGTAGTAGGCAACGGCCGTCATCAAGGCGATGCCAGATAGGCTCACAAGCAACTGAAAGGCGATCGAGTCGGAAACCAATTCGATGAGGAAGCACCCGACGAACGACAGGAATATTCCGACGCAAAATACTTCGAGGGAGCGCTCGCCGCAGATTATCGCGGGACGCAGGACAGGAAGCTTTAACGCCATCCCGCTGCGCGGGACTAATCTCGCGGCGACTAGCGCCAGCGCGAGGAAATGCAGGATCCGATACGGTGCCAGGTTCGTCTTGTCGTTCGGGAGAAACAGATCGGCGACCGGTGCCGGCATCGCGGATGAGAAGCCGAGGCGCGCGGCGAGGGTGACGGCGAGACCGAGGAACAGGAAGAGCACGGCCGACCACAGGGCCACGCGGGATGCGGTCAGCCGCCTCACCAAGCCCGTTCCATCGAGCGATATCCAGGCGCCTATCACGAATAGGAATTGCCAGGCGAAGGGATTAAAATACCATGTGCCATCGGGATAGCTCGCGAGGTTCCAATCAAAGATCCGGGCCGCAGCATAGATTGCGAACGAGACCGCGAGCGCCAGCCCGGGCGTCCGCACCAATAGCCAGAGGAACGGCGGGAAGGTAACCATCAGCGCGATGTAGAGAGGTAGGACGTCCAGGTTAAGCGGCTTGAACTCCAGCAGCAGCCCGTGCTTCAGGAATTCGATTGGATCGGCGATCAGGCGCCGGATATTGAATTCGTCGAGCAGATAGGCGTGACCGTAATTCTGGGCCACGTAGCCGATCGCAGCGACGTATACCACGAACAGCAGGATATGCGCGACGTATAGTTTCCAGGCTCGAGCCAGAATGCCGACCGCAGCCATGACAAAGCCACCTGCGGCCATCGTCCGCGCATAGACGAGCGCAACCGTGTAGCCGGAGATGAAGACGAACAGGTCGGCTGCGTCGCTGAACCCGTAGTTCTTCATGGTAATCCAGGCGACCACGTTATTGGGAATGTGATCTAAAAAGATCGCCCAATTCGCCAACCCCCGAAAAAGGTCCAACCGTAAGTCCCGACTCGAACCGTTTACGGCAATCGCGTTGTTCATGTTATCCATACCGAAGCGTTGCGGCAGCCCCCATCCGAAGATCCGATGCGGAAGCGCATCTCCATTGATGAGAGTTGTCGCTTGATCGATTCCTTAGCCAGCCGGCTGACGCAATGTTTCAATTTCACGTCTTGCCCTCCTGACGGAGCCGCTTGTAAAGCGCTGCGACGGCGTCCGAAAAATCCAGCGAGCTATTGTGGAGACAGTGGTCTTCCAGGAAGCTGAGTTGGCGGAGGAGGCCGAACGTCACCGGAGCAAGGTCCAGGCCCTCATCCACGCCCGGAGGCCTGCTCGATATGATTCCGCTCATGAACCCCTGCGCCCACGCCAGATAGTCCCGTCGAACCGCAGGATTGGCTTTGACGTCATCTGTGAAACCCTGGCATGTCGTGGCGCCCAGACCGACGATTTTGGCCGTCTGCGCTTGCGCCCGGAGGGGGCATGTTGCGCCGGCCGCGAAAACGGAAGCCAAAAACAGTGGCCCGATCAAGAGCACGCGCGCGGCGATACCAACGGAGGCCACCGTTGCGATCACACCGCGGCCGCCCCCCATCCAACGTTCTTTCAAGCTCCCCTCGCGTTGCGTCAACCTCTGTCCTATTTTTTGAACTTGGCCTGACCGGATTGTCCTTCTGCCGTTTTGATGGTGAGGGTGATCGTCGCGCCTGCTGGCACCGGGCCCTTTGCGTCACCTTGAAGGGAGTTTTCGCCCTGGGGTGCGAGGGTGACCGTTTCCCGCGCACTGCCGCTCGCAATCAAAACGGCGGCGGAATAATTCTTTGTAGCAACCGGCTTCGTAGACTTGGGATCGAATACGTTGATGGTAATCTTGTTGCCCGCCGTGATCAGTTCGGCATCAATGCCGGCAACGTCTTCCATCGGCCCGCCATTGGGACCTTTCTCGCCACCCTGCGCATGCTGGGCATAAGAAGGTGCGGACCACATTAACGCGAGACAAACGATAGCGATGAGCTGCTTCATGACACTGCTCCTTTTGTAGCCGGTGATTCAGATTCTAAAGCCTGTGATTTGGAGTCGCCATTTTCCAGATCTTCCCGCCTGAACAAGACGTAGAGAGCCGGTAGTACCAACAAGGTCAGTATGGTCGACGAGATGATTCCGCCGATGACGACCGTCGCCAACGGCCGCTGCACCTCTGCCCCGGCGCCGGTTGCAATTGCCATGGGCACGAAACCGAGAGATGCGACGAGCGCAGTCATCAGCACCGGCCGCAGCCGCGTCAACGATCCCTCCCGGACCGCATCGATCACGTTTTTGCCCTCGCTCCGGAGCCGCTCGATGAAGGTAATAATGACGAGGCCATTGAGCACCGCCACGCCGGACAGCGCGATAAAACCGATCCCGGCGCTGATCGAAAGCGGAATGCCTCGAAGCAGCAGAGCGATAATTCCGCCAGTCAAAGCCAGTGGTACGCCACTGAACACCAGTAGCGCGTCCGGCATGGAGCCGAGGCTCATGAACAAAAGAAGGAAGATCAGCAGAAGCGCAACCGGCACAACGATCGTCAGCCTCTGCGTGGCGGACACCAGTTGCTCGAACTGACCGCCCCAGCCGATCCAGTAACCGGCGGGCAGCTTGACCTTGGCCTCGACCTGCTCTTGGGCGTCCGCTACGAACGAGCCCAAGTCTCGTCCGCGAACGTTCGCGGTGACGACGATACGCCGTTTGCCATTTTCGCGGCTAATCTGATTGGGCCCGGGCGCGACGTCGATTTGGGCCAGTTCCGAAAGCGGCACATAGCGGATTTGAGAGAGAGGCGAATTGTTCCAGACCGCAGTGACTGGCTTTGGCTGCGTCTCCAGCGGCGGGAGCGGCACCGGAAGCGCCTTGAGCGCCGAGATGTCGGAGCGCAAATGTTCCGGAAGCCGGACGACGATGTTGAATCGGCGATCGCCCTCGAACACCATGCCGGAATTCTTGCCGCCGACCGCGATCTCGACCAGGTTCTGCACGTCGCCGACGCTGATGCCGTAGCGGGACAGCGCCTGCCGGTTGAGCTTGACCGTGAGCACGGGCAACCCCGACGCCTGTTCGGTTTTGACGTCGGCGGCGCCTTGCACACCCTGGAGAACTGCCTGCACCTTGGCCGCGGACTGGACGAGAACGTCAAGGTCGTCGCCGAAGATCTTGACGCCGACGTCGCTGCGGACGCCGGAAATCAGTTCGTTGAAACGCTGCTGGATCGGCTGCGAGATCTCATAGACGTTGCCCGGGATCTCTTCGGCGGCCTCCTGAATCTGGGAAACAACGGTCGCCTTGGGCTTCTCCGGATCGGGCCATTCCTTCCTGGGTTTCAGCATCACGTATCCGTCGGACGTCGAGGGCGGCATCAGGTCGGTCGCAACTTCCGCTGTGCCGGTGCGGGCAAACACTTCCCGGACCTCCGGGATCTTCAATAATCGCTTTTCGAGCATGGCCTGCATCTCCAGCGACTGCGTCAGACTGGTACCGGGGATGCGGATCGCCTGCAGTGCAACGTCACCTTCGTCGAGGCTCGGAATGAACTCCCCGCCCATGCGGGAAGCCGCGATGCCGCACACGACCATCAGCAGGACCGCAATCACGGCAACGCCCCACCTGTTGCGGATCGAAGCTGCGAGCAACGGCGTGTAAACATAGCGCGCACCGCGCATGAACCAGTTCTCATGCTCCGAGACTTTGCCGGTCACCAGCAAGGCCACGGCAGCCGGCACGAATGTCAGCGACAGGATGCTTGCGCCGGTTAGCGCCATCAGCACCGTCAACGCCATCGGCGTGAACATCTTTCCTTCGACGCCGGTAAGCGTCAGGATCGGGAGATAAACGACGCCGATAATCAGCGTCCCGAACAGACTGGGACCAATCACTTCTTTTGACGCCGTCAAGATGGTTTCGAACCGTTCCTGCTGATTGAGGACACGGCCCTGTCTCGTTTGTTCTTCGGCCAGCAAGCGCAGACAATTCTCCACGATGATCACCGCGCCGTCGATAATGATGCCGAAGTCGATGGCGCCAAGGCTCATCAGGTTGGCGCTGACCTTGTTTTCGACCATGCCGGTGATGGTAAACAGCATGGCCAGCGGGATGACGAAGGCGGTGGCGATCGCCGCCTTGAAGTTCCCGAGGATCAGGAACAGGATCACGATGACGAGCAGCGCGCCTTCGACGAGGTTCTTTTCCACGGTCGCAACCGTGGCCTCGACCAGCTTAGTCCGGTCATAGACGGCTCGTGCGGTCACGCCGTCCGGCAGTGAGCGCCCGATCTCCTTCAGCTTTGCCGCCACGCGTTGGGCCACCGTCCGGCTATTGTCGCCAATCAGCAGCATGGCGGTGCCCAACACCACCTCCTTGCCGTCGACTGTCGCCGCACCCGTCCGCAGGTCCTTACCTTCCTTGACGTCGGCCACGTCCCCAACCCGCACGGGCACGCCGTTCCGGGAACCTATTACGATCTGTTTGATCTCTTCGACATTTGCGACCTGGCCGGGCGTGCGAACGAGATACTGCTCGCCGTTGCGTTCGATATAGCCGGCGCCGACGTTGGCGTTGTTCGCCGCCAGCGCCGTCATCACCTCCCGGAAGCTGAGCTTGTAGGCCATCAGTTGCGCGGGATCCGGCAGCACGTGGAATTGCCGCTCGAATCCGCCGATGGTATTGACTTCGATTACGCCGGGAACATTCCTTAACTGTGGCTTGATGATCCAGTCTTGTATCGTGCGCAGATCGCTCGGCGTGTATTCGCCGCCGCCGGCCTTGCGCGCTTCCGGTTTTGCCTCGACGGTGAAGAGATAGATTTCGCCGAGCCCCGTGGAGATAGGCCCCATCGCGGTTTCGATGCTGGGTGGCAGCTGGTCCTTGACCTGCTGAATCCGCTCGTTGACCAACTGCCGGGCAAAATAGATATCGGTGCCGTCCTTAAAGATGATGGTGACCTGACTCAAGCCGTAGCGGGACTGGGAGCGGGTGCTGTCCAGATGAGGTAATCCTCCCATCGCGGTCTCAATCGGGAACGTGATGCGCTGCTCGACTTCCAGCGGCGAATAGCCGGGCGCACGGCTGTTGATCTGGATTTGAACGTTGGTGATATCAGGCACGGCATCGATCGGCAGCCGCGTGAAATTCCAGGCACCGAAAGCGGCCATGACAAAAACACCGATCATTACCAGCCAACGCTGCCGGATGGCGAAGGATAGAATCGCGTCAATCATGTGGTTGCTCCGGGCGCTTGCCAATTTCCCTGACGCGCGAGAACGAATGGACCGGCGTCGTGTAGACGACGCCGTCACCTTTTCTGCCCGTCCATGCGGCCGCGGCGATCCGGACGCAAATGTCCTCAGCCAAGTCGGACCGGCAGACCAATCTCAACTCGAGGTACAGATGGTAGGTGAGATCCGTATCGGTTGCGATGTAACTGCCGCCCTGTCCGCGCCCTCTTCCTTGTCCCCTCACTTCGTCGAAGGTGAAGCCGGGGAAATCCGGAAGTTCGTGCAGCGCACGGACGACATGACCCTCCATGTGCGGCCGGATCAGGGCGGTGATCAAAGTCTTGCTGTCGTCAGTGCTCATCGCCACCCGCTCCCTTTGTCATCTCAGCCTTCACGATGAAGCTGTTCTGCGCTGCGTAGAGATCGCCATCGAGGACGCCGAAGAGAATTTCGACGAGCTGCGGGTCGCGATCGCCCACCTCGACATCTCTGGCCTCGAATTTCTCGCCGTTGCGCACGAATACGACGGTTCGATTTTCAACTGTTTGAAGCGCAGACGACTTTACTGCGACCGGAACCTTCTTGGCCGACAACGTCAGCCGACCCGTGATGAACAATCCCGGCCGCAGCCGCTGGCTGGAATTCGTCACGATTGCCCTGGCAACGGCGCTTTGGGTGTCGCTGCTCCCAACGGGGGAAAGATAGGAAATCTTGGCCTCGATCGGGGGGCCGCCGTCGGCCGGATCGATCAGGACCTGGTCGCCAATGCTCACCCGCTTTAGGTCGCGGCGGTAGACCGAGAAGTCGACCCAAACCGCTGACAGATCCGCGATGACAAATGCCGACTTCTGTTCGGAAACAAATTCCCCAAGGGTCGTTTGGCGATCAATCACCGTGCCCGCAAGCGACGCCTTCAACTCGTATTGCGTCAGGCTCTGGTTGCTTTCGATGACGGCCAGCACATCGCCCTTCTGAACGACGTCGCCGATCCGCTTGCGGACGTCCCGGACGATGCCAGGAAAGCGCGGCGTGACCTGAACCAGCGACTCCTGGTTTGGCTGAACGATACCGTTCAGCAACAGGCTGTCCCGCAACACACCGGTTGAGGCCTTTACCAGCTCAATTCCAGCCGCCTCGATCTTGGCGTCGCTCAGAGCGACGCTGTCCGCATGCTCTTCTTTCTCGGCTTTTTCGGTAGGCGCCGTCTTGGGTACGGCCGGTTTCAGCATTCGGTAGCCGCCATAGACCAGCACCGCTGCGACCAGCACAAAAAACAAGTATCTCAGAAGTCGTTTCATCTTGAGGTCTCGCGCGTGAGCGTAAACGGATTGCCGACAAGACCTTCGATCGTCGCGATGGCAATGTGAAAGTTCTGCAGAGCCTCCTGCTCCCGAAGCAGCGCCTGCAAGACCGAACCTTTGACATCGAGCAATTCGAGGAGCGTAAACCGTCCTTGCAGATAGCCGCTCTGGATGGTCTCGGAAGCGCTGCGTGCATTCGGAATAATCGATGTCCGCAGCAGCTTGAGTTCGGCCAAGGCGCCGGTGAGGGTGTCGTAGGCTCGACCGACGATACTGGTCAGGACAAGTTTGTTGATCGCACGCTCCGCATCGGTCTTGGCGAGCGTTTCCTGCGCGGCGATGATGTTGCCGGTATTCTGATCGAAAATTGGTATCGGGATGGAAACGCCTAATCGTACGGCGTTGTCATTCGTGTCCTGATAGTGCCGCCAGCCCGCCGAAATGCGCGGGTCGGGTATTGCTTTCAGACGCGCGATCAGAAGCTCGGCGTTGCGTTGGGCCGCAACCGCCGTCCACCGCAACAGTTGCGGATTGGCTTCAATCGCTTGCAACACGTCCCGGAAGGGCGGCGGTTGGCCGATGTTGGTCAGGCGTCCCAACGCTTTGCCGAAATGAGGGCTGCTGTCGCCCATCAGGATTGCGAGGTCGCGACGCGCTAAGGCTAGTTGTGTCTTGGCGCGTTCCCGCTCGACCCGGAATAAATCGGCCGCGACCCGCGCGCGCAGCGTTTCAGCCGGTGAAGAAGCACCTTCCTGAACACGCTTTTCCAACAGGGGAATAAGTGTTTCAAATCCCTCGATCTGCTCGTCAAAGATCTCGATCCGCCGCTGCGCACTGATGATTGTGATGAACGCGATCGCGGCTTCCGATAGAACTTCGAGCCGCGTGGCGCGTCGCTGCCAGACTGCCGTGCCGATGCCGGCCTCGCCGGCGGCGATGCGTGCTTCCCGTTTGCCACCCAATTCGACGAGCTGGCTGAGCTGCAGATTGGTCTCGGCCGATCGGAGGCCTTTGTAAAGCCCCGATCCCAGCGCGTTGTCGAGTTCGAACGAAACGTCCGGATTGGGAAGTACGCCCGCTTGAATGCGAAGCCCGCCGGCGATTCCGATATCACGCTCAGCCGCCGTCAACCGCGGATTCGCCGCCAGGGCTCTTTGCAGTGCTTGCGGCAACGAAATGGCTGGCGACGCACGTTCGGCGGCCTCGACAGGAATCGTGAATAAAAGCACTGCACCCACCAGGCGCAGAGCCACTCGAACCAACCACATAAGATCAACCTGAATAGCGAAACAGATGACCACGCGACTTAGTCGCGCGTTCGGCTAATTGCTCAGGTGAGATCCTTGGGTGGCGGCGTATCGAGCCAGAGAGGGTTGGCGTGAAGACGGTTTTGAGCCACAATGGACAGTCTGACGGGCTTCGCAGACGGACCGCCTACCGCGGCCAGCGCCGGCGTCAGGACCGGCGCGCAGACGTAGCAATGGCTGGTGACCACCGGCAGCTTTTTGGTTCCATCGTCGTCTGGACCACCTTCATCTAAAGGGATGCTGAAATCAGAGGCTATCGAGGCCACCACGACCTCATCGGCGCAGGAAATGGCATGCGACATTCCGACGAAAAGATAGGTAAAGGCAAGCAACGCCAGCATCGTACGGCGAACGCCCGACGCTTGCGATCCCGGCAACTTTTTGTTCAGCCGATGGTTCATATGTTCCGATTAGCAAGTCTTGCCGAGTAATACTATTACATTGTCCCGCGCCCGTCCGGAACCCCCAGATTATCGAATAACTGATTCTCTCGGACAATGTTCACCTGGCCGTCACGCTGCCGGAAAATGCGCTTGAGGTTGTTCGCAAAAGAGAAAGGTTTTGGTTATGGGGGAAGGTCATTCGCACGGAGGTGCAATCCCGTCGGCGGCCGGGCGGCACCGCAGGCCTCTTTATGCGGCGCTGGCCCTGACGTTGACGTACATGACGGCCGAAATCGTTGGCGGAATCTGGACCGGCAGCCTCGCTTTGATCGCGGATGCCGCGCATATGGCGACCGATGCCGGCGGGTTGGGCTTGGCGCTATTTGCAATTCATTTCGCGCAAAAAGCGGCAACGCCCCAAAAGACCTACGGCTATCTGCGGACTGAAATCCTCGCCGCACTGCTCAATGCGGTCGTGCTCCTGCAGTTGACAATTTATATTCTGTACGAGGCATATAAGCGGTTCTTGTCGCCGCCCGAAATTTTGGGCACCCCGATGCTGGCGGTCGCCGCCGTCGCCGGCGATCAGATGCGCGCCGGCGGACATCGTGGCGAGAACGATCGCCTCGTCCCACTCGGATAGGCGCTCCGTGAGCTGACGCCCGCGGCCGATGGCTACCGCCGCGTTCACAAGAGATCCGAGCCCGCTGACGCCCGCTAAATAGCGAAAGAAAAGCGTGCTCGTGGCTCCCGTACTGATAGCGAGCGCCGCCGCCAGAGCCACCGCGACCGCAATCTCCCATCCGATCTTGGCCAGCCACGCTTGAAAAGGGCTTGTCTGCACTGTCTCTCCCAAGAAGAAGGAAGTTTGGCATTCAACCGGCGACTTCGTCCAACAGGAGAATCAGCAGAAAACCCACGAAAAAAAGACTGGTTACCCACGGTGTCTCCGGAGCCGAATGAGCTTCCACCAGAAGCTCTTCGGTGACGAGGTATAGTAGCGCTATCAAACCAAACGAAAAGAATGCCGCGATCCAGAAATTGGGCAGATGACTGACAGGGATGCCGACGGCCGCCCCGATCGGCAACAGCACAGCGAGGCCAGTAATGATCGCGAGAAGCTTCATCGGTTGCCGGACGGTTTCCGACAATTCGCCGGTGAGAGACAGCCCGAGAAAAAGCACTTCGATCGTGAGCGCTACCGTAAGGAGGAAACCCTGTTTGGCGCCGGCGGCGAAACCGATACCGAGGACCAACCCGTCAATGAAGATGTCCACCGCGACCATGATGACCAAGCCAAGGGTGCCTGTGGCCTTTTCGCCCAGACGCTTGATCAGGAGCGTGACAAGGATGCCGGCGGCTCCACCAAGGATGACCGCCCAGACCGACTGGCGATGTTTGATGTCCGGGAGGAGTTCCCCGGCCGCGGCGGCGAAAACGACGCCCGCCGCGAAATGCTGAATCGCAGCGGCGATCACAGGCGTCGGCTGCCGCCAGAGCGCGACGGCAGCCCCCAGAACGACGGCGACGCTTGGGATCAGGGTATAAAACCAACCGGCCATATTCACCCTTGGACGGCTCGGAGCGTTGGCGCGGATCTGCGCGGGGATAGAACGGCTAATCGATTAAGCAACCTTAACCCTCGTGGCGCGTTTCTGATTTCTACACTCGTAGGAGATTATTATGCCGGACACTTCGCAAATCAAAGAGCACATGGACGTCATTTCATCCGACAAAAAGACCGTCGGCAAGGTCGACCATCTGGAGGGCGCCGACAAGATCAAGCTGACCAAACAAAGTTCCCCGGATGGCGACCATCATCACTTCATCCCGGTCGCCTGGATCGACCACGTTGACCAGCACGTGCATCTGACAAAATCCGGCGCGGATATCACCGCTCACTGGGAGCACGAAGGGCGGAAGTAAACCTAACGGCATGCATCCCGGCTGGCGCCCCGCCGGCCGGGTGCATCTTCTGGTCCCTCTCCACACTTTATCGAGCTGAAGTATCTGGCGTCGCCATGAGCCTGATGCGGCTGATAGCTCTTCTGGGTTATCTTGAGCGACGTGGGATGCGGCAAGCCGATAAAACGCGCTCGCAGCGTATGAAGGGCTCGCGGCAAGTTGTCAGCCTCGCACTTGACCCTCCTGTGGCCTTTGACGGCATGTCCCCAGCCCTTGGATCGCATCGCATGAACCGCCTTCGCCACATCCGTCAGGAAGTGGAAGGCGGCACGGTCGTGCCAGAGATATTCCCGCATTCGAAGTGGAGGTCGCGGCTCTGTAGGCGCGCAACCGGACGCTCGCCTTTTGAGAGATATTCGGCAGCTGCTCTTGACAGGCTCGGACCGTAGATGCGCATGAGCCGTTGTCCCTTGTGGACATGCGAGCCGATGGTGACGTTTTCGACGCTGTCGATGAAGGCTTCTAATCGCAACGACACGACCGCTTTGCGGCACTCATCTTCCTGACCCGTTCCCGGTGCGCGCACAACCGTGTTCAGAGTGCGGCGCTCCGCGACTTCGGTGTGCACGCCCGCCTTCTGCAGCTTTCTGGCGCTGACTTGCCATGAGGCGAGGCGCATGGGCCAATATCTCGCCAAAACGCAATCGCAGTGATCCGATCAATTTCAGCCCCTCTCTCTACCGCGACCGGATCGAGCGCTTCTTCAACAAGATCAAGCAATGCCGTCGCGTTGCAACCCGCCATGACAAGCTGGCTGCCAACTACCTTGCATTCGAACAGCTTGCGTCGATCAGACTATGGCTGGCCGCGCGTTATGAGTCCACGCCCTAACACTACTTTGGCAGAATCTATTTGCGCCGGTGTTTTTCATGGATTTGTTTTCGGCAGTATGGACACCGTTGAGACGGCGGCCGAAGGATGAGATCGACGATGGCGTGACGTACGGCGGGCATGGTTGGCTGAGGCGGAGGTCCGTTGATTCTTTTTTTTCCGCCCCGCGTGTGCGAGGCGACGATGTTGCAGGAAGGCGTAGGCAATCATTGTCATCAGGGCGTGGCGATGAAGACCCTGCCATGATCGTCCCTCGAAGTGATCAAGTCCAAGCTCCTCCTTCAACGTAAGCGACGTTCGCGTCCCATTCGCAAAGGTTTGGCGTGGGGATTGCAGCCTGTTGATCAGCGTGTTTGCAAATCGTTGGCGGCGGGTATGGAGGCGGCAACGACGGAGAATCACGAGGTGCGGCCGAACGACCAGGGCAGGAGTTCGTCGATCCGGGACTGCGGGTGACCAGTTGCGATCGCTTTGAGGGTCGCTTTCATCCAGGCGTAGGGCTCCACGCCGTTGATCTTGCAGGTGGCGATGAGCGAAGCTATGCGCGCCCATGAACGACCTCCTTCGTCGTGACCAGCAAATAAACTATTTTTACGCGTCAGAGTCAGCGGCCTGATTTGATTTTCGACGGGATTGGTGTCCATCTCAACGCAACCATCGTCGAGAAACAAGGTGAGGCCATCCCAATGGTTCAGGAGATAGGCGATCGCCTTGCCCATCTCGCTGCCCGGCGACAGGCGGGCGGCTTGCTCGCGCAGGAACCTCTCGAGTTCAGCGACCAGCGGCCGTGATCGCTCGTTACGGGTCTTTTGCCGAGCCGGGGCGTCGGCGCCACGGATCTCCTTCTCGATTGCATAGAGTGCGGCGATGCGCGCGAGAACGGCTTCGGCGATCGGTGAGCCGGCTTTCGGAGTTGCTGCGATGATCTCACGCCTTGAGTGGGACCAACATGCGGCCAGCCGCAGTGGCACGCCGCCTTTGCGCTCGGGCCGTGCGAGCCGATGATAGCCCTGGTATCCGTCGACCTGAAGGATGCCGTCGAAGCCCTCGAGGATGCGCTCAGCATGTCCGCCACCGCGTCCTGGTGCGTAGTGGTAGACCACGATTGGTGGATCAGCGCCGCCGTGGCCGCGATCGTCGCGCAGGACAGCCCACAGATAACCGGTCTTCGTTCGGCCCCGGCCCGGATCGAGCACGGGCGCCCTGGTCTCGTCCATGAACAAGCGGCCCGATTGCTTCATCACGACGCTCATGCGCTCGACCAGCGGCGCGAGGTGGAAGGCGACCGTTCCCATCCAGTCTGCCAGAACGGCGCGATCGATGAAGATGCCATGCCGGGCCAGAACCTGCGACTGACGATAGAGTGGCATGTGCTCGCTGAACTTGGCGACCGCCACCTGCGCCAGCAGCGCCTCGGTGGGGATGCCACCCTCCACGAGATGGGCGGGCGCCGGCGCCTGAGCAACACCGGCGCAGCCGTTTGCGCAGGCGTAGCGCGGTCGCACCGTCTCGATCACCCGATACTGGGCCGCCATGACATCGAGACGACGGGAGCGATCCTCGCCGATCTGGACCATCCGACCGCAGCCGCAGGGACACTCGAGGTTCTCGGGTTCGATCACCTGCTCGATGCGCGGCAGGTGCGCGGGAAAGGCACGGGCAGCGCGGCCGGTCCGGCGGCTGGACGGCGCCGTGCCGGCGCGGCGCGCACGATCGTCCTGGCGCTCCTGGACTTCGGCGATGGCAATCTCGATGTCTTCGAGAACCAGTTGCATCTGATCGGGATTGAACTTCTCCGAGCGTTTGCCGAAACGTGCGCGCTCGTACTCCTTCACGAGCAGTTCGAGGCGTTCGACGGTCTCTTTGGACGCAGCCAGTTCGCTCTCGACATGAAGGCGCGCCGAGCATTCATCGTCAGCGCGACGACGCTCGGCTTCAATCATCGCTTCCTGCGCGCGGAAGAGCGCTCGCAAATCGGCGGGCAGCGCTGCAAGACGGGCGGGATCAATCGGGGATGGCGACACATCCGCAAGCTATCATCCCAAAGCCCCGCGCGAAACAGGTTGTCGGGTCTGAGTCAGTTCGCCGCAGCTGGCGTCGCGACAATCCGTTCGCCCACTCGCTTCCAGTTCAGTCCTTCAAACAGCGCTTCGAACTGCACGCGCGTCAGATGCATGACGCCGTCGCTGATCTGCGGCCACTCGAAACGACCATCGCGGCCAAGGCGCTTGTAGACCAAAACGAGGCCGGTGCCGTCCCATAGCAAAATCTTCAGCCGGTCGGCGCGCTTCGAACGAAAAACCACGATCAGGCCCGAATGCGGATCAAGCCCAAGCGTGTTTTGCACCAGGCCGGCCAGCGCGTCGTGCCCACACCGGAAGTCAACAGGACGCACAGCAAGCACAATCCGCAGTCCCTGCGCCGGAATGATCATGCGCCACGCTCGATCGCAGTCACGATCTCCGCGATCCGCACCGCCGACACGTCCGCATCCAGGCGGACCGAAACCTTGCCAATCGTAATCTCGACGGGCCCCTCGCTCTTGCCTGACGCCGCTGGATCGTTCAGCTCGATCGACACGAAATCCGCCGCGTCGTCCGTGACCAATGCGAGCCGGCCAGCACGCGCCAATCTGCGCCACGTCGTCAACTGCTGGGCCTTCACACCATAACGCCGTGCGACATCACATACGCGGGCGTCGGGCTTCATGCTCTCGAAAACAGCGCGCCCCTTGATCTCCGCAGACCATAACCGGCCTCCAGAACGCGTCCGGCGCGTAAGCTTCCCTACAAAGCCATCAGCTTCGGCTTCCTCCCCCGATTGTTCCATCGCCTTCAGTCTCCTCTTGGCTCTCTGACCAGCCAAGAATCGCAGAGCGAAAGCCGAAGGGAAACCAATCAATCAAATGGGAGAAAAGCTCCGCTTACCCTTCAACTGCTGATGCGCCTGCTCACAAATCCATCTTGCCTTGATGGTGGCGACTAGTGTGCGCAGATCCGTCGCCGCAGGGAGATTGGCAAGATAGTATTTCTTCTCCCCTGAGGCACGTTGCTCGCCAATGAGCCAAGCTTCGTCGCCCGGGAGATGCTGCTGACCCTTATCCCAAATCCGCTGAGGAGGGCCGTCGGCGGTGCGGACACGGAGAGCCGCAAATCGGGCTTTCAGCCGACCTTTCGTCCCGCTGCGCCAACTCACGGCTTTCCATTTGGCGCTGGCCAGCATTTGTTCTGCCGCAATCGATAAGATATCGGGCACGTGGTGCTTTCGTGGTTTCCCGCGGACTTTGGTGATCGGCCAAATGAGCTTCACATCGACCGGATACACCTTCAGGTGCCGAGGGATGCCGACAGCCCAAGCCAACCCGCGCTCTGTCAGCCCTTGTCGAAATGGTGCGCTAAGTCCGTATCCTGCATCCGCCAGCACACAGCCAAAGCGCACGTTGGCCGCCATCGCGCGGTCAATCTCGGCCAGAGCAATTTCCGGCTTGGACCGTGGCGTTCGGTGTTCGACTGGCACGCGAGCACGCTTCAAACGAGACACGTCGCTTGTCCAACTGTCAGGCAGGAAGAGACGTAACGCAATCATCACTGGCACTTCGCCGCGCGCAAGCGTCAAAGACACCAGCGTTTGGCAATTTGCCGTTTTGCCGAGAGCCGACGCGTATTGAGCCGCAACACCAACCGAGCGTTCGCCCTTCTTCGGCAGTGAGGTGTCATCAATGACGAGCACCGCATCCCTGCCGCCGACAAGTCGGTCCGCCTGGTTGAGCAGTTCCGTCTCCAGCGGCGTCGCGTCCCAGACACCGTCCGCAATGAAATGGTGCAGTTGGTCGTAGTTGCCCGTGGCAAGGCGCTCCGCCATCGGCTGAACGCTCTTGCGATCGCCAGGACCGATCAGTCCCGCAACATACAGAGGACACATCCGCTGCCGAGTCTTATGACCCAGCCGGTCCAAGAACGGCATCAGCCAGCGTTCAAGTTCGTCTTCCCATCCCGCCATGGTCAGCCCTCCATGAGCCGACCACCCATGAATCATTGAAAAATTGATTCGGGAATCCTATAAAGCACGGCAAAACCGACAATCTGCCAAAGTAGTGCTAACCAGGTAGGTACCCACCTACAAAGCTGTAGCTAGGATCGGCACGATTGCTCGGCTGTGCCTTGGACGCCCTGTGGTGAAGAAACCACTGCAATGTGGCCGCTCCACGCATCGATCGCACTGCTCGAGGTAGCCGTTCTTCCAGTCAGAAATCGACTGCGCGGCGTAGGTCCACGTCGATTTTGTTAACACGCAGCGGGGCAGGTTGTAGACCGAGACAGGAACGCCGGCCGCCGCGAGCAAGTCAACGCCCTCTGCCAAGTTTTCTCGGTAGTCCAACGGGTCGATCCAGAGCACGCCGGCATTGGCAAGCGCGAAGCCTGTGTTCTCCAGACCCATCAACGCGACATGGTCCACAAAAGGAAGATTGCGGGCGAGCCAGCGGCAGGTCTCGACGATCCGAGGCGCTGTGATGGCGTGAAGGACGACCCGTATCTCGACGCGCTGGCCACGATCCTTAAGCTTCAGGACCCCAAGCACCGTCTCATCAAATGCGCCGCGAGATTGCACGACGTAGTCGTGCACATGATCCACCGCCGCGTAGATGGGTATTCCCGCCGTGAGGGAGGGGTGGCGAACGTCAGCCAAAGCTGAAACTACTTCGCGCCACGCGAAACCACGGCCGTTGGTCAGAACGTAAGCCGCCGTGCTTGGCAACAAGTCGCGACATGCCTCAAGCACTCCAATGAAACTCTGCCAGTCAAGAAGAGGCTCGCCACCCGTGAACCCGAGGACCTTAGTTGCCGGATGAACAAGCGGTATCGCAGCCTTGATCTCGTCCATGATCCAGCCGTCGTCCACATCGCGAGGTGGCTGCGAGCACATTAAACAGAGGTGATTGCAACGCTCAGTAACTAAGAACGAATTGTGCGTCGAGGATCGCCTATAGAGAGTTCGATAGCGGCGCGATGAGGGGTGGAAACCAAGAACATCCCCGTCCGCAAGGTAGTCGCACCCGCTCGGCAGTACCATTAGATTGCGCAGGGCGTTGGGGCTAACACGGCCCGCGTCCACTGCGCCGCCCACAATCACGCCGCTTGTAAACCCAGACGCAATCGCAGCGTGAACGTCTTCGGATGTTCGAATGAGCGCTGCGTCTGCATCGTGCGGAGGAGGACCGCCGTTTTGGAGAACGGGTGCGGATCACGTGCCAGCCCGACAAGTCAGAGAAGCCGCGCACGTTTGCGATTGAGCCTCGTAGCGGCAGCGGCACGGTCATGCAGCACTCCATCGGCGCAAGATCACAGCGTCCTCGGGAGACCTGTGAAGCAGATCGATGACGGTCTCCATCACCCCCTTCTGACGTTCACAGAAGCCAGATAGCGGTTTGATGCCTACGGCATCATGCTGGGTGGCGTGGTGGTTAACCGGATCGGCCCCGCAGCAGCTCTCGTAGACGCAGCCGTGGCATTCAGGAGCACACTGCGACAGGGAGGCTCCAACCAGCTCAATCAACTTGTCGGATGTGACGAGCGAGCGGTACGTCGCATCGGCGACGTTTCCAAGCACGAACGTGTCGTCGCCGATCTCAGCCAGCATCCGCCCTTCGTCCGATGCGAACACGCGGCCGTCGTAGTTGTAGACCAGCGCCCCCAAACCAATCCCGGCGGGGCTGCGCAGGTCAACATAGCCCGTCGGCCTATCCGTCAACATCCGCGCCAGAACAAGTGCAGTATAGAACTCGACAAAGGGTGTTCCGCTGCGATTGAGATCGAGGATGTAGCGGAGGCCGTGCCTATAGAAGTCAAGTCACCCGTTCGCATCGTACTTCTGAACTTGCTTCGTCTTGACCGCGAAGCCGTAAGGCGAGAGGGGGCGCAGGAAGATGCCACCGAGCCCGAGGGTCAAATACTCATTGATGATCTCTTCGGCACGACCCAAGCTGCGTTCGGTCGTGGTCACTAAGGCACCCACACGGTCTTTCCCAAGAACATCTTGTGCTCTCTTGATGCCCTTTACCGCCAGCTCGTAGCTGTTTCCGCCGGGCCTGGGTCGGTTCTTGTTGTGAAGATCGGCAGGACCATCAAGAGATGTCGAGAGCAATATGCTGGAGTTTGGGCGGCTTGTCGAACTGCAACTTGCACCGGGCGACGAGTTATACGACAAAGCGTATGCATCGCATCTCATCACCAGAGCAGGGCAAACCGCGCAGTTGCAACTACTGGCCATGCGGCTGCGGAGCCGTATGGCGTTCCTTCGAGAACCCTCTGCGCTCCACTTGTTCGTCGTGACCTTACGATGCGAGCATTCATGCCCGTACTGTCAAGTGTCGCGCCAAAGCTCAGACCGCTCCCGCTTCGATATGAGCGAAGAGATCGCGCAGCGCGCCCTTGCGATTGCCCTTCAAAGCCCAGCTCCGCTGATTAAGATCGAGTTTCAAGGTGGCGAGCCCCTCCTGAACTTCCCGCTAATCGCGAAGATCGTCGAAGCCGCCAATATCGAAGGGCCTCGGGCGGGAAAGGAATTACAGTTCGTCATCGCGTCGAACTTGGCGCTGCTCAACGATGACATCCTTGCGTTCTGCAAAGCCAACAATGACGCAAGTGCAGCAGCAACCGGCAGGACGACAACAGGCGTCTTTTTCATCCTTTGAACCCACCCACTCCACGGCATCGATGTGCCAGAATGTTGCTGATAGCAACTAAGAGGGGAGCCATCCACAATGTCTCCTACCATTATCGGCCTCGATCTCGCCAAACATGTTTTTCAAGCGCATGGCGTCGATGCTGCAGGCAAAGCCGTTCTTCGTAAGAAGCTCCGCCGTTCAGAATTGATCGCATTCTTTGCCAAACTTCCGTCTTGTGTGATTGGCATGGAAGCCTGCGGCACGGCCCACTATTGGGGCCGAGAGCTGACCGCACTGGGTCATCAGGTCAAGCTGATGCCGGCCGCTTACGTGAAACCCTATGTTAAGCGCGGCAAGAAGGACGAGGTCGATGCCGAAGCCATCTGCGAAGCTGCCACCAGGCCGACGATGCGGTTTGCGCCGATCAAGAGCGCCGAGCAGCAATCGATCCTAATGCTCCATCGTACCCGAGATCTGTTCGTGCGACAGCGCACCATGCTAGTCAACTCGCTGCGTGGTCAGCCTGCCGAGTTTGGCCTGATCGCTCCCAAGGGGGTATGGCGTGTTCCGGAGCTCGAGGTTCTAGCCCAGGACGGCGAGCTTCCGGAGCCGGCTCGAGCCTGCGCCGAGCTGATCCTGATGCAGTGAGGATCTGCAGTCGAAAATCAAGGCCATCGAGCATCCTGGCTCGTCATCGCGCCAATGAACTGAGCTTGCGACTCGCTACCATCCCCGGAGTTGGGATCATCACAGCGACTGCGCTGGTGGCAACCGTCGCGAACGCCAGCGCCTTCAAGTCGGGGCGCCACTTCGCGGCCTGGATAGGGCTGGTGCCGCGACAGAATGGCAGTGGAGGAAAGATGGCATTGGGTGGGATCTCCAAGAAGGGAGAGCCATATCTGCGGCGGCTGCTCGTGCTCGGCGCAACCGCGGTCGTCCGCTACGTGCGCAACAAACCCGAACTGGCTGGGTGGGTCAATGCGCTGCTGGCCCGCCGGCCGGCGCGCGTGGTCACCGTCGCTGTCGCCAACAAACTGGCCCGGATCGTCTGGGCCATCATGCAGCGCGGCGGCACCTTCCGAGAACGACCGTTCGGAATCGCGTAGAGAAAGATGGCTTGGCAATGAAGTGAAGCGGCGACCGCCGCGCTACCGTACAAACTAACGAACACTAAGCTTGGCAAGGGCAATGACGACGTGATGGCATCCGGTCGACATACCGAGGATCAGGACACCTCGAACCTGTGCACGGACCTTGAGTCCGTCAACGATGATTGGGGCCCGATCAGCGGACAACCATCAAGGCCATGCGGTACCTAATAGACCGCAAGCAAAGGCCGGACAGATGACCGCAACGACCAAATGCTATGACGTTAGAAAAGCTCGGGCCATGTGGGTGTCATCCACAGATGCACAGGTGTGATCACTCCAAATCTGCATTATTCCGCATACGGACGCAGAG
>CAYREH010000030.1:79884-82089 GCA_964423245.1 uncultured Bradyrhizobium sp. | reverse complement strand
CGCTTGACCACGACGCGGTCGTGAAGCGGACGGAATTTCATGCAGTCCTCCTAAGCATTTGCTCGGGTTGAGAATTTCAGGGTTGTTAGCAATCGTTGCCCGCGAGTGCTAGCACGAGCAAGCTTGAAATAGGGCAGGACTTTTGCGGGGGCAAGGGCTTCTAGCAGAAAAATCAGCACCCGGAAGCGGTGAGTGCCAGTTCGCCGCACTATCGTTAACGGCGGCGCGCAGCCGTATTAGCACGGACGCGCATCTGCTGCTAAAGCGTTGAAATTCAACAGCTTGTTAAACTTTTGGGCTTGAGATGAGGCGTCAGTTTGCGTCACATTTCTCTCATGTGAGCGCATCGTTTCCGGGTGGCTCCCGGGGCACCGATCAAGCCACCCCTGAATGCGCTCCTGCAAAGGAGGTTTGGCATGGGACTGCGCGTTGGGGGTGTTTCGGAGGACTTCCGGAAACAGTTGCTGGGTTACGGGCTGACGACGGCACAGATCCTTTACCGCATGCCGGATCATCCCTCGCTGCTCCAGACCTATGTCTGGCAGGACTACGACATGTTCCCGAAATTTCCGGCGCTGACCGATTTCCTCGCCTTCTGGCAGGAGAAGCTCGACGGCCCGCTGCATTCGGTGACGGTGGCGCATTCCAAGCTGATCAAGCCGGCCGAACTGCGCGCCGTCGACGGCGTGTTCAGGCTGCACTGATCGGTTTCGTAGGGTGGGTTAGCGAAGCGTAACCCACCAATTTCGGTCCGCAATTGGGGAAGGAGGGTGGGTTGCGCCTTCGGCTAACCCGCCCTGGGAGACCTTTTTCTGTGCTAGCCTCCCTCCACAACAACAGGGGAGGCGGCCCATGGCCAGGAAAGTGAAATCGCGCAGCGCAGCACAGAGCGCCGTGAAGAAGCGGAGCGGCACCAAGGCCGCGGTGCGATCCCCGGCCCGCAAGACGGTGACATCGAAGGCGCGCGCAACGCCAGCCAAATCATCGATCAAGAAGCCCGCGCGGCCGAAGCAGCGCATCGCCATCAGCCATCACCGCGAGGAAGACTTCAAGTCCGACGGCCTGCGCGCCTACGCCAGATATCGCGACCTCGGCATCGCCGCGGCGACGCACGGCCTCGCCCAGGCGCATGTGATCCGGCTGCAGGGGCCGTGCGATCCGGCCGAGGTGTCGAAGCTGCATTTCCATGCCGTCGATTTCCAGATGGTCTATGTGCTCAAGGGCTGGGTGAAGACCTACATGGACGGGCAGGGCGAGACCCTGATGAAAGAGGGCAGCGCCTGGACACAGCCGCCGAAGATCAAGCACATGATCCTGGACTATTCCGACGACGTCGAACTGCTGGAGGTGATCCTGCCGGCGGAGTTCAGGACGGTGGAGCTGACGGCGTAGGCGGAGTCGGAAAGGCGCGCACATCTCGCCACCCGTCATTGCGAGGAGCTCTTGCGACGAAGCAATCCAGACTGTTTCCGTGTTGAGACTCTGGATTGCTTCGCTCGCAATGACCGACGCCGCTGTCTCGACCGTCATGCCCGGGCTTGTCCCGGGCATCCACGCCTTTGATGCGGCGACGAACGTGGATGGCCGGGACAAGCCCGGCCATGACGGACGCTTTCGTCACGCCAACACCCCCACCACCGCCCCCATCAGGCAGGTCGTGAGCGTACCCGACACGATTGACTTCAGCCCGAGCGCGTTGATCTCGTCGCGGCGCTCCGGCGCCATCACGCCGAGGCCGCCGATCATGATGCCGAGGCTGGCGAAATTGGCGAAGCCGCAGAGCGCGTAGAGCATGATCAGGCGCGCGCGCGGATCCAGCGCCTCGGGCGGCAGCTTGGCGAACTCGACATAGGCGATCAGTTCGTTGAGCACCGTCTTGGTGCCCATCAGGCTGCCGGCGGTGACGGCCTGATCCCAGGGCAGTCCCATCAGCCAGCACACCGGCGCCATCACGAGGCCGAGCAGCCTTTGCAGCGAGATCGCCGCGCCGGCGACATCAGGCAGCAGGCCGAGCACGGCATTGGCGAGATGCACGAGCGCGACCAGCACCAGCAGCATCGCGACGATGTTGAGCAGGAGTTCGAGGCCAGCGCCGGTGCCCTTGACGATCGCGTCCATCGTGCCGGTCACGTGCATCTCGGGGTCGTCGAGCGCGCCGCCGGTGCGCCGCCCGCTCGTCTCGGGGACCATGATCAGGCTGACGAG
>CAYREH010000030.1:39889-79784 GCA_964423245.1 uncultured Bradyrhizobium sp. | reverse complement strand
GCGCGCCGCCGGTGCGCCGCCCGCTCGTCTCGGGGACCATGATCAGGCTGACGAGGATCGCGGCGGGTGCGCCCAGCACGGAGGCGATGACGAAATGCGCGGCCGCATCGGGGATGAGGGGAGCAAGCAGCGTCGCATAGAGCACCAGCACCGTGCCGGCGATGCCGGCCATGCCACCGGTCATCACCAGAAACAATTCGCTCCGGGTCATCTGCGAAAGATACGGCCGCACGAATAGCGGCGCCTCGACCATGCCGAGGAAGACGTTGGCGGCGGTCGACAGACCGACCGCGCCGCCGACGCCGAGCGTGCGCTCGAGCAGAAAGGCCATGCCGCGCACGACCGGCGGCAGCACGCGCCAGTAGAACAGCAGCGTCGTCAGCACGCTCATCACCAGCACGATCGGCAGCGCCTGGAACGCCAGGATGAAATCGGCGCCGGGTACCTTGAGCTCGAACGGCAGCGCGCCGCCGCCGACATAGCCGAACACGAAGGCGCTTCCCGCGCGCGAGGCCGCGGAGATCGCGCCGACGGCATCGTTGATGGCGCCGAAGGCGTGCGCGACCACGGGCAGCTTGAGCAGCACCAGCGCGGTGGCGACGGTGGCGAGAAGCCCGATCGCGGCCTGCCGCAGCGACACCGCGCGGCGGTTCTCGGCCAGCGTCCACGCGATGAAGAGCAATGCGAAAACGCCGAGTGCCGATTGCAGCCGCAGCATGATGTCCCCAATCCCCGCATGATTATGGCCGTGCCCGCGCTGCAAAGGCAATGCCGGGGCGCCCGCGCTGTTGACAAGCTGGCCAGTGTCCGTCACGCGAGGCGGACTGATTTCCCCGAGGTGAATGGTTCAGGGTGACCCAGCAGGCGATGCCAGAACAGCCGATGTCCGTGAATCCTGTGGTCACCGCCCGCGACCTTCTCTCCCACCGCGCCTTCCTGTTCTTCCTGCTGTCGCGCAGCCTGTCGCGTTTCTCCAGCCAGATCGCGGCGGTGGCGATCGGCTGGCAGATCTACGACCTCACCGGCTCGGCCTTCGATCTCGGCATGGTCGGCCTCGTTCAGTTCCTGCCCACGGCGCTGCTGGTGTTCGTCGCCGGGCAGGCCGCCGATCGCTACGATCGCAAGCGCGTGGTGCAGCTGTGCCAGCTCGTGGAGGCCGCGACCGCGCTCTATCTGGCGATCGCGACCTGGCTCGGCGCGGTCGGCGAGGTGCAGATCTTCGCGGCGACCTTCGTGCTCGGCATCGCCGGCGCGTTCGAGAGCCCGACCACCGCGGCGCTCCTGCCGCTGATCGCCCCGCAGGGATCGCTCCAGCGCGCCACGGCGGTGGCGAGCGGGGCGGGGCAGGTCGCGACCATCGCCGGTCCCGCGCTCGGCGGCTTCGCCTATGCGGTCGCACCTTCTCTCGCCTATGCATCGATGCTGCTGTTCTGGATCGTCGGAATGATCCTGACCGGCTTCATCCGGCCGCGGCCGCAGGCGGTCGCGCAGGCCGGGACGAGCGCGGACAATGTGTTCGCGGGCGTGCGCTTCATCCGCAGCAATCCCGCCATCCTCGGCACCATCTCGCTCGATCTGTTCGCCGTGCTGTTCGGCGGCGTCACCGCGCTGCTGCCGATCTATGCGCGCGACATCCTGCAGACCGGCCCGGTCGGCCTTGGCGTGCTGCGCGCCGCGCCCGCGGTTGGCGCACTGCTGATGACGATCGTGCTGGCGCGGCATGCGATCTCGCGGCATGTCGGCCTGCGCATGTTCCAGGCCGTGATCGTGTTCGGCCTCGCCACCATCGTGTTCGCGCTGTCGTCCTGGATGTGGCTGTCGGTGCTGTCGCTCGCCGTGCTCGGTGCCGCCGACACGATCAGCGTCGTGATCCGCTTCTCGCTGGTGCAGCTTGCGACGCCCGACGAAATGCGCGGCCGGGTCGGCGCGGTGAATTTCCTCTTCATCAACGCCTCGAACCAGCTCGGCCAGTTCGAGAGCGGCCTGACGGCTGCGCTGTTCGGCGCCATGCCCGCCGCCGTGCTCGGCGGCGTCGCCACCGTCGCGGTGGCGCTGCTGTGGATGAAGCTGTTCCCCAGCCTGCGGCGGGTGGAGAGCCTGGAGTAGGGAGCTCGGCTCTCTCGTCCGTCATTGAGAGCGCAGCGAAGCAATCAAGACTGTTTCCGCGGCGACAGTCTGGATTGCTTCGTCGCTACGCTCTCGCAATGACGATTGTGGAGGCAATGCGCGGACTTAGCCGACGTCACCCCCGTGTCACCCCCGCAGCAGGCGCCCCTTGACGCCTACTGTGCATGGGGTTGTTTTTGCAAACTGTCCTCAGCCGCGTCCGACGAACGGCATCTTGGTCGCCATGACCGTCATCGTCAGCACGTTGGCATCGAGCGGCAGGCCGGCCATGTAGGCGACGGCATCGCCGACCGCTTTCGCATCCATGCGCGGCTCGTGCTTGGTGGTGCCGTCGGGCTGCAGCACGCCGGGGCCGTTGACCATGCGGTCGGTCATCGGCGTCGCGGCATTGCCGATATCGACCTGGCCGACCGCGATGTCGTACATGCGGCCGTCGAGATTGGAGGCCTTGGTGAGGCCGGTGATGGCGTGCTTGGTCGAGGTGTAGGCTGCCGAGAACGGTCGCGGCGCATGCGCGGAGATCGAGCCGTTGTTGATGATGCGGCCGCCGCGCGGGCTCTGGTCCTTCATGATGCGGAAGGCGTGCTGGGTGCACAGGAACGGGCCGGTGAGGTTGGTGTTCACCACCGCCTGCCACTGTTCGAGGCCGAGGTCCTCGAACGGCACGGCGGGCGCGCCCATGCCGGCATTGTTGAACAGCACGTCGAGGCGGCCATAGGTCGCCTTCACCTTGTCGAACAGCGCGGCGATCTGGTCCGGCTTGGTCATGTCGGCGGGCACGCACAGGCTCTTGCCGGCGGGGCCGAGCCTGGCGGTCTCCTCGAGCATGTCGAGCCGGCGGCCGGCGAGCACGACGGTGAAGCCAATGTTCATCAGCGCCAGCGCCGCCGCGCGTCCGACACCGGTGCCGGCACCCGTCACCACTGCGATCTTCTTCGCCTCACTCATCGTTTCCTGCCTTTTCTTGTGCTGTTCAGGTCTTGGGTTCGTTCTTGTAGGGCGGGCGCGGGATGTTCTGATGCGCCGCGCGCAGCGCCGCCGACCAGCGCGAGCGCAGGTCGTGGAAATAGGGCTCGCCCGCCTCGATGCGGTGGTTGAGGTCGGCATCGAAGGCATCGCTGCGCACCACCAGCACGTCGATCGGCAGGCCGACGCCGAGATTGGAGCGCATGGTGGAGTCCATCGAGATCAGCCCCGTCTTGAGCGCCTCGTAGAGTTCGACGTCGTAATGCATGGCGCGGTCCAGCACCGGCTTGCCGTATTTGTGCTCGCCGATCTGCAGGTAGGGCGTGTCGGTGGTGCACTCGATGAAATTGCCGGCGGTGTAGACCATGAACAGGCGCATGCGCGCGCCCTTGATCTGGCCACCGAACAGGAAGGAGACGTCGAAGGAGACGTCTTCGGATTTCAGCGCCGGTCCCTCGGTCGCGTGCACGGCGCGGATCGCCCGGCCGATGCGCTGGGCGGCCTGGAACATGGTCGGTGCGTTCATAAGCGTCTCGACCTCGCCGGTGTGGGGATCCTCGAGACCTTCGGTCAGCGTCGACAGCACCGACTGGCTGATGGCGAGATTGCCGGCGCTGGCGATCGCCATGATGCGGTCGCCGGGCTTGGAGAAGATGTGCAGCTTGCGGAAGGTCGAGACGTTGTCGAGGCCCGCATTGGTGCGGGTGTCGGCGATCATCACCAGACCGTCCCGAACAAGGATTCCGCAACAATAGGTCATTTCCAGTCCCCGAACGCGTTTGCGCGGAATTACTAGCCAATTTCAGGCAGGCATGAAACCCCCGAATCCCGCGGCAGGCCGTCATTCCCCGAAAGCGAGGCCGCGCATCAGTCGGCGCGGTCGGCGAGAAACGCCGCGTCCACCGGCACGCCGAGCGCCGTGACCAGCCGGTTGGTCTCAGCGGCCATGCCGACGATGGCGAGGAGCTCGGCATATTCGGCTTCGGTCATGCCCTTGGCCCGTGCGGCGGCGGTGTGCGAATGGATGCAGTAGCTGCAGCCATGCGCCACCGAGACCGCGACATACAGCATTTCCTTGACCTTCGGATCGAGCGCCCCCGGCGCCATCACCTCCTTGATGCTCTCCCAGGTCCGCCGCAGCGTCTTTGGATCATGCGCCAAAGCGCGCCAGAAATTGTTGACGAAGTCCGACTGCCTGGTCTTGCGGATGTCGTCGAAGACGGCCCGCGCCTCGCTGGAGAGTTCATCGTCCGAAAGCAGCTTGACGGTCGCCATGGGATACCTCGCCTGGAATGCCTTGCGAGTGTAGCACGGCTGCTGCGGTCGGCCGGCGGCTTGGCGTGCTGCGGTGGTGCTTAGCTCTGCCGCTGCGACTGCGATTGCCCGCCGCGGCCGGCCTGTTCCACCTTGACGGTGACCGCGAGCGTCTCGGCACCGCCGCCATAGCGGGTGCCGCGCACGGGAGCGGCGCCGAGATAGTCGAGCCCGATGGCGACGCGGACATGCGCATCGGTGGTGCAGATGCTGTTGGCCGGATCGAATCCGACCCAGCCGAGATCGGGCACATAGGCCTCGGCCCAGGCATGGCCGGCGTCCTGGTGCACCGTGCCGTCCGAGCGCAGGAAGTGGCCGGAGACGAAGCGGGCCGGGACACCGCCGACGCGGGCGCAGGCGATGAAGATATGCGCGTAGTCCTGGCAGACGCCGCGCTTGAGGGTGAAGGCCTCGGCGGCCGAAGTGCCGCTGTTGGTCGGGTCCTCGTCGAACGTCATGTGGTCGCTGATTTCCGTCATCAGCGTGTGCAGGAAGCCCAGCGTGTCGCTCTCGGCCTCGCTGCGGAACTGGCGGGCGACCGCCGCCATCGCCGGATTGACCGAGGTGAGGTCGGTGGTGCGCAGGAACATCCCCGGCGGAAAGCGTTCATCGGCGCCGCGCAGCACGCCGCCGGTATCGTGGGTCTCGATCAGGCCTTCGGCCGTGATCCTGATGTCGGCGACGGGTCCGCAGGACAGCACATGCGTCACGTTTCCGAAGGCGTCTTCGTGGGTGTCGAGCTTGGTGTCCGTGGAAACGTCGATCTGCCACTCCGCCACATATTGCCCGTCATGGCTGCCGGGCGTCATGCGCAGGATCTGGATCACGCTGCCGGCCGGCGGCTCGTAGCGATAGGTCGTGGTGTGCTGGATTCGCAGGCGCATAGTGGATTGGCTCCGTCATTCCGGGGCGGCTCGGAGAGCGCCGAACCCGGAACCTCGAGATTCCGGATCTGCCCTTTGGGCGTCCCGGAATGACCGCTTGGATCAGATCAGATACTGCTTCGTGATGATTTCGCCCAGCCTGGAATTGTCCGCGATGAACTCCTGGATGAATTCATGCACGCCATGCTGGAAGATGTCGTTCATGTTGCTGTGCTCGAGCCGGTTGCGGATGCCGCGGGCGTGACGCTGGGCGGGGCCCTGGCGGCCATAGGCGACGCCGATCTGGTCGAGATTGCGCACGAGATTGCCGTAGCAGCTCGCCAGCGAGCGCGGCAGCGTGTCGTTGAGGATGAGCAGATCCGCGATCAGCCAGGGCTTCAGCGTCTCGCGATAGACCCAGTGATAGGCCGTCAGCGCCGACACCGAGCGCAGGATCGAGCTCCACTGGTAGAAGTCCAGCGGGCCGCCCACATGCTCCTCCTCGGGCAGCAGCACGTGGTACTTCACGTCGAGAATGCGCGCGGTGTTGTCGGCGCGTTCCAGATGCACGCCCATGCGCGAGAACCAGTAGGCGTCGTTGCGCAGCATTGTCCGGTAGGCCGAACCGTCGAAGCGCAGCGAGGTTTCCTGAACGAAGCGCAGGAACTTGGCGAGTTCCTCGCGGGTCGATGTGCCCTTGCTCCACACTGCCTGGAGTTCGATCCAGGCCGAGTTGATGGTGTCCCACATCTCGCTGGTCAGGGCGGTGCGCACCGAGCGCGAGTTCAGCCGGGCGGCCTCGATACAGTTGCGGATCGAGGAGGGGTTGCTGGTCGAGAACGACAGGAATTCGACGACGTTGTGCTCGTTGGCCTCTTCGTAGCTCTGATAGAAGCTGGCCGCGACGCCGGCGGTGAGCAGCGCGGAGTCCCATTCGTTGGTCTTGCCGATATAGGCGGCGGGCAGCGCGGTGACGCGCAAGGTCGCGTCGATGGTGCGCGCGAGATATTCTGCCCGTTCGACGTAGCGGGCGAGCCAGTAGAGGTTTTCGGCGGTACGCGACAGCATCGAGCTACTCGTCCAGGATCCAGGTGTCTTTGGTGCCGCCGCCCTGGCTCGAATTCACCACGAGCGAGCCTTCCTTGAGCGCGACGCGGGTCAGTCCGCCCGGCACGATCGTGGTGCTCTTGCTGCCGGTGAGCACGAACGGCCTGAGATCGACGTGGCGGGGCGCGAGGCCCGACGCCGTACAGGTCGGGCAGGTCGAGAGCGCCAGCGTCGGCTGGGCGATGAAGCCTTCCGGCTCGCGCTTCAGCTTCTCGCGGAAGGCCTCGATCGTCGCCTTGGTGGCGGCCGGACCGATCAGCATGCCGTAGCCGCCGGAGCCGTGCACCTCCTTGACGACGAGTTCGCTGAGATTGTCCAGCACATAGGCGAGGTCCTTCGGCTCGCGGCAGCGCCAGGTCGGCACGTTCTTCAGGATCGGCTCCTCGCCCAGATAGAATTTCACGATGTCGGGCATGTAGGAGTAGATCGCCTTGTCGTCGGCGATGCCGGTGCCGACCGCATTGGCGAGCGTGATGTTGCCGGCCGCATAGGCCGACATCAGCCCGGGCACGCCGAGCACCGAGTCGGGACGGAAGGTGAGGGGGTCGAGGAAGTCGTCGTCGACGCGGCGATAGATCACGTCGACCCGCTTCAGCCCTTCCGTCGTCCGCATGAACACTTCGTTGTTCTTGACGATGAGGTCGCGGCCCTCGACCAGCTCGATGCCGAGCTTGTCGGCCAGGAAGGAGTGCTCGTAATAGGCAGAATTGTAGACGCCGGGCGTGAGCAGCGCGACGGTGGGCTCGGACGAGGCGCTCTGCGGCGCGACCGACCGCAGGGCTGACAGCAGCTCGTCCGGATAGCGCTCGACCGGCGCCACCTTGTGGCGGGCGAACAGATCCGGGAACAACCGCATCATGATCTCGCGGTTTTCCAGCATGTAGGACACGCCGGAGGGGGTCCGGGCATTGTCCTCCAGCACGATGAAGTCCTCGGCATCGACCCGGACGATGTCGATACCAGCGATGTGCACATAGACGTCGTGCGGTACCTGCTGGCCATTCATCTCCGGGCGGAACACCGGGTTCTGGAAGATCAGGTCGTCAGGCACCACCTCGGCGCGCAGGATCTCCCGGCCGTGATAGATGTCGCGCAGGAACATGTTGAGCGCGCGCACGCGCTGCTTCAGGCCCCGCTCCAGCAGGGCCCATTCCTTGCCGGACATGATTCGGGGGATCACGTCGAAGGGGATCAGGCGCTCGGTCGATTCGGAATCGCCATAGACGGCGAAGGTGATGCCGATACGGCGGAACAGGAGTTCGGCCTCCTGGCGGCGATATTCGAGCGCCTCGGGAGGCGTCTCCTTGAGCCAGCGGGCGAGCTCCTGATAGGCAGGGCGCAGATCCCCGCCGGGAATGTTCATCTCGTCAAACGCGACTGCCATAGGTCCCGATTGTCTCCCCGCCATGCGTCAACAGTGCATGACTTCGAGATGGTAGCAAGGGCCGGGCCAGCGCGATAAGCATGTGGGATGGGCATTTGCCGGATGTGACCGACCGCATGCCTGAAAAAATGGCTGAGGACTGCTTATTTCGGCAGCAAAACCGCGTGACTTCAACGCGTTACCTCGGCAAAGTCGGGCCGAGAGGTAAGGGACTTAAGGCATGAGCGAGATCGTCACGGCGGGCATTCTGGTCATCGGGGATGAAATCCTGTCGGGCCGGACCAAGGACAAGAACATCGGTTTCATCGCCGAATACCTGACCAATATCGGCATCGACCTCAAGGAAGTCCGGGTCGTCTCCGACGACGAGGCCGACATCATCGCCGCGCTGGATGCGCTGCGGCATCGCTACACCTATGTCTTCACCACCGGCGGCATCGGCCCGACCCATGACGACATTACCGCCGACAGCGTCGCCAAGGCCTTCGGCGTCGGCATCGACCACCATCCTGAAGTGGTGGCCCGTTTCCGCGAGCGCTGGAGCGAGCAGGATCTGAACGAGGCGCGCCTGCGCATGGCCCGCATCCCCGACGGCGCCGAACTGATCCAGAGCGCCACCATCCTCGCGCCCGGCTTCAAGATCGGCAACGTCATCGTGATGGCGGGCGTGCCCTCGATCATGCAGGCGATGATGGACATCGTGTCGCCGAAGCTGAAATCCGGCGTCCGCATGCTCTCCGAATCGGTGCGCGCCAACGCCCGCGAGGGCGACATCGGAGGCCCGCTGCGGGCGATCGCGGCGGCGCATCCGGACACCATCATCGGCAGCTATCCCTTCATGGACGAGGAGCAGAAGCCGAACACCAATCTGGTGGTTCGCTCGCGCGATCCGGAGAAGCTCGCGGCGGCCATGGCGGCGGTGAAGGAAATGCTGGCAGGATTGAACATCACCCGCTAGCAAGGGCAGCTGCCGGACCAGATGGGCAGGAGAACACGATGGGTGGTGAAGCACCTGAACTGAGCGCGCAGGAGCGGGCGGGCAAGGCCTTCCCGGTCTCGTGGGACCAGTTCCACCGGGATTGCCGGGCGCTGACCTGGCGGCTCAACGAGGTTGGTCCGTTTCACGCGGTGATCGCGATCACCCGCGGCGGGCTCGTCCCGGCGGCGATCGTCGCCCGCGAACTCGGAGTCCGCATCATCGACACTGTCTGCATCGCCAGCTACGACCACAACAAGCAAGGCGAACTGCAGGTGCTCAAGGGCATTTCCGACGCCGCGATGAAGCTCGGCGGCGGCACGGGCAAGGGCCTCCTGATCGTCGACGACCTGGTCGATACCGGCAAGACCGGCAGGATGGTCCGCGACATGCTGCCGGACGCTCATTTCGCCACGGTCTACGCCAAGCCCAAGGGCCGTCCGCTGGTCGATACCTTCATCACCGAAGTGTCGCAGGACACCTGGATCTTCTTCCCCTGGGACACCGCGCTGTCCTACCACCCGCCGCTGCGCGACGGCGCGGGGTGAGTGATCTCGTCATTGCGAGCGCAGCGAAGCATCCAGACTGCTTCCGCGGATGCATTTCTGGATTGCTTCGTCGATTCGTTCCTCGCAATGACGGGCGGAGGCTGTCATGCCCCTGCAGAACCGCGTCACTCCCACCGGAGACATCATCGCCACGCCGCATCGTGGCATGCTCACGGGTAACCGTGGCATCATCCATGATCCGGCGACGAGGACGCTGCTGAACAAGCGCTGGGCGTCGCCGGCATGGATCACCTGCCTCTGTGAATTCCGCGGCTGGCGGCGGCCCGTGATGGCGCGGCGGAGCTGGACCGAATTGTTCTTTCTCGACGAGGCCACGGCCTTCGCCGCCGGTCATCGGCCCTGCTTCTTCTGCCGCCGGGAAGATGCCAATGGCTTTCGTGCAGCGTGGGAGACCGGCAATGGTGTGAGGCACGTGAGCGCGAAGGCGATGGATGCCCAATTGCATCGCGAGCGGCTCGATCGTGGCCGGAAGCGCCTGCACGCGCTGCCGGTGCCGCTCGCGCAACTGCCCGACGGCGCGATGGTGCAGCAGGGTGACGATTGCTTTCTGGTGCTGCGGGGCAGGGGGCTGCTCTGGTCGGCTGCGGGCTACGCACCTGTACGGTCCGAGCCGGAGTCTCCGATGCTGCTGACACCCCCATCGACGCTCCGTGCGCTCGCTGCCGGCTACAAGCCGCTGCTGCATCCGACGGCCGCGACCTAGCGTAGCGGGCGTCCCTGTTCGTCGACGGTGGTGCGCGCATCGCGCAGGGCCCATTCGCGGATGATCTGCCGGCAGCGGGCCAGATCGGCGTCGCCGACGCTGCCGGCATCCTTCGACGCGCGCTCCACCATCGCCTTGCAGTTCAACAGCACGGAGCGATCCTCCGCGCGCGAAGGGGCCGTGATCGTCGCGAGAGCCGCGGCGACGAGTAGCGTTCGAACCATCGCCGTCACGCCAGCTTCTCGCGCGCCAGCGCGGCGCCGGCGCCGAGCGCCATCAGCTTGGCTTCGGCGATGTCGCGCCGCATCGGCGCCATGCCGCAATTGGTGGTGGCGATGATGTTGCTCTTCGGCACGAATTTGGACACCGCGTCGATGACCTTCACGACATCCTCGGCGGTCTCGACCTCGTCGCTGGCGACGTCGATCACGCCCGCCTGCACGATCTTGCTCTTCAGCAGGGCCAGCAGGTCGAGCGGCACCTTCGAATTGCGGCACTCGATCGCGACCTGCTGGATCGGACTCCTGTCGATGGCCGGGAAGATCTGCTCGTATTGCCGCCACTGCGCGCCGAGCGTTTCCTTCCAGTCGGTGTTGGCCTTGATGCCGTAGCCATAGCAGATGTGAACGGCGGTGGTGCAGGTGAGGCCTTCCGCGGCGCGCTCCAGCGCCTTGATGCCCCAATCGTTGACCTCGTCCATGTAGACGTTGAAGGCGGGCTCGTCGAACTGCACGAGATCGACGCCGTCGGCCTGCAAGGCCTTGGCTTCCTCGTTGAGCAGTTCGGCGAACGCAAAGGCCATCTTGACCCGGTCGCCGTAATAGCGGTCCGCGATGGTGTCGATGATGGTCATGGGGCCGGGCAGGGTGAACTTCAGCTTCTTCCTGGTATGCGTGCGGGCGACGCGGGCCTCGAAGTCGTGGACGCGTCCCTTGAGCCGGAGCGGGGCGACCACCTGCGGCACCATCGCCTTGTAGCGGTCCTTGCGGATGCCCATCTCGACCTTGTGGGCGAAATCGATGCCCTCAATCTTTTCCAGGAAGCCGTGCACGAAGTGCTGGCGGGCCTGCTCGCCCTCGGTGACGATGTCGATGCCGGCGTCCTCCTGGATCTTCAGCCAGATCAGCGTCGCATCGCGCTTGGCGCGCGCGAGTTCGTCGCCCTGCGATTTCCAGGGCGCCCACAGCATGTTGGGCTCGGCGAGCCATTCCGGCTTCGGCAGCGAGCCGGCGATCGTGGTTGGAAACAGCATGGCGGCCCTCCCGGCGGGTTATATTGCGCCCCTTCCTGCCATGACTTAACCTCAAGGTACAGAACAACAAAAGTCGCCACCGGGCGGCTCGGGAAGAACCACGGGAAGGAACGGAAGGGGCATGATCGACCTCTATTACGCGCCGACGCCGAACGGCTGGAAAATCTCGATCATGCTGGAGGAACTCGGGCTTCCCTACGCGGTGAAGCCCGTCAACATCCGCGCCGGCGAGCAGTTCAGTCCCGAATTCCTGGCGATCTCACCGAACAACCGGATTCCCGCGATCGTCGACCACGCGCCCGCCGATGGCGGCGCGCCGTTCTCGGCGTTCGAGACCGGCGCGATCCTGATCTATCTCGCGGAAAAAACCGGCCGCTTCCTCCCCACTGATCTGCGCGGCCGCTCGACGACGATCCAGTGGGTGATGTGGCAGATGGCGGGGCTTGGTCCCATGCTCGGCCAGCACGGCCATTTCGCGCTCTATGCCGCGGAGAAAATTCCCTACGCCATCGCGCGCTACCGTGACGAGGCGGCACGGCTGTACGGCGTGCTCGACCGCCAGCTGGGCAAGACCGGCGCCTATGTCGCCGGCGATTATTCCATCGCCGACATCGCCTGCTTCCCCTGGACCATGACCCACAAGGCGCAGGGCTTCACGCTGAACGACTATCCGAACGTGAAGCGCTGGTACGCGGAGGTGCGCGCAAGGCCGCAGGTGCAGGCGGGGCTGGCGATCGGCAAATTCGTGAAAGAGCCGTTCGACGAGGAATCACGCAAGATCATGTTCGGCCAGAGGGCTAAGGAACTGCTGGGAAAGAAGTAACGGCCTCTGCTCTCTCCTCGTCATTGCGAGGAGCTCTTGCGACGAAGCAATCCAGACTGGTTCCGCGGAAAGAGTCTGGATTGCTTCGCCGCTCGCAATGACGGGGAAAGAGCGAGATTAGATAACAAAGGAAACGCCATGATCGAGTTCTTCTTCGACTGTTCCAGCCCCTGGACCTATCTCGCCTTCCACAGCATCCAGCCGCTGGCGAAGGAGCTGGGCGAGGAGATCGTCTGGCGGCCGATCCTGGTCGGCGGCATCTTCAACACGGTCAATCCGAGCGTCTACGCGCAGCGGGAGAAGCCGGTGCCGCTCAAGGCGCGTTACATGAAGAAGGACCTGCAGGACTGGGCGCGCTCCGCGGGCCTTGCCATCAAGATGCCGCCGACCGTGTTCCCGGTGAACAGCGTCAAGGCGATGCGCGGCTGCATCTGGCTCGGCAAGGACATGGTGCCGTTCGCGACCGCGGCCTTCGAGGCCTATTGGGGCGGCGACCAGGACATCTCGCAGGATGCCGTGCTGGCCGAAATCTGCGGGAAGGTTGGCATCGACGCGCAAAAATTCTTCGCCGGCATCTCCGAACAGGCGATCAAGGATCAGCTCAAGGCCAATACGGAAGAGGTGGTGGCGCGCGGCGGTTTCGGCTCGCCGACCATCTTCGTCGACAAGACCGACATGTATTTCGGCAATGACCGCCTGCCCCTGGTTCGCGAGGCGATCCTGCGCCGCAAGGCGAGTGCGGCCTGATGGTGCGTGCTGTCGTCTGCCGTGCACTCGGTGCGCCCGAAACGCTGCAACTGGAAGAATTCCCCTCGCGCGCCCTGAAGCCGGGCGAGGTGCGGGTTGCGATCCGCGCCGCCGGATTGAACTTTCCGGATGTGCTGATGGCTGCCGGCGAGTACCAGCTGAAGCCGGACCTGCCGTTCACGCCTGGCATGGAAGCCGCCGGCGATGTGACGGAAGTTGGTGCGGAGGCGCGCGGCGTCGCGGTCGGCGACAGGGTCATCGTCAAGATGCGCCACGGCGCCTTCACCGACGAGGTCGTGGTGACGCCGTCGCAACTGACGCCGATGCCCTCGACCTTCGACTATGCGGAGGCCGCGACGTATCTTGCCGGCCACGGCACCGCCTATCACGCGCTGATCGATCGCGGCCGGGTGATGCCGGGCGAGGTGCTGCTGGTGCATGGCGCCGGCGGCGGTGTCGGCCTTGCGGCGGTCGAGATCGGCAAGATGCTGGGCGCCACCGTGATCGCGACGGCCTCGAGCGACGAGAAGCTCGCCGTCGCCAGATCGCGCGGCGCCGATCATCTCATCCGCTACGACCGCGAACCGTTTCGCGACGCGGTCAAGCGCATCACCGAGGGCCGCGGCGCGGACGTCGTGTTCGATCCGGTCGGCGGCGAGGTGTTCGAGGACTCCATGCGCTGCATCGCCTGGGGCGCGCGATTGCTCGTGATCGGTTTCACCGGCGGCATCGGCTCGGCGAAGACCAACCTCCTGCTGATCAAGGGCGCCAGCGTGCTCGGCGTGCGGGCCGGCGAGGCGGTGCGCAAGAACCCCGCGCTCGGCGAGGTCCGCCTCAAGGCGCTGCTGCAATGGGCCGAGGAGGGCAAGCTGCGCCCCAACGTCTCGCATCGCCTGCCGCTTCAGGATTACGCCAAGGCGATGCGATTGTTGCTCGACCGCAAGGCGATCGGACGCGTGGCGCTGGTGATGGAGTGACACCGTCATTCCCCGCGAAGGCGGGGAATTCAGTAATCATCAGCGGTCGTGATGATTGACGCTGGTGATTACTGGATCACCCGCCTTCGCGGGTGATGACAGCGAGGAGAGGGCAACGGTCCGCCTCACTTGTATTCCCGCTCCGTCCACCACGGGAAATAGTCGGGCATGTCGGTCGAGACCTTGTTCTTGAACTGAGCCGGGCGCTTCTCCAGGAACGAGACCACGCCTTCCTTGACGTCGTCGGAACGGCCGCGGGCGTAGATGCCGCGGCTGTCGACCTTGTGGGCCTCCATCGGATCGTCGGCGCCCATCATGCGCCACATCATCTGTCGGATCAGCGCCACTGACACCGGCGCGGTCTTGGCGGCGAATTCCCTGGCGAGGGCGCGGGCGGTCGGCAGCAGATCATCGGGCGCAACGACCTTGCTGACGAGGCGGCCGGCGAGCGCTTCCTGGGCCGGGAAAACGCGGCCCGAATAGCACCATTCCAGCGCCTGCGAGATGCCGACGATACGCGGCAGGAACCAGCTCGAGGCGGCCTCCGGCACGATGCCGCGCTGGGAGAACACGAAGCCGAAGCGCGCGGCGTCCGAGGCGATGCGGATGTCCATCGCGAGCTGCATGGTGACGCCGATGCCGACCGCAGGGCCGTTCACCGCGGCAATGACCGGCTTGAGGGACTTGAAGATGCGCAGGGTGACCTGGCCGCCGCCATCGCGCACCTGCGGATCGCTGTAATCGACCTGGCCGTTCGCGAGGCGCTTCACCGGACCGCGCCGTGCGTCGCGGTCGAACGTGTCGGCGCCCGAGGAGAGGTCGGCGCCTGCGCAGAAGCCGCGGCCGGCCCCGGTGACGATGATGGCGCGGATGTCGTCGTCCTTGTCGGCGGCGTCGAACGCGTCGATCAGCTCGTTTTGCATCTGCGCATTGAAGGCGTTGAGCTTGTCGGGCCGGTTCAGCGTGATGGTGAGGATCTGTTCGGCGACCTCATACTTGATCGTCTCATACGCCATGGTGGTTTCCTTCCTTTTGGCTTCTTGGCCCAATTCTGTCATTGCCGGGCTTGACCCGGCAATCCATCTTTTCAAAGGGGATGGATGCGCGGGTCGAGCCCGCGCATGACGAATTGTGCTGTGACGCTAGGGCTGCGTCTTGCGTGCAGGCGGTCTCGGCCAGGGCTTCTGCGGCCCGCGCAGGCCTTCGAACGCCTTGGCCATGCCAAGCACGCCGATATCGTCGAAGCGGCGGCCGACGATCTGGACGCCGATCGGAAAGCCGGTCGCGTCAAAGCCGCCATTGACGGAGATTGCGGGGTTCTCCGACATATTCCACGGCACGGTATAGGCGATGTGCTCGAACGGCTTCATCGGGTCGTTGGTCGGCGAGGCCCATTCGGCGGGGTAGTTCACGTTCGGCGCGGTCGGCGAGATCACGTAGTCGAGCTCGCAGAACAGCTTCGATGCCGCGGCGCGGATCGCCATGGTCTGGTTGAATCCGCGGATCACGTCGACGCCGGACAGCCTCGCGCCGGACTCGCCCCATGCGAAGATGTAGGGCAGCACCTTGGCCTGTTCGGCCGGCGTCAGCTTCGACAGATCGTCCCACATCCGCGCGCGCCAGAAATGGTCGAGGCCGTCGAGCATCTCGCGGGTGAGGATGCCGTCGACCTCGGTGACGACGGCGCCGGCGGATTCGAACGCCTTGGCCGCCTGCCGCACGACGTCGCGCACCGGTGTCTCCAGCGCGAGGCCGCAGCCGGGATCGAGCATCAGGCCGATGCGCAGCTTGCGCGGCGACTTGTCGAGGCCCTTCCAGTTCAGCGGCTCGGCGGGCAGGCTCATGCCGTCGCGCCGGTCGGGCCTGGCGATCACGCTCATCATCAGCGCGCAATCGTCGACCGTGCGCGTCATCGGACCCGCGACGCGGCCGACGTAAGTGGGATCGATCGGCACGCGGCCGAAGCTGGGCTTGAGGCCGACGAGGCCGCACCAGCCGGCGGGCAGGCGGATGGAGCCGCCGATATCGGTGCCGAGATGCAGCGGACCGTAGCCGGCCGCGCCCGCCGCTCCGGCGCCCGCACTGGAGCCGCCGGGATTTTTCGACAGGTCCCACGGATTGCGCGCCAGCGCGTGGAACGAGGAGAGCCCTGAGGACAGCATGCCGTAATCGGGCATGGTGGTCTTGGAGAAGATGATGGCGCCGGCCTCGCGCAGGCGCGCAGCGGGCGGCGAGTCCTTCTCGGCGGGAACCAGCTTGACGCTGGCGGCACCGAGCGGGACCGGCACGCCCTTGGTCGCCATGTTGTCCTTGACCGTGACCGGCACGCCGTCGAGCGGTCCCGACGGCTCGCCGCCGGTCCAGCGTGCGGTCGAGGCCTTCGCCGCTTCCTGCGCGCCGTCAGGATCGAACGCATAGAGCGCCTTCAGATGCGGCTCCCACGCGGCGACATGCGCCAGCAGGTCCTCGAGCACCTCGCTCGGCGAGAACTGCTTGGCGCGATAACCCGCGATCAGGTCGACCGCGGAGAGATCGTGCAGCGAGGTGACCGCGTCCGACGCGCTCTTCCTAGGCATGGCCGCCCACCGGCATGCGCGTTTCGATGATCCGCGCGAACATGCTGGCGCCGATCGGCAGGATCTTGTCGTCGAGCACGAAGCCGGGATTGTGCACCGGCACCGAGCCGTCATGCCCGACCCAGAAATAGGCGCCGGGGATGGTCTGCAGCATGTCGGCGAAATCCTCGCTGCCCATCTTCGGCTGGGCGCGGGTGATCACCTTGGCGGGGTCGACCACCGTGCGCGCGACGTCCTCGACCACCTTGGACTGCTCGACCTGATTGACCAGGACGCCGAAGGTGTCGCGGATGTCGACGTCGATCACGCACTGATAGGCGCTCGCGATACCGGCGCAGATGGTGCGGATCCGTTCGCTGATCAGGGCCCGCACCTCATTGGAGAAGGTGCGGATGGTGCCGCAGAGATGCGCTTCGCCCGGGATGACATTGTAGGCGGAGCCGGCATGGATCTGCGTGATCGAGATGACGGCCGCCTCCAGCGGCTCGACGTTGCGGCTGACGATGGTCTGGATCGCCTGTGCCAGCGTCGTCGCGATGATCACCGCGTCCTTGGAGCGCTCGGGCATCGCGCCATGCGCGCCGTAGCCGGTGATGCGCAGGTCGAAGAAGTCGGCGCCGGCCATTGCAGGGCCCGGCAGGATCGCGATCTCGCCGAGATTGAGGTCGGGCGCGTTGTGCAGGCCGTAGAGCTCGTCGCAGGGGAATTTCTCGAACAGGCCGTCCTTGATCATCGCACGGGCACCGCCGAGGCCTTCCTCGGCCGGCTGGAAGATCAGGTGCACGGTGCCGTCGAAGTTGCGGGTCTCGGCGAGGTAGCGCGCGGTGCCGAGCAGCATCGTGGTGTGGCCGTCATGGCCGCAGCCGTGGAAGCGGCCCGGGATCTTCGAGCTCCACTTCAGATTGGTGTTCTCCTCCATCGGCAGCGCGTCCATGTCGGCGCGCAGCCCGATGCGCTTGTTGCCCGAACCCTTGCCCTTGATGACGCCGATCACGCCGGTGCCGCCGAGGCCGCGATGCACCTCGATGCCCCAGCTTGTCAGCTTGTCGGCGACGATGCCGGAGGTGCGGACCTCCTCGAAGCCGATCTCGGGATGGGCGTGGAGGTCGCGGCGGATGGCGGTGAGTTCGTCGGCATAGCCGTCGATGCGATCGATGGTGGGCATCTGGTCCTGTCCGGTTAGCGTGAAGGGGGAGAGAAGGCGGGGCCGTTCGGCTTGATGCGGATGCCCGGGCGCAGGCGCGTCCAGGGCAGCGAGGCGGTATCGGCCGGCATTGCGCCGGGCGCGGCGCAGATCATCAGCTTTTCCGCGATCGGCTCGAAATCGGCGCGGAAATGCACCGAGCTCTTGTTGACGAGAATCTTCTCCCGCGTCGGCTCGATGCCGACATAGCGGTACATCGCCTGGTCGGCGAGCTGGGCCTTGTGCGAGGCCACGACGACGCGCACGTCTCCGATGCGCAAGGCGGCGGACGGGCCCATGTCCATCTCGCGACCGCCGTAATAGGGGCCGTGCGCGATGAAGCGGCCGTCGGAGAGCTGTTCGACGACGAAGGTCTCGGTGTAGGGCTCATCGCCGGGAATGCCGGACTTGCCGCCGAGCGCGAGCGTCACGGTCGCGCCGACACCGGCGGCGTGCGCGGCCCTGGCCGAGGCCGGATCGTAGATCGCCCCGGTCGCGGCGCTCGCCCTGTTGCGCACCAGGGCGCGGAGCATGCCCGTCGTGTCGGAATCGCCGCCGGCGCCGGGATTGTCCTGGGTATCGGCGATGATGATCGGCCTGGTCGCGGTCTTTGCCAGTTCCATCGCATGGCGCACGCCGTCGTCCGGCGACCAGATCTTGCCGTCGAAATCGTCTTCGTGACTTTCAACCAGCTTGACGATCGCCTCTGCCGCGCGGTCGGCATCGTCCTGCGTCCGGCCATAGGCGAACACGCTCGGGCCGCAGTCGCTGAAATCCGCGGCGGGGAAGCCGGGCGCGAAGGAGAGCGTCGGAACCGCATCGCTCTCCAGTGCGGCGAGCTTCTGGTAGATGCCCTTGGTGGGGAAATCGTTGGTGCATTGCCAGCTGATCGCGATCAGGAACGGCAACTGCCGGAACGATTTCGCAAAGCGCTGCTTCGTTTTCAGCAGCAGAGCGAGATGCCGCGCGCAGGCACGGCCGGTGTCGGCCATGTCGACATGCGGATAGGTGCGGTAGGCGATCAGCGCGTCCGCATGCTCCATCATCGCAGGGGTGACGTTGGCGTGCAGGTCGAGGCTCGCGACCAGCGGAACGTCCCTGCCGATGACTTGCCGGACCCGCGCCAGGATCTCGCCTTCACCATCGTCGTAGTGCTCGGTCACCATCGCGCCGTGCAGATCGAGATAGACCCCATCGAGCGGGCCGGCCGCCGCGATGCCGTCGACCATGATCTTGACGATCCGCTCGAAGGCATCCCTGGTGACGTGCGCCGAGGGGCTCGCGGCGGCGGCGATCGTCGGGACCAGGTCCCAGCCGTTCGCCTCGGCGCTGTCGACGAAGCCGGCGAGGCCGACATTGATGCCTCGCATCACTTTCAGGACGTCGGCGCCACGCGTCATCGCCGGCCAGCCGCCACCGTGTTCGAAATCGGCAAAGGTCGCCTTGGTGGGCGCAAAGGTGTTGGTTTCGTGCAGGAAGCCGCCGACGGCGATACGGGTCATGAAACGAAGTCCGTGAGATCGAGAGGGCGGGACGTTAGCCCCGCGGTTGCGGCAAGAGCAAGGTGGGACGCAAGCGCGGCGCGCATGGCATCAGGACGTTTTGTGAATGCGGCGGACGGCAATGTTCGAGAGGGGCTTTCCAAATTCTCAAATGTCGTCCCGGCGCAGGCCGGGATCCATAGCCACCGAATGTGATTTGGCGGAAACTCTGAGTTGCCAGCTCACGCGACAACTGCCTCTCTGGGATATGCGTCCCGGCCAGCGCCGGGACGATACCGGAGGTGTCGTTACGCCGTCGCCGCCAGGCTCTCCGCAACCGGCCGGAAGTTCGCAAAATCCCAGCCCCGGCCGGGAGCGGCATCCAGCAGCGCCTGGGTGTAGGCCTCCTTCGGATGCGTCAGCACCTCGGCGGCCGGGCCCTGTTCGACGACGCGGCCGTGCTGCATCACCACGACCTCGTCGCAGATCTGCGCGGCGACGCGCAGATCGTGGGTGATGAACAGGATGGCAATGCCGAGGCGCTTCTGGATCTCGTCGAGAAGCTCCAGGACCTGCGCCTGCACCGACACGTCGAGCGCCGAGACCGCCTCGTCCGCGACAAGGACGTCCGGATCGAGCGCGAGCGCGCGCGCAATGGCGATGCGCTGGCGCTGGCCACCGGAGAACTGATGCGGATAACGCGACACCGCATCGGGGGGCAGGCCGACGAGTTCGAGCAGTTCGCGCGCCCGCTTCATCGCGTCACTGTGGGAGGCGCCATAATTGATCGGCCCTTCCGCGATGCTTTCGCCGACGCTGATGCGCGGGTTGAGCGAGCGGTAGGGGTCCTGGAACACGATCTGGATCTTCTGCCGGTGAGGCTGCAGCAAACGGCGCGAGATGTCGGCGATCTCCCGGCCGGCGAGACGCACGCCACCGGAGGTCGGATCGATCAGGCGCACGATGCAGCGCGCCACGGTCGACTTGCCCGAACCGCTTTCGCCGACGATGCCGAGCGTGCGGCCCTTGCGCAGGGTCAGCGTGACCTTGTCGGCGGCGACCACTTCGCGGCCTTTGCCGAAGAAGGTTCGCTCCTTGTAGACCTTGCTGAGTTCGTTGGCCTCGAGCACCACGGGCTCGCGGCTGTCCTCGCGCGCCGCCCGCGGTACCAGGCTCGGCACCGACGACAGCAGGTTGCGCGTATATTCCATGGTCGGGTTGCGCAGCACGGTGTCGAGCGGGCCGGTCTCGACCAGTCGGCCCTGCCGCATCACCGCGACGCGGTCGGCGATCTCGGCCACCACGCCCATGTCGTGGGTGATGAACAGCACGGCGGTGCCGTGATCGCGCTGGAGATCACGGATCAGCGTCAGGATCTGCTTCTGCGTGGTGACGTCAAGCGCGGTGGTCGGCTCGTCGGCGATGAGCAGCTTCGGCTCCAGAACCAGGGCCATCGCGATCATGATGCGCTGGCGCTGGCCGCCGGAGAGGCGGTGCGGGTAGGAGGCGAAGATGCGCTCGACCTGGGGCAGGCGAACCTGCTCCATCATGTCGAGGATGCGCTTCTTCCGCGTCCTGGCGTCCAGACTGGTGTGCGCGCGCAGCACCTCGTCGATCTGGCGGCCGACCGGCACGACGGGATTGAGCGCGGTCATCGGCTCCTGGAAGATCATCGCCATCTGCGTGGCGCGGAGCTGGCGCAGGCGGCGGTCGGAGGCGGTCAGCAGTTCCTCGCCGACCAGCTTGATGCTGCCGGCGGTCGGCACCAGCGTGCCCTTCGGCAGGAGGCCCATCGTGGTGAGCGAGGTCACAGATTTGCCGGAGCCGCTCTCGCCGACCAGGCAGAGCGTCTCGCTCGCCTGAACCTGGATCGAGATGCCGTCGATGATGTTGCCGCCCTTCGGCTTCTTGCCGACGGAGACGACGAGGTTGTTGATGTCGAGGACGGGGTTGGTCATCACTTGATCGCTCATCACTTGCCCTCGCGCTGCTTCATGCGGGGATCGAGCGCGTCGCGGGCGGCATCGCCGATCAGGTTGATGCTGAGAATGGCGATCGAGAGGAAAAGGCCCGGCCAGAAGATCAGCGTCGGCTTGAGCTGGAAGTACTGGCGGCCCTCGGCCATGATGTTGCCCCAGGTCGGCGTCTCCGGCGAGATGCCGGCGCCGAGGAAGGACAGGATGGCCTCGGTCAGGATCGCGGAGGCGCAGACATAGGTGCCCTGCACGATCAGCGGGGCGACCGTGTTGGGCATCAGGTGCCGCCACATGATCTTCGGCAGCGACGAGCCGACCGAGATCGCGGCCTCGACATAAGGCTCCTCGCGCGCCGACAGCACCACCGATCGCACCAGCCGCGCCACGCGCGGAATCTCGGGGATGGTGATCGCGATCAGCACGGTCCAGATGCTGGCGCCCGACAGCGACACCACGGCGATCGCGAGCAGGATGCTCGGCATCGCCATCAGGCCGTCCATCACGCGCATCATCACGGAATCGACCAGCTTGAAGAAGCCGGACACGAGCCCGATGGCGAGGCCGATGGCGACCGAGAGCAGCGCCGCCCCGATGCCGATCAGCAGCGAGACGCGGCCGCCATAGATGACACGGGAGAGCAGGTCCCGCCCATAGGCGTCGGTGCCGAGCAGGAACTGCGCCGAGGCCGGCTTCAGACGCTGCGACGGCGCAAGCTGGATCGGATCGTGCGGCGCGATCAGCGGCGCCAGCAGCGAGATCAGCACCACCAGCGTGAGGCAGATCGTGGCCGCCGCGATGATCGGCGTCGAGGTGAGGAATCCAAATCGCGGCCGCAGCGGCGACGTGATCGGAATGGACGACTGGGGGAGGCTATCGACCGACATGTTTGTCCTTCTTGTCCGAAAGCCTAGTACCGGATCCGGGGATCGAGCAGCGTGTAGGCGACGTCGATCAGGAGATTGACCACGACGTAGATGAGCGACGTCAGGAGGATCATCGCCTGGATCACCGGATAGTCGCGTGCCAGCACCGCGTCCACCGTCAGGCGTCCGATGCCGGGGATGTTGAACACGCTTTCGGTGACGACGACGCCGGAGATCAGCAGCGCGAAGCCGGTGCCGATCACGGTGATGACCGGCACGGCGGCGTTGCGCAGCGCATGGCGCATCATGACAGCGACCTCGTTGATGCCCTTGGCTCGCGCGGTGCGGACGTAGTCCTCGCCGAGCACGTCGAGCATCGCCGCGCGCGTCATGCGGGCGATCAGCGCGATGTAGATGAAGGACAGCGCGCAGGTCGGCAGGACGATGCGTTCGAAGAACGGGCCGAAGCCGGTGGTGATGCTCCGGAAGCCCTGCACCGGCACCCAGCGCAGATTGATGGCGAACACCTGGATCAGAAGATAGCCGATCACGAAGACGGGGACCGAGAAGCCGAGCACCGACAGGCCCATCACGAAGCGATCGATCCAGGTGCCGTGCTTCCAGGCGGCGATCACGCCGAGCGGGACGGCGACGAGGACGGCGAGCACGATGGTGCAAAGCGCGATCGAGATCGACGGCTCGACGCGCTGGCCGATCATCTTCATCACCGGCAGGTTCGAGATCAGCGAGGTGCCGAGATCGCCGTGCAGCAGCTTGTTCACCCAGGTGATGAACTGCACGATCAGCGGTTCGTTGAGGCCGAGCGAGGCGCGGATGCGCTCGAGCCGTTCCGGCGTCGCGTTGTCGCCGGCGAGGATCGCGGCGGGATCGCCCGGCGTCAGCCGCAGCAGCAGGAAGACGAACAGCGCGACGACGCCCATCACGGGCACCGCGGCCAGAACGCGGCGAATGAGATAACCGAGCATGTACCTATCTCCGGCTGCGGAACTTGCGGCGCCGCGAGGCGCCCGTGGAATCTGTCGTGTCTATCATGCGCGCCTGCGTTTCGGGCTGGACGTATCGGCCGGAGCAGCCAATATCCCGGGGCAAATTGTGTGCCAAGGGGCAGGCGGTCGCAAGGGCCGCCCTGTCCCGGATCGAAACGGTTCAGGATGCACGGCGCAGCTCGCGCTCAATCCCGGGGGACGGCACGATCGGCGGGGCGTTGAGCCCGCGCCAGCCCTCGATGGTCCCCGCGATCATCTGTGCGGTGGCGGCCGACAGGGTCCAGCCGAGATGGCCGTGGCCGGTGTTGAAGAACACGCCCGGCATGCGGCCGGCGCGCACCACCGGCATCATGTTCGGCATCATCGGCCGCAGCCCGGCCCAGGGCACCACGCGCGATGTCTCCACCTCGGGGAAGTTGCTGCGCACCCAGTCGACCAGCGGCTGCACGCGATCGGCGCGGATGTCGCGGTTGAAATCGTTGAATTCGGCGGTGCCTGCCACGCGGAAGCGATCTGCCCCGAGCCGGCTGGTGACGATCTTGGCGGCCTCGTCGAGCAGGCTCACCGTCGGCGTCGCGTTGCGGCTCGCGGCAGTGTCGAGCTGAACGGTGATGGAATAGCCCTTCACCGGATAGACGTTGACGCGCTCGCCGAGCATGGCGGCGATGTGACGGCTGGCCACGCCGGCGCAGATCACCACGCCGTCCGCCTTCATCATGCCGCGCCCGGATGCGGCGGCGTCGGCGGCGAGGTCCGCCCAGCCGAGCACGAAGCCGGTCCCGGCCTTCGCGATCGAATCGATGTCGGCCTCGTGGACGAACGTCGCGCCGCGGCGCTTGCAGGCCTCCGCAAGTCCGCGCGTGAACTTGTGGATATCGCCGGTCGCATCCGACGGCGTGAAGAAGCCGCCATAATAGTCCTTGCGCAAGGTCGGCTCGATGGCGCGGATTTCCTCCGGCGTCACCGGTCGGCGATCGAGCCCGCCTTCCTGCAGCAGCGCATTGACGCTGAGCCCGGATTCGAAGCCCTTCTTGTCGTGGTAGATGTGGAGAATGCCGCGCCGTTCGAGATCGAAGTCAATGCCTTCGCGCGCGGCGATGTCGAACAGGTGCTTGCGGGCCTCGATGGCGAGGCGCGTCGTCTCGATCGTGTTGGCGCGGTAGTTGCCGATATTGGCGACGAATTCGCTCATCCACGAATATTTGTGCCAGTTCGGCCGCGGGTTCATCAGGAGCGGCGCGTCGCGGCGGAACATCCAGCGCAGGCCCTTCAGGATCGTCGCGGTGGAATTCCACACCTCCGCATTGCTGGCCGAGAGCTGCCCGCCATTGGCGAACGAGGTCTCCATCGCGGCGTAGCGGTGCCTGTCGAGCACCGTCACCTTGTAGCCGCGTTCGAGCAGGGCATAGGCAGTCGTTACGCCGGTGATGCCGGCGCCGATGATGGCGATATGGGTCATGGAAAAATCGGGGCTCCCGTGAGTTAGAGTCGGCTGACCGCCGGCCACAAGGCCGTTGGCGGCGCCCCATCTGTCACGGTTACCTGAGAGCTTGATTCGCACAGGCCCCGAGCGAGGCCGGCTGCGGACTATCCCCTTCGGTGGACGCCTCGACCGTTTCCGGTCGCGCCGTCTCTCTCCAGATCGTCCTGACGATACGGTCCTTTTGCCTGAGAGTTTCCGGGGCGGTTGCTCCGTCGGCGCCGCAGAGAAGGCTTAAAACCTTCGTTGCGATCTCTCCCGCATCGTCGCGTGGACGGCCGAGGAGTACGATGCGCCTCATTTTTGGACAAGGCTAAATTTCGACCGCGCCTGCCAACGGATTGTGCAGTGCGAAATCCGCAGCCGCCATTCCCGGACGCACACCACGCGTCCGGGAACCCGGGATTCCGGGGTTAATGCTGGCGCATCGCCTCAAAATGACAAGAATATCAGTCCAGTGTCGCCAGCAGGCCGGCCATCAGCCGGCCGCGTTCGGCGAGGCTCTCGACTTCGATGAACTCTTCCAGCGTGTGGCCATTGCCGCCGCGCACGCCGAGTCCGTCGAGCGTCGGGATGCCCATCGCGCCGGTGAAGTTGCCGTCGGAACCGCCGGGGGAGCTCGCATGCGGCAGTTCGGCACCGAGCGACTTGGCGATGGCGCGTGCCTTTTCGTAGAGCGCCATTGTGTTCGCGTCGGGCTCCCACACGGGCCGGGTGACGCCGCGCGTCACCTTGAAGGTGACGTCATTGTTGGTGCCCGACAGGGCCAGCATCCGCTCGACGCCACGGTCGAGATCGCCCTGGCGCTTGGCCATGGAGAGCGCCTCGCCGGTGGCGGTCGTGGCCACGCAATTGACCCATTGTCCGCCGTGCACGACGCCGACCGAAAACGTGCAGTCTTCCGTCGTCATCGCGTCGATCGCGAGAATTTGCCGCGCCATCTCCCGGATCGCCGAACGCCCTGCCGACAGCGTCGCGCCGGCATGGCTCGGCCGGCCCGTGGCCTCGAGATTGAAGCGGGCGATGGCATAGCGGCCGGTGGTGACGCCGTTGTCGGCGCGGCCGGGCTCGGGCACCAGCACGTATTTGTTGCGGGCCGCTTCCGCCTCGATGATGTCGCGCGTCGAGGGCGTTCCGACTTCCTCGTCCGGCGTGAACAGCACGGTGACGGGCAGGGGCGTGGTGAAGGCCGCGCGCGCCAGCAGCCGGATCGCCTCCAAAGCGAGGTAGTTGCCGCCCTTCATGTCATAGATGCCGGGGCCGTAGCACTTGTCGCCCTCGCGCCGCCATTTCAGTTTCTCGATGGTGCCGACCGGGTGGACGGTGTCCATGTGGCCGGCGATGAGGATACCGGGCTCGCCCTGCTTCGGGTGCGGGAAGCGGGCGCGCACGACTCCGCCGAAGCCCTGCCGGCCGGCGATGCGTTCGATCGTCGCACCCATGATCGCCATGTCCCGGGCCGCAATGTCCAGCATGCGGTTGACCGCGCCGGCATCCCAGGTCGGGCTTTCGCATTCGACCCAGTTGCGCAGGCCCTCGAGCATGGCCTCGGAATCGAAGGGGAGATTGGCTGGATTCATCGCGATGTCTCTTCGGCTTTGAAAGATGGAATGAGCATTGCATCGGGGGCGCAAGGTCAAGCGGATTGCTGTTGTAGGACCAAACCGTTCCCTGTGGAGCCCGCGCGAACGCCGCAAGGGGCTGCAGCGAAACCGGATTGACGGCCTCGGCACTGTCTGCAAGTCTTGAAAGATAAAGGCATTGCAGGTGGTTAGTTCTTCCAGAGGACGAACCATCTGCTCAACCATTGGCCTGCCTTTGAACAGTTTCACGTCAGGAGAAACTTTATGTTGAGCTTGATGCGCCGGGGGCGTCGCGCGTTCGCCTCCACACTTGCGCTGTCGGTCCTCGCGCTATCGACCGCACTGGCTACGCCGGTGCTTGCGGCCGGCAAGACCATCACGGCGGTCATGCATTCGGATCTGCGCATCATCGATCCGATCTTCACCACCGCCTACATCACGCGCGACCATGGCTACATGGTCTACGACACGCTGATCACGACGGATTCGAACTTCAAGATCCAGCCGCAGATGGCGGACTGGAAGATTTCGGACGACAAGCTCACCTACACCTTCACCTTGCGCGACGGCCTGAAGTGGCATGACGGCGCGCCGGTGACGGCGGAAGACTGCGTCGCCTCGCTCAAGCGCTGGGCCGCGGTCGACGGCATGGGCCAGCAGATGATGCTGTTCACCGCAAGCATCGAAGCAACCGATCCCAAGACCATCACGCTGAAGCTGAAGGAACCCTACAGCTTGGTGCTGGAGTCGATCGGCAAGCCGTCCTCGCGCGTTGCCTTCATGATGCCGAAGCGCCTCGCCGAAACGCCGCCGGACAAGCAGATCCCCGAGCAGATCGGCTCCGGCCCGTTCAAGTTCGTCCAGGGCGAATTCCAGCCCGGCGTGAAGGCGGTCTACGTCAAGAACACCGACTACATCCCGCGCAAGGAGCCGGCGAGCTGGACCGCCGGCGGCAAGGTGGTCAAGGTCGACCGGGTCGAATGGATCACCATGCCGGATTCGCAGACCGCGGTGAATGCGCTGCAATCGGGCGACATCGACTTCCTGGAGCTCGCGCCGATCGACCTTCTGCCCGTGCTCGAGGCCAACAGCGACCTCAAGATCGACGTACTGAACAAGTTCGGCTACCAGACGCTCGGTCGCATGAACTTCCTCCATCCGCCGTTCGATAACGTCAAGGTTCGTCGTGCTGCGCTGATGGCGATCAACCAGAAGGACGTGCTCGACGCGCTGATCGGCAATCCCAAATACTACAAGATCTGCGGCGCCTTCTTCATCTGCGACACGCCGTTCGCGACCGACATCGGTTCCGAATCGCTGGTCAAGGGCAACGGCATGGCGGAAGCCAAGAAGCTGCTCGCCGAGTCCGGTTACGACGGCACGCCCATCGTGATCATGGCGCCGGGCGACGTCGCCACGCTGAAGGCCCAGCCGGTCGTTGCCGCCCAGGCGTTGCGTGAGGCGGGCTTCAAGGTCGATCTGCAGGCGACCGACTGGCAGACGGTGGTGAGCCGGCGCGCCAGCCAGAAGCCTCCGAAGGAGGGCGGCTGGAACATGTTCTTCACCAACTGGGTCTCCGCCGACGTGTCCAACCCGATCTCCAACCTGTCGATCGGCGGCCAGGGCAAGAAGGGCGGCTGGTTCGGCTGGGCCGAGGATGCGAAGATCGAGCAGCTCAAGGACCAGTTCGTCCGCGCGGCCTCGCTCGACGAACAGAAGAAGATCGCGACCGAGATCCAGAAGCAGGCCTATGATCAGGTGATCTACATCCCGCTCGGCCAGTATCTGGCGCCGAGCGCCTGGCGGAAGTCGCTGACCGGCGTGATCGACGGTCCGGCCACTCCGGTGTTCTGGAACATCGACAAGAAGGAGTGAGGCGAGGGGCGTCCTTCGCTTCGTTTCGGAAGGCTCGCGCGGCGCCGCTGTCAAAAGCGGCGCCGTTGCTTTTCGTGGACTGCTCCGGCGTGATGTCGGAGAGCTTTTAACTCTTCCAGCTTCCAATCATTGCTATTTGTTTCTGATCTGAAATAGATGTGTGTCGTTCGCACATCATTTTGTCCGCGCTTTATTTCGTGAATTAAGTTCCGTGCCCGTAGATTTTGCACTCCAGGCGCTGGCCAGTCGGTCGGACGGCGCACCGCCGCGGTGGCGCCTTTGGTTCTGGCGCTGGCTCGATGGCGTCGAGGCGGGCTGGGCGATCCCGCTGCTGCTGATCGGCTTCGTGGCAATCTGGACGCTGTATCTGATGGTCGCCTATGCCGGCGGCGGCCTCCATCCCGACACGCTCGAGGCCTGGTCGCTGGGGCGGCATTTCGCCTGGGGCTACCACAAGCATCCCCCGCTGATGGGCTGGGTCGCGGCGGCCTGGACGTCGATGTTTCCGCTCACGGACTGGTCGCTGCAGTTGATGGCGATGGCCAATGCCGGCCTTGCGCTGTTCTTCGTCGACCGCGTCTCCCGGCAATTCGTCACCGGCCACAAGCGCATCCTCGTGCTGCTGTTGCTGATGCTGACGCCCGCCTACCAGTTCCACGCGCAGCGCTTCAACGCCAATACGGTGTTGCTGGCGACATGGCCGCTGGCCACCTGGTGCTTCCTGCGCGCGTTCGAAACGCGTCGGCCGCTGTGGGCGATTGCGGTCGGGTGCACCACGGCGCTGGCGATGGTCGGCAAGTATTATTCCGTGTTCCTGGTGGCGAGCTTCGTCTTTGCCGCGATGGCACATCCGGACCGGCGCGCCTATTTCACCTCGGCATCGCCCTGGATTTCGGTCGCGACCGGGCTCGCCGTGCTGTCGCCGCACATCCATTGGCTGGCGGTCACAGGCGCGTCGCCCTTTACCCATGCCCTGTATCACGCCGGCGGCAGCGCGCTGACGTCGCTCCTGGAGGCGAAGAGCTTTGTCCTGGGGCTCGCAGCGGCGATGAGCTGCGCGGCCCTGGTCTGGGTGCTGATCGCGGGAACGCGCTTGAAGCAGCTGCCGGCGGACTTCGCCGCCATGAGCCCCGGCCTGCGGCTGCTCTTCTATGTCGCGATCGGCACGATCGTGCTGCCGGTCCTGACCTCGCTGGCGATGGGCACGGATCTGCCCTCACTCTGGGCGTTGCAGGGACTGTTCCTGTTCGTCGTCGTCGTGGTCTGCGGCGCGCGCTACCCGATCGAACGCTTCTACACGGTGAACGTCACCCTCATCGCGGCCGCTGTCGCGCTGACGGCGGTTGTCGTTGCCGCGCCGATCCACGCCGTCTACCGCAACGGGCACGGCTATGAGGAGGGACGCAATTTCTACAAGCAGGCGGCAAGCGAGTTGACGCGCCGATGGCGCGAACTGACCGGCGAGCCCCTGAGCCATGTGAGCGGCGATGACGCGCTCGCCTTTGCTGTCGCCTTCTACAGCCCCGACCACCCGCTTTATTCCGGATCTTTCGAATACGATGACAATGGGGGGCGGCCGGGCGCGGTGAGACTGGAGCGCGGATGGGCGGCGCTGTGTTTCCGCGATCAGGATCATTGCAATCGCTGGCTGCGATGGGTGACCGCGAAAGCCGGCCATGTGGTGAGGCGCAAGGCGACGCTGCAGGCAACGCTCCGGAGCGCCCCCGGTGTCAGCCGTGACGTGGTTTTCCTGATGGTGCCGCCTGCCGGCGAGCCGATTGCGGTGCCCGAGAGTTCCGCGGACGATTTCAGCGCCAGTCGACGTACCCCGTAGAGGCGATCAGCAATGGCTGTCGCGCACGCCTTCGAGGCCCTCGTTCACGAAGGACAGGCCGAGCGCGATCCGCGGCGTCTCCGGCGTCAGACGTTCCGCCGGCGGGCGATCCGAGGGATGCGGCTCTTTGCGATGTTCGGGTTCCATGTCGGCCTCTCGATGTTGCGGGACAACATCAACGCGGCCGGCAAGTTCCTCAGGCGACCTTGTGGTGATGCGGCCTGAACAGCCGTCCCTTCTCCACCACCAGGACCAGTCCCAGTGCCGCCAGCGTCGACAGGAAGAAGCCGACGGAGAACGGCATCAACGTGCCGTCGAAGCTCTGGCCGATGACCATGCCGATGGCGATCCCGATCAGCGTCGTGATCGAGCCGTAGAGCGAGGACGCCGTGCCGGCGATGTTACCCTGCGGCTCCATGGCGAGCGCCGTGAAGTTGGCGACCATCATGCCGAACGAGAACATCATCAGCGCCGAGAGCGCCATGAACAGGGCGAGCGGCAGCATGCCGAGAAGTTCCGTCACCAGCATCACGGCCGCGACCGCGGTGTAGAGGCTCAGCGCGCCGTGCGAGATCACGCGCATGCCGAGCCGCCCGACCAGGCGGGAATTCAGGAAGCCCGCGATGGCGGTTCCGGCCGCGATCGCGGCGAAGGCGAGCGGGAAGGCGTGGCCGAGATGATAGACGCCGGTGAAGACCTGCTGGGCCGAGAAGACGTAAGCGAACAGCGATCCCATCACGCAGCCGGCTGCCGTCGCATAGCCGATGGTCTGGCGATGCGTCACGGTCTGCCGGAAAGCCGCGAGCACGTCGGCCGGTGCCAGCGATCGTCGCTGGTCCGGCGGCAGCGTCTCGGGCAGGCGCAGCGTGCACCAGACGAGCGCGAGCAGGCCATAGGCCATCAGCACCACGAAGATGCCGCGCCATTGCGAGACCAGCAGCACCGCCTGGCCGAACGACGGCGCAACCACCGGCACGGCGATGAACACCATCATCGCCAGCGACATCACGCTCGCCATCTTGCGCCCGGCATAGCAGTCGCGGACGATCGAGGTCGCGATCACGCGCGTCGCGGCGGTACCGAAGCCCTGCAGCGCGCGCGCCAGCAGCAACGTCTCGAAGGTGGGGGCGGCGATCGCCAGCACGCTCGCCACCGCATAGACGGTCATCCCGCCGAGCAGCACCGCGCGGCGGCCGAAGCGGTCGGACAGCGGGCCCATGATGAACTGGCCGGCGCCGAAGCCGATCAGGAAGATCGAGAGCACCAGCTGGAGATGGTTGGCGACGGGAATTCTGAAGGCGGATCCGATGTCGGGCAGGGCGGGCAGCATCATGTCCATCGCCAGCGGATTCAGCGCCATGATGGACGCGATCACGATTACGAATTCAGGAAAACCCATGGGACGGTGTCCTGCGGACACCCAATCGTCGGCATTGACGTCGGACAAGGAAGCTCACCTCTGGAATTCAGAGGCTGTTGTATCGGCGATGCTGCGTTGCACAACCCATGTTTCGGGATGGGAGCTAGGCGGGGCCGGGGCGAACAAGAATTGGTGAGGCCGGATCGCATCGTGATGCATCAGGGGGCCTCGATCGATGTCCGAAGGACCGGCGAGCGAGAGCGAGCAGTTCGCCCCGATGGCGGCCACGCGTGACAGGCGCACGGCGCAGGCGGCTCATGGCCGCCTGCGGTAACCGGGAATTCACCATAGGCGCGGGGCCCATGGCTTCGGGAGATGAATCCGCAACCCATCCTGTCCATGGTGTCAGGACCGGCCGCCGAGGGGGATGCCGGGGAGCAGTCGAAAGCACGGGTCCTGGCGGTGTCTGACGTTTCCGGTACAGCGCGATGGATGGGGGCGCCGGCCGGCATGACGGCGGGGCGCAATCTTTGGCTGACCGGCCTGATCGCGCTGGTGGCGCTGCTCGTGCTCGGCAATCTCGCCGGCGATGCCCGTCTCGACATCCGATATGGCTGGGACTTTCGCGTCAATTGCGCCGCGGTCGAGGCGCATGCGAACGGCCTCGATCCCTATTACGTGCGCAATCTCAGGGGCACCAAACTCTCTTATCCCTATCTGCCCGTCACCCTCGACGCCTTCCGTCCATTCTGCGCCGGCGGATTTCTCGCCAGTCATTACAGGGGCCTCTATTTCGCGCTCGCGCTGATCTGCGCCCTGCTGCTGCCGGGCCTTGCGGGAACGCGCGGCAGCTGGCGCGACATCGCGCTCCGCGGTCTCTGCACGCTCGGCGCCTTCGTCGGTTTCGAATGGGTCCAGGCCTCCGGCAATTTCGCCATGCTGAGCGGTGTGCTGACGGCGATCGCGCTCGCGCTGCTGCTGCGGCCGGTCAAGCCGGAGGATACGGCGTTTCGTGCGCGGCTGGCGGGCGCGGCGCTGCTCGGCCTCGTGATGTCGTTCAAGCTGGTGTTCTGCCCGGTGCTTGCGGCGCTCTATCTGCTGCCGCTGCCGCGCCGCCGGAAGATCGTCGTGCTCGCGGCAGCCGCGATCGGCTTCGCGCTGCCGATCCTGATTTCGGCAATGGCCTATCCGGACCTGTTCGCCAGCTGGCTGCTGGCGATGAAGGGACAGATTCCCGACCAGCATGCGGTGCAGCTGGACGAGGCCAACCCCTCGCTGCTGCTGCTGGTCCTGAGCCTTGCCGGCCAGGTGGGGCTTGCGGGCTCCAGGCTCGTCGTGTTCGGCGCCTATGGGCTTGCGGCCTTCGCGCTCGTTCTCGTCCCGCTCGCCCTGTCGCTGCCGCGCGCGATCCGGCGCGGTACGGGATCGATCCTGCTGCGGCTCGACCGCTGGCTGATCGATCATCCGCAGGCCGCGCTGCGCCTCACCATGCTTGCGATGTACGCGCTCTATCTCTGTTCGCCGCGGCTGAAGGAATATGCCTTCTTCGAGCTGGCAATCTACGCCGCGGTGCTCATCGCCGATCTTTCGGCCCTGGCGCTCGGCGCCTTTCTCGTCGTCGGTCTGCTCGTGCCCGGCCTGATCTCCGTCACGGGGCAGATGACCGAGGGGGGCTTCAGCCCGCTGATCGCCGCACTGGTCTGCTTCTGGATCCTGCTGCGCGATCTTCGCGCTCAATCGATGCGCCTCGCGCCGGATGCGTGAAGCGATGATCACTTGGTCCGCAGATGCGGGACAATTGCCTTGAGCACAAGCAAAAGGCATCAGAATCTGGCGCATTCTGCGCACGTGTCTTCAGTCACCCCTTAACGGAGGAACACGAAACTGGCACCGTGAGAGTTTCTCGCGAGCTAGCCCTTCGCAAAGGCGAGCCATGTCCAATGGACCCCGCTGACCTGATTGGCGGCTTGGACTGATTCAGCCTCCGCCCGTCTCAACAGCGTGAACCCTTCTCTTGAGGCCGCGTCGATCGTCTCTTCAGGGGCGACGGGATAGACCGTTCCTTCCGCAGTTCCTGGTCCATGACGCAGCGACATGATGACGAGCCCGCCTGGCGCTGTTAGGTCTGCAAGGCTGCGCATCGCAACGAGCCGTTGCCGTACGTCCAGGTGGTGCCACACCGCGGATAACAGGACTAGGTCGAAGCGCCCATGCCGTTTGGCCTCGATGAGATCGGGGAGCCGGTCGTCGACCCATTCGATCCTGGATGTCGGATGGCGTGCCAGCCCGGCGTCCCGAAATTCCTTGACTGGCTCCGTGGCCAGTACGGTATGGCCCAGGCTAGCGAGCCATGCGGCATCCCGGCCGGGACCAGCTCCGATATCGAGAACCCGGCAGCGATGTTGGGGAAACAGATCGATGACCGGTTTGAAGAGGTCGGAAGAATGGATCGCGTTGAAGCGATCAATCAGCTTGGGAGCTGCGGATTCGTAGGCTTCGATCACTTTGTCCATGAACGAGCAGGATATCTAGCGGTCAGCGCTGCGTCCACAGCCCCCCTTAGGAAGCTCCGCAAAGACCACGTTAGCGGGCGCCGCACGACCGATAGGTCTTTGCGTCTAGCAACATCTTTAGGCTGCACCGGCTAAGTCACAGCCGCTCCTTTCGCGCCACGACATTTTGCGCAATCCATGACCTCTCCAAACGGGGGAATATTATATGCCCCGGTCTTAGGGTCACGACGATAACGCAGGCAGGGGGCTGGCGGCGCGCCCGTCGGGACGCATATGTAAGGAGGCGGACCCATCGAGGCGGCGGTCCGTGCAACCAAAGCGTGGGCCTCGGGCTCTGCAAAGCCTTCAAGCCGGTTAAAGTCCTTAGGCACGGTGAGACGAGGCTTATACTTCCGCGCTTTCGCCATTTAGGGGCTCCCTAGCTAGCGGTTCAAAGCGTTCCTAACGCCAGTTTCGATTCCGTTCGCAATTTGTGCGGAGAGATGAAGATCAGCGGCGCGTCGGTCGGGCACGCGGCTTACGACCTTGGTCCTTCCGCTTCTCGATGCTTCGACTACGGCTGCGACAGCAGGCCCTAATGTAATGGTCAGATCATTGGTCCGCGTTCGATCGAGGGTCAGGAAATTGCCGCTCGGATTGACGGTGACTCTACTGAGTACCCAACTCGGGGTGGCCGTGGCGTTTGTGTTGATCACAAACTTCACTTGATGTTGCAGGACGGAGTCTTTCACCGCGAGCGTAGTCGTCTTGAAGTTGACCGTATTGGTCATTGATGCGCTAACAGCCAGAAATAGCCACTCGGAAAGCTTCAGATCACTCTGCAAAAGAAAAGCGCCATTGGGGCGCGCTTCATCGGAGCAAGTAGCCTTCTGCAGGTCGGAGACGAGATAGTATGCGTCAATCTTGTTAGTCCTCGTTGCGTCCGAGGAGAAATTAAGTCCGGCTCCCAGCGAGAAAACCGCGCTCGCAGGACTCGGAGGAGCCCACGTGATCCCCGGAGCTAGCGCGCCTTTCTCGTCGTAGGTTAAAGTAAGAGTGGTCTGAATGCCAAAATTGTCGACGAACGTTCCGTCGGGGTAGGCTGCATGAAGATTTGCGACTGCAGCCCGCAGCTCGCAAGTGATGTTGGTTAGAATTGCCTGCACAAAGCGCTGGCCTTCAACGGGGCTGGCACTGTCGTCTATAGGAGGTATCCGAAGGCCACATCCAAGGAGTGTCACACAGATCGCGGCAATCGCAACTGATCGCATCTTCAACATGCGATACGCTCCAATCAAATGTGCAATATCAAATAATTTTAAGTTGTCGATAAAATTAAATACTACTTAGAATCAACGTGCAATCAGTCTGGGTTGCCGGGTACTAAAAAACAACCTGTGCGACTTTGGTGCAACACTTCTGAATTTCGGTAGTAGTGCTTCAATTCCGGTGAAGGTGCACAAGACCGGTTCGCGGTAGATCCCAGACCAGGCCGCGGCTCTCGTAGCGGTGTCCGCGCCCGACTACACGCTGCCTTGCATCGGGGTTGTCTTTCGCAACACGCGTCGCGGCGGCGCGGGAGCCGATCCTGGTGCGGGCAGCCGGGGTCGAACCGGCACAGCGCTTGCGCACCGAGGGATTTTAAGTCCCTTGCGTCTACCAATTCCGCCATGCCCGCTTGATCCAGGAAGATCAAACACTTAAGTCCATGCCGGCCGGCTGGAACTGGGATAGGGGGCCGGATGGCTGGCTCTTCCTTAAGCGAGCCGGCGGCGCAAGGCAAAGCCTCAATCCGGACACCTGTTGCTGGTTTAGGCATTCTCAATCCACGGGGACTATTGATCCGGCATGGCTGCTTCGTTGTTTCATCCGCTGCGCAGGTCTGGCGCGCTGGTCGCGCTGCTTGCGGCGGGCCTTGCGCTGTCCGGTTGCGCCGGCGTCAGCGAGACGGTGGCGCCGGCCTTCGCCGATCCCGCCAAATACGAATTGTACGACTGCAAGCAGCTCGAGGCCGAGCGCAAGGCGCTGGCCACCCGGACCGCCGAATTGCAGGGTTTGATCAACAAGGCCGAGACCGGCGCCGGCGGTGCCGTGGTGGCGGAGCTCGCCTATCGCAACGACTACGTGGCCGTGCGCGGCCAGGCGCAACTCGCCGATGATGCCTGGCGTCGCAACAGGTGCCGGGAGACGCCGCCCGGTGCGGCCGCGCCCGTTGCACCGCCGCTGACGGCGGCGGGCATCAGGTCCGGACGCCCGGCGCGCTGAGGCGCCGCGTCAGGGGCGCCATCCGTAGATCCAGTCCTGCCGCGCCAGCAGCCGCTCCGGGCCGAGCGCGCGGATCGCAAGGTCGCGGGCCAGCGCGAGCGGGCCGCCGAGATGATAGATGCGGCCCTGCTGCCGCGCCGTCCGCTCCACCCGCCGCACCCGCGCCTTCCGCGCCTCGCCATATTGCTTCAGCGCGGCCGTGATGCCGTCCGTGCTCTCGGCCGCCTCGCGGCTGATATGCCGCGCCAGCACCGCCGCGTCCTCGATCGCCATGCCGGCGCCCTGCGCGGCGAAGGGCAGCATCGCATGCACGGCATCGCCGAGCAGCGCCACCGGACCCTTGCTCCACGGGCAGCTCTCGGGCACGCCGAACAGCGCCCATTTGCGCCAGCTGTCGACCGCGGCCAGCATCATCCGGGCCGGCGGCGGCCAGCGCGGCGCGGCGAAGGCGTTCATGATCTCGAACGGATCGCCCGGCGTGCTCCAGCCCGGCCTGTTCCAGGTGCCCGGCAGCACCGCGACCACGTTGATCTGGCGTCCGCCCGCGATCGGATAGGCGACCAGATGCGCGTTCGCTCCCATCCACAGCTGCACGCGGCGCGCGGTGTAGTCCTTCGGCAGTTGTGTCGCATCGAGCGTGCCGCGCCAGGCGATCAGGCCGGAGAAGCGCGGCTGCACCTCCGGAAACAGATGCTGGCGGACCGTCGACCAGATGCCATCGGCGCCGATCAGCGCGCTGGCGAGATCGCTGCGGCGGATGGTGCCGCTGCGATGGACCACCGTCAGTCCCTTGGCATGGGGCGCCACGTCCTCGAAGGTTGCGCCCAGCTTCAGGTCGATGTCGGGATGGTCGGCGACCGCGCCTTCCAGCGCCGCCTGGAGATCGGCGCGGTGCACGACCCAATAGGGGGCGCCGGCGCGGTTCGCTGCGGCCTCGCCGAGCGGCATGCGCAGCAACTCGCCGCCGGCCCGCGCGCTCATCACGCAGAGCGATTCCGGTGTCACCGCGCGCAGCCGGAGCCGTTCGGTGAGGCCGAGTTCGACCAGCACGCGGCTGGCATTGGGGGACAGTTGCAGTCCGGCGCCGACCTCTTCGAGACGCTCGGCCTTTTCCAGCACCACGACGCGGAAGCCGCGTCCGGCGAGGGCCAGCGCGGCCGTCAGTCCGCCGATCCCGGCACCGGCGACGACAATGGTTCGGGAGAGCGCCACCCCGGACCGCCGGCGGCGGTCAGGCGACCTTGTCCTTCAGCACGCATTCCGGCGGACGGGCTTCGCCCGGCTTCAGGTCGGCGGAGAAACGGTACAGCGTCGAGCAATAGGGGCAGATGATCTCGTTGTCGTTGCCGAGGTCGAGGAAGACGTGCGGATGATCGAACGGAGGGTTGGCGCCGACGCACATGAACTCTTTCGAGCCGATCTCGATGACGGGGACGCCGGCATCGTTATGGAAGTGCGGGACGACATGGTCGGACATCGTAACTCATCCTGGAGTGGCAGTGGCGGCAGACACAATCAAGAACTGACGCGGCATCTTTCAGACGCGGCGGACCATACTGGCGGGTGCAGGTGATTGCTAGCCCGGCGGAACCGAAAGCGTGCAACTGCCCCATGCGCGTTTGCTCATGCAAATTCGACACAATCTTGCGGCCCCAGAGAAGCCCTTCTTTCGTCGGGGAGGTTGTGTCGCAATTTTGGCGTACTATGTCTGTGGAGACGCGGAATTGCGCCGAAACACCATGCGACCGGCGCCGGCGATCAGGACGGTCCAGGCTCCCCCATGAATTGGCTGCGAATCACCACAGCACTGAGCGGTATCGTGGCATGCAGCGTGCTGCTGGTGCAGCTGGCGCCGCAGGCCCGTCAGGCCGGCGCCATCCTGGCCGCGCAGGACGATCCGGCGGCGCTCTCGGATGCGCAGCTCGACGTGCTGCTGCGAAACAACGACCGGCTGGTTCAGGACAATGTCGAGGCCGCGCTGGCGGCGGGCGACGCCGACCTCGCCGACAGCTTCGTCGCGCTGGCGCGTGAACGCAACATCGCGCTTCCCGACGATCTGCTCGCGCGCGTCGTCGAGGCGGTCAGGGAGCAGGGCTCGGCCACGCATCTTGCGAAGCGGTTCGCCACCGGCCTCGTCACCGGGACCGCCGACGATGTCGCCAGCCTGTCCGGCACCGTCGCCGGCGATCTCTTCGTGATCGGCGACATCAGGGACGTCGTGCGCGAGGGCAAGCACCTCGCGATGGGTGAGGACACCGATCGCCTGGTGCTGGGGCTGGCCACCGCCGGCCTTGCCGTGACGGCCGCGACCTATGTCTCGGTCGGTGGCGCGGCGCCGGTGCGCGCCGGGCTGACGCTGGTCAAGGATGCGCGGAAGGTCGGACGGCTCAGCGAGGGTCTCGCCGCCTGGGCCGGCCGGTCGGCGCGCGAGGTGGTCGATGCGCCGATGCTGCAGAACGCCGTCGCCAGGGGCTCGGTACTGCGGCCGGGCGAAACAGTCAGCGCGATCAAGGCCGCGTTCCGGGCCGAGAAGGCGGGTGCACTGGTGCGGTTCGGCAAGGACGTCACCCGCGTCGCCGAGAAGACCGGCACCAGGGGCGCGATGGACACGCTGCGTATCGCCGAGGGGCCGAAGGATGTCGCGCGCGCGGCCCGCCTCGCGGAAGCGCAGGGCGGCAAGACCCGTGCGATCATGAAGCTGCTCGGTCGCGGCGCGCTGCTGCTGATCGGCGGCGCCTTCGACCTGGCGCTCTGGCTGTTCGGCGCCGCGCTGACGCTGTTCGGCCTGGTGTCGTCGATCAAGGCCACGACGGAGCGTCTCACCCAGGCCTGGTGCGACCGCCGCCGCGCGCGGAGATTGCGCGAGGCGCCGGCCGCTCTGGCCGATGGCGCCGTTCCGGCCTAACATCGCGCCTTCCCATCCACGATCTCCGGAATATCTGATGCCGAGCTTTCACAACGGCGCCGTTGAAATTGCCTATCTCGACGAAGGCGAGGGCGATCCCATCATCCTCGTGCACGGCTTTGCCTCGAGCAAGAACGTCAACTGGGTCTATCCGACCTGGGTGTCGGAGCTGCGCAAGAACGGCCGCCGCGTCATCGCGCTCGACAATCGCGGCCATGGCGACAGCGCCAAGCTCTACGACCTCGCGCAATATTCGATACCCGTGATGGCCGGCGACGTGCTCGCGCTGATGGATCATCTGGCGATCCCGCAGGCCGACATCATGGGCTATTCGATGGGCGGCCGGATGACGGCCTGGCTCGCGCTCAACGAGCCGCAGCGCCTGCGCTCGGCGATCCTCGGCGGCATCGGCATCGGCGGCCTGATCGAGGGCAGCGGGCCGGGCGAGACCGTGGCGAAGGCCCTGGAAGCGCCCTCGCTCGACGACGTCACCGATCCCGTCGGCCGCACCTTCCGCGCATTCGCGGATCAGACCCGCTCCGACCGCCGCGCGCTCGCCGCGTGCCTGCGCGGCACGCGCGATCTCATGACGCGCGAGGAGGCCGCGCGCATCGACGTGCCGGTGCTGATCGCGGTCGGCACCACCGATGAGGTCGCCGGCTCGGCCAGCGCGTTAGGGGCGCTCATTCCGGGGTCGGAAGTGCTCGACATCCCCAACCGCGATCACATGCGCGCGGTCGGCGACAAGGTCTACAAGACAGGCGTGCTCGATTTCCTGTCACGCCGGGGCTGATGCGGGCCGCGAGGCAGGTGCGCTCCCTCTCCCGCTTGCGGGAGAGGGGTGGGGAGAGGGTATCTCCGCATTGGGATTCCCCAAGAGGTGAGAGCCCTCACCCGGCGCGCGGGACGTTGCTTCGAATCGCCCGGGACGCGCCGACCTCTCCCGCAAGGGGGAGAGGTGATCGAGACCGCCGCGAGATCGCGTCAATCAAAAGTCATCAGCGCGTGCAGGACGGGTTTAGCCCTTGCGAAACCCATCACGCTGGAGTCCGCTGAGGCCGGGCAATGGGACCTCGGATCGAAGCGGGTGGGAACGCCGGCAGAGGGCCAGATGCTGACGCTCCTGTCATCATAGACCTCCGTTCTATTTGTGCAGCGGCGAGTTCATTCGGGTCGCTCGGCCTGCAAACCCAAGTTGCAATGGGAG
>CAYREH010000030.1:0-39789 GCA_964423245.1 uncultured Bradyrhizobium sp. | reverse complement strand
GCAGCGGCGAGTTCATTCGGGTCGCTCGGCCTGCAAACCCAAGTTGCAATGGGAGGGCGTTTATCTGCGGGGATGTTGCGGCCGCGCCACAGACCGAACGAGGGAACCGGGGTAGAATCCGTAAAGACCCGATTTTCACGATCGCCTCGAATTTCTGGAATGGAATTGCTGTGAGACGAATCAGTTTTGGGATCGCGCTCGTCTTCGTGTCAGCCCTCGGCGCTTCGGCGGCCGACCTGCCTGTCAAATACAAGGCCCCACCGGTCGCGCTCTGGAGTTGGAGCGGGCTGTATGGCGGCGTCAACGCCGGCTACAGCTTCGGCCGGGATACGCTCTCGGAGGACGGTCAGCCCATACCGGGGCGGGTCCAGCCGACGGGCGCGGTGTTCGGTGGCCAGCTTGGTTACAACTGGCAATCCGGCCGCTTCGTCGCCGGCCTTGAAGGTGACGCGCAGTGGTCAGGTCAGAAGGGCCGCACTTGCTCTGGCACGACCTGCTTTCAAAGCTACAACGATGAAAACAATGCCAGGGTTTACGAGCATCGATTGAATTGGTTCGCGACGGCGCGCGCCAGGCTGGGTCTCGTCAATGCCGGCACCCTGTTCTACATCACCGGTGGCGCGGCCTGGGCTGGCGTCGACGAGACCACGACGTTGGTGCTCGACATTCCCTCCCAGAACGTGGCGCGACATACCCTCACGGGCTGGACGTTCGGCGGCGGTATCGAGGGCCGCCTGTCGCAGGACTGGACCGTCAAGGCCGAGTATCTCCACCTCGAATTCGCGCCGATGAACATGTCCGGACGCTATGCCGCGAGCTTCACCTTTCCCGGCGGCAACGTCTTCTCCTACGATTTGCGGACCGCATCGAGCAGCCGCGTGACCGACAACATCGTCCGCGTCGGGTTGAACCGGCGGCTGTGGAATGCACCGGCCGCTTCTCCGCTGCCGGTCGATCCGGCAGAGACGGCATGGCGGTGGACCGGATTCTATGCCGGCCTCAACGCCGGCTATGGCGTCGGCAACGGTGCATTTCGTGAGTTCATTTTCATCGACCCCGTCGGTGCCTCCCTTACAAAACGAGATCACCCACTACTACTCGTCATACGCCCCCCAGAAGATCTCGCCACAGGGCGCGCTTGCGGGTGGTCAGCTCGGCTATAATTGGCAATTCAACCGGTTGGTGGTTGGCATCGAAGGCGATGCGCAGTGGAGTGGTCAAAAGGACGTCACCTGCGCGTCCACATGCGTTTCCAACTTTGCGGAAACGCTGACGCAGAAGATCAACTGGCTGGCCACGGTTCGTGGACGGCTGGGCTATGCCGATCGCGGCTATCTGTTCTACGTCACGGCCGGCGGTGCCCTGGCGGAAATCCAGGAGACCGAATTCTTTTCTGACTTCCAGAACTTCGTTCCGTCCACGTTCAAGCGCACCAATGGCGGCTGGGTCGCCGGTGCCGGCGTTGAGGCCTGGCTGTTCGGTAACTGGACGGCGAAGGCTGAATATCTGCATTTCGATCTCGGTTCGGTCAACCACGTCTATGCGACGGGCGTCGCCCCGGCCGTCAACACGATCACGTCGCTCGGCAGCCAGGCGCAGCTTCGAAACGATGTTGTTCGCATCGGTTTGAACTACAGACTGATCGGGAATTGAACCCGCCGAAACTCGATGAAACGAGAGTATGCGGAGGATGGGTGGAGCCCTTTGCGAAACCCATCATGCTTCTTCAGCATCGAACGGATTGATGGGCTTCGCTGGCGCTCGACCCATCCTGCGCGCTTCCTGTCACGCCGCGGCTGAGGCTTCGTCCTCTGCGTCGTCTCTTCCGAAGGCGCGCGCCAGCGCCATCAGCACGACGAAAGTTGCCACCCACACCATGCGCGCGCCGTAGCGGTCGTGCGGGCCGGAGATCACGCCGCAGATGAAGGCGTTGCCGAGCAGCGCCAGCGCGACGGTGCCCGCGAGCAGGGTCAGGTCGTCCAGCCGGCGATGCCGGAATGAGTGAGCGAGCAGCACGAGCAGGCCCAGCATCGAGGCCAGCGCGACCGGAACGTGCAGCCAGTTCACGTAGTCGAAGTTCAGCTCCCAGTGCTGCTGGTGCGCCGCGCGCATTTTCGCGACCTGTGAAGGGATATAGCGTTCGATGATGCCGTAGGTGTGCGGGATCCAGCCGCTGGTGCCTTCGCCGGTCGCCACATGCAGCAATTGCTGGCCCATCGCGCGCAGCGCCGCGCCGGCCTGCCAGGCCGGATAGGCGGCGAGCGAACGCACGACGATGGCGCCCATCTCGTCGTTCATCCCCTCGAACCGGCCGAGCGTGTTGAACATGCTCTTGCCCCACAGGAATTCGTCGGCGGTCGGCGGCAGCGCGTTGCGATAGGGACAGAGCTTGAAGCTCTCGCGGCCGCAATGCTCGTTGAGATAGCGTGCGACGATACCGTCCTGCATCATGCGGCCGAAGGCAACGCCGGTGCCGCCGGGTGTCCAGGCCCATTTGCCTGACAGCGCGTGGTTCGCCGCCAGCAGCATCAGGCTGCCGGCGACGATGGTCAGGCTCGCCTGTGCCAGACCGGCAACCGGAAGCCGCTGCTTCAGCCAGGGGCGCAGCAGCCAGCCGGCGATGCAGAGGCCGAACAGCACGCCAAGCGTGGCGCTGTGGGTCGCCGCGGCGAAGGCCGTGAAGACGAACAGCGCGAGCTTCTCGAGCGTCGATGTCCTGCCGCCGCCGATCACCAGCAGGAACAGCGACAGCACGGAGAGGCCCGCGAAGATGTCGGTCAGCAGCATGCTGGCAAGCCAGGGCAGGGCGGTCGACAGGATCAGCAACAGGCTGATCGCGACGAAGCGAAACGTCTGCATCATCGAGAGCACGCGCAGGGTGAGCTGCAACAGCCACAGCGTCGCCAGCGACTGGACCGCGAGGTTGACCCAGAATCCGAAAGCCTCGCCATAATGCAGATAGAGACCGAACACGGTGGACCGGCTCGGCACGAGATAACCCTCGTACCAGCGCGCCAGGTATCCGCCGGTGTCCCATTGCAGCAGCGGATAGCCGTTCCAGAGCGCGGGCGCGATCATCAGCAGCGGCAGCGCCATGGCGAGGAGCCACAGGCCCGGCCAGGCTGTCAGGCGCGCGCGCCGATGATCGGTGGTGATGCTCAAACCCGTTCCGTCCTCATTGGGACCATGCCCGCAATAGCGGCTCGGGTGGAAATCACAATAGTTTCCGCGCGGCCAAGCTTGCATTTGGCCAAACCCTGACCATCTTGAGCCGACCTCCGCCGCAAGGATGCCGAAGGAAACCGTTGTTTTTCAACGCCTTGGCGCGCCCGCCCCGGGCAAGGCAATGTTCACTGTCAGGCAAGCCCGTCAGGACTTTGTCGCCTGGACTGTGCTATAGAGCCGAACCAACCAGCCTTTTCGAAAGTCGAGATCCCATGGCAGTGCATCAGGTCAATCCGGGAGGAAAGCTCGCCTCGCTCGATCCGATCTGGGACCGGATCCGGAGCGAAGCGGAGGACATCGTCCACCGCGAGCCCGAGCTTGCGACCTTCATCTATTCGACGGTGCTGCATCACAGCCGTCTGGAAGATTCGGTGGTCCATCGCGTCGCCGACCGGCTTGACCATTCCGCGCTCTCGGGCGATCTGGTGCGACAGACCTTCGACGAGGCGCTGCGCGACGATCCCGATCTCGGCAATGCGTTCCGCGCCGATCTCGTTGCGGTCTACGACCGCGATCCCGCGACCTCGCGCTTCATCGATCCCTTGCTGTACTTCAAGGGCTTCCACGCGATCCAGACGCATCGCCTCGCGCACTGGCTCTACCGCAAGGGCCGCAAGGATTTCGCCTATTATCTCCAGAGCCGCGCCTCCGCGGTGTTCCAGACCGACATCAATCCCGCCGCGCGCATCGGCCGCGGCATCTTCCTCGATCATGCCACCGGCTTCGTCTGCGGCGAGACCGCGGTCATCGAGGACGACGTCTCGATCCTGCACGGCGTCACGCTCGGCGGCACCGGCAAGGAGAACGAGGATCGTCATCCCAAGATCCGTCACGGCGTGCTGATCGGTGCAGGCGCGAAGATCCTCGGCAATATCGAGATCGGCCATTGCGCGCGCATCGCCGCGGGCTCGGTCGTGGTCAAGCCGGTGCCGCACAACGTCACGGTCGCCGGCGTGCCCGCCAAGATCGTCGGCGAGGCCGGCTGCGCCGAGCCGTCGCGCACGATGGACCAGATGATCAACGCGATGGGGATTTGAGTTGTTCGGAAGGGCCTGATGTGGCGGCCCTTGTCGTCCCCAAATTCTTTGGCAATTGATGCTGGCAGTTCCTCGCGTCTCGTCCTAAAACCCCCGCGAATTCAAGATTTCGATTGGAGACTTGCCGTGGACGTCAAGGAAGTAAGAAAGCTCGACGCTTACCTGAAGCGCGTATTCGGCAATCCGAAGATCCGCGTCGTGCCGCGGCCGAAGAAGGACGATTCCGCCGAGGTCTATATCGGTGAGGAATTCATCGGCGTGCTGTTCGTCGACGACGAGGACGACGATCGCTCGTTCCAGTTCCAGATGGCCATTCTGGAAGACGATCTGGTCGATCAGGAATAGTTTTCGACGTCGTCATCGCGCGCGGGGCTGCGTCTCCGCCGCGCGCTGTCTTCTCGTGTCCCGGACGCGCCGCAACGTTCTTGACGTTGCTGCGCAGAGCCGGGACCCAGGAGCCCCATGACGCGCCGCTGCGCTGCGTCCGGGGCCCGCACGAAAGACCGTGGCGCGCTCCATCCAAACGTCATTGCAAGCATAGCGACTTGTCCGCCGAAGCCTTGGCGAAGGCGGAAGCAATCCGGAGTCCTTGCCGCGGAGGGATTGCTGGATTGCGACGCTACGTTCGCAATCATGCCCCCACGCTGACATCATGCCCCTGTTTTGCCCGACGGGTCAATGGCGTTTCGAAAAAGTCGAATCGTCGCGCGGCCCGCGTCCACTTTGCATGGGGTTGTTTTTGCGTTTTGCCGCGGCGGCGACGGGCTCAGCCCCTCGGCCCGCGCAATTGCGCCGTCAGCCGGTCCATCGCCTCCGCCACGTCACGCCATTGCGACAGCCATTTCCGCGGGAAGCGGAAGGTGAGGTCTGCGCCGCCGACGCGGCGTTCGGACAGGCACATGCCGGGGGTCGCGGCATCGCGCGTGCAGCGCGCGGCGAGCGCCGGGCTTGAAGCTGAATAGAAATCTTCCGTCCCATAGGGCGTGTCGCTGCGGAACGGCCGCATCGTCAGCCCATCCTGCGGCGTCGTCGCGGACGGTTCGAGATAGCGCGGATAGATCGTGGCGGTGCGCTGCTCGGGCGCGAGCGCATCGTGATGCGCCGCGATCGACAGGAAGATGCGGTCGTTCGGCTGCAGCGCCTCCTCGACGGTGTCGGCGGTGACGTGCTTCGGCGCGCCGGGCGGGTCGAGGGAGGGGTAGAGGAAGTCGAGATCGATGCGCTCCTGCGGTCCGGAATGCCGCTGGATCTTCATCCGGATCGCCGGCGTCGGGACGTTGAACAGCGTGCCGCCGACGCTGACCGGCAAGCGGTCGGGCGTATTGGCGCCGCTCCGGCCCCAGGTCGGCCACAACAGATAGGCGACCAGTGCGATCGCGCCGAGGCCTGCAACGCCGCCGAGCACGATCGGCGCGACATGCGCCATGGTGCGTGTCCGGTTGGACCGAGGCGAGGCTGCCGAGAACATCGTCATGAACGTGCGCGACCGGTTCGGGGTCGGCCCCTGGCCGACGAATCAGCGGCGAATATGCCACGTGATGGCGGTTTCGCGCAGCATTCCGGCCGGCTTCGGGAGCGCAGGGCTCTGCGCCGACCAGGGCGGCGGCGTTAACCTTTCCTTAAGGATAATGTAGCGTTAACCGGCGCTGTTTGTCAGATGAGGGCTCCGGCGTTGCGTAAGGGCGGACCGTTCCGATGACACCTGAAGCTCTCAACATGTTCTTCTCGATCGGCATTGGCTTTGCGCTCGCGGGCGCGCTCGTGAACGGATACCAGGCGCTGGCGCAGCGGCCTGCCGGCTTCGCCCTGTTGCAGGAGGGCGTGGCGCCGAAGACCTTTGCGGCCGTGCCGTTCCTGGTGTTCGCGGCGCCCTTCATCATCATGCGCAATACGCTGCTCGGCATCCGCGTGGAATCGCGCCGCTTCGAATTCGTGATGATGGCCACCGTCATTGCCGGCTTCTGGAGCATGATGAGCGGCACCTTCTTCCTGATGACGCTGCGCGCCGCGGGCGTCCTGACCTGACGCCTGCGTTCCCCGCCGCGTGGCCCTTTGCGCCGCGCCGCCATTTCGCTATGGCTGGGTCAACCGATGAGGAGACCTCCATGGCGATCTACGAACTCGACGGGCAGGCGCCCGATCTTCCGGCTGACGGCAATTACTTCATCGCCGAGACCGCCACGGTGATCGGCCGCGTGCGGCTGAAGCCGGGCGCAAGCGTCTGGTTCGGTGCCGTGCTGCGCGGCGACAATGAATGGATCGAGGTCGGCGAGGGCGCCAACGTTCAGGACGGCTCGACTTGCCACACGGATCTCGGCTTTCCCCTCGTGATCGGACGGAACTGCACCGTCGGGCACAACGTCATCCTGCATGGCTGCACGATCGAGGAGGGCGCGCTGATCGGCATGGGCTCGATCGTGATGAACGGCGCCAGGATCGGCCGCAACAGCATCGTCGGCGCCGGCTCCGTCATCACGGAGGGCAAGGAATTTCCGGAGCGCTCGCTCATCATCGGCTCGCCGGCGCGGGTGATCCGCGCGCTCGACGATGCCCAGGTGCAGCGGATGGGAAGCGCGGCGAAGTTCTACGTCGCCAACGGCCCGCGCTTCGCGAAGGGCCTGAAGCGGATCGGCTGAGAGCTCAGCTGCCTTCGGATTCGCGGGCTTCTGCCGTGCTCGCGATCTTCTCATGGCCCGCGGCCCAGAGCGCATGCTCGTCGCTGCCGTCGGTGTAGGGATTGGCGCCGGCCGGAATATTCTCGGCCGCTGCGCGTTCGCCTTCCGCAAACGGATCGCGTTCCGTCATCGTCATCTCTTTCCTGCTCGCAAGCCGCATCGACGCGTCGTGCGTTGCGTCAAGCTGCTGCAGCGGCGTTTGTTCCGGAACCGGGACAGGGCGCGGCGGTTAGAAGCGCCAGGGAGATTGTCATGGCGCGTTTATCCGCACCTGTTTCGTTGAAGATGCTTGTCGTGCTCGCCGGTCTTGCCGCGTTGCCGGCCGCCGCCGTCGCGCAAGGCAGCAGCTCCGCTGGAACGACCGGCGCCAGTGGCGGAGCGGGCGGTTCGGGCGCGCCGGGCACCAACAGCCTCGGGACCGCGCAATCCTCCGGCGCCGGATCGGGGCGGGCCGCCATGGGGGCGAGCGGGTCAAGCGATGCCGCCGTCAGGGCCGCGAACCGTCTGCTCGACACCAAGCTGAAGAGCATTTGCCGCGGCTGCTGACGCTCGCACAGAGTTGAGCCCGGAGCGCTGTTCTCACTGCCCGTCCAAGGCTAGTTTGCCGCCCCTACAGGTGGCGCGTTCGCGCGCGGGAAGAGGTGAGTGATGTCACGTACGAAATTGTTGGCCGCATTGGCCGTGGTGGCGGTCGGTCTGGCGGTGCCGGGTGCGGCGCAGGCCGGCGGCGGCTTTGGCCATGGCGGGTTCCATGGCGGCTGGGGCCATGGCGGCCATTGGCACGGCGGTGGCTTCTGGCCCGGATTCGGCATCGGCGCCGGGCTTGGCTTTGGCGCCGGCTATTACGGCTATCCCTATGGCGGCCCTTACTATTACGGTCCCGGCCCGGCCTATTACGCCGAAGATGGCGGCTATGGCGGCTGCTATGTCGTCCGCAAGCGGGTGAAGACTCCGGCCGGCTGGCGCGTCCGCCGCGTCGATGTCTGCGAATAGGCCGCTGCCCGAGCGGATCGGCCAAAAAAACAAGGCCGTTGACGCAGTATACCGTCAACGACCTTGCCAGCCCCGGATATTGAAATCGGCTCACGCCATCCGGTAACCGCTAACATCGCGCGGAATCCTACGGGCAAATGTGATCCATTTCACAAGCAGTGAAAATTATACTCCGATCGGATGAAGCCGTAGTCAACCCCGTGATTTGGTGCGCTTTCTCGCACTGACGTGGTGACGGGGCGGTTTCCTGCGGGTAACCGCCGGCGTGTCCGTATCGCCCGCCCGGGCGCTGGCAAAGGACTGCCGCAAGCCGTCGATGGACTCGTTCAGGGCGGTGACCTGCTCCGACAGGCGCTTGGTGTCGGCCTGCTGGGCGGCCATCAGCCGCTTCATGGTCTGGAGCTGGTCCTGCACCACCTGAAGCTGGTCGATCGATTCCTGCTGGGTCGCTTCCAGCCCCTTGGTTTTCTCGACCAACTGCTCCGAGGCCTGGGCCGTGCGGGCCTGCAGGAGCCGGGAAGCCGTGATCCGGTCGGTTTCGGGCGCGGCGCCGGTATAGGCCCGCCAGATCGCGATCGACGTCGCCCCGGCGATCAACAGCAGAAGGGCAGCCGCCGTCAGGGCAATCGGCTGGGCGCCGAGACGGGCAAACGGACTGGGACGTGAATCCTGGGCAACATCGATCATCGCTGACTAAACCCAAATTGAAACTTGGAGTGTGGCGAAGACACGCAACAGGAGGACGCCTCGGCGTCCCGAAAGTGTTACTGTTCGGCAACAAATGGGACGAAAAAGAGGCTGTTCGGGCAGAAGGGGACTTCCAGAGCCTAAAAAGAGCCGTCCCTCAGGCGGTTTTCACGGAGCCCTGCCGGGAATCTCGACGCGCGACCGCGCACTGACCCTGCGATACTCGGAGGCGCGGTCTGCAACTCAGAATCAAAAGCGGTAGGCCAGGCCAACCGTAGCGGTGTGAGTATGGGTGGTGACGCGGGCGGTGAAGCGATCGTCGAATCCCAGCCCTGTCCCGCCCGCGGTAAAGAACTGCTGAGTCCAGGTCCCGAAATCCGCGTAGCGGTAATCGGCGCGCACGAGCCAGCGGCCCCCGATCATGTGTTCCACGCCGCCACCGACGGTCCACCCGATACGCGTCGATGCAAGCGTGTCGTTGTGGGGGTTACCGGCGCAGAACGGGTTTCCAGGAACCACGCTGCAACTGGCGCTCAACTCCAGGCGCTGCCAGGCCACACCGCCAGTGCCGTAGACCAGGATGGTAGGCGCCACGAGATAGCCGAGGCGGCCACGGAGGCTGCCATCCCAGGTTTCCCTCACGCTGCCGGATGGAAGGCCGAGCAAGGGGGCGCCGAAGAACAGCCCCGCTGTGCCGGGTATGGGATTTGCCGTCTTCTTGTTGTCGGCCCAGCCGAAATCCGCTTCCACGCCGGCGATCCAGGAGGTCGAGATCTTGGCATTGTAGCCGAGATAGCCGCCGAACCTCGCTGCGACGCTGTCGATTGTGCCGCCGGTGCCGGCCGTCGGGACGAACACGCCGACAAAAGTCGGGGCGACGTCACGCGTCTGCCAGTCGTTGGCCGCCCAGCGGGCGCCGACCGATATGCCGGCGTAGAATCCCGACCATGACGGCACCACGGAGGGCGCCTTCGTCGGCATGTCGGCCGCCAGCGCCGACCCGGAGATCGCCGCACACGCCATTGCGCCAGCCAACGTTGCAATGAAGTATCTCACGCCCAGCCCTCACGCGCGCCCCGTGTCGAATCTCCGGGACGCTCGCAGGTCCCGGCGCGTCCGACAATAATTTTGGAAAGCGATCCTGCGAAAAGCATGGGTTGTTGTCGGCGAGACACACTGAGCCCGTGCATTTGCGGTCCGCCGGCATGTGATGCTGGGCTCTACGGACGAAAGCCCGACAACAACCCGTCATAAGTCTTCGGCCGCGGCGCCGCGTAGGGCCCCAGCCGGGAGGTCTTCAGCCCCAGCCGTAACAGCGATTCAGCCAGCGTGACCGCCGCCGCGACTCCGTCGACCACGGGCAGTCCGTGCGTGGCGGCCAGCTCGGCGGCGAGGTCGGCCATGCCGGCGCAGCCGAGCACGATAGCCTCGGCGCGGTCGTCGCGGATCGCGGCCGTGATCTCCGCGGAGATCTTTGCAAGCGCGTCCGCATTGCGCTCCTCGAGCGCGAGCACCGGCACTTCGGCGGCGCGGACGCGGGCGCAGCGCTCGGCGAGACCGTATTTCCGTAAATTGTGCTCGATGGGCACGATGGAGACGCCGAGCGTGGTCACCACGGCAAAGCGCGCCGCGATCAGGCTCGCGATGTGGAAGCCGGCCTCGCCGATGCCGACCACCGGCGCTTTGGCGATCGCGCGTGCGGCATCGAGGCCGGTGTCGTCGAAGCAGGCAATGATATGCGCATCGGCGCCGTCGCGATCAGCCTCGCGGATGCAGCCGAGCATGCCGGGCACGGCGAAGGCCTCGTCGTAGAAACCCTCGATCGAGACCGGGCCCATCTCGGGCTGGCGCGCGTCGATCACGGTGCCGGGCAGGGCAACGGCGCGGGCGGCGGCGGCGATCTTGGCCGTCATCGCAACGGTGGTGTTGGGATTGACGACGTGCAGCCGCATCGCGATCAGACGAGCCCCTTGTCAGACGAGCACTTTGTTAAACGGCACCCAATTAGACGAGTCCCTGGCCGGCGTCCGAGCCCTTGGCCGCCTGCCGCTTGTTGAGCATGGCGATGGTGCCGAGCGCAAGCGCGATCACCGTGAACGAGACCGCCGAGATCACGGTGCCGAGCGCGTAGATGTCGGGATTGGTCACGGTGGTGGTGAGGCCCTGCAGGTCGAGTGGGAGCGTGTTCACCGCGCCGATCGCCTGGCTCGAGCGCGCCAGTTCGTCCCATGACAGCGTGAAGCCGAACAGGCCGATGCCGATCACCGAGGGCAGGATGATCGGCAGCACGACGTGACGGAAGGTCTGCCACGGCGTCGCGCCGAGATCGCGCGCGGCTTCCTCCAGCCTGGGATCGAACCGGTTGAAGATGGCGAACATGATCAGAAGGCCGAACGGCAGCGTCCAGGTCAGGTGCGCGCCGAGCCCCGAGGTCAGAAGGCCCATCGAGGTCTCGAAATTCTCGTTCCAATGCGCCTTGATCAGGTCGTCGATGATGCGGAACTCGAGGGAGATGCCGAGCGAGGTGATGATCGATGGCACGATCAGGCTGGCGATCGCCGAATAAAACAGGATGCTCTGCGCCCTGAACTTGCGCCGGAAGGCCATGCCGGCCGATACCGACAGCACCACGGTGACGATCATCACGATGATGCCGAGCAGCAGGGAGCGGCGGAAGGCGGCGCCCAGATCGACGATGCCGGTGCCCTGGAACAGTTTGGCGATCCAGAAGGTCGAGACACCGTTCATCGGGAAGGTGAGGCCGCCCTGCGGTCCCTGGAACGACAGCACGTAGATCGCGATCATCGGCCCGTACAGGAACAGCACATAGGCCGCGAAGAAGATCGCGAGCACGTAGAACGAGCGCGAGCGTCCTTCCTTCATCGCCTACAGCTCCTTCTTGATGTCGACGATGCGCGACATCATGGTGATGATCAGGAAGGTGATGATCAGGAGGATCACCGCATTGGCGGCTGCGGCCGGGAACTGCAGCGCGTTGACGCGCGTCTCGATGATCTTGCCGGCGGCTGCGATCTGCTGGCCGCCCATCACGCCGATGGTGATGAAGTCGCCCATCACGATGGTGATGACGAAGATCGAGCCGATCACGATGCCGGGCTTGGCGAGCGGGATGATGACGTTGACGAGCGTCTGGAAGCCGGTGGCGCCGGCGTCATAGGCGGCCTCGATCAGCGACTTGTCGATGCGGATCATCGAATTGAAGATCGGCACCACCATGAAGAAGGTGAAGAGGTGCACCAGCGCCAGCACCACGGAGAATTCGGAGAACAGTAGCCATTCGATCGGCTGGTTGATCAGGCCGGTCTTCACCAGGCCGGAGTTGACGAGGCCATTGCGGCCGAGGAGGGGAATCCACGCGATCATGCGGATCACGTTGGAGGTCCAGAACGGGATCGTGCAGAGCAGCGACAAGCCCATCTGCCAGGTCTTGGACCTGACGTGGAAGGCGAGGAAATAGGCGACCCAGAAACCGATGAACAGCGTGATGGCCCAGACCATGAAGCACAGCTTGAGCGTCATCACATAGGTGCGCCCGATCGTGCAGAGATCGGGCAGCTGCGCGAGGCAGCCTTCGAAGGTGTCGGTGTAGCCGCGTCCCGAGAACGCGGGCAGCAGCTGGTACTCGTTGTAGTCCCAGAAGGAGACGATGACGACGAAGACGAGCGGGATCAGGAAGAAGGCGAGAAACACCAGCATCATCGGCCCGGCCTGGAGCCAGGAGATGAACGACGGCGACAGGCGCGCCGCCTTGCCGCGGCGCGCCGTCTGCGATCCCCGGACGAGGTCCGGGGATGCCTGTTGCAGGATGGTCTCCGAACTGTCCATCACGTCAGGCCGCGATGAACTCGTTCCACTTGCGGACCATGTAGTCGTTCTCGTCCATCACGGCGTTCCAGCACGCGACGCCGCCCATGCGATCCTCGTAGGAGCCGCCGTCGCGCACGGCGCCGGCCTTCTCCAGCAGGGAGCCGTCGGGCGCCTTGATGTCCTTCTCGGCCGGCTTGCCTTCCATCCAATAGGCCCATTCGTACGGCTCCATTTTCGCCTTCGCGGTGGAGAGCACGGCGGAATAGTAGCCCTGGCGGTTGAGATAGGCGCCGGCGTAGCCGGACAGGAACCAGTTGACGAACTCGTAGGCCCATTCGAGCTTCTGGCCCGAGACGCCCTTGGACACGCAGAAGCCGGACGCCCAGGAGCGGTAGCCTTCCTTGAGCGGCTGGAAGGTGCAGGGGATGCCCATCGAGCGCACCTTGGTCACCGCCGGCGACCACATCGACTGGATCACCGTCTCGCCCGCCGCCATCAGGTTGACGCTCTCGTTGAAGTCCTTCCAGAAGGCGCGGAACTGGCCGGCCTTCTTGGCCTCGGTCAGGACCTTCATGGTGAGATCGATCTCTTCCTTGGTCATGTTGCCCTTGTCGGCATATTTGTACTTGCCGGTGGCTTCCACGACCATCGCGGCATCCATGATGCCGATCGAGGGGATGTTCAGGATCGAGGCCTTTCCCTTGAATTCAGGGTTGAGCAGTTCGGCCCAGGACGAGATCGGGCGCTTGATCAGGTCGGGGCGGATGCCGAGCGTGTCGGCGTTGTAGACGGTCGGGATCAAGGTCACGAACTCGGTCGCCGAGGTCGCGAACTTCTTGGAGTCCTTGCCCTCGAGATACAGCACCTTCCAGGGGGCGGTGCCCTGGCCACCGATCTTCTTGCCGCCGGGCGTCTCGCCCTTGGTGAAGACGGGCGTGATGTTGTCGAATTCCTTGATCTTCCTGGCGTCGAGCGGAAGGATGTTGCCCGACGGGACGATCTTCTTCAGCGAGAAATATTCGGTGTCCAGCACGTCGAAGGAGTTCGGCTGGGTCATCACGCGCTTGGTGACGTCGTCCGTGGTCGCGGTGATGTATTCGATCTTGATGCCGGTGTCCTTCAGGCACTGCTTGGAGATGTCGTCGCCCTCGTTCACGGCGGTGCCGAGATAGCGCAGCACCTTGGCATCGGCGGACTTGACGTAGGGAAAGCCGGTGATGGCCCCGGAGCCCGCGGCGAGGCCGGCGAGACTGGCGGTGCCCTTGAGCAGTGTGCGGCGGCTGAGGCCGTTCTTTCTGGTCGTCTCGGTCATGTCAGTCACTCCTCTGTTGCGCATTCCGGTGGTTGAGCGGCGCTATTGCAGGCGTTGCGCCTTGGCAGGGTCCCAGGTGGCGAGCACCCGGTCGCCCGGACGGAAGGGATGGGTGTCGAAGGTCGCCTCGGGGACATGCGAGAACAGGGCGGTGCCGTCGTCGAGCGTCAGCGAGACGGCGACATAGGAACCCTGGTACTCGGTTTGGGTCAGCAGCGCCGGCGCGCCGAACGCGCCGTCGGCAAACGGCACGATGCCGAGCTGATCGGCGCGCACGGCGATGAGGTTGCCGGCGTCGCTGAGGACGTTGTGGCCGCCGATGAAGCGGGCCACGAATTCGGTGCGGGGATGGTGGAAGATGTCGCGGGCCGAGCCCTGCTGCTCGATCCGGCCCTGGTTCATCACCACGATGTGGTCGGCGAGCGCCATCGCCTCTTCCTGGCCGTGCGTGACCTGGATGAAGCTGATGCCGAGCTCGCGCTGCAGACGCTTCAGTTCGCCGCGCATCTTCACTCGCAGGAACGGATCGAGCGCCGAGAGCGGCTCGTCCAGCAGCAGGATCTGCGGCTCGGTGATCAGGGCGCGGGCCAGCGCCACGCGCTGCTGCTGGCCGCCGGAGAGTTGCGCCGGCAACCGGCCCGCATAGGGGCTCATCGCCACCAGCTCCAGCAATTCGCCGGCGCGCTTGTGCCGCGTCGCGCGATCGACGCCGCGCATCTTCAGGGCAAAGGCGACGTTGTCGAGCACGGTCAGGTGCGGGAAAAGGGCGTAGGACTGGAACATCATCGCCGTGCCGCGCTTGGCCGGTTCGAGATCGGTGACGTTCTGGTTGCCGAGGATGATGTCGCCCTCGCTGACCGCCTCGTGGCCCGCGATCATCCGCAAGGTCGATGTCTTGCCGCAGCCGGACGGCCCGAGCAGGCAGCAATAGGTGCCCGCCGGGATCTTCAGATTGATGGTGTCGACCGCGAGCGTCGAATCGTAGCGCTTGGTGACGGCGACCAGTTCGAGAGCGGCGGGAGTGGCCATGGCGGGTCCGCGGACAGGAGCGATGCTGCGCTCCTCTCCGCAAGCTCCGTGCCAACCGCTCGACCCGGAGCCAGTTGCAGAACTGTGCAACGGAGTCAGATCGTTAGGTCGGTTTTGCGCGGGCGAGGCGGTCTGAAGCGGCCCTTCTCGGCTGCACACAAAACGGGCGCGGATTGTATAAAGTTTCGCCTGTGATTGGATACAGCCGCTCGACTAGCATGCGTCAGACGAACGTTGCCGATCGAGCCTCACGCCCATGGCCGCCAAGCCCCGCCCGAAATCCGATGCGCCAGACGCGAGCGATCGCGTCAGCCGGATCAGGGAGGGCGTGACCGCGGCGATCCTGGAGCATCGTCTGCTGCCGGGCATCAAGCTCGGCGAAGACGAGATCGGGGAGATCTATGGTGCGAGCCGCACGCTGGTGCGCACCGCGCTTCAGCAGCTCGCCCATGAGGGTATCGTCAGCATCGAGAAGAACCGCGGCGCCTTCGTCGCGCGGCCGACGCCGACCGATGCGCGCGAAGTGTTCGAGGCCCGCCGCATGATCGAGCCCGTGATCGTCGATCACGCCATCGATGCGGTCGCGCCGGCCTGGATCGACCGCCTGCAGCATCATCTCGCCGAGGAGCGGGCGGCCGAACTGTGCGGCGATGCACGCGCCTCGGTCCGGCTCTCCGGCGAGTTTCACCGGCTCATCGCCGAGATGAGCGGTCACAGCATCTATCTCGGCTTCCTCAAGGAGCTGATCGCGCGTTCATCGCTCATCATCCTGCTCTACCGCCGCCACGACACGCCGGCCTGCGGCACCGCGCATCACGCCGGGATCGTCGAGGCCATTGCCCGGAAAGACAGGGATGCCGCGCGCGCGCTGATGCTGTCGCATCTGAAGGAGATCGAGGCCGAGCTGTTCCTGAAGGAGCCCGCCACCGAAGACGCGCGGCTTGCCGACGTGCTCGGCGCCTGAGACGTCCCTCGTCTTGCGACGCGTCAGGCCTTCGCAGGCCGCCGCCGAATCGGCTTCGCGGCGGCAGGACGGCGTTCATAGGCCGCGACGAACACCTTGATGCCGTTTTCGATCAGCGCGCGATGGCGGGCGGGGCTAGGGGTCTTCATGGACAGCGACCATTTCAGGATTTCCTTGCCCTGGACGAGGCTCAGAAATTGCATTGCGGCCATGCCGATATCGGGGATGTCGACCAGGCCCTGCGCCTGGGCGGCGCGCAGGAAGGCGGCCACTTCGGCTTCGCAGCGCTCGGGTCCGGACTTCATGAAGACCTCGGCCACGCGCGGATAGCGCGAGGCGCAGGACATGATGAGCCGGTGCACGGCGAGCCCGCGCGGGTCGAGAAAGGCTGCGAGAAAGGTCGTGCCGATGGCGTGCAGTTCCTTCCGGAGGTCGATCCTGCCACCGTGATTGCGCCACAGCGTCTTCGGGCCGAACCGCTTGCACTCGTCGTTCACCAGCGCGAGCAGCAGGTCGTCCTTGTCGTCGAAATGGACGTAGAGCGTTGCCTTCGACACGCCCGCCTCGCGGGCGATCGCATCCATGCTGGTGGCATCGAAGCCCTGGTCGAGAAAAAGCACGCGGGCGCTGTCGAGAATCTGGCAGTATTTCGCCCTGGCGCGCGGCTTCTGGTTCTCGTCGGCCAACTTATTGTGATCCCGCATCTGCGTCTTGTGCACTGTAACGGTCATTGACCCGGTAACTCCACGTCTTGACTTTCGGTTCCTTCCTGCAACATACAGCCTGTCAGGAAAAAACTGAACGGTTTAGTTCTGTGATAATTCGTTTCTGGTGCGCCCCCATGCAAGTCCCCGTCGTCGCAAGAGGGCGGGCGGCGCGAGCCGCGGCATGGGCCGGCGTCTCGCTCGCCGGCCTGATGCTCGCATCTTGCGCGCTCGGGCCGGACTTCGTGTCGCCGTCGGCGCCGGCTGTCGACGGCTACACGCGCGAGCAGCGCCCGGCCGCCACTGCCAGCGTGCCGACCGACGGCGGCAATTCCCAGGGCTTCGATACCGGTCGCGACATTCCCGGCGCCTGGTGGGCGCTGTTCCGCTCGCGGCAGATCAACGCCTTCGTCGAGGAGGCCATTCGCAATCATCCCGACGTGCAGGCGGCCCAGTTCGCGCTGCGCTACGCGCGGGAGAATGCACTGGCGCAGCAGGGCAGCCTGTTTCCGCAACTCACCGGCAGCGCCTCGGCGGAGCGCGACCGGGTCTCGACGTCGCAGTCCGGCCAATGGCCGGCGCAGGGCTCGACCTACACGCTCTACAACGCCTCGGTCAGCGTCTCCTACGCGCTCGACATCTGGGGCGGCACGCGGCGCTCGGTCGAGGCGTTGCAGGCCCAGGCCGACTATCAGGGCTTCAAGCTCGAGGCGACCTATCTCGCGCTCACCGCCAACGTGGTGACGGCCGCGATCACGGATGCCTCGCTGCGCGATCAGATCCTCGCGACCGAGGAGATCATCAAGGCGGAGGCGGACCAGCTGGCGCGCATCCAGCGCCAGTTCGATGTCGGCGCCATCTCGAAATCCGACGTGCTCTCGCAGGAGGCGACACTGGCGCAGGCACGGGCGACGCTGGCGCCGCTGCAGAAGCAACTGGCGCAGCAGCGCAACCAGCTGATGGCCTATCTCGGCCGGCTGCCGAGCCAGGACCGCGGCGAGCATGTGCGGCTCGCCGATCTGCGTCTGCCGGGACGGTTGCCGCTGTCGCTGCCCTCGACGCTGGTGCGCCAGCGGCCCGACATCCGCCAGGCCGAAGCGACCCTGCATCAGGCGACGGCGACCGTCGGCGTCGGCATCGCCAATCTGCTGCCGCAACTGACGCTGTCAGGCAGCTACGGCGCCACCGGACCCGAGCGGCTGTTCTCGCCCGAGACGATCGTCTGGAGCGCGGCCTCGAGCGTCAGCCAGAAGATTTTCGACGGCGGCACGCTGTATCACACCAAGGAGGCCGACGTGGCGGCCTTCGAACAGGATCTTTCGCTCTACAAGAGCACGGTCGTGACCGCGTTCCAGAACGTCGCGGACTCCCTGCGGGCGATCCAGTACGACGCCGCGACGCTGAAGGCGCAGGCCGCGGCGGAGAAGGCGACCGCCGACAGCCTGGCGATGGCGATCGAGCAGTTCAAGACCGGTGCGGTGCCCTACGCCAACATCATCAACGCCCAGCAGTCCTACCTCAATGCGCGGGTGTCCCGCATCAAGGCGCAGGCGACCCGCTTCACCGACACCGCCGCGCTGTTCCAGTCGCTGGGCGGCGGCTGGTGGAATCGCATGGATGAGACGCCGGACGCGCTGCCGCGCGCCAATGCCGGGTACTTCGCCGGCGCCGACAAGAAGACCGAGGACGCGTTGCGATGATCAAGCGGATGACAATCATGCTGTGCGGGATGGCGATCCTGTTCGGCGGCCTGTACGGATTCCAGACCTTCAAGGAGATCATGATCCGCAAGGCGATCGGCGCGATGGCCAATCCGCCGCAGACCGTCTCCACCGTGGTTGCCGCGAACGCGCCCTGGCAGTCGAGCCTGAGCGCGGTCGGCTCGCTCCGGGCGGTGAACGGCGCCGATCTCGCGCTGCAGGTCGCGGGCATCGTGCAGAGCATCGATTTCTCTTCCGGCGACAGCGTGTCGGCGGGGCAGACGCTGTTGTCGCTGGTGGCGACCGACGACGTCGCCAAGCTGCGCTCGCTGCAGGCGACGGCGGAGAACTACGCCATCGTGCTCAAGCGCGACGAGGAGCAGATCAAGTTCAGCGCGGTCAGCCAGGCGACGGTCGACGGCGACAAGGCCAATCTGAAGAACGCGCAGGCCCTGGTCGAGCAGCAGAAGGCCCTGCTCGAGCAGAAGACGCTGAAGGCGCCGTTCGCAGGACGGCTCGGCATCCGGGCCGTCGATCTCGGCCAGTATCTCTCCGCCGGCACCAGCATCGTCACGCTGCAGAGCCTCGATCCGATCTATGTCGACTTCTATCTGCCACAGCAGGCGCTCGCCTCGATCCGCATCGGACAGGACGTCTCGGTCGTGGTCGATGCCTTTCCGGCCGAACGGTTCACCGGGCAGATCACCGCGATCAACGCCAAGGTGGATTCGACCAGCCGCAACGTCCAGATCCGCGCCACCCTGCGCAACGGCGAGGCGCGGCTGCTGCCCGGCATGTTCGCCAAGGTCGATATCGCCGTCGGCAAGCCCGAGCAGGTCGTCACCCTTCCGCTCACCGCGATCGTGAATAATTCCTACGGCGATCTGGTCTATCTCGTCGACGATATCCGCGACGGGCAGGGCACAGCGCGGCAGATGTTCGTGAAGACGAGGCCGCCGAAAGGCGACCGCGTCGCGGTCAGTGACGGGATCAAGCCGGGCGAGACGGTGGTCATTGCCGGCCAGCTCAAGCTGCGCAACGGCAGCCCCGTGAAGATCGACAATTCCCACGTGCCGCAGGCGGAAGCCGCGCCCAACATCGTCGATCAATAGGCTTTGCGGGTCAGCCGTTCCCCCGGACAACGAGTGCCAAAACAAGATGCGTTTCACTGATATCTTCATCCGCCGGCCGGTGCTGGCGCTCGTGGTCAGCGCCCTCATCCTGGTGCTCGGCCTGCGCTCGATGACGACGCTGTCTATCCTGCAATATCCGCGCACGCAGAACGCCATCGTCACGGTAACCACCGCCTATGCCGGCGCGGATTCCGACATCATCGCCGGGTTCATCACGACGCCGCTGGAGAACGCGATCGCCCAGGCCAACGGCATCGACTACATGACGTCGAGCAGCGTCACCGGCTCCAGCACCATCACGGTCAATCTGCGGCTGAACTATGATTCCGGCAAGGCGATGACGGAGATCAACGCCAAGGTCAATTCGGTGCTCAACCAGTTCCCGACCGGCACGCAGCAGCCCACGCTGACGCTCAAGGTCGGCCAGACCATCGATGCGATGTATATCGGCTTCGCCAGCGACGTGCTGGCGCCGAACCAGATCACCGACTATCTGACGCGCGTGGTGCAGCCGCGGCTGCAGGCCGTCGCCGGCGTGCAGACCGCCGAACTGCTCGGCGCCAAGAAGTTCGCGCTCCGCGCCTGGCTCGATCCGGACAAGCTCGCCGCTTACGGGCTCACCGCCAGCGACGTCTCGACCGCGCTGTCCGGCAACGATTACATCTCCGGCCTTGGTGCCACCAAGGGCCGGCTGGTGCAGGTGGATCTCGCCGCCTCGACCAACCTGCATTCGCTGGAGCAGTACCGCAACCTCGTGGTCAAGACCGTCAACGGCGCGATCATCCGCCTGCGCGACGTCGCCAACGTCACGCTGGGCAATGACGACTACGACAGCGAGACGCGTTTCAACGGCAAGACGGCGGTCTATATCGGCATCCAGGCGGCCCCGACCGCCAATCTGCTCGACGTCATCAACGGCGTGAAGGCGGTGCTGCCCGACATCAAGGCGCAGCTGCCGAACGGGTTGGTCGGCGAGGTGCTCTACGACTCCACCGACTTCGTCAATTCCTCGATCAGCGAGGTCATCCATTCGCTGCTGGAAGCCGTGGTGATCGTCATCGTCGTCGTGTTCCTGTTCCTGGGTTCTTGGCGCTCGGTTCTGATCCCGGTCATCGCCATCCCGCTGTCGCTGATCGGCACCTTCGGCCTGATGCTGCTGATGGGCTTCTCGATCAACCTTTTGACCCTGCTGGCGCTGGTGCTGGCGATCGGTCTCGTCGTCGACGACGCCATCATCGTCGTGGAGAGCGTGCACCGGCTGATCGATGAGGGCGTTGCGCCCGTCGAGGCGGCGATCCAGTCCGCCCGCGCGCTGGCGAGCCCGATCATCGCCATGACGGTGGTGCTGATCGCGGTCTACGTGCCCGTCGGCTTCCAGGGCGGCCTCACCGGTGCGCTGTTCACCGAATTCGCCTTCACGCTGGCCGGCGCCGTGACGGTGTCGGCGGTGATTGCGCTGACGCTGTCGCCGATGAACTGCGCCTGGCTGCTGCGCCGGACCGAGCGCGACGCGACCAATTGGGAAGCGCGCCTGGTGCGCCGGATCGATCATGTGCTGGAGTGGCTCTCCAGCGCCTATCGCCGCAGGCTCGAGGCCGTGTTCACCATGAAGCCGGTGGTGGCCGTGTTCGCGCTGCTGCTGCTCGCCGGCATCCCCTGGCTCTATGCGACCTCGACGAGCGAGCTGGCGCCGGACGAGGACCAGGGCGTCATTCTCACGCTGACGACGGCGGCGCCGTCGGCCACGCTCCAGCAGCGGCAGTTCTACGGGCGGCAGCTCTACGATCTCATCGCCAAGCGGCCGGAGACCGCGACCGTCTTCCAGATCGACACCTCGACCCAGGTGATCAGCGGCTGGGTGCTCAAGCCCTGGGAGCAGCGGGCGCTCACCACCAAGACGCTTCAGCCGGAATTCCAGACGCTGCTCAACACCATTGCCGGCACGCGCTCGGTCGCCTTCCAGCCGTCGCCGCTGCCGGGCAGCAACGGCCTTCCGATCCAGTTCGTGATCGGCACCACCGGCTCCTACAACGAGCTCGATGCGGTCTCGCGCAACTTCATGGTCCAGGCGCTGAAGAGCGGCCAGTTCATCTTCCTCGATACGGACCTGAAGGTCGACAAGCCGCAGACCGTCGTCACCTTCGACCGCGACAAGGCCGGCGATCTCGGGCTCAAGATGAGCGACCTCGGCGGCTCGCTCGCCACCATGCTGGGCGGCAACTATCTCGACTATTTCAGCCTGGACGGCCGATCCTACAAGGTGATCCCGCAGGCGCGGCAGAACGAGCGACTCAACGCCGACCAGTTGCTCAGCTACTACATCAAGGCGAGCGACAATTCGATGGTGCCGCTGTCGACCGTCGCGCATCTGGAGAACAGGACCGTTCCGCAGGCGCGCAACCACTTCCAGCAGATCAATGCGGCGACGATCTCGGGCGTCGCGATGCCGACGGTGTCGATGGGCAGCGCGCTCGCCACCCTCAAGGACCTCGCGAAATCGCTGCCGGTCGGCTACACCGTCGACTTCGGCGGCGCCTCACGCCAGCTCGAACAGGAATCCGGCGGTTTCGTCACCACGTTCGGCTTCGCCGTGATCATCATCTTCCTGGCGCTCGCCGCGCTGTTCAACAGCTTCCTCGATCCCGTCGTCATCCTGATCTCGGTGCCGATGTCGCTGGCCGGTGCGCTGATCTTCATCAGCCTCGGCATCGGCGGCGCCAGCCTCAATATCTATACGCAGGTCGGGCTGCTCACCCTGATGGGCCTCGTCAGCAAGCACGGCATCCTGATGGTCGAGGTGGCCAACGAGCTGCGTCTCGAAGGCAAGGCGCCGACGGAAGCGATCATCGAGGCCGCGACGATCCGGCTGCGGCCCATCCTGATGACGACGGCGGCGATGGTGCTCGGCGTGGTCCCGCTGATCACGGCGAGCGGCGCCGGCGCGGTGTCGCGCTACAACATGGGCCTCGTGATCGCGACCGGTCTGTCGATCGGCACGCTGTTCACGCTGTTCGTCGTGCCCGTCGCCTATGCCCTGATCACGCGGCACGAAGCGGCGCAGGCGACGGCGCCGGCCGAGACGGCGCCTGCCTGAGCCGTCAAAAAAGTTGCGGCCAGGCTTTGGGGGAAGCCTGGCCGCGCGCGAACCGGTCTGGGACGGGGAGGGGTGGGGATGTGACCGGGTCGCGTAACCTGTTCTCTGTCGTAACTACTGATCTCTCGCGCTGGCGGTGGAGACCGCCGGCTTGGTATCGCCGAGCGAGACCCAGACATTGGGATCGCTCTGCGACTGGCGCTTGACGAAGCGGTAGCCGGTCTCCGTCCAGGCAACGACGTTCTCGTTCTGATTGTCGAGAACGAACTCGCCCTTGTCGGTCTTCACCGTCAGCACCGCGTGTCCTTCGCCCTTCTTGTCGCGCACGACGGTGATCAAGAGGGCCTCGCGCGGCCATCCGGCATCCATCAGCATCTTGCGCTTCAACAGCACGTAGTCTTCACAATCGCCGTAGCCGTCGGTCGGCAACGACCATTTCTCGATCACGCCCCAGTGCTCCTGGTCGGTCAAAGGCTTCACGGTCTCGTTGACCCAGCGATTGACCTTGACCAGGTCGCGCCATGCGGACTGCGACATCACGATGTCGCGCGGCTGCGTGGCTCCGCCCTGGCACTGAGCGGCATTCTCGGCACAGAACTCGATCCAGCCGATCGGCGCACGTGTGGTGTCGCCGAGGCTTGCGTAGAGCAGGCGACTGTCGCCGGCCTGCGCCGCCGCGGTCGCTCCGAAGAGCATGACGGCCAGCGCCAGCCCTTTCCCCTGTCCCGTGAATTTGAACATTGTGGCCCCCGTTTCTTGTTGGGACCACATTGCGCACAGAGCTTTTGCCCGGCCGCTAAGTCAGCCAAGTCAAGTCGAGACGAATGCAAGTAAAAGGCAGATCAAATCTGCTCTATACTTGAATCAAACTTGCGTAAAATGCGAGATGACTGCAATTGATTCAATTTTTACGCATTAACGCGCAGGGCCTGCCCGGCATGGTGTTTGAACGCACCGACGGCCCGATCGTTAACCCGGGCGGGGACGACGGAGCGCATGAAAAAGGCGGCGTCCGCATCGCGGAGGCCGCCCGTCTCGTCCGGAAAAGGGGATCTTCGAGGCTCGCGCGCTTTACCGCGCGGTAACGCTCTCTTCGAGAGTTTCGATCCGCTGCTCGTGGATGAATTCCAGCGCGAAGCCGTCCTCGAGGTTTCGGACCACGCGGCCCTGGACCCGGCCGAGCAGAACCGTCGATCTCAGCGGCGGGCGGTTCTCGGCGGCGATGGCCGCGCCCGACAGCGACAGGTCGATGATGCGGCAGGTCATCTTGGTGCCGTCCTCGAGCGTCAGCACCGCGATCGGATTGCGCGGCACGATGCGATCGTGGCGGCGGTCCTCCGGCAGGTTGAGGATGTCACGGTTGGCAAGCCAGGTCAGCTGCGCCGCCAGCTTGTCGCGCTTGCGCGGCGTCGCTCCGATCGTCATGGCGAAGCCGTTGTCGATGATGCGGGTGATCTTGCCCTCGACGCGGCCGATATGGTCGAGATAGGCGACGACGCGGTCGCCGACATTGCCGATGCCGGGGGCGAGCAGAGCCAGCCCGCCCGGCGACATGTTGATCACCTGGCAGGGGAATTCGCGGCGATCCGGCAGCATGTAGCGGCCGAGCAGGTGAACCTTCACCCGCTGGAAACGCCGACGTTCCTCGGCGGCCGGTAGCAATTTTTTGTTCGCCAACGCCATTTTCAACACCCGACCCCCCGCCCGGGCGGAGTCCGGTCGACCCTAAGGCGCATAGGGTTAACGCCGCGTTAGGATCGCCCGGGTCCGGTTACGAACTGACACAATCCGTCGCGACAGCCACGCCGGGCGCCCGGCAGCGTCAGGCCCTCGTTGCGCGTCGATAGAGGAGGCCGAGCAGCGCCAGCAGGACCGCAGCCGATAGTCCAAGCGACCAGTGGATGCCGATCGCGGCGCCGAACACCCCGACCGTGATGCCGCTGAAGGCCCGCATGCCGAGGCCCGCCATGTTATAGAGCCCGACCACCCGGCCGCGGATGTCGTGCGGCGCGTTCAGCTGCACCAGGGCCTGCGCCATGGTGTTGAAGGACAGTTCGAAGAAGCCGGCAAAGAACAGCAGCACGATCGCCACCGGATAGATCCGCATTGCGGCGAAGCCGAGCAGCGCCGCACCCCAGAGCATCGCCAGCAGGATCGCCGTGCGCGGCGTGGCCTTCAGCCGGCCCCAGGATTCCAGCGCGATGCCGGCGAGCAGCGCGCCGGCGGCATCGGCTGCCAGCAGCACGCTGTAGGAAACGCCGGGATCGCCATGGCCGAGATCGCCGGCATAGCCCGGCATCTGGGCGTGATAGGCGTTGCCGATCATGAAGGAGGTAAGGCCGGCGAGCCACGTCATCGTCGCCAGCACCGGCTGGGTGCCGATGGCGGCCAGCGTCAGCTTGATATCGGCGAAGCCGCGGACGGCAAAGCGCCGGATGGCGATACTCTTGTCGCGCGCCGGCGCCCAGAACAGCCAGATCAGCATCGGCAGGTAGAACAGCGTGTTGAAGATGATGCCGTGGGAGGGGCCGAGCGTCAGCATGATGAGCCCGCCGACCGCGGGACCGACGAGAATGCCGAGATAGCGGGCCATCGCGTTGAGCCGCACGCCGCTCGGCAGGTCCGCCGGGGCAACGAGGTCGTACAGCAGCAGCTGGTTCGGCGTCTGCCACAGCACGCCGGCGCAGCCGTGGATCACCAGCAGCAGCATCGCGTGCCACATCTCGATCGTGTCGGTGAGGAAGAAGTAACCCCAGCCGGCGGACGCGATGATGAACAGCCCCATGCCGCACTGGATGATGCGGCGCGGGTCGAACCGGTCGGCGAGCCCGCCGACCGCCACCGAGAACAGCAGGAACGGCAGCCAGTGCGACAGCACGGCAAAACCGCCGAGCGTCGGCGAATGGAATTTCTGGAACACCACCCAATAGCTGATCACATGCTCGATGTTGTCGGCCATCATCGCCAGCACATAGGCAATGAACTGGAGTCGATACGGCACGGACTTCATCGCCGCGAACGAGCCGGATGCGGCGGGCGGATTCTGGGGAAGGGGATTCAACGTGGCACCTGGGTGGGACTTGTGCCGTCCGTACACGGTCGCCAGTGAGTGCTCAAGACGCTTGGACGCGCGGAGACCTGCCATGCACTCTTGCCGCGAGCTCAAGCGTCATCCTGAGGTGCGAGCGAAGCGAGCCTCGAAGGATGAGCCACGGGCGTTTGCAGCCCATCCTTCGAGGCCCCCTTGCGATGCTGACGCATCGCAAGGCTCACACCTCCAGCGACAACCGCTTCGCGGTTGCGCGGGGATGACGGCGGTGGTTGTGGCAGGCGACCGCTGCAAGGCCCCACCTTGGCAGCACCGCTATGCCGCGGCGCAACAATTGTGTATTGGCGCCCGGACTGCTTCTAAGTTGCATTTCAAACGGATAAATTGTGGGGCAAGGAGATTGTATGACGATCCAGCACATTCATACGTTCGTTGTTCATCCGCGAAAAGGAGCAACGACTACATCGCCAATCAACGGCACGACGCTAAAATTGGAGGGGAAAATGTTCGATCTCCTCAGCAACATCTATTCTAAATCTGATCAAGAATCGGACGTGGGTATTACTTTTGTCCCAACCAGCGGGGGTAAGCAGCAGAACGATTGTCGGGATTTAATCTGTTCCTATTTGAGCAATCCGACGTTGACGCTCGGTCGAGCGCTTGCTGAACGATTGGAACGTAACACGGACGGCCGATCGGGTATCGGCCTCCTATTTCTTATCTCTGGCAAGGAAGGGCGAGAGCATAAGATTGTCATTTCTCGTTTTCCGACAGATAACGCGATCTATGTTGACGAAGATCCCCGCAAGCTGACAGTCGAGTTTCTAGAACGCGTTTTTATGAAGAATAAGGCGTCATACAAGGCGGCAGTTTATAGAGATGCGTCTTTGAGTGGCGGGTTTTGGAATGGTCGTGCCGCCGACAAGCAGCTTAACAACCCAATTGGCGATTTCTCAAATTACTGGATACTTGACTTTTTGGCGTCGCAATTGACGGTGACTGCAGCGGCGGGAACGCGCCGTTTAGCGAATGCGCTACGCGCTGCAGCTCAGAAATCGGACCTCGATGTAAAGCAAGAGATCGTTGCAGCTGCTACGCTGGCGAAAGGTCTCGCAGGACAAAGGCTGAGCATCGAGGACTTCATGCAACGTTTTGGGCTCTCTTCAGCTGCTCGTAGTGCCATCATGAGTCAGCTAAAGACCGAAAAACTAGCACATGAGCGATTTAGCTTTGAAGATGGCGAATTCCAAAGCGTGCTGGCTTTCAAATCTATCGAGCTAAGCAATGGTGGCACTCTAACTGCTCCTTCGTCCAATTTCGACGATGTCTTTCACCAGGAGCGGGTCGATGGAGTTGGTGTGCGATTTGTGACGGAAGGCAAAATAATCAATGAAAAGCTTAAGCCGACACGCTGAGTCACTGGAGGTTAGGTATCGCCAACGGCACAGCACTTTGGTTCGCCTAGCAAAGGGTATGGACGATTATCTGCATGGTCTTCTGAGTGGAGAACCGCGCATCGATCGCATTTCAGCAAGAGCAAAAGGCGTCGAACGATTTGTAAAGAAGGCTGCGGCAACAGTCGGGAGTGAGCCGAAGTATAGTGAGCCATTAGATCAAATTCAGGATCAGATCGGCGCTCGCGTGGTTGTGTTCTACAAGTCCGACGTTGATCGAATTGATGAGCTTGTAAAGCGATATTTCACCGCAATTGAGTATCGCAGGGTTGTCCCGGACTCAGAGTCGGAGTTTGGTTATTTTGGACATCATCTAGTCCTTGTCGTTCCATCGGATATTCTGGAAGATGATATGGATAAGGCGCTGCTGCCGGAGTTTTTTGAGCTTCAGATAAAGACCTTGTTTCAGCACGCTTGGTCTGAAGCACATCACGATCTGGGTTATAAGCCGGGCGATACCCCGCTTACTGCAGACCAAAAGCGCCTAGTCGCGTTCACTTCTGCGCAGGCTTGGGGCGCGGATCATTTATTCGAGCAGCTCTTTAACGAGCGCATGGCTTAAAGAAAGCGGTGCTTCGCCGGGGGGCGAACTTGCTGGTCCCCCGATTCTGGAAGATATGAAATGCATATCTTAGATGCGAGCGGGCTGGAGCGTAGAAGAATTTGGAATCAGCGCAAGATTCCGATCGTTCTTAGGCGAGCGAAGGTCGGGCAGCGACTCCGCGTGAGGCTTCCGACATCTAGGGGAGATAGCGATTGGCTACGGAACGGCCGGCGAATCATCCCAACTTGGGTTGGCGGGCTTCGTTGTTGGGAAATTCCTAAGGCATGGTTCAATGATTTCGTGGAACGAGCGCTTGCGAAATATGGGAAGGTCTACATCATTCAGCCATACCGCGAGCAGGAGATTTGCTCGCCTGCCTGTATGAATGCGGCTGGTCATGAGTGTCAGTGCTCTTGTATGGGGGCAAATCATGGAGTCGGTAACGACGGCAGCTGGTTTGAAATTTCCGAGACATTCGCGACGCGATGGGGGGATGAATATTTGGCCTGTCGTCTCATGGTCGCCAAGTCGAGGCGAAGAAAGAGTGGAGGTGCTTGGGATGCGAGCCCAACGTAGACTTTTTTACTGTACAACCTGCAGCATTTTGGTGGAAGCTGACCTTGGGGCCGCAGTCTAACGAGCATCGCTCTCCCTTCCACGCCATCCGCGCGATCGACTACACCGTCATCTTCGTGCGCGACATGGCCGCGATGCGGCGCTTCTACGAAGATGTGCTCGCCTTTCCGATCTTGCGCGAGCTCTCGCCGAACTGGATCGAGTACGGTCTCGGGAGCAACACGCTGGCGCTGGCGAAGCCGGGCCTGACCCGGGCCGACGCCCCAACGCCAGCGGGCAGCGCGTCGCTGCAGCTGGCCTTCAAGGTCGCCACAGCCGAAGTCGACCAATGTGCCGACGAACTGGTGCGGCAGGGCGTGGCGCTGGTCTCGCCGCCGACGAACCAGTCCTTCAATCATCGCACGCTGTTCTTCCGCGATCCCGACGGCAATCTGCTGGAAGTGTATGCGGAGATATGAGGGGCGCGGAGGCGGCTGTCCTTGTCTCAGCGAAAGCCGGGCGAGGGGCCCCGATGCAACCTCCAGGCGCGGCACTTTTCACCGAGCCATGCATCACGGCACTGGTGATTTCCGGGCTGTTGGCGTAAAGAGCGCCCAGATCAAAATCAGCGTGCGGCCGGGCCCATTGCCGCGCACGCGGCTCAGGCCCGCCGAGTCACCATTCCGCGCCTGAATTAACCAAGGTTTCCCATCTCGTGTCTTTTCCGGCCCTGACCCCGCCGCTCGCCCGTGCTTTGGCTGAGCGCAATTACGATACGCCCACCCCCGTACAGCTCGCCGTGCTGGCGCATGAGGCCTCGAAGCGCGATCTTCTGGTCTCGGCGCAGACCGGCTCCGGCAAGACGCTCGCCTATGGTCTCGCCATGGCCAGGGATCTGCTTGACGACGCCGAGCAGTTCGCGCCGGCCGCCGCGCCGCTCGCCCTGATCGTGGCGCCGACCCGCGAACTCGCCTTGCAGGTCCAGCGCGAACTGGCCTGGCTCTACGGTCATGCCGGCGGACGCGTCGTCTCCTGCGTCGGCGGCATGGATCCGCGGCGCGAGCAGCGCGAGCTCGCCACCGGCGCGCATATCGTGGTCGGCACGCCCGGCCGCCTCTGCGACCATCTGCGCCGCGGCCGTCTCGACATTTCGGAGTTGAAGGTCGTCGTGCTCGACGAGGCCGACGAGATGCTCAATCTCGGCTTTCGCGAGGACATGGAGTTCATCCTCCAGACCACGCCCGAGGAACGCCGTACGCTGCTGTTCTCGGCGACGTTCCCGCGCGGCATCGTGGCGCTGGCGCGGCAATATCAGCGCGATGCGTTCCGCATCGAGGTCGCGGGCGACGAGGGCGGTCATGCCGACATCGAGTACCGCGCGATCCGCATTGCGCCGGGTGACGTCGAGCACGCCGTCGTCAACGTGCTGCGCTTCTACGAGGCGCCGAGCGCGCTGGTGTTCTGCAGCACGCGCGATGCCGTCCGCCATCTCCAGGCGGCGCTGCTGGAGCGCGGCTTCGCCGTGGTCGCGCTGTCGGGCGAGCTGACGCAGAACGAGCGCACAACGGCGCTGCAGTCGCTGCGCGATGGACGTGCCCGCGTCTGCGTCGCGACCGACGTCGCCGCGCGCGGCATCGACCTGCCGAGCCTCGATCTCGTCATCCATGCCGATCTGCCCAACGATGCCGAGGTCATGCAGCATCGCTCGGGCCGCACCGGGCGGGCCGGCCGCAAGGGCACCAGCGTCCTGCTGGTGCCGCCGGCGCGGCGCCGGCGCGCCGAGATGCTGCTCAATGTCGCAGGCACCGACGCCGTCTGGGGCACGGCGCCGCAGGCCGAGGAGATCCGCAAGCTCGATCATGCCCGCATGAAGGACGTGCTGTTCACCGAGGAGACCACCGCCGACGATCTGGCGCTGGCGCAGCAGCTGCTCGCCGAACGTCCGGCCGAGGACATCGCCGCCGCGCTGGCGCGGCTCTATCGCGCGCGGCTGCCGTCGCCCGAGGACATCATCGATCCCGGCGAGCGGACGGCACGGCCGCGCGAGGAGCGCGGCCGCGACAGTTTCCGCGCCTCCGGCGGCGACGATCGGGCCGAGCGGTCCCGGCCCAAGTCCGGAAAGTCGTCGGCGAAGCACGGCATGGGTGAAGGCAGCGTCTGGTTCCGCGCCAACATTGGACGGAAGAAGAATGCTGAAGCGCGCTGGCTCCTGCCGATGATCTGCCGTCGTGGCGGCATCGACAAGGGCGACATCGGCGCCATCAGGATCATGGACACCACGACCGAGTTCGAGATCTCCGAGCGCGTCGCGGAGTCCTTTGCCGCCAGGATCAAGCGTCCGGACAAGGAAGACAATATCCGCCTCGAGCCGATGGCGGATGCGCCGCAGCGGCAGTCGGCTTCGGATGAGCGGCCAAAGCCGCCCCGCCGCGAGAGCGGCGACGGCGATCGTGAACGACGCGACGACCGCCCGCGCGGTCCGGGTGAATTCAAGCCGCGCAGCAAGCCCCACAGCGGCAAGCCGCACAACGACAAGCCTCACGGAAGCAAGCCGCATGGCGATCGTCCGAAGTTCGAGGATGCGCCGGCCTTCGCGAAGAAAAAGAAGCACAAGCCCGCACACGCCGGGCAGGCGCCGGCGGTCACGCCGTGGCCCGTGAAGGGCGCCGCGGGAAAGAAGAACAAGAAGAAGCATCGCGGCTGATGGGCCGTCCGGAAGTCGAGTGAAGCCGCCGGATCATTCCGGCGGCCACATTCGGATGATCAGGTGTCAGCGGCCACCGCCACCACCACCACCTCCGCCGCCACCGCCACCACCGCCGGCATCGCGCATCGACGAGCTGTAGCGCGGATCGCTCTGCTTCATGTAGGTGGGCGAGGTGTCGTGATGGATGACGCTGGGGCGGCCTCTGCCAGCCGAGGTCGGCGTCTCGATCAGGACACCGCAGCTGTCGAAGAACGGGGTGTCGCAGCCATACGTCCGGTACTGCGCCGCATTGGCACTGGTAGCGGCGGTGAACGCGGTCGTCGCAACGAAGGCAATCAAGGCAGCTTTCGATAATGTGAGCTTCATGGACATTCTCCAGTCTCGGTTCCGGCGAGACCGAAACGGCTCGCACCCACCTTCGACGGGGGCTGATCGATGCCGGTTCGAGCGAGGGGCTTCACGGCCGCGTGAGACGGAAGCGGGCCGGACGTTACGTCGCAGCCACGTCGCGCAGCATATAGGTCGCGCTGTCGCCATAGGAGGCGAGCTTGCCGCGCAGTTCCGCGTCGGCGTTGACCGCACGAAAGCCGAGACGCTCCCATAGCGGTCGCGTGGCATAGACCGAGACCAGCGCCAGCATCGCGATGCGCGCGCTTTGCGCCAGCCTCCCGATGTCGTCGAGATAGGCGCGCGCGATGCCGCCGCGATGGTCGGGCAGCACGGCGACGTCGTGCACATAGAGGCAATCGGCAGGCTCGGGCAGTTGATGGAGAAAGGCGTCGAGCTGCGGAATCCGGTGCAGCGTCCAGGGATGTGCGAGCCCATAGCCGACGATCGCACCGTTCGCGATCAGCACGCGGCATCCGTCCGGGCAGAGCCGCATCTTCTCCGCAAACACCTCGGGGCGCTCGGGCAGATCGGGATGGATGCGCGCCGCGATCGCGACGATCGCCGACAGGTCGGCTTCGTGCGCGGGACGCCAATGCGGCTTGCTCGTCTCGTTCCGTGTCATCGGTCCGTTTTATTCCGTCGCAGAGGCGCGCGCAGCGAAAAATATCGTGGCGGCCGGAGCGGGAATAGGAGATGGCGCGCGGCGTCTCACCTCATGCAAGTCCATGGCATGACAGGAGACCCCATGATCACCACCCCGATCCGCCTCGCATTCACGCTGGCCGTCGCGCTCGCGATTGTTCCCGCCGCCTTCGCCGCACCGCCGACCAAGACCGGCAAGACCGACAAGGGGACCGTGCTGACCGATGCCAAGGGCATGACGCTCTATACCTTCGACAAGGACGCCGACGGCAAGTCGGCCTGCAACGGACCGTGCGCGACGAACTGGCCGGTGCTGAAGGCCGAAGCCGGCGATGCGCCCGGCGACGGCTACACCGTCATCACGCGCGACGATCGCTCCAGGCAATGGGCCTACAAGGGCAAGCCGCTCTACACCTTCGCCAAGGACCAGAAGCCGGGCGATGTCACGGGCGACGGGTTTCTCAACGGTGCCTGGCATCTCGCGATGCCGTGACGGTCTCGTGCCCCGGACGCAGTGGCGCGGTACGCTGCCGCGCGTCCGGTAGGCGAGGCTACCGCAGTCCCTCATAGACCATCAGGCCGCGTGCGATCTGCAGTTTGCGGATCGCGCGCGGCAGCAGTTTCTCCGGCTGGTGGAGATAGCGCCAGGAGGCGAGGGTGAGGGGACCGATCGCGCCGCACTGGTCGGCGAACGGCGCCAGCACGCCGGTGACGCTTACCGGCGTATGCGGGCGGGCGTTGAAGGGCAGCAGCAGCAATTCGAAATGCGCCTTGCTGCCGTCCTCGCGCATGGCGGTGACGCCGGCGATCGCGCCCAGCGTTTCGTCGGCAACGACGGTGGCGATCTCCTCGATCTCGCCGCGGCTGGCATCGCTGAACAGCGCCGAGAAGCTGGTGTCCTTGAGGTCGCGTCCTGCAAGCGCGCAGACGCGGGTTCCGGCGACACGGAACGGGAAGCCGAGATTGGGCTCGCAGGACAGAACGAAGATATCGCCGAGCAGGCCGCGAACCGCCGACGGATCGACATCGGCCCGGTCGGGGGCCCGTGCCGCGCCGCGCCTCTTGTTCCAGTACGCGAAGAACTCGCGGCTCGACGGATGTTTCATGACTGACGCTTACCCCGGGGTCGCCTCGCATGGGACAAGACTGTCCCGCTTCAAGGCACCCGCGATCCCTTCTGTGTTGTGCAGGAGGGGATTTGCAGCGTCCATGCCGGGGAGGCGTTTTCAGTCGTCTGGCAGGCGTCTTTGCGTCGTTAACGTTAAATTAACGATGAACTTTGCACCGGCCGCGCGCCTGCTATGGTGATCGCGGTCGCAAGCCTCGCCGGTTTTCCAGGTTCTCGGCGGGGTCTGTACACAGGCGTCAAACAGTTTGGTCACGGGCCGCGGGGAGGGGTGGGGATGCTCCTTATCTCTCCGGCTACCGGAAGACCGACACGGACAGGCAGGGCTTTCCCAGGGCCCTGCCTTTTCCTTTTGTGCACTTGCACAAGATAGGCAAGGGCGACTATCTCCAAGGGAGATCGCCCCGATCGCGCCTGAAAGCGAGCTGCCTTGGATTCCCAGCCCCATTCTCCACCGCAGGATGCTCCGCCGGATCTGCCGGCCTCGCTCGAAGCGCCGCCGCGCGAGCCGATCCTGACGCTGCCGGGGGCGCTCACCGCCTATGTGGCGCTGCTTGCGCTGATCCATCTGCGCGTCCTCTTGCCGCCCGAATACGAGAACTGGACCATCGACGTCTTCGGCTTCATTCCGAAACGCTACGATTCCTCGCTGCTCAACCTCCAGATTCCCGGCGGCAGCGGGGCCAAGGTGTGGAGTTTCGTCACCTATTCGCTGCTGCACGCCAACCTGACCCATCTCGGCTTCAACGTGCTGTGGCTGCTGCCGTTCGGCAGCGCGCTGGCGCGGCGTTTCGGCGCCGTCAGGTTTTTCGTCTTCATGGCGGTGACCGCGGCGGCCGGTGCGCTCGCCCATCTCGTGACCCATGAGCATGCGGTGGCGCCGATGATCGGCGCGTCGGCCTCGGTGTCGGGCGCGATGGCGGCGGCGATCCGCTTCGCCTTCGCGCGCGGCAGCTTCCTGTCGTTCAGCCGGTCGGACGCCGATACGGCGGCGCGGGTTCCGGCGCTGCCCTTGTCGCGCGCGCTGCGCGACGGGCGGGTGCTCGGCTTCCTCGCGGTGTGGTTCGGCGTCAACATCGTCTTCGGCGTCGGCGCGATCGGCGTCGGCACGGAGGGCGCGAGCGTCGCCTGGCAGGCCCATATCGGCGGCTTCGTCGCCGGGCTGTTGCTGTTCGCCCTGTTCGATCCCGTGCCGCGCGTGCGAAGCGATGCTGCGGATGCGTCATCACAGGACATTTCAACCCGCATCTGAAGCGGCGCTTGCGGCGCGGCTCCAATTCATTCATCATCTCCTCAATGATCGTGCGAGGCGAACGGGCCTTGCAGGGCGCCGCGGGTGAAACCGGCGCCGGGACTGTTGGTCGAAGACTCTAGGAACAAGTCCGGACCGCACAACGCGGCCGGGTCCTTTTCAGGGAGGCGACAATGACGGTACGTTCCATCCTCAATACCAAGGGCCATCAGGTCACGAGCGTCGCGCCCGACACGAAGCTGTCGGCGGCAGCAAAGCTGCTCGGCGAGCGAAAGATCGGTGCGGTGCTGGTGATGAACCAGAGCCGGCTCGAAGGCATCCTGTCGGAGCGCGACATCGTGCGCATGCTCGGCGAGCACGGTGCCGGCGCGCTGGAGCAGCCGGTGTCGGAGGTCATGACCCGCAAGGTCGTGACCTGCAAGGAGACCGACACGGTCGCCGAACTGATGGAGATGATGACCTCGGGCAAGTTCCGGCATCTGCCCGTCGTGGACAACGGCCGGGTGGTCGGCCTGATCTCGATCGGCGACGTCGTCAAGCGCCGCGTCCAGGAATACGAGTCCGAACAGGCGGCCCTGCGCGACTACATCAAGACGGCGTGAGCCGGTTCACGCCTCCGGTTTATCGCTCGCCTTCTCGCTCATCTTTGGCGCATGGCCGGCCGGCGCCGGGGCCAGCACCTCGATCGCCTCCTGGATCGAGTCCAGCGCGCGTTCGGCCGCGCGGGCGCCGAACGTGATCAGGTCTTCGGCGCGGTGGAAGTCGAACCAGCCGAACTGGCCGACCCGCGGCGTGATCAAGAGGTCCGGCGGATCGCCCGCCAGCCGCGCGCGGGTGATGCGGTCCTGCATGATGTTGAAGGCGTCCACCATCACCGAGGAGATGCCGGGCCGTCCGGCGCTGCCGAAGAACTCGCGCTTCATCGTCTTCTCGGCCGAGAACAGCCGCTGGAAGCGCCGCTTGGCCGTGGTCGGCTCCTCGGCTTCAGGGGCGGCCGGCGGCGGCATCGCGCCGTGCGAATAGATCGTCGTCGAATGGGTGAAGATGTCGCTGGAAAGGTTTGCGGCAATGACGATTTCGGCGCCGAGCGCACGCGCCGCGGAGACCGGTACCGGATTGACCAGCGCGCCGTCGACCAGCCAGCGATCGCCGATCAGGACGGGCGAGAAGATGCCGGGCAGCGCATAGGAGGCGCGCATGGCGTCGACCACCCGGCCGCGGGTCAGCCAGATCTCGTGGCCGGTGCGGACCTCGGTCGCGACGGTTGCGAATTTGATGGGGAGATCCTCGATCAGGGTCGCGCCGATCGATTCCTCCAGCCGGCTGGCGAGCTTCTCGCCGCCGATCAGCCCGGACCCGTTGAGGCGGATGTCGAGATAGCCGAGGATGTTGCGCACGCCCTGCAGGCTGCGTCCCCACTCCTCGAACGTGTCGAGGTGCCCGGCCGCATAGGCGCCGCCGACCACGGCACCGATCGAGGTGCCGACCACGACGTCGGGGACGATCCCGTTGGCGAGCAGGGTCTTCAGGATGCCGATATGGGCAAACCCGCGCGCGGCGCCGCCGCCGAGCGCAAGGCCGATCACCGGCCGGCGGATGCTGCCAAGACCCACTTTTTCGCCGTTCGCGGTCCGACCCTTCAACATTTCCAGCACCGAAACTCTCCACACTCCGGGCCAGCCCCTGATTCAGACTAGGCACCCGTTCCGGGCTTCGCCATATCAGGGGCGAAGCATGGTTTATGCCGCTTTGGGCAGGGCAGCGGGCAGGAGTATGGCAATCCGGGCCTTGCCTCCGCGATCACGCAGCTGTCACCAGTTCCCCCCCCACCCGTATTGTTGGGGATGTCACGGGGTTTCCGAGGCTTGAATTTGCCGCGTTTTCAGTGAAAAGCAGGGACCATGAACCGCGGGGGTGACGGCATCGTCAATTGGCGGCGCGGCGCTGGGCCTTGGCCTGCGCTGGTCGCGGCCGTGTGCCTCGTGGTCTCCTGGCAAACTCCTGCGCGCGCGCAGCTTTTCTCCGACCGTCCGCCTCCCGTGCCGCCCGCCTCGGTGCCCGATCCGGGCGGGGCGATCAGCCTGGCGCCGCCCTCCGGACCCGGCGTTGGGCCACCGAGCCTGCCGCCGACCCTGACCCAGCCGGTCACCCCCAGCATGCCGCCGCCCGCCGTCACCACCGTGCCGCCGGCCGCGCCGCTCAATGCGGCCGTGCCGGGACAGGCCGTGCTGTCGCTGAGCGCGAAATACGGCAAGGATGCGCCTGCGATCACCAGCGGCCTGGTCTGGCGGGTGTTCGCCGACCGCCCCGACGAGAACGGCACCTTCAAGCTGATCCGCGAGGATCGCAACGCCACGCCGAACATCGTGCTGCCGCCCGGCAACTACGTCGTCCACGTCGCCTTCGGCCTCGTCAGCGCGGTGCGCACCGTCAGCCTGAAGGCCGAGACCGACCGCGAATCCTTCGTGCTGCCGGCCGGCGGGCTACGCATCGAGGGCCGGGTCGGCACCAGCCGGATCCCGCAGAACCAGATTTCGTTCGCGATCTACAAGGGCAGCCAGTTCGAATCCGGCGAGCGCGCCTCGCTGGTGCCGAACGTCGCCGCCAGCGACGTCGTGCTGCTGCCGGAGGGGACCTACTACATCATCTCCAACTATGGCGACGCCAATTCGGTGGTGCGCTCCGACATTCGCGTGCAGGCCGGCAAGCTCACCGACGTCACCATCACCCATCGCGCCGCCGTCATCACCCTCAAGCTCGTCAGCGACAGGGGCGGCGAGGCGCTGGCCAACACCGCCTGGTCGGTGCTGACGCCGGGCGGCGACGTCATCAAGGAATCGATCGGCGCCTTCCCGCGCGTCGTGCTGTCGGAAGGCGAGTACAGGGCCATCGCCAAGAACGAGGGCAAGGTCTACGAGCGCGGGTTCAACGTGGTCAACGGCGTCGACGGTGAAGTCGAGGTCGTCGCCCGCTAGGGTGACCCCGCGGACGGCCGCGCGGCGCCTTGCTGCGAGGCCTGCCGGAACGGCCGACGAATTCGCGATGCGGAATTTGTCCGTCGCCTCGCATTCGCACACCGCCTCGGCGCAGCGCGATTCTCATCGCGCGCACGATTCGCGCGGGGCGTTGTGTGCACCCGTGCACAGATCGTCGCCCGGGCTGCGAGCCGGGCGCCCGGACGGGCAAAAGGCACCAAAACACCGGACGCATCTGCTTATTCCGGCGTATGGCCGATTTGGTTACGGACCGGGCTGCCACTGATTTTCGATGATCAATTTAATTCTCTTTCCCGCGCGCTGCGCTATATGTCGGGCCTCCCCTGAACGGGGGAGGCCGGAGCGGGCAGGATGCCTCGCGGGACCGGCAGGGAGCAGGGGGCCAAGCCCGTCGGCATGTACGAAGTGATACTCACGAGGCGCAAGCGGTTCGGCTGGCGCTGGCAGGTCTGCGATCAGTCCGGCAAGGTGTTTGCCGATGGCTTCGAGCGCACGCGGCCTTCAGCCAAATATCAGGGCGAGCGCGCCTTGTTCTTCCTGTTGTCCCAGGCCTATCTGCACAATCCATTCGCCGCGTCGAACAAGGACTGACGGCGGGCGCGCCGATCACCGACGTCAGACGTCGACGACGAGTTTTCCCTTGCCGGCGCGATCTCTGATCAGGGCGTAGGCGTCACCGACCGTGTCCAGTGTGACGTGCCGGGGGTCGAGCAGCGGCAGCAGCTTGCCGGCCTCCACGAGGCGCGTTGCCTCCGCCATGATCTCCCCGTGATGGGCGCGGCCCTCACCCGACAACAGCGGCAGCAGCGTGAACACGCCGGAATAGGTCGCGGCACGAAACGACAGGGGGGCAAGCGCGTGCGTGCCCCAGCCGAGCGCGCTGACGACGTGGCCGAAACGGCGGACCGCCGCGAAGGAGGCATCGAGCACTGCTCCGCCGACGGTGTCGTAGACGACGTCGAACCCCCGGCCGCCGGTATGTTCTGCGACGTAGTCCTCGACGGTTCTTTCGCGGTCGATGAAGACGGCACCAAAGCTCTCGATCGTGGCACGCTGCGACTCCGAGCCGGTCGCGAACACGTCTGCGCCGATGGCGCGCGCGATCTGGATCGCGACATGGCCGATTCCGCCTGCGCCGCCATGGATCAGAACATGTCGTTCGCTCGTCAATCCCGCGCGATCGATCAGTCCTTCCCAGGCGGTGATGAAGATCAGGGGCAGGGCGGCCGCTTCCCGCATGGCGATATTGGCGGGCTTGATCGCCAGCAGATCGGCATCGACGGCGGCGAATTCTGCAAGCGATCCCGGCACCCCGCCGACGCCGCCGGTCATGTCATAGACCTCGTCACCCGGCTTGAAGCGAGTGACGTCACGGCCGGTCCGTTCGACCACGCCTGCGAGATCGAGGCCGAGAATGGCGGGAAGGGGATGTCGTGCATGTGGCGCGGCGCCGGCGTGGATCTTGGTGTCCAGCGGGTTGATGCCGCTGGCCCGGACGCGCACCAGCACCTCGCCGGGCCCGATGGCGGGCGTGGAGATCGTCGTGATGCGCAACGGCGCGCCGTGTGTCTCGAGGATGGCCGCGCGCATGGTCGATGGTGTTGTCATGATCGTGTTGCTCCTGGAGCACCGACCATAGGTCCATAAGATTTTGCATGGAAAGTATCATGGATGTACGATACCCATTCAAATTTGTATGGAAGCGCCGCGGTGGACTGGAGCGATCTGCGCATCTTTCTCGCGATCGCGCGCGAAGGAACGCTCGGTGCGGCCGGCCGCAAGATCGGTCAAACCCAGCCGACGATGGGACGGCGGCTGCGCGCGCTCGAGGCCGCGCTGGGGCAGACCTTGTTTCAGCGCACCGCCGACGGCTTCGTGCTGACCGACGAGGGCAGCGCGGTGCTGGCGCATGCCGAGCGGATCGAGGCGGAGGCGATCGCACTGGAACGGCGCGCGTCAGGTGCAAAGACCCAGCTCGACGGGATGCTTCGGCTGTCGTCGTCGGACTGGTTCGGCGCGGTGATGCTGTCGCCGGTCATTGCCGCGTTCGGCAAGTGCCATCCGAAAGTGACCGTCGAGTTGCTGACCGATGCGCGCCTCTACAGCCTGCCGCGCCGCGAGGCCGATCTCGTGTTCCGCATCAAGCCGTTCGACGAGCCCGAAGTCGTCTCCAGACGGCTGATGCACATTCCCTATGCTCTCTACGGCAGGAAGGGCAGCAAGCCACCGCAGCCTGGCGATGGGAGCGGCACGCGTGTCGTGACGATGAACACCGAGTTTGCGGACATGCCCGATGCCGTCTGGCTGAAGCAGCTGCTTCCGAAAGCCGAAATCGCCTCGCGCAGCAACAACAGGCAGGCGCAGGCCGAGCTCTGTGCGAGCGGCGGTGGGCTCGCGGTGCTGCCGCGGCCTCTCGGCGACCGCGACCGCCGACTTGTCGCACTCGACGTCGGCGTGACGCCTCCCGGGCGCGATACCTTCGTCGGCTATCATCGGGATCTCAAGCGATTGGCGCGCCTGCGCGCGCTGCTCGATCTGGTGATCGAGCGCCTGGCGAACTGAAGCCTCGCTCGATCCACCATATCTTGCGTTGCCCGTCGGACAACACACCCAACATGCCGGTCAATGCGATCGGCCGAAAATATTCCGCTTTACCGAAATTCGGAATTGTCGTATGTGTCGTCTCACTCCGG
>CAYREH010000029.1:0-82796 GCA_964423245.1 uncultured Bradyrhizobium sp. | reverse complement strand
GACGGCATCCGCCGCGGCACCGACGTGATGATGTCGGGCAAGGTGGCGATGGTCGCGGGCTTCGGTGACGTCGGCAAGGGCTCGGCCGCATCGCTGCGCCAGGCCGGCTGCCGCGTCATGGTGTCGGAGGTCGATCCGATCTGCGCGCTGCAGGCCGCGATGGAAGGCTACGAGGTCACGACCATGGAAGACGCGGCGCCTCGCGCCGATATCTTCGTGACGGCGACCGGCAACAAGGACATCATCACGATCGAGCACATGCGCGCGATGAAGGACCGTGCCATCGTCTGCAATATCGGTCACTTCGACAACGAGATCCAGATCGCGGGTCTGCGGAACCTGAAGTGGACCAACATCAAGCCGCAGGTCGACGAGATCGAATTCCCCGACAAGCACCGCATCATCCTCTTGTCGGAGGGGCGCCTCGTGAATCTCGGCAACGCGATGGGGCATCCGTCCTTCGTGATGTCGGCGTCCTTCACCAACCAGACGCTGGCGCAGATCGAGCTGTTCGCCAACAACAAGGACGGCAAGTACAAGAAGGAAGTCTACGTGCTGCCGAAGACGCTCGACGAGAAGGTCGCGCGGCTGCACCTGTCCAAGATCGGCGTCAAGCTCACCGAGCTGCGCAAGGACCAGGCCGACTATATCGGCGTCAAGCCGGAAGGCCCTTTCAAGAGCGAGCACTACCGGTACTGATACCTACAGACCGAACCGTCGAACCAGAAGACCCCGGAGCGATCCGGGGTTTTTTGCGTTCGTCGTGGCGGGCACGACCGGGACTGCGGCGGCCTTTTGTTCATTGACCTGCGTCATGGCCGGGCCGACAATCCGCTGTGGCGGAGGAAGCCATGCAACAAGAACATTTCGACGTGTTGATCGTAGGTGCCGGCCTGTCCGGCATCGGCGCAGGCTATCACTTGCAGACCAAGTGCCCAGCCAAGCGCTACGTCATTCTCGAAGGGCGCGACTGCATCGGTGGTACCTGGGATCTGTTTCGCTATCCGGGAATCCGCTCCGATAGCGACATGTTCACGCTCGGCTATTCGTTCAAGCCGTGGACCGATGCGAAGGCGATCGCCGACGGGCCGCAGATACTCAACTACGTGCGCGAGACCGCGACCGAAAACGGCATCGACGAGCACATCCGGTTCCGGCATCGCGTCAAGCGAGCATCATGGTCGACACCGGACGCGCGCTGGACCATCGAGGCCGAGCGCGTCACGGGTGAGGGAGCGACCGAGCCGGTTCGCTTCACTTGCAATTTCCTGTTCATGTGCGCCGGCTACTACAAATACGAGGCAGGCTACACGCCAGAATTCAAGGGCGCCGCGGATTTCAAAGGCCGCATCGTACATCCGCAGAAATGGACCGATGATGTCGACTACGCCGGCAAGCGCGTCGTCGTGATCGGCTCGGGTGCGACTGCGGTGACGCTGGTCCCGGAACTCGCCAGGACCGCGGCCCATGTCACCATGCTGCAGCGCTCGCCGACCTATGTCGTGTCGCGCCCGGCGCAGGATGCCCTCGCCAACAAGCTGCGTCGCAACCTGCCGGCGCGACTGGCCTATCATCTGATCCGCTGGCGCAACGTGATGTGGGGAATGTTCTTCTTCCAGCTGAGCCGGCGCAGGCCGGCAAAGGTGAAGAACCTGATCCTGTCCGGCGTAAGGGCCGCACTTGGGCCCGATTACGATGTCGCCACCCATTTCACGCCGCGCTACAATCCCTGGGACCAGCGGCTGTGCCTCGTGCCCGACGGTGACCTGTTCAAGGCAATTCGCGAGCAACGCGCCGAGGTCGTCACCAGCGAGATCGATGCCTTCACCCCGGCCGGCATCCGGCTGAAGGACGGGAGGGAGCTTGCCGCCGACATCATCGTGACGGCGACCGGGCTGGAACTGCAGGTTGTCGGCGGGCTCGACGTGAGCGTCGACGGCCGCGCCGTCGATTTCGCGAGCACGCTGACCTACAAGGGCATGATGTATGCCGACGTGCCGAACATGGCCTCGGCGTTCGGCTACACCAATGCATCCTGGACGCTGAAATGCGATCTCACTTGCGAATATGTCTGTCGGCTTCTCAATTACATGGACCGGCATCATTACCGGCAGGCCATGCCCCATAATGACGATGCCGGGGTGAGGCTCCAGCCTTCCGTCGCATTCTCCTCGGGATACGTCCGGCGCGCGATCGACAGGCTCCCGAAGCAAGGCTCGAAGCGGCCCTGGCGCCTGTACCAGAATTACGCGCTCGACATCGTCTCGCTGCGATACGGCAGGATCGACGACGGCGTGATGCGGTATTCCTGACGCAACGGTCGGGAACAGCATCATCGCGCGCAGGGTCGGCACGGCACCTGTGCGTCCCGCCACTGTTCGGGCTGCGAGTGCGCCGCCGAGATACCCTGCAAGGTTCGCTGCGCCGAGATAGACGACGTCGGAGGGACTGAACCATTGCGCGGCGATCAGTGCCGGCATCAGCGGCCTGTACGAAAATCGAGCCAACCCCAGCCCGATCAGCGAAGCCGACAATTCCGCCACCGCGTATCGCCACGTGGTCCGTGATGGTTCTGCCTGCTGCAGATGCAGTCTGGCGACCGTGGACTGCTTGATATGCGCAGCGGCCATCTCATCCTCCTGCGGTGCAAAGCGCGGATCATTCCGTTTGCGAGGCGCGCAGGCGCCTGAAAGCCCGAACTGGCAGACCACCCCAACCCCAGTTCTCGGTGTCGACTTCCTCGATCACGACGAAAGTGGATTCCACCGGCTTGCCCAGCACGTCGAGCAGAAGCTGGCTCGAGCCCGTGATCAGTGCGGCCTTTTCGTCCGCCGTGAGCGAGTGCGCGCCCGCATGGGTGCCCTCGCGTGTCACTTGGATTGTCACGATTGGCATGGCTTTCATCCTGCTCTTAGTGACCGGCGCTCTGGCCGCCGTCGACATGGAGGATCTCGCCGGTGACGAAGGATGCCCGCTCGAGGTAGAGCACGGCATCGACGATGTCCGACATCTCGCCCATGTGGCCGACCGGGTGGAGCGCGCTGAGTTGCGCATGCGTCTCCACGGGGTGCATCGGCGACTTGATGATGCCCGGCGAGACCGCGTTCACGCGGATCCCGCGCCTCGCGTATTCGATCGCAAGCGATTTGGTCGCGGCGCTCAGCCCGCCCTTGCTCAGGGATGCCAGCACCGATGGCACGTTGGAGTTGGCCTGCTCGACCAGCGTTGTCGTGATCTGGACGATGTGGCCGGAACCCTGTTTCCCCATTTCGGTCAGGGCGAGCTGGGTGATATTGAAGAAGCCGGCGACGTTGGTTCCCATCACCGCGGCATAATCTTCGGTCGTGTACTGCGTGAACGGCTTGGCGACGAAGACGCCGGCATTGTTGACCAGCGTGTCTATCCGTCCGAAGCGCGCGAGGGCCTGGCCGACAACGCTTTCGGCGGTCGCGCGTTCGGCGATGTCGCCGGGAACCGTCAGGATGTCGTCGTCGCCCGAAGGTTTGACGGAGCGGGCCGTCGCCACGACACGATAATTGCGATCGCGATATCCCTGCACCAGGGCGGCGCCGATACCCTGGGATGCACCGGTGATGATGGCGACCTTCTGCTCGATACCCATGAGAAGCTCCTGTCGTTGGATCAAGAAAGCACCAGCAGCGGCTGGGTTGCGTGCTGACATACGTTGCGCTCCCTCACCCGAGAATACGCACGGGCCGTCAGACATTCTTTCGCCGCGCGAACGAATGCCGGGGCGGAATCGCCGGGCGGTTGTCGCGGCCGCATTGAACGCCTAGCCTTGGGGACGATTTTTCGGGAACGGCAGCAAGATCATGGATCGTCTGGATGCGATGAAAGTGTTCGTCCTGGCGGTGGACGAGGGCAGCCTCGCAGCCGCCGGGCGCAAGCTCGGCCGCTCGCCGGCGGCGGTGAGCCGCGCCATCAGCTTTCTTGAAGAACGCGTCGGCACCGAACTGCTGCACCGGACCACGCGCTCGATCAAGCTGAGCGAGGAAGGCGAGCGCTATGTCGCGATCTGCCGGCGCGTCCTGACGGAACTGGAGGAGGCCGACGACATGGCTGCCGGACCGCGCGCGGCCCCGCGTGGTTTGCTCACGATCACTGCGCCCGTCGTTTCCGGCGAGATGGTGCTGCGGCCGATCCTCGATGCATTTCTCGATGCCTATCCGACCGTGTCAGCAAGACTTCTGCTGTTCGACCGCGCGGTCAACCTGATCGACGAGGGGATCGATGTCGCTCTTCGGATCGGGCCACTTGCGGATTCATCAATGGTCGCCATGCGGATCGGCGACGTGCGCCGCGTCGTGGTGGCGGCTCCGCGCTATCTCAAGCAGCATCCGGCGATCCGTGAGCCGGGCGACCTCGCCAAGCACGACATCATTGCGATGGCCCATCTGCCGAACTCGTGGACGTTCAAGCCGCCGGAGAACTCCTCGGTGCCGCGAACCGTTCAATTCACGCCCCGGCTCGTGGTCAACAGCACTTATGCCGCGGTCGCCTCCGCGGCCGCCGGCCGCGGCGTGGTCCGGATGTATTCGTATCAGGTGGCCGACCAGGTTGCAGCGGGCGATCTATCCATCGTGCTCTCCGGCGACGAGGATCCCGAGATGCCGGTTCATCTGATTTGTCCACAGGGCCGGCTGGCCGTCCCGAAGGTGCGCGCCTTCGCCGACTTCGCCGCCCCGCGGCTGAAGAAGCAGTTTGCGCTGCTGAAGAAAAGCATCGCCGCTCGCTGACGGGGGCCTCGTCGAGGCGGTCTTTCCCGGCCGCGCCATGCGTGATTTTGCGTATTCGACCATCCGGCTGAATCGTCCATCCTCACCAAACGGTTAACGCCGGATTAACCGCTGAGTCCTAGGCTGTTTCGGCCGGGGTTACTCGCAAGGCCGAGGTGAGCCCAATGGAAGCCCAGAAGATCGCGGTCGACGCCGTCGTGGCGCTGACCGACTGCGACCGCGACGCCGTCATCTCCTTCATCCGCCGGCTGTATCTCGCCGGCATCAGGGACCCTAAGCGCCTGACGTTCAAGGGTCTTCAGGCCCTTTCGCGGGGCTGACCCGCGCAGTCCCCGGCCAGAATCATCCTTTAGCTATCCCGGACGTGACCGCAACCCAGCGGTGAATACCTTGCCGCTCGGACTTGGCCGGAGTAGATCACGTCCCCGGCTGGGTCACTTGGGAACCGGGGATATGCTGAGACAGCTTTTTGCGCCGCAACTCGTCATTCTGTATGTGCTTGTGGCCTCGACCATCTACGTCCACTTCCGCGGCAAGCAGCGGCTGCGTTTCGCGCGCCAGCTCGGCGACCATTCGACCTACCTGGCGCCCTACAATGTGCTGATGTATGCGGGCTCGGCGGTTCCGAACAAGCCCGTCATCCCGGTCGAACAGTTTCCGGAACTCAAGCCGCTCACCGAGAACTGGGAGACCATTCGCGACGAGGCGGTGCGCCTGTTCGACGAAGGCTTCATCCGCGCCGCCGCCAAGAACAACGACTGGGGTTTCTACTCGTTCTTCAAGAGCGGCTGGAAGCGGTTTTATCTGAAGTGGTACGACGACTTCCTGCCGTCGGCGAACACGCTGTGCCCGAAAACGGTGGAACTGCTCAAGTCCATTCCGAACGTGCACGGGGCGATGTTCGCGATGCTGCCGCCAGGTGGCAAGCTCGGGGCGCACCGCGATCCCTTCGCCGGCTCGCTGCGCTATCATCTCGGCCTCGTCACGCCGAACTCGAACAAGTGCCGTATCCTGGTCGACGGCGTCGAATGCGTCTGGCGCGACGGCGAGGCCTTCATGTTCGACGAGACCTTCATCCACAGCGCGGAGAACGCGACCGACGTCAATCGCATCATCCTGTTCTGCGACGTCGAGCGCCCGATGAAGTACGGCTTCATGACCGCGATCAACCGCTGGGTCAGCCATCACATCGTCAAGGCGTCGGCCACCCAGAACGTCGACGGCGAACACATCGGCGTGCTCAACAAGGTGTTCGGCAAGCTCTACGAGATCCATCTCGGCAGCCGCAAGGTCAAGGAGTGGAACCGCAACGTCTACTACACGCTGAAATATTCGCTGACGGCGCTGATCCTCGGCCTGATCGTGATGTCGGCGCTGCGGTGACCCCGCCTCGTTGCGTTACATGAATCAAAAAGCCCCGGAGCATGCTCCGGGGCTCTTTTCTTTGAGGCGTTCGCCCGAACTATTCCGGCTGGCCGATGCTCACCTTCAGCGTGCCGATTCCGTCGACACCGCATTCGAGCTTGTCGCCGGGCTGCAGCTGCGACACGCCGGCCGGCGTGCCGGTCATGATGATGTCGCCGGCAGCGAGTTTCACCTGCTGCGAGAGCTGCCAGATCGTCTCCGGAACGTTCCAGATCATTTGCTCGAGATCCCCGGTCTGGGCTTCCTTGCCGTTGACCGTAAGCCAGATCTTGCCCTTGGCGGGATGGCCGATCTTCGCGGCGGGCTGCAACGCGGAGCAGGGCGCGGAGCCGTCGAACGACTTGCCGATCTCCCACGGGCGTTCCTTCTTGCGCGATGCGATCTGGAGGTCGCGGCGGGTCAGGTCGATGCCGACGGCATAGCCGTAGACGTGGTCGAGCGCCTTCTCTGCCGGGATGTTGAGCCCGCCGCTCTTCAGCGCGACGACGAGTTCGACCTCGTGATGGAGGTCCTTGGTCAACGGCGGATAGGGGATGGTGGCGCCGTCGGGCACCAGCATGTCGGCGTGCTTTGCAAAGAAGAACGGCGGCGCGCGCTCGTCATTGCCCATCTCGCGGATGTGCTCGAGATAGTTGCGGCCGACGCACCAGATGCGGCGCACCGGATAGCGGCCGCTTTCACCCACGACGGGAAGCGAGGCCTGCGGCGGAAGCGGAATGACGTAGGAGGCGGCGTTCATGAAGCGATCTCGCTGCTCTTGAGGGAACGGAAGTCTAGGCGGTTGCGCTGATCGGCGCCAGCGGGCCGGCGCCGTGGTGCTGAAGGCGGAAGAAACTCGCGTAACGGCCGCCGCGACGCAGCAGGTCGTCGTGACGGCCCTGTTCGACGATCTCGCCGCCCTCGACCACCAGGATCGCGTCTGCATGCATGATGGTGTGCAGGCGGTGCGCGATCACGATGGTGGTGCGGTTGCGGCACAGATGTTCGATCGCCTCCTGCACCTGCCGCTCCGACTCCGAGTCGAGCGCGGCGGTGGCCTCGTCGAGCAGGATGATCGGCGCGTTCTTGATCAGGGCGCGCGCCACCGCAATACGCTGGCGCTGGCCACCCGACAGCTGCGTGCCGTGCTCGCCGACCGGCGTGTCGTAGCCGAGCGGGAAACCCATGATGAAATCATGCGCGCAGGCGGCCTTGGCGGCGTCGATGATCTCCTCCTCGGTCGCGCCGGGCCGGCCGAAGGCGATGTTGTTGCGGATGGTGTCGCGGAACAGATAGACGTCCTGGCCGACATAGGCGGTCTGGGCGCGCAGCGATCTGCGCGAGACCGATGAGATTGACTGACCGTCGATGACGATGTCGCCCTGCGTCACCTCGTAGAAGCGCAACAGCAGCGCCAGCACCGTGGATTTTCCGCCGCCAGAGGGGCCGACCAGCGCGGTGACCTTGCCGGGCTCTGCGGTGAAGCTCATGCGGTTGAGGACGGTCTCGCCGGAACGGTAGGAGAAGCTGACGTCGCGCAGCTCGATGCGGGCATCGGAGAGCTTCAGCGCCGGCTTGTCGTCGTCGGAATGCTCGCTGGCCGGGCTGTCGACCACCTCGAGCAGCATGCGGGCGCCGACCAGTTGGCTGTTGAGGTCGATGTTGAGCCGCGCCAGGCGCTTGGCCGGTTCGGTCGCCATCAAGAAGGCGGTCATGAAGGAGAAGAACGCGCCGGGCGTGGCGTTGAGTGCGACCACTGCATAGCCGCCGTACATCAGGCAGCCGGCGACCGCAAAGCCGCCCAGCATCTCCATCAGCGGATTGGACCGATTGGCGACGCGGGCCATCTTGTTGGCGTTGCGCTCGACGATGGCGATGTTCTCGTCGATCCGCTTCTGCATGGTGTCTTCGAGCGTGAACGCCTTCACCGTGCGGATGCCCTGCAGCGATTCCTGCATGGTCTCGAGGATGTCGGCGGTGCCGGTGAACTGGTTGTAGGCGAGGCCCTTGATGCGCTTCACCAGCTTGCGCAGCACCAGCATCGCCGGGGGAACCGCGACGAGGCCGATGAAGGACATCATCGGGTCCTGCCACACCATCACGCCGATCATCGCCAGCAGCATCAACAGATCGCGCCCGATCGCGTTGACCAGCATGTTGAGGACGTCGGTGATCGACTTGGCGCCGGCCGTGAGGCGCGCCAGGAATTCCGAGGAGTGCCGCTCGGAGAAGAAGCCGACGCTCTCGCGCATCAGCTTGGCAAAGAGCTGGCGCTGGTTGCTGGCGAGGATCGCGTTGGAGATCTTGGTCAGGATCACCATGTGGCCGTACGTCGCCACGCCCTTGACGAACAGCAGCAGCACGGTGATGCCGGAGAACATCGCGATGCCCGGAACGTTCTTGTCGACATAGGCCTGGTTGATGACCTGGCCGAGCACATAGGTCGCGCCTGCGGTTGCCCCCGCGGCCAGCGCCATCAGCGAGAATGCGACGAGGTAGCGCCGCCAGTAGATGATCCCCTGTTCCGTGACCAGGCGGCGGATCAGGATCGCTGCCGCATAGGGATCGTCAGTGATTTTCTTTGGAAACTGGGCCATCCGAAGTCCGTGGACGGCGCCGGGACGAGCTTGCCCGGGCGTCGGGGATCGAATGGCCTCTGTGCCCGCTAAAGCCGGGCTTTTCAAGCCCAATTAAGGGGTTGCGCCTGGACCGATTCTAGGCTGACGCGGCCTGCCGGAGATCGCCATGGCGTTCGCGGTACAGCTTGTCCTCCCAGGCCAGCGCGTGGGCCGCGATGGTCTCGAGGTCGTCATATTGCGGCTTCCAGTCGAGCAGGCTGCGAATGCGGCTGGTGTCCGCCACCATGGTCATGATGTCGCCGGGCCGGCGCGGTGCGTATTGCACGGCAAAGCTGCGGCCGGACACGCGGCGGACCGCGTCGATCGTCTCCAGTACGGAATAGCCGCGGCCATAGCCGCAATTCAGCGTCGTCGAGGCGCCGCCGTTGCGCAAATAGGCCAGCGCCGAGCGATGCGCCTGCGACAGGTCGGTGACGTGGATGAAGTCGCGGATGCAGCTGCCGTCCGGGGTGGGGTAGTCGGTGCCGAAGACGTCGATCTTGGCGCGCTGGCCGGTCGCGGCCTCCACGGCGATCTTCAGCAGATGCGTGGCGCCGGCGGTGGCCAGGCCGATACGGGCCTGCGGATCGGCGCCGGCGACGTTGAAGTAGCGCAGCGTGACGTAGTGCATGCCATAGGCGGCTGCGACGTCGTGCAGCATGATCTCGGTCATCAGCTTGGACGAGCCGTAGGGCGACAGCGGCCGCGTCGGCGCGTGCTCGGGCACCGGCACGTGGTCCGGATTGCCGTACACCGCCGCGGTCGACGAGAAGATGAAGCGGCTGATGCCGCGCTTCACCGCGACGTTGAGCAGGTTGCGCGCGGTCATGAAATTGTTGCGGTAGTAGCCGAGCGGATCGCGCATCGACTCGGGCACGACCACCGAGCCGGCGAAATGGATGATGCTCTCGATGTCGTGCTGGGAGATCACGCCCTCGAGCAGATTCTCGTCGCCGGCATCGCCGATGAACAGCGGCACGCCCTCGGGCAGATAGGCGGAGAATCCCGTGGAGAGATCGTCGATCACGACGACGTCCTCGCCGGCTTCCGCCAGCGCGAGCACCGTATGACTTCCGATGTAGCCGGCGCCGCCGGTCACTAGCACTGCCATGATCCCACCCGTCCTCGATCGAAGCTGCAGGCTAACGTTTCCGTGGTGAAGACGGCGTATCGGTTCGGCCGAACTGGCCACTATGCTTAATGTTGCGTATAGGGCTTTGCGAAACGGAGCGTGACGTGGCGAATTCCCCCGGCGATCTCGAACTGATCGTGCCAAATCTGCACAGGCGCTATTCCGGGGTCACCGCGACCAACCGGATGGTGGCGCCGCGGCTGGCGAAACTGTTTCGTGCGGCCTGGTTCGGTTCCGACGCGCCCGAAGGGATTGCCCGATTGAGCCCGGCCGATCTCTTGAAACTGTGGCGGCGCGGGACGCCGCTGATCTGGCACGCGCGCCGCAACAACGAGATGATCGCGGGCGTCGCGTTGCGCGCGCTCGGCTGGCCGTTGAAACTCGTCTTCACCTCCGCGGCGCAGCGGCATCACAGCTGGATCACGCGCTGGCTGATCCGCCGCATGGATGCGATCATCGCGACATCGGACATCTCGGCCTCGTTCCTGAAGGTGCAGGCGACGGTGATCACGCATGGCGTCGACACCGACGTCTACGCGCCGCCGCAGGATCGCGCGGCCGCGTTTGCTGAAGCCGCGCTGCCGGGCCGCTACGCCATCGGCTGCTTCGGCCGCGTGCGGGCGCAGAAGGGCACGGACCTGTTCGTCGACGCGATGTGCCGGCTGCTGCCGCGCCATCCGGATTTCACGGCCGTGATCGTCGGCCAGGTCACGCCCGAGCAGACTGGCTTTGCGAACGAACTGCGCAAGCGCATCGCGGCCGCCGGTCTGTCGTCGCGCATCCTCATCACCGGCGAACTGCCGATCGAGGAGGTACAGCGCTGGTATCAGCGGCTGACGATCTACGCCTTCACCTCGCGCAACGAAGGCTTCGGCCTGACGCTGATCGAGGCGATGGCCGCGGGCAGCGCTCTCGTTGCCACACGGGCCGGCGCGGCCGAACTCGTGGTCGAGGACGGCGTGACCGGCGTGCTGGTGCCGACCGGTGATGCGGACGCGCTTGTTGCGGCCCTGGAGCCGCTGATGGGCGATGTCGCCGCAGCGGCAGCGATGGGCCAGCGTGGACGGGTGCGGGTGCTCGAACGGTTCAGCCTCGATGCGGAAGCCGCGCGGATCGCCGAGGTGTACCGGCCGCTGCTCCGGCAGACAGGGGAAGCGCAAAAACAACCCCATGCAAAGTAAGCGCGCCGTCTCGGATCAGCCGACCGGCCGGGGCGGCGGGGTGACTGCTGATTTTACGAAATCAGATTGACCCGTCGGGCAAAACACGGGCATGATGTCATCATGGCCCGGGCCCCGACAGTGTCAGGTCGCAGCCCTTGCCCCGGCCTCGGCGAGCACCTTCTCGGCAATCGCAACCACCTGATCCGCCGCGATGTCCCGCATGCAGCGGTGGTCGTTCATCTTGCAGACCGTGCTCTGGCAGGGCTGGCAGGCGAGCTTGCTCTTGTCCTGCACCACGGTGGCGGCGAGGCCGTTGAGGGGCGCCCAGAGATAGGGGCTGGTCGGGCCGAAGATGCCCATGGTCGGCGTGCCGAGCGCAGCGGCGATGTGCATCAGGCCGGAATCGTTGGAGATGGCGACGCCGGCGGCGGCCATGGCAAGCACGCCGTTGCGCAAATCGGTGCCGGTGAGATCCCGGACGGCAGGTCCGCCGGCGGCGACGATCTCCTGGGCTAGGCCCTTTTCCCCGGGGCCGCCCACCACCCAGACCTCGAGCCCGCGCTGGACCAGCAGGCGGGCGGCTTCGGGATAAGAGGTCCAGCGCTTGGAGACGCCGACCGAGCCGGGGGCGAGCGCCACGGCGGCGCCGGCGCTGAGACCATTGGCCTGCCGCCAGCGGGCGATCTCGTCCGCGGGCACGCGCAACTGCGGCACCGGCCATTCCGGAGGAAGGGGCGCGCCATCGGGCTGGGCGAGGGCGGCGTTCTTGTCGATGAAGCGCGGAAGCTTCTTTTCGCCCCAGCGCCAGCGGTTGATCAGGCCGAACCTGAACTCGCCGACGAAGCCAACCCTGTCGGGGATGCCGGCCAGCGCGGGGGCAATGGCGGCCTTCCAGGTGCGGGGCAGCACCAGGGCCGTCCCATAGTTCCGCGCGCGCAGGAGCTTCGCCAGGCCGATCTGGCGGCCGATTGCGAGCCGGCCGCGCGGCAGGTCCCAGACGATTCCTGCGCGAACGCCGGGCATGTAATCGACCAGCGGGGCGCACAGGGAGGTCGTCAGAAGATCGACCGGTCGGTTTGGCCAGCGTTCCCTAAGCACCCGGACGACGGTGTGATTCCGGACGAAATCCCCGATCCACATGTAGGGGACAATCAGGATCGGGCGCGTGTCGCTCGGGTCCACCCTCCCGCCAAGTTGCGAATATTCGTTCATTGTTATCGGGCCACGCGCGCTCGGAAATGTCCGTCCGGTTAGCCGCTCCCGCCCGGGACGTAAAGCGGGCGGACGGGTTCGCCCCCAAAACCGCTTACACTTTGCCGGCTCATGCGCTAGGCCAGACCGCAGCTGCAAAAAATCGGGCAGGGATTTCGGAATGTTGCTGGTGACCGGCGGAGCCGGTTTTATCGGGTCGAATGTCGTCGCCGCGCTGAATGAGGCCGGTCATGGCGACGTCGCGGTCTGCGACTGGCTCGGCAGCGATGGCAAATGGCGGAACCTCGCCAAGCGGCAGCTTGTGGATATCGTGCCCCCCGGCGAACTGCCCGCGTGGCTCAAGGACCGCAGGCTCCAGGCGATCATCCATCTCGGGGCCATTTCCGCGACCACCGCGACCGATGGCGATCTGGTGTTCGAGACCAATTTCCGCCTGTCGATGCGCCTCCTCGACTGGTGCACGGCGCATGCGGTTCCGTTCATCTACGCCTCGTCGGCGGCGACCTATGGCGACGGCGAGGCGGGCTTCGACGACGACGCCTCGTTGCCCGCGCTGAAAACGCTTCGGCCGATGAATCTCTACGGCTGGAGCAAGCACATGTTCGACCTCGCCGTCGCCGAGCGTGCCGCGGGCGGCGGCAAGCTGCCGCCGCAATGCGTGGGTCTGAAATTCTTCAACGTGTTCGGCCCTAACGAGTACCACAAGGGCACGATGATGAGCGTGCTGGCGCGCCGCTTCGACGACATCAGGGCCGGCCGTGTCGTGCAGCTGTTCAAGTCGCACCGCGACGGCATCGCCGATGGGGACCAGCGCCGCGATTTCATCTATGTCGACGACGTCGTACGCGTGATCATGTGGCTGCTGGCGACGCCGTCGGTTTCGGGCCTGTTCAATGTCGGAACCGGCAAGGCGCGCAGCTTCAAGGACCTGATCCTCGCCGCCTATGCCGCGCTCGGCACGAGGCCCAACATCGACTATATCGACATGCCCGAACAGATTCGCGGCAGCTACCAGTACTTCACCCAGAGCGAAGTCGATCGCCTCCGCCAGGCCGGATACAATGGCGGGTTCACGACGCTCGAGGACGCGGTCAGGACCTATGTCGGGGACTACCTCGACCGGCCCGACCGTTTCCGCTGAGATCAACGACCATGGCGACGCCCCTTCTCGATTTCGATGCCCTCGCTCAAGACGTCGCACGCCGGACCGTGCTGTGCATCGGCGACATCATGCTGGACGAGTTCGTCTACGGCGAGGTCTCGCGGATCTCGCCGGAAGCGCCGACACCCGTCATCGCCGCCCGGCGCAGCGAGATGCATGTCGGCGGTGCCGGCAATGTCGCGCGCAACGTGGCTTCCCTCGGTGCGCGCTGCATCTTCGTCGGACTGGTCGGCGAGGATGAGGCGGGCAGGCGGCTCGCCGCGGCGCTCGGCGAGCAGGCTGCGATCGAGAGCGTGCTGGTGTGCGACCCCTCGCGGCCGACCACGCGGAAGGTCCGCTTCGTCTCCGAGCATTTCTCCACGCACATGCTGCGCGCCGACTGGGAGCAGGCGCAGCCCGCCTCCGACGAGACCGAAACCAAACTGATCGAGGCGATCCTGCCGCAGATCGCGCGGGCCGACATCGTGCTGCTGTCCGACTACGCAAAAGGCGTGCTGACCGCGCGCGTGATCCGCCACACCATCGATGCCGCGCGAAAGCTCGGCAAGCGCGTGATCGTCGATCCCAAGAGCCTGAACTGGGCGATCTATCGCGGCGCGAGCCTGCTGACGCCCAACCGCAAGGAATTCGCCGAAGCGACACGCAGCCGGGCCGACAGCACCCGCAGCATCGTCGCCGCCACCGAGGACGTGATGCGGCTGGCCGATTGCGAGGCGATCCTGGTGACGCAGGGCGAGCAGGGCATGACGCTGGTGCCGCGCCAGGGCGATGCCGTTCACGTGCCGGCCTATCCCGTGAAGGTGCGCGACGTCTCCGGCGCCGGCGACACGGTGGCCGCCGCGCTCGCGGTCGCGCTGGCCGCAGGCGCGGACTGGGACACGGCGCTGCGCGTCGCGACCGCCGCCGCCGCCGTCGCCGTCGGCAAGCAGGGGACCGCCAGCGTCAGCGCGGCCGAACTGCGACGCAAGATACTGCCCCACGCCTCTCTCGTCGCCGAGGAGAAGATCGTGCTCGACCCCGCCGCGCTCGCGGCTGAGGTCGCCGAGTGGCGCCGACAGGGGCTGCGTGTCGGCTTCACCAATGGCTGTTTCGACATTCTGCATCCCGGCCACGTCAAGGTTCTCACCGCGGCACGCAGCGCCTGCGACCGCCTCATCGTCGGGCTGAACAGCGACGCCTCGGTGCGGCGGCTGAAGGGGGCGGATCGCCCGGTTCAGGACGAGAGAGCCCGTGCCGAAGTGCTGGCCGCCCTCGAAGCCGTCGATCTCGTCGCCATCTTCGAGGAGGACACGCCGATCGAACTGATCACCCGGATCAGGCCCAGCGTGCTGGTGAAGGGCGGCGACTACACGCGCGAGCAGGTGGTCGGCCACGAGATCGTCGAGGCCGCCGGTGGAACGGTCGTGCTGGTCGACATCCTGAAGGGCTTCAGCACGACGGCGCTGGTCCATCGCGCGCGGGGAGAAGGCAAGTGACGGCCATCGCAGGGGAGACGACTGCCCAGATGCTGTGGCGTCGCCTGCGCAGCCCGGCTGCGTGGGGCGAGACGGTGGATCTGTTCGCGATCCTGACCGCGGCCTCGCTGCCCTGGTCGACGTCGCTGACCGGCATCTTCAACGCACTGATGCTGCTATGCATGGTGCCGTTCCTCGATGTGCGGGCCTTCCTGCACTCGCTGAAGCGGCCGATCTGCGCGGCACCGATCGCGCTCGTGCTGCTCGCCCTGGCGGGGACGCTGTGGTCGGAGGCGACCTGGGGCGCGCGCCTCTATGCGGTGAATCCGACGATCAAGCTGCTCGTGCTGCCGGTGCTGCTCTATCATTTCGAGCGTTCGCCGCGCGGTCACTGGATCTTCATCGCCTTCCTGGTGTCCTGCGCGCTGATGTCGGTGATGTCCTGGCTGGTCGCCTTCTACCCCGACCTCGCGCTCAAGACCGATCCTCCCGAGCGCGGCGTCTTCGTCAAGAACTACATCGACCAGAGCCAGGAATTCGCGCTGTGCGCGGTCGCGCTCGCCTACCCGATCGTGCAGCTGGTGCGCCGGCAGCGATATTTGACCGCGGCGCTGCTCACGGCGCTCGCGCTCAGCTTCGTCGTCAACATGGCTTTCGTGGTGATCTCGCGCACGGCGCTCGTCACCATTCCCGTCATGTTCGGCGTGTTCGCGCTGCTCTACCTCAGCTGGCGCAACATCGCGATCATCTCCGCCGTGCTGATCGTCGGCGCCGCTCTCGCATGGCAGGCATCGCCGCAATTGCGCAATACCGCTCACAGGATTGACTCCGAATACGCGCGCTACATGGAAAAGGGCGAACCGACGTCGGCCGGCTTGCGGCTCGAATTCTGGCGAAAGTCGCTCGGATTTTTCATGCAGGCCCCCGTCATCGGTCACGGCACCGGCTCGACGCGCGGATTGTTCGAGCGTGTGGCCACGCCCAGCGGCCAGTACCAGGCCTCCGCGGAGGTGGTCGGCAATCCCCACAACCAGACGCTCAACGTTGCCGTGCAATGGGGAATCATCGGCATCGTCATTCTCTATGCGACCTGGATCCTGCACGGTCTCCTGTTCCGCGGCGACGGGCTGCCCAACTGGATAGGCCTGCTGGTCGTGGTCCAGAACGTCTTCACCTCGTTGTTCAACTCGCATCTGTTCGATTTCCACGAGGGCTGGATGTACGTCATCGGCGTGGGTGTTGCCGGCGGCATGGTGATCAGGGCGCGAGAGGCCCGGGCGAAGCTGGGGGAAGGCCCTTCCTGAACGGCCGCGCGGCTGGCAACTCCCGGCAAGATGGGCTAATCAGCGCGGACAGGTTGCACCTCACTGGGTTCTCATCGGTCGGCGGATGACGCGTCTTTCGCATCTCACCTTGCGCAATTTCCTGATCGCGCTCCACGACCTGCTGGCGACCACGGCGGCGCTGTTCGCTGCCTTCTATCTGCGCTTCGAGGGCGGTGACGGCTTCTTCGCCCGCTTGCCGCTGCTGTTCCAGATCCTGCCCTATTTCCTCGCCTTCAGCGTGGTGGTTTTCTTCATCTTCAACCTGACCACGACGAAGTGGCGCTTCATCTCGCTGCCGGACGCGCTGAACATCATCCGCGTCGCGTCGGTACTCACGGTTGCACTGTTGGTGCTCGACTACATTTTCGTCGCCCCCAACGTCCGCGGCGCGTTCTTCCTCGGCAAGGTGACGATCGTCCTCTACTGGTTCCTCGAGATCGCCGCACTCAGCGCGTTGCGGATGGCTTACCGCTACTTCCGCTACACGCGGGTACGGCGTCACGCGCGAACCGAGGATGCCGCGCCGACGCTCGTGATCGGCCGCGCCGCGGACGCCGAGGTCCTGCTCCGGGGCATCGAGAGCGGCGCGATCAAGCGGATCTGGCCCGTCGGGGTGTTGTCGCCATCGAGTTCCGATCGCGGCCAGTTCATCCGCAACGTTCCGGTGCTCGGGGGACTCGACGATCTCGACGACGTCGTCGCCGATTTGGCCAAGCGCAACAAGGCGATCGCGCGCGTCGTGATGACGCCGTCGGCGTTCGAGCCGGAGGCCCATCCCGAATCGATCTTGATGCGGGCGCGGCGGCTGGGCGTGATCGTCAACCGACTGCCGTCGCTGGAGAGCGGCGACGCGCCGCGACTCACCGCCGTCGCGGTCGAGGACCTGCTGCTGCGGCCGAGCGAGAAGATCGACTATGAACGCCTCGAAGCCCTGATCTCGGGCAAGGCCGTGATCGTCACCGGCGGCGGCGGCTCGATCGGCTCGGAGATCTGCGAGCGTGTCGTCGCCTTCGGTGCGGCGCGGCTTCTGGTCCTGGAGAACTCCGAGCCCGCGCTCTATGCGGTCACGGAGGCGCTCGCAGCGCAGGGCAGCGCCGCTGCGATCGAGGGGCGGATCGCCGATATCCGCGACCGCGAGCGCATCGTGCGCCTGATGGCCGAGTTCAAGCCCGACATCGTGTTCCACGCTGCCGCCCTCAAGCACGTGCCGATCCTCGAACGGGACTGGAGCGAAGGGGTCAAGACCAATATCTTCGGCTCGATCAACGTGGCCGACGCCGCGCTGGCCGCCGGCGCCGAAGCGATGGTGATGATCTCGACCGACAAGGCGATCGAGCCGGTGTCGATGCTCGGCCTGACCAAGCGCTTCGCCGAGATGTACTGCCAGGCGCTCGATCACGACCTCGCGGCGAGCAGCGGCGGCGCCAAGCCGCCGATGCGGCTGATCTCGGTTCGGTTCGGGAACGTGCTGGCCTCCAACGGCTCCGTGGTGCCGAAATTCAAGGCCCAGATCGAGGCCGGCGGTCCGGTGACGGTCACGCATCCCGACATGGTCCGTTATTTCATGACCATTCGTGAGGCCTGCGACCTCGTCATCACGGCGGCAACGCACGCGCTCGGAACGCAGCGTCCGGACGTGTCGGTCTATGTGCTCAACATGGGCCAGCCGGTGAAGATCGTCGATCTGGCCGAGCGCATGATCCGGCTCTCCGGTCTCCAGCCCGGGCACGACATCGAAATCGTGTTCACGGGCATGCGGCCGGGCGAGCGCCTGCACGAGATCCTGTTCGCATCCGAGGAACCGACCCGGGAGATCGGAGTGCCCGGCATCATGGCCGCGCAGCCGAACGAGCCGCCGATGCAGACCTTGCGCAAATGGATCTCGGCACTGGAACAGGCCATTGCCCGCGACGACAAGGCGACGATCAGGACCATCCTGAAGGACGCGGTTCCGGAATTCGGGTCGACCGCGGCCTGACCATGCAGCCATCCGGCAAGATCGTCGTCGCCAGCCAGCATTATCCGCCCGATACGAGCACGACGGCGTCGATCATGGCGGAGATTGCCTGCCGCCTCGCGACCCGGCACGAGGTCGTCGTGCTCTCGGGCTGGCCGGGTGCATTGCCGCCGTCCCAGACCGGTCCGGGCAGGCCGCAAGTCGTCACCGTCAAGAACCGCATGGTCGGAAAGGGCGCGCTGCTGCGGCGGGGTGCAGCCGAGCTGCTGTTCACGGCTCGCACCTTTTGGGCGCTGATGCAGCGGCTGCGCCGGGGCGACGTGGTGCTCACCGTCACGGCGCCCTTCATGCTGCCTTATGCGGTTGCCGCCGCGGCCTGGCTCAAGGGAGCCCGCGCGGCGCTGATCATGCACGATCTCTTCCCGGACGTGCTCGTGATGGCGGGCCTGCTCAGGCCCGGGTCGATCGGGACGCGCGTGATGCGGTTTGCCAACGGCTTGATGTTCCGCGCACTCGATGCGGTCATCACCATCGGCCGCGATGCCGATGGCCCGCTGCTGTCTTATCCGGGCATGGCCCGGACCAAGATCCGCTTCATTCCGAACTGGGCGACGCTGGCGCCCGGCGTGCGCCCGCTGACGCCGGACAATCCGTTTCGTGCCGCACAGCCCGGCCGCTTCGTCGTCGGCCTCTCCGGCAATCTCGGCTTCACCCACGATCCCGAGATCGTGTTCGAGGCTGCACGCCTGCTGCGGGACGAGCCTCACATCCACTTCCTGCTCTCGGGATGGGGCATCGGCTTCGCGCGTCTGAAGGAGCTGCAGGCAGCCGCGAAACTGCCCAACGTCTCTTTCGTGTCGCGTGTCGAAGACAGTGAACTCGAGTCTTTCCTCGCGGCGGCCGATCTGTGGATCATTCCGTACCGGAAAGACGTTGCGGGGGTCTCCGTGCCGAGCCGGTTCTACAATCTCCTTGCGGTCGGAAGGCCCGTGGCGCTGGTCTCCGAGCCGGAGGCCGAGGCGGCATTGACGGTGGTCGAGAACGGGCTCGGCTGGGTCGTGGCGCCCGGCCATGCCGACCAGCTGGCCGAGGCCATCCGCGCTGCGTCGCGTTCGGATATCGCCGCCATGGCGGAGCACGCGGTGAAGGTGGCGGCCAGGTTCGATCGCAATATTGCCTTGAACGCCTATGCCGGCCTGATCGACGAATTGTTGCACGGACCTGACGGGACGCCGGGCCTCAATCCGGATGTGGCGGAGCAGCGATGAGCGAGCGCAGACCGATCGTGCTGGTCACGGGAGCAAGCGGCTTCGTGGGCCGCCATGTCGCGCCGGCGCTCGCGCGCGGGGGATGGACGGTTCGTCGCGCAGTGCGCACCCCCGAGGGCGCGGACGACGAGGTGGTGATCGACACGGTCGGTCCCGAGACCGACTGGCAGGCGGCGCTCGACGGTGTCGACGCCGTCGTCCATCTGGCCGCACGCGTGCATCACAAGAACGAGGAGCACGCCGTCCAGCTCTACCGCAACGTCAACATCGCGGGGACGCTGCATCTGGCGCGCAGCGCGGCGAATGCCGGCGTGCGCCAGTTCGTCTTCGTCAGCACCGTGCTCGTGCACGGGCGCAGCAATGACGGCAGGCCCCCGTTCAGCGAGAACGACATCCTGACCCCGCGCGGGCTCTATGGCATGTCGAAAGCTGCCGCCGAGGCCGGCCTGAAGACGCTCGTGCGCGACAGCGAGATGAACGTGTCGGTCATCAGGCCGCCTTTGGTCTATGGCGCCGGCGCAAAGGGAAACTTCGCGTTGCTGACGCGTGCGCTGGATCTGGGGGTGCCTCTGCCCTTCGGCGCGATCCGCAATCATCGCGCCTTCCTCGCGGTGCAGAACCTCTCGTCCTTCATCCAGCGCCGCCTCACCAATCATGATCCCTCGAACCGGTTCGAGATATTTCTGGTCGCCGATGCCGAGCAGGTTTCGACGCCGGAGTTCATCGAGCGGCTGGCCAAGGCCGCCGGCAGGCATTCCCGCCTGTTCCGGATGCCGCCAGGACTGCTCACCAGCCTGCTGACGGTGATGGGCCGGCAGGACACCAATGACAGCCTGGTCGGATCGCTCGAACTGGACCTGTCCAAGGCGCTGGCAACGGGCTGGCGGCCGGAAGTCTCGCTGGACGAGGGATTGCGGCTGGCGCTGTCCGCTCAGGCGCGGTGAGGGCGCGAGAAGCGGCGCAGCAGGACGGCGATCGCGATCGCGCCGGCCGCGAGCGCGAGCAGCGAGACCGTGACGGATCCGGCGCGCGTGGCGATGAGGCCAAGGCCCGCCAGCACGATGTTGAGCGCGAACGTCTCGCCGGTCACCCGCCTCACGCTGAAGCCGTTGTCGGTGGCGCGCTGGTAGAAATGCGTGCGATGCGCCGACCAGAATTGTTCGCGGCGCACGATGCGCCGGAGCAGCGTGATGGTGGCGTCCGCGAGGTAATAGCCCGGCAGCAGCAGCGCCGCCGCAGCCTGCCCCCGCCAGGCGAGTTCGAGCAGGCACCAGCCGAGCAGAAGGCCGATCGGCAGGCTGCCGACATCGCCGAGGAAGACCTTTGCGACCGGCTTGTTGAAGGGGGCGAAGCCGAGCGTGGCGCCGCACAGCGCGGCGGCGACCAGCACCGCCGGCCATGACAAATCGCCGAGCCATCCGAGCAGCAGCAGCGCCGCGGTGACGGGCACGATCTCGGCGACGGTCATCAGGTCGAGCCCGTCCATGAAGTTGACGAGATTGACGAACCAGAGTCCCGCGAGCAAGACGAGGCCGCGCTCGAGCTGCAGCGGCAGCGCCGGCACGATTCGCGCGCTCTCGGGCGCGGTGTAGACCAATGCGGCGACGCAGGCCGCCTGCAGAACGAGGCGCAGCAGGACCGGAAGCGACACGATGTCGTCGGCAAAACCGACCAGCGCGATCACGACCGTGGCGGCGACCAGCGCCGGCGGAATCGCGACGTCGGCCCGGATCGCCCAGATCGAGGCGACCAGCAGCGTCGCCGCGATCACCGCGATGCCCGCGCCCTGCGGCGTCGGGATCCGGTGCGAGGAGCGCGCATTCGGCCGCGCCAGCGCATAGCGCTGCAGCAGGGGACGGCTGATCCAGGTGATGAAGGCCGAGATCAGCGCGGCGGCCGCGACGGCCAGCAGCAGGGACAGCGCGGCGTGCGCATCGAGCGCCGGATTCACTCCGGTACCCCGATCGGCGCCGAACCCTGGGCGGCCTTCTCCGCGCTGAGGATCCAGACCAGCCCGCCGACGGCACCGACCAGGAAGAACACGGCGCCGAACAGCAGCGAGATGTTGACGCCTTCGCTCGCGGCGAGGCCGGCGAAGCCGAAGGCGAGCCCCATGGTGGCCTCGCGCACGCCCCAGCCCGCGATCGAGATCGGCATCATCGTGATCAGCATCACCGGCGGTACCAGCAGAAAGACGTCGCCGAAGCCGACGGGGGCGGCGATCGACTGGACCACGCACCAGGCGACGACGACCGCGAGCACATGCACCATCAACGACAGGATGGCGACCAGCGGCCCGCGCCGGCGGTTGAAGATCACACGGTTGGCGATCGCGGCACAGGCATGGATGTGATGCGTGGCCCACCAGGTTTTCAGCCATCGCCATTGCAATGCACCGAACACCAGAAAACCGAGGCCGCCCGCCAGCGCGACGAGATCGACCAGCAGCAGCGCGGAGCGCCCGTGCGGATCGGTGATCAGCGTGTAGCTCCAGGGCAGGCTGGCGACGATGATGATCGCGAGCGCGATGAGGCCGATGGCGCGGTCGACGAAGATCGAGTAGGTCGCGGCGCGCCATCCCGCGCCGGCGCGCGCGACCAGCCACAGCCGGACCGCATCGCCGCCAATCGCCGAGGGCAGGGTCTGGTTGAAGAACGATCCGATCACGTTGTAGCGCATGGCCCGGCCGAGTTCGAGCGGCGCGCCGCAGGCGGCGCTGACCTCGCGCCAGCGCAACACGCCCACGAAGATCTGCAGGAACACGACCGCGATCGCCGTGCCGATCCAGAACAGGCTCGTCACCGTGAAGCGGGACAGCAGTGCGGAGAGGTCGACCTTGCGCAGCGCCAGGTAGAGCAGCGCGGCGGAAATCACGATTTTGACCGTCGACAGCAGGATTCGGCGCATTTCGCCCGCATGAACAGGTTTTTGAAGGATTCCAGGTCACCCGACGCAAGGCGGCCAATTCGGCCGCTTTGGTATGGTTTTGGCGCTGATCTTGCAATAGCGCTGACCTGCGATGTGCCGAGCTGCAATGACGCTGACCTGCAATGGCGGCTGTCGGCCGTCGCCCGGCTCTTGTGGCTCCCGTGATACGGGGGCTAAAGAGGCCCGGGCGGGCGAGAGTTGTTTGGGAACAGGATGACGGATCAGGCGATTTTGGTCACGGGGGCCGCCGGCTTCATCGGCTTCCATGTCGCCCGGCAGCTCCTGGCCGAAGGCCGGCCCGTCGTCGGGCTGGACAATCTCAACGATTATTACGATCCGGCCCTGAAGAAAGCGCGTCTTGCGCTGTTGCGGACGGAGCCGGGTTTCTCCTTCGTCGCGGCTGACCTTGCCGACCGCGAGACCGTCGCGGCGCTGTTCGCGCAGCAGGCCTTCGCCAAGGTCGTGCATTTGGCGGCACAGGCGGGGGTGCGCTACTCGATCGAGCAGCCGCAGGCCTACGCCGAGTCGAATCTGCAGGGCTTCCTCAACGTGCTCGAAGGCTGCCGTCACAACGGCTGTCGTCATCTCGTCTACGCCTCGTCATCCTCCGTTTACGGAGCCAACACCAAACTGCCGTTTTCGGTGCAGGACCGCACCGATCATCCGGTGAGCTTCTATGCCGCGACCAAGAAGGCCAATGAGGTGATGGCGCAGTCCTACAGCCATCTCTACCGGCTGCCGGTGACGGGCCTGCGTTTCTTCACCATCTATGGCCCCTGGGGCCGGCCCGACATGGCCCTGTTCCTGTTCGCCGACGCGATCATGGCGGGCCGGCCGATCCGGCTCTTTAACCATGGCAGGATGCGGCGCGACTTCACCTATATTGACGACGTCACGCGTGTAGTATCCAAGCTCGTCGATCTCGTGCCTGCGGACCAGCCTTCTGCCGCCAATGCGCCGTCACGGATCTACAATGTCGGCAACCACCATCCGGAGGAGCTGATGCACGTCGTCTCTCTTCTGGAGCAGGAGCTGGGCCGGACGGCGGTCAAGGAATTGCTGCCGATGCAGCCCGGAGACGTCCCGGAAACGTTCGCGGATGTCGAGGACCTGATGCGCGACACCGGCTTTGCGCCGTCGACGCCGATCGCGCTCGGGGTTCGCAATTTTGTCACCTGGTACCGCGACCACTTCAAGGTTTGAAATGACGATGGACAAACGCATCATCCCCCTGATCATGTGCGGCGGCGCCGGCACGCGGCTGTGGCCGGCCTCGCGCGAGGTGCGGCCGAAGCAGTTCCTGCCGCTGTTCGGCGCACGCTCGACCTTCCAGGACACGCTGCTCCGCGTGTCCGACGCGGCGCTGTTCGAGCGTCCCATCGTCATCACCAATGCGGCCTACCGCTTTATGGTGCTGGAGCAGCTCGCCGAGATCGGCATCGAGGCCGACGTGATCCTCGAGCCGATGCGGCGCGATTCCGGCCCCGCGATCGCCGCCGGTGCCGTGTTCGCTCAGAACCGCGCCAGCGATGCCATCGTGCTGGCGCTGGCCGCCGACCACGTCGTGCAGGACAACGCCGCCTTTGTCGCCGCCTGCCGCCAGGGTCTCGTCGCCGCCAATGCTGGACGCATCGTCACCTTCGGCGTGAAGCCGGAGCGGGCAGCGACCGAATACGGCTATATCAGTCCGGGTGAGGTGATCTCCGGCGAGGTGCATGCGGTGGCGCGCTTCGTCGAGAAGCCGGACGCCGTGAAGGCCGCCGACTACGTCCAGTCCGGCTATCTCTGGAACAGCGGCAATTTCATGTTCCCGGCCAGCGTGCTGCTCGACGAATATCGCAAGGTCGACGCCGCCAGCGTCGAGGCGGTCACCAGCGCGGTCAGCCATGCCGGGCGCGATCTCGGCTTCGTCACGCTGGAGCCGCAGGCCTTCGGCGCGGCGAAAGCGATCTCGATCGACTATGCCGTGATGGAAAAGACCGCGCGCGCGGCCGTGGTGCCGGTGTCCTGCGGCTGGTCCGACGTCGGCTCCTGGCATGCGGTGTGGGAATTGTCGGAGAAGGACGCCCAGGGCAATGCCGCGCATGGCGCGGCCGTGTTCGAGGATTCGCGCAATTGCAACGTCACCACGGATGCGGCGCTGGTCGCGCTCGAGGGCGTCGACGATCTCGTCGTGGTCGCCACCGCGGATGCCGTGCTGGTGTCGCGCCAGAAGGACGCCAACGGGCTGAAGCGCCTCGTGACCAAGCTGAAGACGGTGGCGCCGAAGGTGACCGAGGAGCATCTGAAGGTGCACCGGCCCTGGGGCAGCTACCAGTCGGTCGACAATGGCGAGCGCCACCAGGTCAAGCGCATCGTGGTCAAGCCCGGCGGGCGGCTGTCGCTGCAGAAGCACCATCACCGCGCCGAGCACTGGATCGTGGTCCGCGGCACCGCGCAGGTGACCGTGGATGACACCGTGAAGATGGTGCACGAGAACGAGTCGATCTACATCCCGATGGGCGCGGTGCACCGGATGGAGAATCCCGGGAAGATCATGCTGGAACTGATCGAGGTCCAGACCGGCTCCTATCTCGGGGAAGACGACATCATCCGGATTGAAGACGACTACCAAAGGTCGTAACCAGCACGCTCCGAATCGCGCGATCCGGGCCGATCAGCACTATGTTTCATAGGCTTAAGGCCCGGGGAACGTGTAACTTTTTGAATCAAATCGTGTCCGGGCGGTTAGCGCCGTATTCGCCACAGATGTGGCGTCCATGCTAGAAGCGGCCCGGGGATTTGCGTTGAATCGGGGTTTGCTCAGATGAGTTCCAAAGTGTCTGCACCGGCAAAGGCCGGCTTGCGCGTCGGCGTCGTCGGTGCGGGCGTGATGGGGAGCAACCACGCGCGCGTGCTGAGCGGCTTGCCCGGCGTCAGCCTCGTCGGCGTGGTCGATCCGTCGCCGGCGCATCTGGCGCGCACCACCGAACTCGCCAACTGCCCGGGCTTCGACACGCTCGACGGGCTCCTGGCCGAAGGCGTCGATGCCGTCACCATCGCAGCGCCCACCCATCTGCATCACGAAGTCGCGCTGGCCTGCATCGCCAGGAACGTCCACGTGCTGGTCGAGAAGCCGATCGCCTCGACGGTGGACGAGGGGCGCGAGATCGTCGCCGCCGCGCAGAAGGCCGGCGTGACGCTGATGGTGGGCCATGTCGAGCGCTTCAATCCTGCGGTCGCGGCCGTCAAGCAGGCGATCGCGGGCGAAGACATTCTCTCGATCGCGATCACGCGCGTCGGCCCGTTCCCGCCGCGCATGTCCAATGTCGGCGTCGTGATCGATCTCGCCGTGCACGACATCGACCTGATCCGCTGGTTCACCGAATCCGACATCGTCGAGGTGCAGCCGCAATTGTCGAGCGCGGTCGCCGAGCGCGAGGATATCGCACTGTTGCAGTTCCGCACCGCCAACGGCGTGCTCGCCCACATCAACACCAACTGGCTGACGCCGTTCAAGGCGCGCAGCGTCACGGTCGCGACCCGCGGCAAATACGTGATGGGCGATCTGCTCACGCGCCAGGTCACCGAATGCTTCGGCTTCAAGCCCGACGGCAGCTATTCGATGCGCCATCTGCCGGTCGGCCATGATGAGCCGCTGCGTGCCGAACTGATCGCGTTCCTCAAGGCCGTGCGCCATGGGGAAGCGCCGGCGGTGACGGGCGACGAGGGCGTCGCCAGCCTCGAGATCGCCACGCGCTGCCTGGAAACGCCGTCACGGCCGGCGGCCAAGGCGCCCGCCCGCACGGCGCCGCGCCGCGTCGTCGGCTGATCCGTCCCTCGATGTCGACCGCAACTCCGCAAGGCGTCATGAACCAGCATCTGCGTTCCGATCCCATCCCCTTCATCGACGTCGCCTCGCAGCGCCGCCGGCTCGGTGCCTCGCTCGACGCCGCCGTCAAGCGCGTGATGGACCATTGCCAGTTCGTCAATGGCCCCGAGGTCGCAGAGCTGGAGAAGCAACTCGCCGCCTATAGCGGTGCAAAGCACGTCATCGGCTGCGCCAGCGGCACCGATGCGCTGCTGATGATCCTGATGGCGAAGAATGTCGGGCCGGGCGATGCCGTGCTGTGCCCGTCCTTCACCTTCATCGCGACGGCCTCGCCGGCGGCGCGCACCGGCGCGACGCCGGTCTATGTCGACGTCGACGAGACCACCTTCAACATGAGCCCGGACTCGCTCAAGCGCGGCATCGCCACCGCGCGCAAGGCGGGCCTGAAGCCGGTCGCGGTGATCCCGGTCGATCTGTTCGGCCAGCCCGCCGACCACGATGCCATCGCCGAGATCGCGCGGGCCGAAGGTCTGTTCGTGATTGACGACGCGGCGCAGGGCTTTGGCGCCAGCTACAAGGGCCGCAAGCTCGGCACTTTCGGGCTTGCCACCGCGACCAGCTTCTTCCCGGCCAAGCCGCTCGGCTGCTTCGGTGACGGCGGCGCGATCTTCACCGATGACGACGACCTCGCCGCGACCCTGCGCAGCATTCGCGTGCACGGGCAGGGCGTCGACAAATACGACAATGTCCGCCTCGGCCTGACCGGCCGGCTCGACACCATGCAGGCCGCGATCCTGCTCGAGAAGCTCAAGATCTTCGACGACGAGATCGCCGCGCGGAACCGGGTCGCCGAGCGCTACGCGCGTGGCCTTTCCAACGTGGTCGCCGTGCCGCGCCTTGCCCCCGGCAACACCTCGGTGTGGGCGCAGTACACGATCCGTCTGCCCGCGGGTACCGATCGCGACGGCTTCGCCTCAGCGCTCAAGGCCCAGGGTGTGCCGACCGCGATCTATTACGGCAAGTCGATGCACCAGCAGACCGCCTACAAGCAGTACCCCGTCGCCGAGGGCGGGCTGCCGGTTTGTGAGAGCCTGTCGCAGAACGTCATCAGCCTGCCGATGCACGCCTATCTGACCGAAGCCGACCAGGAACGAATCATCGCCGCCGTGCAGGGCGCGGTTGCGGGCTGAGCTGGTTTCACCTCTCCCGCTTGCGGGAGAGGTCGGCGCGTAGCGCCGGGTGAGGGCTCTTTGCTCTCGGGGATTGTCCCGTTGCGGAGACACCCTCTCCCCACCCCTCCCCCGCGAGCGGGGGAGGGAGCACACTATCGCCGCGGTTTGCACCTAGACCTCACCGTGCCATGCTCTAAAACATCCGCATGCTCGGACGCATCTTCACGGTCGGTGGTTACACGCTGCTTTCGCGGGTGACGGGATTTGCCCGCGACATCATGCTCGCGGCGATCCTCGGTGCCGGCCCCGTGGCCGACGCCTTCTTCGTGGCGCTGCGGCTGCCCAATCATTTCCGCGCGATCTTCGCCGAGGGCGCCTTCAACGCCGCCTGGGTGCCGGCCTATGCCCATGTCCATGGCGAGAAGGGGGAGACGGCGGCCCATCTGTTTGCCGACCGCATCTTCACGCTGCTGCTGGCCTCGCAAGTGGTGCTGCTGGTCATCGCCTGGCTGTTCATGCCGCAGGCGATGAGCATCTTGGCGCCCGGCTTCAGTGAGGACGCCGAGCAGCGCAAGCTCGCGATCGAACTGACCCGGATCACCTTTCCCTATCTGCTCCTGATCACGCTGGTGACGCTCTATGGCGGCATGCTCAACGTGATGCAGCGCTTTGCCAGCGCCGCGGCCGCCTCGATCTTCCTCAATGTCGCGATGATGATGACGCTGGCGCTCGCCGCCTGGTTTCCGACCGCGGGCCACGCCGCGGCCTGGGGCGTCCTCATCTCCGGCTTCCTGCAATATTTTCTTCTCGCCGGTGACCTCGCCCGCCATGGCGGGCTGCCGCGCTTTGCGCCGCTCAGGCTCGACGAAGACGTCCGCAGCTTTTTCAAGGCGCTCGGACCTGCGACGCTGGGCTCGATGGGCACGCAACTTGCGCTGTTCGCCGACACGATCATCGCGACCTTCCTGCCCGCCGGTGCGCTGTCGGCGCTGTATTACGCCGACCGGCTCAACCAGCTGCCGATCGGCGTCATCGGCATCGCCATCGGCACGGTGCTGCTGCCGGAGATGTCGCGGCGCATCACCGCCAACGACCATGACGGCGCGATGAAGGCGCAGCGCCGCGCCTTCGACTTCACGCTGCTGTTCTCGATCCCGTTCGTGGCAGCCTTCCTCACCGTGCCCGACGAGATCATGCGCGCGCTGTTCGCGCGTGGCGCGTTCTCAAAGGCCGATGCCGCCGCCGCAGGCGCCACGCTTGCGGCCTATGCCATCGGCCTGATCCCCTTCGTGCTGATCCGCAGCGCGGTCGCGACCTTCTATGCCCGCAAGGACACCGCGACGCCGGTGCGTGCGTCGCTGACCGGCATTGCGGTCAACGTCGCGCTGAAAGTCGCCCTGATGGGATCGCTCGCCCAGATCGGCCTCGCGCTCGCGACCGCCGTCGGCGTCTGGACCAATCTGCTGCTGGTGCTGTTCTTCGCCGTGCGGCGCGGCTTCCTCGTACTGGACCGTGCGTGGACGATGTCGCTCGCCAAATTCCTGCTGACCGGACTGATCCTCGCCGCAGCCTTCTGGCTGATCGCGCGCTTTGGCGGGTCTTGGCTGGGCGCGATGCACTTCCGGGATGAATTGATGTTGGCTCTCCTGGCTCTCGGGGGCACGATCGTCTACGCGCTCGCGATTCTAGTACTGTTCGGCCGAAGCTGGCTGATCGCGCTGATACGCGGTTAGGGTACCGCGACGCTCTCACCTTCAGGATGTAGACGTGCTCCGCACATCTCTTGAATTTGCGGCGACGCTCTGCTATGAGTGTCGCATGATCAAAACGTCGCGCAAACTCAACCGCCATGACATGACCCGCTTCGGCTGGGCCGTGGGAGGAGTCGTGCGCTAGGAATTCGACGACGACATCTTTTCCACCAGGCCCCGCCGGCATCGGACGGGGCCTTTTGTTTGGCCACGCTTCCCTGCCGGCATGACAGCAGGAGCGTGCGATGCCACCTCAACCGACGAACGTTACATCCGACGCCGTGAGCGAGGCCGCAAGGCTGCGCTTCGACCTGTCCCTCCTCTCCAGCTTGATCAGGCGATGCTGGCGCGCGTTCCAGTCCTGGCGCCTTCGCCAGCGCTCGACAAGCAACTTCCAGAACCTGAGTGACAGGCAGTTGATGGATATCGGCCTGACGCGCGGTGATATCGACTCCGTCAATCCCGACCGTGCCGTGGACAGGATCAGAGCGCGCGCCGTTGATCTCTGGAGCCGCGGTGGGATGTAAGGAGCTTGGCGGGGGCTTGTTCGCGGCCGATCCTGCGACGCCCGCCTTTGGCGTCCGGGTGCGGACTTGGCGGCGGCGCAGTTCTGGATTCGCAAGGCAAGGGGCAAGGCGTTCCCCGGCCTGCGACCCATGTGCACGGCTAAACCCGTTTGCGTTGCATGTTTTTCCACGGCAATATGGTCCGCAAAACAACCATAGGACGGGACGAGATCATGGCGGCTCCCATCAAGTTCGGCGTTGGCCAAAGCGTGCTGCGCAAGGAGGATGACGCGCTCATCCGCGGCAAGGGCCGCTATACCGACGATTATGCACCGCAGGCCGCGCTGCGCTGCCTGATGCTGCGTTCGCCGCATGCGCATGCCAAGTTCACGATCGATGCCGGCCGGGCCCGCGGCCTGCCGGGTGTCGCGCTGATCCTGACGGCCGCCGATGTCGCCGATCTCGGCGATCTGCCCTGCCTGTTCAATCTCGAGACCGAGCCGTTCAAGGGGCCGCCTTACCCGATCCTGGCCAAGGACGAGGTGCGTCATGTCGGCGACGCCATCGCCTTCGTCGTCGCCGAGACCATCGACCAGGCGCGCGACGCGATCGAGGCGATCGACGTCAAATGGAGCCCGCTGCCGGCGGTGACCGGCGTCGTCAACGCGATCAAGAAGGGCGCGCCGCAGGTCTGGCCGGACAAATCGGGCAATGTGCTGTTCGACGTCTCGATCGGCGACAAGAAGGCGACCGAGGCGGCCTTCGCCAAGGCGCATGCGGTGGCCGAGATCTCCATCGTCAATCCGCGCGTGGTCGCAAGCTTCATGGAGACCCGGGCGGCGGTCTGCGAATACGATGCCAAGCGTGATCACCTCACGCTCACCATCGGCAGCCAGGGCAGCCACCGGCTGCGGGACATCCTGTGCCAGAACGTGCTCAAGATCCCGACCGAGAAGATGCGCGTGATCTGCCCCGACGTCGGCGGCGGCTTCGGCACCAAGCTGTTTCCGTATCGCGAATATGCCCTGCTGGCGGTCGCGGCGAAGCAGCTGAAGAAGACGGTGAAATGGGCCGCCGACCGCACCGAGCATTTCATGGGCGATGCGCAGGGCCGCGACAACGTCACCACGGCGAAGATGGCGCTCGCCGAGGACGGCAAGTTCCTCGCCATGGATTGCGACCTGATGGGCGACATGGGCGCCTATCTGTCGACCTTCGGACCCTACATCCCGCATGGCGGCGCCGGCATGCTGCCGGGCCTCTACGACATCCAGGCCTTCCACTGCCGGGTGCGCACCATCTTCACCAACAGTGTGCCGGTGGATGCCTATCGCGGCGCAGGCCGGCCCGAGGCCGCCTATGTGATCGAGCGCCTGGTCGATGCCTGCGCCCGCAAGCTCGGCATGACGCCGGATGCGGTGCGCCGCAAGAACTTCATTCCGCCGAAGGCGCTGCCCTACAAGACGGCCACCGGCAAGGTCTATGATTCCGGCGATTTCGCCGCGCATCTGAAGCGTGCGATGGAGATCGCCGACTGGAAGGAGTTCGCCAAGCGCGCCAAGGCGGCGAAGAAGGCCGGCCTGATCCGCGGCATCGGTCTTGCCAGCTATGTCGAGGTCTGCGGCACCATGGGCGAGGAGACCGCCAATGTGCGGCTCGATCCCAATGGCGACGTCACCGTCCTGATCGGCACGCAGTCGAGCGGGCAGGGCCACCAGACCGCCTATGCGCAGATCGTCGCCGAACAGTTCGGTGTTCCGCCCGAGCGCGTGCACATCCATCAGGGCGATACCGACGAGATCAAGACCGGCCTCGGCACCGGCGGTTCGGCCTCGATCCCGTCGGGCGGCGTCAGCGTCGAGCGCGCCACCCGCGAACTCGGGCAAAAGCTCAAGGAGATCGCGGCACAGGCGCTCGAAGCCGGCGTCGGCGACCTCGAAATCGCGAACGGCGTCGTGCGCATCGCCGGCACCGACCGCTCGATCTCGTTCGCCGACGTCGCCAAGCGCGCCGGCGATCCGGCGAAGCTGAACGGAAGCGCGACCTTCGCCAGCGCCGACGGCACCTATCCCAACGGTACGCATGTCGCGGAGGTCGAGATCGATCCGGCCACCGGCATCATCAAGATCGTCAACTATGTGATCGTCGATGATTTCGGCAAGACGCTGAACCCGCTGCTGCTGGCGGGGCAGGTGCATGGCGGCGCCATGCAGGGCATCGGACAGGCCCTGATGGAGCAGGTGGTCTATGGTGCGGGCGATGGCCAGCTCATCACCGCGACCTTCATGGATTATGCGCTGCCGCGCGCGGCGGACGGGCCGTCCTTCGTGTTCGAGACCCACAACATCCCCTGCAAGACCAACCCGCTCGGGGTGAAGGGCGCCGGCGAAGCCGGTGCGATCGGGTCCTGCCCGGCCATCGTCAATGCCATCGTCGATGCGCTCTGGCGCGAGTACAAGATCGACCACATCGACATGCCGGCAACCCCGGAGCGGGTGTGGATCGCCATCAACGAGCACCATCGCCGTCACAGCCTGTGATTGGCGTGCGAGCTGCAAAATAGACCGTGTCGGCCGTTGGGCCGCGCGGGACCGATCCGGCCGGGTGCGGCGATTTATCGTCCTGCCCGGAATGGAATGAAATCTGCCGGGCGGTGTTGGCCTGAACGAGGGGTCAGCACGATCCTGCATCACAGAAAGGGATTCTGCGAATGAAGCGAATTTTGGTTGTTGGGGGTGTGCTCCTGCTCGGCATGGGTGCGGTCTGGGCGCAGCAGGACTCCGTCAAGGAGGCCCAGGCGCTCATGAAGGGCTACGGCCGGAACGCCGGAGCGGTTTCAGCCATCATCAAGGGCGACAAGCCCTATGATCAGGCCACGGTGGATGCGGCGCTGACGGCGTTCGAGGATGGCGCCAAGAAGATGTCGAGCCTGTTTCCCGACAGCGCCAAGGGCGTGAAGGCCGACGGCGATTACAGCGCCTCGACCAAGGTCTGGGAGGACAAGGCCGGGTTCGAAGCCAAGATCGCGAGCTTTGCCAAGGTCGTCGCCGACGCCAAGGGCAAGATCAAGGATCTCGACAGCCTGAAGGCGAATTTCCCCGCGGTCGGCAAGGAATGCGGCGGCTGCCACGAGGGTTTCCGCGTCAAGAACAGCTGACGGCGATCCCGGGAGCGTGACAGCGAGGAGGGCGGCGCGGATGCGGCCGCCCTTTTTTCGTTGGTGTCGCAGGGCAGGTGACGCCGCCATTCCGGGCGCCTGATCGGCCCCTGTCATGGCTCCGCGTGCAACTTCCAACGGACCCCGTTTGGGTCTATTGCCGTTGTCGAAGCCCGGAATGAACGCCCGGGCGAGACGTGCAGGCTTCGCGCGAAGAGTGGATGGATCTGATGTTCCGCAAGGCAATCGTTCTGCTGCTGATCGCCGCGCTCGCCTCGGGCGGGGTCTATTGGCAGGTCAGCGCGCCGGTCGTGGCGGCGGCCGGGGCGCCGGCCCACACGCCCAATCTCGCCAACGGTGCCCTGATGTTCAATGCCGGCGGCTGCGCGTCCTGCCATGCCGTGCCGGCCCAGCCGGATCGTCTCAAGCTCGGCGGCGGACTTGCCATCACCTCTCCGTTCGGCACGTTCTATGCGCCGAACATCTCGCCGGATCCGAAGGACGGCATCGGAAAATGGAGCGAGGCCGATTTCGTCAATGCAGTGGTGCACGGCGTGTCGCCGAGCGGACAGCATTATTTTCCGGCCTTTCCCTATACCTCCTATCAGCATGCCAAGCGCGAGGACGTGCTCGATCTCTTTGCCTATCTCAAGACGCTTCCTGCCGTGTCGGGCAGGGCGCCCGATCACGACGTGCCGTTTCCGTTCAACGTTCGCCGCAACGTCGGAATCTGGAAATGGCTGTTCATGGACGGCAAGCCCTTCGTCGCCGATGCAGCCAAGTCGCCGCAATGGAATCGCGGGGCCTATCTCGTCAACGGCCCCGGCCATTGCGCCGAATGCCACAGCCCGCGCAATGCGCTCGGCGGCATCATCGCGGGCGAGCGCTTTGCCGGTGGGCCCAATCCCGAGGGCGAGGGCTGGGTCCCCAACATCACACAGAAGCGGCTCGGCAGCTGGAGCGCGAAGGATATTGCCTATTTCCTGAAAACCGGCGAGCTGCCCGACGGCGACAGCGTCGGCGGTGCCATGGCGCGTGTGATCAAGAACACCTCCCAATTGCCGGACGACGACATCGCGGCGATGGCGGACTATCTGAAATCGCTGCCGCCGGTCGACGGACCGACGCCGCCGAAGCGCAAGACCGCCAGCTGACGGCGTGCAATTGACAGCGACCGTCGCGGCTCTATTGTCGGAACGGCAGATGTCGTGGACCGCAATGTGTGACTGAACCCTCTCTCGGGAAGGCGCGTGAGACGCCGGCTTGGGCCCCGAAGGGGCTGCTCGCACTCGCGCTGGGGCTTGGTGTCGCGCAGAGCCTGTTTGCGGCCATTCCGGCGCGCGGCCTGTTCCAGGACGGCGTCTATTACCTGTACCGGATTGCCGTCAGTGGCGGCTTTCACCTCGTCGATCCCGCGCGAACGCTGGTGCAGGCGGCGCGGCAGGCCCCGGTCGTGCTGCTGACGCGGCTGACCGACATGTCGCTGTTCGCGCGCGGGCAGGTCTTCACCTTCGTCCTGCTGGTCCTGCCGGTCCTGGTCTGCGCGCTATGCTGGCCGATCGCGCCCCGCCACCGCAAGGGCTGGATCGTGTTCCCTTTGCTGCACGTGACGGTCGGTTTCGCGGCGACATCCTTCAACGCGATCGGCGAGGCGGCGCTGGCGACGAGCTATTGGTGGCTCTTGTTCTTCCTGATCGTGTTCCGGACCCGGACGATCGGCTCGCAGCTGCTGTTTCTCGTGCTGTGCATCCCGGCCTTCGCGCTTCACGAAGGCGCATTCCCGCTGATGGCGGTGCTGATCGTCGCCTGCGGCTGGCGCTACACATCGGCGGACAGCGCCGGCGAACGAGGATTCCTGTTGCTCGGCATCGTGCTCGTCGCGGCCATCCTGCTGCGCGAGATGTGGTGGGTGATCACGCCGCGCGTTCCCTTCGACCGAACCCTCGTGCTCGACGGGCTCGCCAGCCTCGCCTTCGTCTTCACCGATGGCCATCTCAATCTCCCCGTCGTGACCGGCCTCGCCGGCTGTCTTGCCATCGGCGGACTGGTCCTTGCAGCGTTGCGCGCGCCCGGTCGTGCGCGCATCTGGCAGCGGATCGTCATGTTCGCGTTCTGCGGCGTGTGGCTGCTTGCATGGCTTGCGCTCGGCATGGAGTGGAGCTTCTCGCCGGGCTCGCAGACGCTGGCACGCTACCATCCGGTGTTCGTGAGTTTCGGGCTGGCGCTGGTGATGCTCGCGCTCGTGGCTGGAGAGGTTCCCGAGCGGATCTGGTTGCAGCCCGGAATCTGCCTGATCGTTGCGATGCTGATGCTGCTGCATGCCGGCGCCGACCTGGCGGCGACGATGCGCTGGCGCGCCTATGTGGCCGATCTTCAATCGCGCCTGTCGCAAGGGCGCGGTCTGGTGCGCTGGAACGACACGCTCGTCACCGGTGATGCGCAGCGGGATGTCAATTGGCGCCTCATGAGCATCGAATGGGTCATCCCGCTCGTCAGCATCGCATTCGCCCGGGACGGCATCGTGCAGACCCTGATCGATCCTCGGCCGGAGATGACGTTCCGGCCGGTGGATCCGAACAAGCCGGACCGGATGCCGGCGCTGCGCGGCATCGACTTCGCGCCCTATCAAGCCGCGATGAGGGGTGGATAGGGTGGCCATGTCGCGATTTCCGGAACTGCTGGACCGCCGGCACCTGATGTTCCTGCGCGCGGCGCTGGGGCGGGGTGACGTTGCCGCCGGGGCCTTCCGGCAGTGGCGTGCGTCGGAGAAGTTCGAGGATACCGACGATCTCGCCTACCGCCTGATGCCGCTGCTCGCTGCGACCGCCGAGGCGGCCGGCGTGCAGGACGAGGACTTCCGGCGGATGCGCGGCGTGGTCAAGCACATCTGGCTCTCGAACATGGTCCGCATCCGCGATCTGATCGAGGCCAGGCAGGCGCTCGCGCGCGCAGGGATTGCCACGCTGGTGTTCAAGGGCGGCGCCCTGTTCGCCCGCGATCCGCAATTCGCGGCGATGCGGGCGGCCGGCGATTACGATCTGCTGGTCCACCGCAAGGATGCGCGTACAGCCGTCGAAGCCCTGCGGTCTGAAGGTTTTCACAGCCTCGGCATGCATATCGAACTGTTCTCGCAGTCCGATTTCGACCGCGACATCCATGCCGCCGCGATGTCGAAATCGGACAGCAGCAAGGCGATCGATTTGCACTGGCGTGCGGCCGTCTCGGTCGACGATGACCGCCTGACGGAGGATCTGTTCGCCAGCGCAGAGCCGGCCAAGCTGTTCGGACATGACGTCGTCATTCCCGGTCTTGCGGAGCATTTGCTGCTGGCCGCGATCCGTCCCGATCCGTGGGAGCAGCCGGAATGCCTGTTGCGGGTGATCGAGATCGCCCAGCTTCTGGCGAACTGCGGCGGAGAGCTCGATTGGGGCAGGTTCGAGCGCATGGTTGAGCAATACGGCCGCGGCTGGATCGCTGCGCCGCTGCTGGCGCTGGCCCAAGAGGAAGCGCATGCGCCGATTCCCGACGGGCTGATCGATCGCATCTGGCGCGCGGCCGCGCCGGCACCGTCGCTCCAGCTCGCGATCAACAGGGTGCCGCGCGGCGAGCGGACGCCCTGGCAGGATCTGCTGCTCGCCGCGCTCGATTCGCTGCGCCGCCACGGCGGCCGTCCCTTCGCCTGGTCGCGCATTCTGGCGAGGCCGGCGAGCCTGGCCGCCGTGCTGGCGGATTGCGCCGATCACCGGCCGCGCGGTTGGCGCGCGACGCTGCAAGTCCTGTGGCAGAGATCGGCGCGCCGGCACAATCTGCCTGCCTCGGACCAGATCTGCTTCGTCGAGGGGTTCTCGATTCCGGAGCCGGAGGGACGCTGGACCGACAAGGAATATGCCGTGATCGAGGCCTCCGCGGGCGCGATCGATTCGGGTTTCGTTCGCGTGACGCTCGACGTCGTGCCGTTCCTGCCGCCGGGAACCGACAGCCTGCGGGTTCAGCTCTATGCCGGAGGAGACCGGCCGCGCGAGACCATCATCACGCAACAGCACGCCATGCCGTTCAGGCTGGAAACCGAGGCGCCCGTGCTGGGCTCACCGGGGCGCATCGTGATCGCCTTGCACATGCCGCATCGCGTGCGTCCGCGCGACATCGGCCTGTCGGTCGATCATCGGTTGCTCGGCCTGTTCGTGCGTGCCGTCGCGGTCGACGACCGGCCGGTGTTCAATCCGGCGGGCGCGCGCCCTTGATCGCGCGGCGCAGCGCCATCAGCGTCTCGATGTCCTGGGCCGCCGCGTTGGTGCGCCCGCCATTGCCGAGATGCAGGCGTCGTCCGGCGATGGTCTCCTCGACATAACCCGTCTTGAGCCCGAGGCGCTTGGCGCGGCCGAGCCATTCGATGAAGAACGTCGCCGGCAGGGATTCGTCGAACGGTCCGATCCGCGCCAGCGCGTCCTTGCGCACCAGCATCGCCTGCTTGGCTTCGCCGCGCATGAATTCCTGGGGCGGCTGCAAGCGCGCCCGGTCCGCCTCGGGCACGTCCGGGCTGACGAATTGCCGGATCTGGCCAAATACGGCCTCGATCTCGTCCGTGCGGGCGAGCAGTTCCTCCTGCAGCGCCAGCTTTCGCGGCATCCAGACATCGTCGGCATCGCAGAAGGCCAGTGCATCGCCGGTCGCGAGCGCGAGCGCGCGGTTGATGGCGACGGCCTGTCCGCGATTGGGCTGCGACAGATGGACGATGCGATCGCCGAACCCGCGCAGGATATCGGCTGTGCGGTCGGTCGAGCCGTCGTCGACGACGATCACCTCGTTGGGCGCGCGAGTCTGGCCGAGCACGCTTGCGACGGCCTCCGCGAGGTAGGCTTCCGCGTTGTAGGCGGCGATGGCGACGGAGATGCGCATGTCAGGCTTTGCCCGCTGCGCCACGCTGGCGCATGCGTCGGATCCGGCGCATCAGCACGTCGCTCATGCCGCGTTCCATCGCGTGCAGATCGTTGGAGCAGTTCGAGGCGTGGCGGCGGTAGAGCAGTCCGTCGATCTCGCACAGTTCGACCTGCATGCCGCTTTCCATCAGGCGCAGATAGAAATCGACGTCCTCGCCGAAATGAAGCTCCTCGTCGAATCCCCTGACGCGATCGACGATCGCCTTGCGGAACAGGCCGGTGCCGACGCTGGCGACGCCGACATGCTTGCCGTCCATCGCCGCCATGCGGTCGTTGAGCTGCGAGCCGTCCTCGAATTTCACCCGCATGCGGCCGAATACGGCGTCGATGCCCGGCTTGTCGCGCAGCACGCCGGACATCGTCGCATGACGCAGGTCGGGCCAGGTGTCGTCGTGATCGAGGAAGGCGATGAAGTCGCCGCCCGCGACGCCGATCCCGACATTGCGCGCCGCAGAGACGCCCCGGCCGCCGGAGGACACGAGGCGGACGCGAGGATCCGTCGTCGCCTCGACCACCCCGCGGGTCCGATCGGTCGAGCCGTCATCGACCACGACGATCTCGTCGACGGCTCCGAGTTGTGCGAGTGCGGAGGCGATCGCTTCCCCGACGAGGCGCTCGCCGTTGCGGACCGGGATGATGACGCTGGTGCTGCCGTGCTGCATGTCGCGTCAGATCCTGTCCAGCTGGTCGGCGAACGCCGCGGGAATCGCCTTCGGGTCGGCGCCGGTGTCGACGAAGAACACCGGCAGCGCCGAGATCACGGCCATGATCTTCTCCGCGGTGAGTTTCGGCCAGCCCGGCAGCTCGATCGTGGTGGCGGTGAGCAGCGCCTGGAACGCATCGGATCGTCGCGCCGGCGTGAATTCGGGCAGCTGCGCGCCGCGGCGGCGGGGCAGGAACAGCGCCGCCAACTCGCCGCCGCGCAGCGTCTCACCGAATTGCGCAAGGCTCAGCTCGTGGCGCGCCTCGCCGTCGACATCCGCCACCGGCGCCCGCGTGCCGATCAGGTCGCGAAACGACTCCGTCACGTCGAGCCGCAGCCGTGCCGAGCAGTAGAGCGGTTCGACGCGCTTGCTGCCGGACTCGACGAACACGTAATCGTCCCCGGCATAATCCCAACCCGCCCGCGCGCAGGCCAGCGCCGCCGTGGTCTTGCCGCTGCGCCCCTTGCCCGCGAGCAGCGCAAAGCGCCCGCCATGCCCGACGGCGCCGCCATGCAGCGCGGTCCATTCCGTGTCGATCGTGAAGGCATGGATCAGCGACAGCGCCGGCCGGCTGCGCACCCAGGCCGGCGCCTCGTCGGCAGGCAGCCAGACGAGGCCGCGCCGCGCCTGCCGGTCGAGCGCGAACAGGACGGGCAAGGCACCGGGCTGCCAGACGGAATAGATGTCTCCCTCGACCAGAAGCCGCGGCTTGTCCGGCGCGTCGGGAACCAGAAACGACAGATCGTGCAGCCGCGCCGTGCTGAAGGCGATCTCGAGGTCCGGCGCCTGTTTCGGCGGGGTCTGGATGTAGGCGGGCAGGAAGGCCTCGGCCAGGGCCTGTGAGGCGAAGCGGAGGCGAAGCCGCAGGGGGCCGCATCGCGCATGTGACGTCGTCACATCCGATCCGGACGCCGCGGTGAAGACGCGGTCGATCGCTTGCCGGACGAGATCGCTAGGAGTCATTGCCGCCGCGCAGGGGCCAGCCGGCCTCGCCGGCGTCGTGCACGGGATCCATCAACAGGAGGTCGCGCAAATCGTCGTAGCGCTGGAGCAGGGGAGCGGTGAACGCGCCGCTCCCGGCCGGCGTCCAGTCGTCCTGTGGCTGCTCGGCCGGGCCCGGCACGATGATGCCTTCAGCGAGCAATCGCTCGACGAAGGCGCGGACCTCCGGCTCGATCGCAGCCGTTGCACCGCCGGTCTTGTCGGCGAACAGCCGGATCAGGTCGTCGACCGACTTGCCGGCCCTCAGGCCGAGCCAGATCTGCGCGCCGGTGCCGTCGAGATTGTAGTAGATGCCGCTCTGGTAGTTGGCGAGCACGACCTCGTCGTCGAACTGCTTGCTGATGAGCATCGGCACTGCCGTCGTGAACGCCATGATACGTCTCGAACCAATCGCATAATCGGAAAAAACAGGAGGGACCGGCCGCGCCGCTAACCGGGGCCGAACGCCTTGAAGGTGATGATGGTGAGCGTATCCTGGATGCCCGGCAGCACCTGTACCTTCTCGTTCACGAAGTGGCCGATGTCGGTGTCCTTGTCGACGTAGAACTTCACCAGGAGGTCGTATTGGCCGGCGGTGGAGTAGATCTCGGAGGCGATCTCGGCCTCGGCCAGCGCGTTGGCGACCGTATAGGATTGGCCGAGCTTGCATTTGATCTGGACGAAAAACGGAACCATCGCGGGTCACTCCGAAAGCCTAGGTGGCGGCTAATAGGCCAAAACCGGCCGGATTTAGCAAGCGAACTTGCTGGCCCCACGCATGCGCGCTAGGACGGATCGTGACCCGAAACAAGCGGAAAATCGCCCCATGACGACGCCCGTGGCGCTGACCATCGCCGGCTCGGATTCCAGCGGCGGCGCCGGTATCCAGGCCGACCTCAAGACCTTCGCCGCGCTCGGCGTCTATGGTGCGTCCGCCATCACCGCGCTCACGGCGCAGAACACACGTGGCGTCACCGGCATCCATGCGGTGCCCGCCACCTTCGTCACCGCGCAGATCGACGCGGTGTTCTCCGATCTCGAGGTCGGCGCGGTCAAGATCGGCATGGTGGCGCAGGCAGAGAGCATCGCGGCGATCGCCGCAGCCCTGTCGCGCTGGGCGCCGCGCCATATCGTGCTCGATCCCGTGATGGTTGCGACATCGGGGGACCGGCTGCTGGCGCCCGAGGCGGTCGATGCCCTGCGTACGCGCCTGATGCCGATGGCGACTTTGATCACGCCCAACCTGCCCGAGGCGGCCGCGCTGCTCGAAGAGCCGATCGCGACCAGCGAGGCGGACATCGAGGCGCAGGGCCGCCGCCTGCTGGCGCTCGGCTGCCGCGCGGTGTTGATCAAGGGCGGGCATGGTGCGGGCGCCGAGAGCACCGACTACCTCGTCACTTCGGGAAAGTCGATCGCGCTCGCCGCCCCGCGCGTCGCGACGCGAAACACCCATGGCACCGGCTGCTCGCTGTCCTCGGCGGTGGCGGCTGGGCTCGCGCGGGGCGAGCCGCTCGAGACGGCCGTCCGCAACGCCAAGGCCTGGATCAGCGCGGCCATCGCGGCCGCCGACCGCTTCAGCGTCGGGCACGGCCACGGCCCGGTGCATCATTTCCACCGCTATTACTGACGCTGGTTCTGCGCGGCCCGGAGGCGGGCGCCGTTAACCAACGGCCGGGCGGTTTCCGGCGTCGCGCGGGACGCGCCGCTGCGACCCCATGTCGCCTGATTGTCGCATGCGACTGATATTCGCGGGCAGGGCAAGGCAAAGGTCGATTCGGCAGTTGCGAGCGCCCCGGAAGGTTCAACCGGTCATCCCCCTGTCACGGGACATTGTTACAGGCTGGCGCATGGGAAGTTACGATGTGAGCGACGAAAGCCCGGAGCGGCGCTTTCGCACCCTGTTCATCTCCGACGTCCATCTCGGAGCCCGCGGTTCTCAAGCCGACCTGCTGCTCGACTTCCTGCGCTACCATGATGCCGATACCATCTATCTCGTCGGCGACATCGTCGATGGCTGGGCACTGAAATCGAGCTGGCACTGGCCGCAATCGCACAACGATCTCGTGCAGAAGCTGCTGCGCAAGGCGCGCAAGGGCGCCAAGATCGTCTACATTCCCGGCAACCACGACGAGTTCCTGCGCAATTACTACGGCACGCATTTCGGCGGCATCGATGTGGTCGAGAACAGCGTCCACACCGGGCCCGACGGCAAGCGCTATCTGGTCATCCACGGCGACATCTTCGATCTCGTTGTGCAGAACGCGCGCTGGCTCGCCCATCTCGGCGACAAGGCCTACGATTTCGCGATCCAGATGAATCGCTTCGTCAACTTCTTCCGGCGCATGTTCAAGGTGCCGTATTGGTCGCTGTCGCAATGGGCCAAGCAGAAGGTCAAGAACGCCGTGAACTATATCGGGGCGTTCGAGCAGGCGCTCGCGGCCGAAGCGCGGCGCCATGATGCCGACGGGGTGATCTGCGGCCACATCCATTATGCCGTGATCCGCGACGAGTCCGGCATCCGCTACATGAACTGCGGCGACTGGGTGGAGAGCTGCACCGCCCTCGTCGAGCACGATGACGGACGGTTCGAAATCATCACCTGGGCCGATCATCTGCAAAAGCCCGCCGCCGTCCCGCAGGTTGCGGTCAGGGCGGCCTGATGCGCATCCTGGTCGCGACCGACGCCTGGCACCCGCAAGTCAACGGTGTGGTTCGGACGCTGACCAAGCTGGCCGATGCGGCAGAAACACTCGGCGTCGCCTTCACCTTCCTGACGCCGGATTCGTTCAGCACTTTCGCGATGCCGAGCTACCGCGACGTGCGTCTGGCGATGCCGCGCCCGGCACGAATCGCCAAGCTGATCGAAGAGGCGCGCCCCGACAGCATCCACATCGCGACGGAGGGGCCGATCGGGTTGATGGTCCGCCGCTATTGCCGCCAGCGCAAGCTGCCGTTCACGACGAGTTTCCACACGCGCTTTCCCGAATATGTCCGCGCCCGCGTGCCGGTTCCGGAATCCCTGATCTGGCGGGCGCTTCGCCGTTTTCACAGCACCAGCCGGGCGGTGATGGCGGCAACTCCGGCGCTGGCCCGCGAACTCGGCGAGCGCGGCTTCGACAATGTCGTGCTGTGGCCGCGCGGGGTCGACACCAGGCTGTTTCATCCGCGCCCCATCGACCTCTGCCTGCCGTCGCCGGTGTTCCTGTCGGTCGGCCGCGTCGCGGTCGAGAAGAATCTCGAGGCATTTCTCGAACTCGATCTGCCCGGGACCAAGGTCGTCGTGGGCGATGGCCCGGCGCGGGTCGCGCTCGAAGAGGCCTATCCGGATGCGATCTTTCTGGGCGCTCGGCACGGCGAGGCGCTGGCGGAGATCTATGCGGCGGCCGACGTTTTCGTCTTCCCGAGCAAGACCGACACGTTCGGCCTGGTCATGCTGGAAGCGCTGGCCAGCGGCCTGCCGGTTGCCGCCTTCCCGGTGAAAGGCCCGCGCGACGTGATCGGCGATGCCCCGGTCGGCGTCCTCGACCACGACCTGCGCAACGCCTGCTTTGCCGCGCTCGGCGTCTCCCGGCAGGACTGCGTCGAATTCGCCGCCAATTACACCTGGGAAGCCTCGGCCAGGGCGTTCATCGACAGCATAAGGGCCGTGGGGGCGGTGCTGCCGACCCGGAGCGGGGTGGAACAGCCGCGCTTCGTCGCCTGAGGCGCGACGAGATTTTGATCGTCGTCGCGCGTGAGCTTGTTGTTTGCGCGCGATCTTTCCCGGAAACCCGCATCACCACTCCGGATCATGCTTTGGCCGGCGGAATGAGCGGCATGGCGACCACCGCGTGCAGGCCGCCGATCACTCGCGGCAACATTGAGTGTTCGTCCTGCCCCGATATATACTGGCCGCCCTGGATTCGATTTGGGAAACCGGCGTGGCGATTGATCTGAAAGCGGTCGAACAACTCGCTACCGATCAATCCTCGCTCAAGGCGGCCGCCGGGCTTGCCAAGCCCGCCAAATGGTCCGGGGTCGGCGCGAGCCCGGATGGCGCTCTGATCTGGGGCGAGTGCGCCGGCTCCGGCGCCAATCCCTACCGGGTCATGGCCGATCTGCGGGACCTCGGCAACAAGTGCACCTGCCCGTCGCGCAAATTCCCCTGCAAGCACGTGCTCGGCCTGTTGTGGCTGAACGCGGAAGCCATCGTGCCGTTTACAGCCGCCGATACGCCAGCCTGGGTCAGCGACTGGCTGGGGCGTCGGCGCGGCGTGTCCGCGGTCAAGCCTGCGGGCAACATGGCACCTAGCGCCGAGAAGGATTTGCGCGCCGCAAGGGCCTCCGAACCGCAAATGGCCGAGGATCCGAAGGATGCGGCGCGGCGCGAGGCTCGGGCCGCCCGGCGAACCGAAGAGACCGAGCGCGTCATCCTCGATGCGCTGGATGCGCTCGAGCAATGGATTGGCGACCAGCTCCGCATGGGATTGTCGGGCTTCATCGACGACGCGACGGCGCGATGCCGGCGGATCGCGGCGCGGCTGGTCGACGGCAAGGCGGCTGTCCTGGCCGGCCGGATCGACGAGTTGCCAGCCCGCCTGCTTGCGCTTCCGGCCGGTGACCGGCCGCGCGGCGCAGTCGTCGAACTCGGCAAGCTGGTGCTGCTCGCGCGCGCTTTCCGCGCCTCGCCTCGCGATGCCGCGATCCGGCGGGCCGTTGCCGCGTCGGAGACGCGCGACACGATGCTGGCCGATGCGCAGGCGCTGCGGATCGACGCGCTCTGGGAGGTGCTCGCGGAGCAAACGCAGACGCGGCGCGACGGACTGGTGTCGCAGACCACATGGCTGCTCAACCTCGCCGCCGTCGGTCCTCGCTTCGCCATGCTGCTCGACTTCTTCCCGGCAAGTGCCGGACGACGCGGTTCGGTCTTCAACCCCGGCGAGCGCTTCCACGGAGAGCTTGTCTTCTATCCGTCGCGGCAGCCGCTCCGCGCCGTGCTCGTCCGGCGCAACGCCATGGAGGAGACGGTGATCCCCGAATGGCCTGAACCTGATCAGACGCTCGCCGACGCGTTGACACGACCGTTGCTGGCCGAGCCCTGGACGATCGATATTCCGCTTCTGCTGTCGCAGGGGCGGATCGCGCGCGACGATGCGGGGCAAACATGGTGGCGATCGGCCGACGGCCTGGCGACGCTGCCGGTCGCCAGCGAAGTCGATGGGGTGCTTTGTGGCACCGACCTCACGCGCACGGCTGCGATCTGGTCGGGCAACCGGCTGACGATCCTCGCCGCACAGACGCCTTGGGGACGGGTCGGCAGTCGTGACTGAAGCGATCTATGAGGCAATCGGCGCGGTGCTGACGCGCTGGACGATGGGATCGGCGGGCGCGCCCGCAGCCCCGGTCTGGCGCGCCGAACTGGGCGATGATCCCGCCGAGGCGGAGTTGCGTCTGCTCGCCCTTTCGGGCCAATTCCTTGGCGTTGCGGTGACGACGGAGCCGGCCTCGGCGCTTCACGTCATGCCCGACATTCCCACGCTCTCGCTGCCGACGGTGCCCGAGGCCTTACGTCCGCTCACGCGCCAGATCCTGGCAGCGCAGAAGGAGTCGCAGGCAAAGAGCGAACTCGTCCGCTTCCTTGCGGCGCGTGGCTGGACGACGCATCCAGCCGATTGGATGCCGGCTGCCGGCGATGACGATGCGCCGGATCTCTATGCGGCTTGGCGCGATTGGGCGGAGATCGCTTCCTCCAACGGCACCGTGCGGCGGCAGACGAGTGACCGGCTGACCGCCGACAATTTTGCGGACTTTTGGCCCGCGGCCCGGAAGGCGGCGCTGGCTGAACTGAGGCGGCACGATCCGTCTGCGGCACGCACCGTGCTGCAAGAGAAGCTTGCAGGCGAGAATGCCGACGCCAGATTGCGCCTGCTGTCGGTCCTGTCCGATCGCCTGTCCGATGATGATGTCGCCTTCCTCGAAGGCATCGCAGCCAACGACCGTGCCCCCAAGGTCAAGGCGCTCGCGGTATCGCTGCTCGCGCGTCTCGGCCGCGGCGATGCGGTCGGCGAGAACGTCGCGGAACTCGCCGGCTTCTTCTCGGTGAGGACCAAGGGGATGTTGCGCCGTTCGCGCGTGATCGAGGCTGTGCCTTTGAAGACGCCGGCGCAGTGGCGACGGCGGGAGGCGCTGTTCGATGATGTCGACCTGGCGTCCTTCGCAACCGCGCTTGGCGTGACGCCGAACGAGCTGATTGCGGCGTGGGACTGGAAAGTGGACCAGGCTGCCGACATGGCGCTGATCAGCATGATCGCGTCAACAGCGACCGATGCGCAAGTCTCGCAAGCGGCGGAGGCGATCAGCGAACGCGACGCGACCGGGCTCATCGCGGCGCTGGCTCCTCGGCTTGCACCGGACGAGCGCGCAAGGCATGCCGTCACCGGGCTGAACATGCACGGCATCGGCTTCGAGCTCGTGCAGCGGATCGCGGGCGCCGCGGCACGGCTGGATGATCCGCTTTCGGCGCCTGCCGGCAAGGAACTGCTTGCCGCGCTCCAGACCGAGGATGCAAAGCCTTCCGACCAGGTGAGGGACCTCTTTGCGCTGGGCTTGATCACCTCGCGCGAAGGGGCTCGAGGGTCGCTGCAACGCCTGACCGGTGCGGGCCTGTTGCAAGGCGACCCGCGCCTGAACATGCTGCGGCTCAACGCCGCGTTGGACGACAGGGGAGTGAGATCATGAGCGAGAAACTGCGGTTGCCCGCCGAGGAGAGTTATGCGGCCGAGTTGAAGGCGCTCGCCGCCGGCGAAACCGGACACCGCCCACCGGGATGGGCGCTCTCGCCGCGGCAGGTCGTGACCTATCTGATAGGCGGCAAGGCGGCCGATGGCACCACGATCACGCCCAAATATGTCGGTGACAGGCGGCTGATCGAGACCGCCGTCGCAACGATTGCGACCGATCGCGCATTGTTGCTGCTGGGCGTGCCCGGCACGGCCAAGTCGTGGGTCTCCGAACACCTCGCCGCCGCCATCACCGGCGACTCGACGCTCGTCATTCAGTGCACCGCCGGGACCGACGAGAACCAGATCCGCTACGGCTGGAACTACGCCCGATTGCTGGCACATGGGCCAAGCCGCGAAGCGCTGGTTCCGACACCGCTCATGCGTGCGATGGAAGGCGGCAAGCTATGCCGCTTCGAGGAACTGACCCGGATGGGCAGCGACGTGCAGGACACGCTGATCACCGTGCTGTCGGAGAAGATGATGCCGATCCCGGAGCTCAACACCGCGGTCTATGCGCAGCGCGGCTTCAACATCATCGCGACCGCGAACAATCGCGACAAGGGCGTCAACGAACTATCCTCCGCGCTCAAGCGTCGATTCAACGTCGTCGTCCTGCCGCTGCCGGACAGTGCCGAGGAGGAAGTGGCGATCATCGTCAAGCGCGTCGGCGAGATGGCGCAGAACCTCGACCTGCCGGCACCGAAGAATGTCGCGGACGAAGTCGCACGCGTCGTCGCGATCTTCCGCGAGCTGCGCTCCGGATCGACCGAGGACGGCAAGGTCGCACTCAAATCGCCGTCAGGCGGTTTGTCGACGGCGGAGGCGATCGCCGTGATGATCGGCGGAATCAGCCAGGCGACGTTCTTCAACGACGGCAAGCTGACGCCGGAAACGCTCGCCAGCAACATGATCGGCGCAATGATCAAGGATCCGGTGCAGGATACGGCGGTGCTCGGCGAATATCTCGAGACCGTGCTGAAGAAGCGGCGCGGCTTCGAAGGCTACTATGCCTCGCTGACCGATCGGATCTAGGACTGGACGGGGCAGGTGGCAGGCAAAATCTCGCTGTTCGGTATCCGGCATCACGGCCCCGGATCGGCGCGGCGGCTGGTGGAGGCGCTCGATGCTCTCGCGCCGGCCGTGGTCCTGATCGAGGGGCCTGCGGATGCATCGGACCTGCTGCCGATGCTGGCGGATCCCGACATGGTGACGCCGGTGGCGCTGCTCACTTATGCCGAGGACGATCCGTCCCATGCCAGCTTCTTTCCCTTCGCCGACTACTCTCCGGAATACCAGGCCGCGCGCTGGGCCGTTCGCCGCGGCGCAATCTTGCGCTTCATCGACCTGCCGGCGTCAGACCGGCTGAGCAACACCGCCGAGGGCGGCATGGACGAGGCGGCACAGGACGCCGTCGATGATCCGGTCAGCCGCGATCCGATCGGGGCGCTCGCGAATGCCGCAGGATATGACGACGGCGAATCCTGGTGGTCCGACGTCATCGAGGAGAATCCCGCTGCGGGCCCCGTGTTTGCGGCCGTTGCCGATGCCATGACGGCTCTGCGCGCCGAAGCGCGCCCGCTCTCGGCCCGCGAAGCCGCGCGTGAAGCGCATATGCGGATCGAGATCGCGAAGGCGGCGAAGGAGTGTGATGGCGCCATCGCGGTCGTGTGCGGCGCATGGCACGTACCGGCCCTCGCCGAGCGCCGCAGCCTTGCCGCGGATCGCGAACTGCTGAAGGGACGGCCAAGGACGAAGATCAAGGCGACCTGGGCGCCGTGGACGACGCCGCGCCTGGCGCGCGCGAGCGGCTATGGCGCCGGCGTGGTCGCGCCCGGCTGGTTCGCGCATCTCTGGGAGACCCGTCCTGGCGATCGAGCCGCGGTGTGGCTGGCCAAGGTGATGCGCGTGTTGCGCGATCGCGGGCATTTCGTGTCCACGGCGTCGGCGATCGAGGCGCTGCGGCTGGGTAGCGCGCTCGCTGCGCTGCGCGACCGGCCGTCGCCGGGTTTCGAGGAGCTTCGCGAGGCTGCGATCGCTTGCCTGTGCAATGGTGAGCGCGCCGTGTGGAACGACGTCGCGGCGGAGCTTCTGATCGGTTCGGGCGTCGGATCGATCCCACCGGCGACGCCGCTCGCACCGCTGCTCGAAGACCTCCAGCGCCAGCAGAAGGCCGCGCGGCTGAAGCCCGAAGCCCTGGAGCGGCCGCTGACGCTCGATCTGCGCAGCGACAGCGGACTGATGCGCTCGACGCTGCTGCACCGTCTGAATGCACTCGAGGTGCCCTGGGGACGGCTGATGGACGCCGGACGCAGCCGCGGCACGTTTCGGGAGAACTGGCAGTTGCGCTGGGAGCCGGAGTTCGCGGTCAGGCTCGTGGAAAACCTGCTCTACGGTTCGACCATTGCGGAAGCCGCGGGCGGACGCCTGGTCGAGGCAATGGGCAAGGAGGCCGAGCTTGGCGCCCTGGCGACGCTGGTTCGCAACGCCATGATCGCCGACCTGTCCCGCGCCACCGCGTTCGGCATCGCGGCGCTCGAGACGAAGGCGGCACTGACCAGCGACGGCCAGGCTCTCCTGGACGCGCTGCCGCCGATGGCCGATATCCTGCGCTACGGCGAGGCGCGCGCCGGCACGGCCGAGCATCTCGCAGCCTTGATGCCACGGCTCGTGGTGCAGGCAGCGCTTGCGCTGCCCTATGCCGCGCGCAATCTCGACGCGCCGGCGGCCGCGAGGCTGCGCGCCGCGCTCCTCGCGGCCGACGCGGCGATTCAACTGGCCCAGCTCGGGACCGAAATCGTCACGACATGGCGCGACGCGCTGGCGGCGCTCTTGAACGAGGATCAGGCGACCCGGCTGATCACCGGCACCGCCGCGCGGTTGCTCTACGAGGCCGAGCTGCTTACCGCCGATCGGGCGGCGGACCTTCTGGCGCGGATGCTCTCGCCCGGCACGCCGGTCGCGGACGCGGCCGGCTTCTTCGAGGGTTTCTTCGAGGGCGCGGGCCAGCGGCTGATCCATGACGCGGCATTGCGCGGCGCCGTCGATACCTGGCTGATCACGCTGGACGAGGATGCCTTCATCGCCAGCCTGCCGCTCTTCCGCCGCGTGTTCTCGGCGCTGGACCGCACCGAGCGCAGGCGATTGATGGATGCGCTGTTCGCGCGAAGCGCCGGTGGCGACAGGGGGTACCGGCTGATCGCGGGAGCAGGCGATATCTGGCCGGACCATCAGGCGCGCGTGCTCGATCTCCTCACATCAGGAGCGCCGCGATGAGCGAGACCGACGAACGCAGCCGCCGCTGGACGCTTGCTCTCGGTGTCGAGACTGAAGGCGGCGCGACCCTGTCCGACAGCGACCGCCGCATGTCCGAGGCCCTGGCCGCGCTCTACGGCGATGGAGACGACGCGCCGAAGAAGGGCCGCGGCGGTCTCGGGGCTTCCGCGCCGCGCGTTGCGAAATGGCTTGGCGACATCAGGGAATTCTTCCCCGCCCAGGTGGTGCAGGTGATCCAGAAGGACGCCTTCGAGCGGAAGGGGCTGCGCCAGATGCTGGTCGAGCCTGAATTCCTCGCGACCGTCGAAGCGGATGTGAACCTGATCGCCGATCTCATCGCGCTGCGGGGCGTGATGCCGGAGAAGACCAAAGAGACCGCCCGCATCGTGATCGCCAAGGTGGTCGCCGAACTCATGGAGCGACTCGAACGCCGTACGGCCGACGCGATCCGCGGCGCGCTGAACCGTTCGCTGCGCACCAACCGGCCGCGCTTCGCGGACATCGACTGGCCGCGCACCATCAAGGCCAATCTTCGCCACTACCAGGCTGAATACCGCACCGTGGTGCCCGAAAAGTTGATCGGCTTCCTGCGTCAGCAGCGTCGCATCGTCGATCTCGATGAGGTGATCCTGTGCGTCGACCAGTCGGGGTCGATGGCGACCTCCGTCGTCTACGCCTCGATCTTCGCGGCCGTGATGGCCTCGATGCCGGTGGTCGCAACCAAGCTCGTCTGTTTCGACACCGCAATCGTCGACCTGACCGCGGAGCTCGCCGATCCCGTCGAGGTCCTGTTCGGCGTCCAGCTCGGCGGCGGAACCGACATCAACGGCGCAGTCGCCTATTGCGAGGAGCGGATCGAGCGGCCGGCGAAGGCGCACTTGATCCTGATCACCGATCTGTATGAGGGCGGCGATGCGGAGGCGCTGGTCGATCGTCTGGCGCGAATTGCGATGCGCGGCGTCAACGTCATCGTGCTGCTGGCGCTGACCGATACCGGCCGCCCGTCCTATGACCCGGCACTCTCGGCGAAGGTCGCGAGCCTCGGTATCCCTGTCTTTGCCTGCACGCCGGACCAGTTTCCGGACCTGATGGCAACCGCGCTGAAGCGCGAGGACGTCGCCGATTGGGCCGCGGACCGGGATATCAAGCTGATTCGTGCCGAAACCTGACGGATCGACGGCCTCGGCGTTCACTCGTTCCGCGCCCAGGGCGGCTGGATTCTCGGGAGAAGACGTCTTGCCCGCGCCGCGTTTCGCGCGCTAAGGTCTGACATGACCGAACAGCTCCTCCCGATCGGCCCGGCCGATATCGATGCCGCAGCGCGCGTGATCGCGCCCTTCGCCATCCGCACCCCGCTGTTGTCGTTTCCCGTACTCAACGAGCGCGTCGGGGCCAAGGTGTTCCTGAAGCCGGAGATGCTCCAGCGCACCGGCTCCTTCAAGTTCCGCGGCGCCTTCAACAAGGTCGCCTCGATCCCGCAAGATAGGCGCGCCGGCGGCGTGGTCGCGTTCTCCTCCGGCAATCACGCCCAGGGCGTGGCGGCCGCTGCCAAGATCCTCGACATGCAGGCGACCATCGTGATGCCTGCTGATGCGCCGCTGTCGAAGCGCGAGCGCACCAAATCCTATGGCGCCGAGGTCGTGCTGTATGACCGCTACAACGACGATCGCGAGGCAATCTCCCGCGGCATCGCCGAGAAGCGCGGCGCGACGCTGGTCAAGCCCTATGACGATCCGTTCGTGATCGCGGGCCAGGGTACCGCCGGCCGCGAGATCGCGGACGACATGGCGGCGCTCGGCCTCGCTCCCGACATCGTGGTGGCGCCGGCCTCCGGCGGCGGCCTGATCGCGGGCGTCGCGACGGCGATCAAGGCGCGCTATCCGCATGCCGAGATCGTCGTGGCCGAGCCCGAGGCGTTCGACGACCACGGCATTTCGCTGTCGGCCGGCCATCGCGAACCTCATCCACCCGCGGGGCGCACCATCTGCGATGCGCTGATGGCGCTGATCCCCGGCGAGATGACCTTCGCGATCAACAGCAAGCTTCTCGCGCGCGGCGTGACCGCGTCCGACAAGGAAGTCGGCGCGGCTGTCGCATTCGCCTATCACGAGCTGAAGCTGGTGGTGGAGCCGGGCGGGGCGGTCGGCCTTGCGGCGTTGCTGGCGGGACGGATGGACGTCGCCGGCAAGAACGTCGTGATCGTGCTCTCCGGCGGCAATGTCGATGCCGATCTGTTCGCCGAACTGGTGGCGTGATCGCAAGTTCTTTGATGTCGTGACCGCGCCTCACGGCGCGTCCAGTTGACGCGAAAGAGGGACGGAGCTGTGTGGCTCCGTCCCTTTGTTGTGGTGGGTCTGTCGCGATCAGCGCGTGAAGCCGCCGCGCTGATTGTTGCCGCTGCCATTCATGTTCGGGGCCTGGTTCATCGACTGGCGGAAGTTGTTGCCGCCATTGTTGACGATCCGGTTGCTCGCGTTGAACTGCGGGCGAGCGGTCTGCGGGGTGGTCGGTGCGTTGTTCTGCACCTGAACCTTGTTCACCGGGGCGTTGTTCAGCTTCACGCCGTTGGTGATGCGGATCGGGTTGGTCTGGGTCTGCACGTTCACCGGCTTCGCGTCGACCGGCTTCACGCCAATGGTCTTCACCTCGCCCGTCGGGCCGTTCCGGCCGACGTTGACCGGCATGCTGACGATCTTGCCGGGGGTGCCGTTGATGCCGGTATTGGTGGGGCCACCGTTCTGGCCATTGTTGGTCACCGGCAGCGTCACGATCTTGCCGATGCCGCCATTGCCTGTCGTGGTGTTGGTTGGTGCGGGCAGGGTGACGATCTTGCCCGGGGTCTGCGACGGCAGGGCGGTCTGCTGAGGCTGGTTGTTGTTCGCCGGCAGGGTGACGATCTGGCCGCCATTGCCGAGCTTGCCGATGACATTGCTGTCCACGGGCTTCTGCACGATCGGCAGATTGCCATTCACCTGACCATTATTGCCCTGCATCAGCGGCATGTATTTGGGCTGGCCGAGATTGCCGATCTTGAAGGTCGGCGCGATGGTCTGCGGCGCCAGGAACTTGGTCGCCTGCATCAGCGGGATCTGCTTCGGCTGGGCCTGGAGATTCAGCGCGACTTTCGCGTAGGGCGTGTTGCCCCAGCTGTCGTAGAAACTCTTGTAGCCGATCGGCGAGTTCGCCAGCACCGCCTTGTGCCAGGCCTGCGTGAGCAGCAGGTTGTTCAGCAGCCAGCGGATGTGATCGCACAGCGGGTCGTGCGGGTACATCTGGATGAACTCCTGATAGTATTCCGGGCGGCCTTCGGACACGACGTAGTCATAGGCCTGGCGGGTCGAACGGCTCGGCAGGTTCGAGGCCACCTGCACCACCGGCGCATTCACCGGCGCGCGGGTGGCGGCGACGGCGGTGTCGCCGAAGAAGGTGAAGTCCGACGTCAGCGACGAACTCTCCCACGGGATCTGCTGGCCGGAGGTCGCCTGGTTCACCTGCAGCCGCACGCGCTTGAATAGCTGCTCGATCGGCACGTTGGGCTCGCGCGCGATGGTGAGGAAGGCCTGGGTATAGGGGCTGTGGCCGCCGCTGCCGTCGAGCGCCTCGGCGCCCGGCGCGGTCGAATAGCCGACGATCGAGCCGTTCGGCGCATCGACGATCGCAAGGCCGCGGCCGGCGTCGTTGATCTCGGGGAACGGGTTGTTGCGGCAGGCATCGAGGATGACGATGCGCATGCGGCTCGGGATCGTCTCCAGCGTCGACATCACGTCGACGAGACGCACCGAATTGTTGACGAGTTCGGTCGGGCTCGACACCCTCGCGTCGACAGGCACGAGATAGTTTTCGCCGGCGAGCTGCACGCCGTGGCCGGCATAGTACACCATCGCCACGGTGTTCGGGCCGCGCGCGGCGACCTTGGCTGAAAAGTCCTGCACCACGCGGATCATGTCGTTCTGCGTCAGATCGGTGGCCGCCACCACCTCGAAGCCGGCGGAGTTGAGGAACTGCGCCATCGACTGCGCGTCATTGTCGGGATTTTCGAGCTGCGGCGCGTTCCGGTAGGCGGCATTGCCGATCACCAGCGCGACGCGCTGCTCGGGGCCCTGCAGGGCGGCGGGGGCAGGCTCGACCGGGGCGACTTGCGCGGATGCGCTCGTGCAGGCAAAGCCGAACAGGCTGGCCAGCAGGCCGGCCGTCGTCAGGAAGGGTCTCAGGCGGAACATGGCGTGCTCCTTTGGCACTCATCTCGATACGAGATTGGTGGCGGGGAACACTGGCCGCGTTCGAGGGCGGGGTCCGTGACCGCGCTCACCATGGTAGGATGCGTGATCTGAATCACGCCCGGGAACCCGCCGAGACGTGCGGGCCCGGTGGGAGGAGCCGTCGACCCATGCTGAAATCGATCGATCCGATCCTGACGCCCGATCTGCTCTGGCTGCTGGCGTCGATGGGGCATGGCGACGACCTCGTCTTCGTCGATGCCAATCATCCGGCTGCCCGCATCGCGCAGGCCACTGCATCGCAGCGGCTGATCCGGTTGCCGGGCATGGCCATGGAAGTCGCCGCCCGCGCCATCATGTCGGTCTATCCGCTCGACGATTTCGATCCCGACCCGGTGCGCGTGATGGCGCCCGTCGACGATCCCGATCGCGTGCCGGAGGTGCAGCGCGCCGTGCTGGGCGAGATCGAACGTGCCGTCGGCCAGAGCCTCACGCCGGGCAAGCTGTCGCGCGCGGATTTCTATCGTGCGGCCGCGGCCGGCTTCGGCGTGGTGCAGGTCGGCGACAGCAGGGGCTATGGCTGCTTTCTGATCCGCAAGGGCGTGATCAGCCCGTAGACGACGTCGTCGCGCTGTGGCACTCGAATTTGAATGGCCATCGCGCCGCCCGACCTTTATCGTGAACGCATGTCTCGCTTTCTGTGTCTTTTTGTTGCTGTCGTCCTGTCGCTGCTGCCGTCCGTGGCGCCGGCGGATCCCGTTCAAAAACGCCCCAAGCCGGTCTGGCGCGGCTACGGCTTTCTGCCCGGCTACCGCCAGCCGCTGAGCAACAGCATTCCGCTCTACAAGCAGAAGGACGCGAACCGGCGCATCGCGCGCAGCGAGCGCCGTCCCTGGTATATCGATCCGGTTCCGCAATATTACCGCTGGGATGGCGAGTGGCGCTATTTCGGCCGCCCCGGTTTCAACGGCGGCCGCTACAATGGCGGCAGTTTCGGCCCGTGCTGGACACGCACGCCGATCGGCGCGGTCTGGAACTGCGGGTGATCGGCTGATCGCGCCGTCCTGGCGAAGAGGAGAGAGCCTGCGGCGCGTTTCTGTCGCGTACCCCGGACGCAGCGCTTCTTCAGCGGTGCGCTGCTGAGCCGGGGCCCACGTTGCAAAGGCGGCTGCAGCTTGCCGGGTCCCGGATCTGCGCTTCGCTCGTCCGGGACGCGTGAGAGCGGGCGTGCCTCATCGCTTACGAAAAGAACGCGATCTTCTCGGCCTGGGTCATGCGGCGGATCGGGGCGAGGGGATCGTTGGCGGCGCGGGGCTTCTGCAGCATGCCGCTGGCGAGGATGCTGGCGCCCAGCGAGGTCTCGGGCAGGGGAGAGGGCATCGGCAGCGTCGCGCTGGGCGCCGCGGCCACCGGCGGCGCGGCGATCTCCGGCTGCTCCGTCACCTCGGCCGCGACTTCAGCGATGACGTCGGTGAGATGCGCGAGCGATTCGATCTCCATCGCCGCGTCGTCGGCCGGCTCCGCCATCGCGACAGGTCGCGCGGCTGGCGCTGCGGCCGTCTCTGCGACCGCGGGGGCCGCCTGCTGCGCCACGACCTCGTCCGCAGCTGGCGCGGCCATTTCGACCGGCTCGATGATCTCGTCGAACTCGGGATCGGGGGCGCCCATCTCCAGCGCGATGCGCGCCAGCACGGCGTCGTCCTCGGCTTCCGCTGCGGCGTCGAAGGAGATGTTCTCCGCCATTTCGGCGAAGCCTGTAACGATCTCGGGCGTCGCAGCAGCCTCAAGCGCCTCGTCGCTTCGGGTGATTACGTTCTCGGGCGCGACGGCGGCATTCATGGCGTCTTCGGCCACGATGTCTTCGGCCATAACGTCTTCGGCCATGACGTCGTCGGAGATGGCAAGGCTGTCTGACGCGGCGGCGGCCTCGACCAGTTCGGCTGCCTCCGCGTCGTGCTGCGGCTCCGTAAAAACCACTGATGATTCGCGCGGCATCGCAGCAGGCGCAGCCTCCGCCACCGTCGGAGCGTCCGCCGCCGCGGCGACGGGCTGGGCCTCGGACCCTGCCTGGCCATCGGTCTGCGCGATGCGATCCTTCAGCAGCGCGAACGCTGCGGCGAGCTCGCCACGGGGATCGATGTCCGCAATCTGCGTGCAGGCACCCTCGATCGCCGCGAGCTGCGAATCAATGAGGTCGCAGATTCGCCCGTCGGCACCGATCTCGCGCCAGCGCCAGGAAATCTCCTTGATGATGCGGACGCCGCGCTGGATCGGCGCAAGGCTGCCCGTGATCGCGGACGGATCGAAGGCCCTGGCGGCCGCGCCTTCGGCGTCCTCGACCGCGCGGCGGATCGCGACCAGCGCTTCGGGCAGGCGGTCCTCGACGACCGGTTGTCGCTGTGCCGCAAGGGTTTCCTCGATTTTCGCGACCGCATCGAGCACCATGCGCGTGTCGGCATTGCGGTTGCGCTTGGCATATTCGCCAAGGAACCAGCGGCCGCGCGCCGTCTCCATGAAGGCTTCGCGGATCGCGTCGTAATCCTGCTCGTTCGGCTGGGCCGCGCGGGCAGACATGGGCGAGAGGGCGAATGCTTCGGTGGCCATGGTCATCTCGTCGCGCAAATCACTGCGCGTTACTGTAACGATCACCACGATATCGACCGAATCGCAATTGGTTTGATGACGCCCGAATCACAAATCCCCACGCCTTCTGCAGTGAAGCGACGATTCGCGGTCGGTCTTGCCGTATTCTATGCGGCAGCCTTCGCGGTGTCGGGCACGCACCTGCCGTTCTTCCCCGTCTGGCTGAAGGCGATCGGCGTCGAGGCGTCCTGGATCGGCCTCATCAATGCGCTGCCGGCGATCACGCGTTTCACCACGCTGCCCCAGATCACGGCCTTTGCCGAAAAGCGACACGCCATCCGCGCCGGCATGATGTTGTCGGCGCTGGCGACCGCACTCGGCTTTGCCGCGGTCGGCCTGCTGCAGCAGCCGCTCGCGCTGTTCCTGGTCTACGCTGCGACTTGCGTGATGTGGTCGCCGACGACGCCGCTGACCGACGCCTATGCGTTGCGCGGGGTCGCGCGCTACGGATTGAACTACGGCCCGCTTCGCCTGTGGGGATCGGCGGCGTTCGCCGCCGGCTCGCTCGCTTGTGGCTTCCTCGTCGACCACATCGCCGCGCGCGATCTGATCTGGGTCATCGTCGCCTGGGCCGTCGTCGCGGTCGGGGCGAGCCTGATGCTGCAGCCGCTCGCGGAGGTCAGGCGCACGGGCGCGGCGAGGACGGCCGGTGGTTCCTTGCTGCGCGACAAGGGGCTGTGGGCGGTGATCGCCTCGGCCGCGCTGATCCAGGGCAGTCACGTCGCTTATTACACGTTCTCGGCCATCAACTGGCAGCTCCACGGTCTCGGCGGATTGACGATTGCGGGACTGTGGACGCTCGGCGTCATCGCCGAGATCGTCGTGTTTGCGTTGTCACCGCGCTTCTCGCTGCGGCCGTCGACGCTGATGGTGATCGGCGGGGCGAGCGCGGTGGTGCGCTGGATCGTCACCGCGAACGAGCCGCCGCTCGCGCTGCTCGCGGTCGTCCAGCTCGGCCACGGCCTCACCTTCGGCATGACCATCCTCGGAACCATGAGCCTGTTGGTGCAGCGCGTGCCCTCGCATCAGATCGCGCGCGGGCAGGGCTACTATGCCGCGTGCAATGGATTGTTGGGTGCGGCGACATCGATCGCCTCGGGCGCGATCTATGCGCGCATCGGCGACGATCTCTATTACGTGATGGCGGCGATGGCCGCGGCCGGCGCGCTCCTGATCTGGTCGGCGCGGCACCTTCTCGCGGGTCATCCCCACAGCGACGCCGCCGGCGGATAGACGAGGCTCTCGTCGTAGCGCAGGGCGTGTTCGCGATCGCGCGCCAGCAGCAGGGGGCCGTCGAGATCGACGAAGCGCGCTTGCGGCGTCACCAGCATGGCCGGCGCCATCGACAACGATGTTGCCACCATGCAGCCGATCATGATCTCGAAGCCCAGTGCCTGCGCCGCATCGGCCATGGCGAGCGCTTCGGTGAGGCCGCCGGTCTTGTCGAGCTTGATGTTCACGGCGTCGTAGCGTGCGCGCAGGGGCGCCAGCGAATTGCGGTCATGCACGCTCTCGTCGGCGCAGACCGCGACTGGCCGCCTGATCCGCGCCAACGCCTCGTCCTTGCCGGCCGGAAGCGGCTGCTCCACCAGGGTGACGCCGACGGCCTCGCAGGCGGCGAGATTGTGTTCCAGATTGGCCTCGGTCCAGGATTCGTTGGCATCGACGATCAATTCGGATTCGGGCGCCGCCGAGCGTACCGCCTTGATGCGCTCGGCATCGCCGTCGCCGCCGAGCTTGATCTTCAGCAGCGGCCGGTGCGCCGCCTTGGCGGTGGCCGCCGCCATGGCCTCGGGCGTGCCGAGCGAGATCGTATAGGCCGTGGTGCGCTCCCCGGGCACCGGGCGATCCAGGAGGCTCCAGGCCCGCAGGCCGGCGGCCTTGGCCTCGAGGTCGATCAGGGCGCAATCCAGCGCGTTGCGGGCGGCTCCCGGCGGCATGGCGCCTTGCAGGGCCTGCCGGTCCAGCCCGCCGGCCACGGCCGCCTGCATGGCCGCAATGGCGGCCAGGGTCGCCTCGGGCGTCTCGCCATAGCGGGGATAGGGCACGCACTCGCCGCGGCCGACGAGGCCGTCCCGGCTCACGTCGGCCACGACCGTGACGGCCTCCGTCTTGGCCCCCCGGCTGATCGTGAAACTTCCGGCAATGGGAAAGCGCTCGATTCGTGCGGCGAGTGTCGGAACTTTGCTGGAAGTCATTTTGATCTCTGGCGAAATCTGAACCTGCTGGTTACCTCTATCAACTAACGTTAACCAGTTTCGACTACCTTCTCTGGGTCAGGGCGCGTGCGCAACCATCCGATTTCCTCCGCCCCATCACAGGAGCGGACATCTTGAACGGCGATCCGAAACTGGAACGGATTGCGAAGGGCAATGCGCTGGCCCTCTACGCCACCGGAACCTGGACCGCGAACTTCGCGCCGGTTCTGGAGCGGATGGTCGCCGATGCCGAGAAGCTGGCCGGCGGTCCGCAGAGCATTTTCATCGATGTCTCCGAGGTGGCCAAGCTCGACACCTTCGGCGCCTGGCTGATCGAGCGGCTGCGACGTAGCCTGACGAAGGGCACCGTCGAAGCGCAGATCGCCGGGCTCTCCGCCAATTATGCCAGCCTGGTCGACGAGGTACGGCGGGTCCGGGCCACGCCCGTGATCGAAGGCAGCACGATCACGATCACCGGCATGCTCGAGCAGATCGGGCGGGCGGTGGCCGGCGTCGGCGGCACGGTGGCGGGCCTGGTCGACATGCTCGGCGCGGTGCTTGCGGCGGGGTTCCGCGTGCTGATCCATCCGCGCTCGCTCCGCCTGACCTCGACCGTGCACCACATGGAGCAGGTGTGCTGGCGCGCGGTGCCGATCATCGTTCTGATCACCTTCCTGATCGGCTGCATCATCGCCCAGCAGGGCATCTTCCATTTCCGCAGGTTCGGCGCCGACATCTTCGTCGTCGACATGCTGGGCGTGCTGGTGCTGCGCGAGATCGGCGTGCTGCTGGTCGCCATCATGGTCGCGGGCCGCTCCGGCAGCGCCTATACCGCCGAACTCGGCTCCATGAAGATGCGCGAGGAGATCGACGCGCTGCGCACCATGGGCTTCGACCCGATCGAGGTGCTGGTGCTGCCGCGCATGCTGGCGCTGGTTCTGGCGCTGCCGATCCTCGCTTTTCTCGGCGCCATGGCCGCGCTCTATGGCGGCGGTCTCGTGGCCTGGCTCTATGGCGGCGTCGAGCCGGAAGCGTTCCTGCTTCGCCTGCGTGATGCCATCTCGATCGATCACTTCATCGTCGGCATCGTGAAGGCTCCGGTCATGGCTGCGGTGATCGGCATCGTCGCCTGCGTCGAGGGCCTCGCCGTTCAGGGCAGTGCGGAGTCGCTCGGGCAGCACACCACCGCCTCGGTGGTGAAGGGCATCTTCTTCGTGATCGTCATGGACGGCGTATTCGCGATCTTCTTCGCCTCGATCGGGATGTGACGATGGCGCAGGATCAGACCCCGGTCCAGAACCCGATCATCCGCGTCCGCGACATCACGGTGCAGTTCGGTGCGACGCGCGTGCTGGACGGACTCAATCTCGACGTCCGGCGCGGCGAGATCCTCGGCTTCGTCGGCCCCTCGGGTGCCGGCAAGTCGGTGCTGACCCGCACGATCATCGGCCTCGTGCCGAAGATCGCCGGCCGCATCGAGGTGTTCGGTGTCGACCTCGACGCCTCCAACACGGCGCAGCGCCGCAGTGTCGAACGGCGCTGGGGCGTACTGTTCCAGCAGGGCGCGCTGTTCTCCTCGCTCACGGTGCGGCAGAACATCCAGTTCCCGATGCGCGAGTATCTACGTGTCTCGCAGCGGCTGATGGACGAGATCACCATGGCCAAGCTGACCATGGTCGGGCTCAAGCCCGAGGTGGCCGATCGGTTTCCCTCGGAACTCTCCGGCGGCATGATCAAGCGCGTCGCGCTGGCGCGCGCGCTGTCGCTCGATCCGGACCTCGTGTTCCTCGACGAGCCGACCTCGGGCCTCGATCCGATCGGTGCCGGCGATTTCGACGAACTGGTGCGGACGCTGCAGCGGACTTTGGGGCTGACGGTTTTCATGGTAACCCACGACCTCGACAGCCTTTATACGGCCTGCGACCGGATCGCCGTTTTAGGCAACGGTAAGATCATTGCGGCAGGGTCGATCGCCGACATGCAGGCCTCGCAACATCCCTGGCTGAGGCAGTATTTCCATGGCAAGCGCGCCCGCGCGGTCGTGGGTTGAGCGGGCCGGGATGAGCAGCAGTGTCGAGTAGCCGGAGCACCTGATGGAAACGCGGGCGAATTACGTACTGATCGGATCGTTCACGCTGGCGGTGATCGCCGCGGCGGTCGGCTTCCTGCTCTGGTTCCAGTCGCTCCACACCACCAAGCAGCGCAGCCCGCTGCGGGTCGTGTTCGAGGGCCCGGCCGCGGGCCTGCGCAACGGCGGCAGCGTCAACTTCAATGGTATCCGAGTGGGCGAGGTGGTCTCGGTGAAGCTCGACAACCCGCGGCGGGTTGTCGCACTCGCCATGATCGAGAACAACGCCCCGATCCGCAAGGACACGCTGGTCGGCCTCGAATTCCAGGGCCTGACCGGTGTCGCCGCGATCTCGCTCAAGGGCGGCGACGAGGCCGCGGCTCCGCCGCCGCTCGACCAGGACGGCATCCCGACGCTGACGGCGGATCCCAACAAGCTCCAGGACGTCACCGAGGCGATCCGCGGCACGCTGCAGAACATCAACAAGCTGGTCGCCGACAACCAGGAATCGGTGAAGAACTCGCTCAAGAACCTCGAGGCCTTCACCACCTCGCTGGCGCGCAATTCCGAGAAGATCGACGGCGTGATGGCCAAGGTCGACGGTGTCATGCTCAAGGCCGACAATCTGATGCTCGGCCTCAACACGCTGGCCGGTGGCAAGGACGGCGGCGAACTGTTCCAGGCGGTGAAGTCGATCCGCGAACTCGCCGATGATTTCGACAAGCGCTCGGGCGCCCTGATGGCCGACGGCCGCCGCACGCTGGGCGACATCAGCCGCGCCGTGAACAATTTCGATCGCAATCCGACCCGCGTGCTGTTCGGCGCCAGCAACAGCAGCGCCCCGCCAGCCCCTGCGCCCGAGCCGCCGAAGCCGGCGGCGGCGCCCGCGCCCAGGCGGCAATAGAGCCACGTGCTCTCGTGTCCCGGACGCGCTGCAGCGTGCAACGCTGCTGCGCAGAGCCGGGACTGAGAAAGCTACACGGTACAATGCCGCGACATGGGCCCCGGCTCTGCAGCGCACCGCCGAAGCAGCGCTGCGTTGTGTCCGGGGCACGAGATGAGCATGGGGCCTGTACTTTCTCCACCCGTCATTGCGAGCGAAGCGAAGCAATCCAGACTGTCTCCACGGAAACAGTCTGGATTGCTTCGTCGCAAGGGCTCCTCGCAATGACAGTGTTTGCGGAGGCGCCTCAATTCTCAATGAGTAGCGAGCTGTCGACGCGATGACGCGTGAAAACAAAACGGAGGCCGTAAGGCCTCCGTTTGCATTCGTAGCTGTCGTTGCTCGCCGCTTACCCCAGCCGGCCCGCCGCGTGGGCCAGCAGCGTGTAGACCAGCCCCGTCTCCGATGTCAGGTGGTTGCGCAGCTCCTGCGGGCCGCGGCCGTCGCGGGCGACTTCGTCGAGCAGGCGTTCGAACTCGGTGACGTAGCGGTCGACCGTGCCCTTGAAGTTGCGGTCGGCGCGGTACTTGCGGGCGACCTCGTCGAAGGCTTTCTGGCCGGCGGGCGTATAGAGGCGCTTGGTGAAGGCCTTGTTCTCGCCGCGCTGGTAGCGGTCCCACATCTCGGCGGCGAGGTTGCGGTCCATCAGCCGGGCGATGTCGAGCGACAGCGATTCCAGCGGATTGCCGCCGCCCTGCGGGGCCTGCGGCTGCGGAGCAGCCTGGCGGCCACGGGGAGCCTCACGGCCGGTCGGAGCGCCCTGGTTGGCGTCGGTGCGGCTCAACAGGTCCGACAGCCAGCCGTCACGGCCCTGGTCGCTTCCGGCCGGCGCGACCGGCGGCGCTTCGGTGCGGCGCGCGGCGGGCATGCCGAGGTCCGGCGGGGGCAGGGTCGAGGCGCTGCCGGTATCGCGCATCCGCGTCTCCACGGCACGGCCGACCGCGGCGAGGGCAGGCTCTTCCTGACGCTGTACCACGCTGGCGCGCCCGGCGGTCGAGACGTCGAGGCCACGGCCGTGCTGGGCCACGATGCGGTTGAGCTCGGCAAGGGCCTCGATCTGGTCGACGATCACCTTGCGCATCTGCGCGGTGCTCTCGGCGGCCTCCTGCGGCATTTCGAGCACGCCGCGGCGCAGCTCGTTGCGGGTGGCCTCGAGCTCGTTGTGCATCTCGTAGGCCATCTGCTTCATGCTGGAGACGAGGTTGGAGAACTTCTCGGTCGACTGCTTGAACATCGCATCCGCCTCGTCGGTGGTCTGGCGGTAGATGTCCTGCATCGCCTCGATGGTCTGCCGATGCTCTTCCTCCGAGGCCGCGCGCACCGCCTCGAACTGGCGGGTGATCGCGGCCGAGCCGGCGCCGGCGGTCTCCGCCACGACGCGGGCGATGTCGCGGGCGCGCTCCTCGGCGGCCGCCAGCGATTCGTCCAGCAGGCCGGTGAAGCGCGACAGGCGCTGATCGAGATCGGCCGTGCGCAGGTCGATCGTGGTGACGAGCGATTCCAGCGCCTGCTTGCGCTCGGCGAGCGAGGCGGTGGTGCTCTTGTTGCTCTGCTCGACGACGGCCGCGGCCTCGACGAGAGCCTTGCCGTGCGCGTCGAACTGCGACGACAGCTCGCCGAGATCCTGGAGGGCGCGCGTGGTCTTCGTGTTGAAGACGTTGAGCTGGTCTTCCAGGTTCTGGGTCGCCGCGCCGTTGCGCGAGGTGACGTCGTTCATCGCCGAGACGAAGTCGGCGACACGGGTCACCAGCGCGCGCTCCAGCGAGTTGAGGTTGTCGTGGGCGCCGGTCAGCACCTCCTGCAGGAGGATGTTGCCTTCGCGCAGACGCTCGAACAGGGCCACCGTGTCGGTGCGCAGGATCTTGCTGGTCTCCTGCATCTCCGTGACGGCCGCGATCGAGACCTGGCGCGACTGGTCGATCGCCGCGCGCGAGGCCTGCTCGAGATCCTTGAGCGACTTGCCGACCGCGCCGGTCGCCATCTCGCTCGCCGCGTTGATGGTGCGGGCGACTTCGGAGCCGTTGCCCATCATGGTCTGCGAGAACGCCTGGCCGCGCGTCTCGATCGACTTCAGCGCGTCCGAGGTGACGCGGTCGATGTCGAGCGTCAGCTGGCTGGTCTTGGTGCCGATCGCGTCGACGAGCGCGCCGCGCTTGGCGTCGATCATGTTCGACAGGCGGTCGGCCTGCTGCTGCACATAGGTGACGATCTCGTCGGTCTTGCCGGTCATGGCCTGGCCGAAGCTGCTCGACGCCGCGAGCACCGAGCGCTCGACGTCGGCCGAGCTCGACTTGACGCGCGAGCTCGCCTCGTTGGAGGCGGTGATCAGCGCGTTCTGGGCGTTGAGCGCGCTGGTCTGGATGTCGTTGGTCGCATTCGCCGTGGCCGTGCTCAGCGCGCGCTCGATCTCGGTCGAGATCGTGCGGATCTGGCTGGCGGCATCGGCCGAGGTCGAGGTCAGCGAGATCTGCGCCTCACGCGCGCTGTTGAGGATGGTCGAGGCGGTGTCGGCGCCGACCGCGGTCAGCGTGCGCTCGATGTCCGTGGTCAGCGACTTGATCTGGCTCGCCGCATCGGTCGAGGCGGAGATCAGCGTGCCCTGGGCCTCGCGGACGCCGCTGGTGAGCGCCTCGATGGTGGCGCCGCCGGCGGTCGCCAGCGCGCGCTGCATCTCGGCCGCCAGCGAGCGGACCTGGCCGGTCTGCTCGGCGGAAACCGCGAGCAGGGTGCTCTGCGCGTCGCGGGCGCTCGAGGTGATCGTCTCGGCGGTCGACTGGCCGGCCTGCGAGAGCGACCGGTGCACTTCGGCCGCGAGCGACTTGACCTGGCTGGCCGCTTCCGAAGAGGCGGTGACCAGCGTGTTCTGGGCTTCGCGGGCCCCCGTCGTGATGGTCTCGGCGGTGGCGGTGCCGGCCATCGAGAGCGAGCGCTGCACGTCCGAGGACAGCGCCTTGATCTGGTTGGCGGTCTCGGTCGAGGCCGCGATCAGCGCGCTCTGGGCATCGCGGGCGCCGGCGGTGATCGCCTCAGCCGTGGTGGTGCCGGCCAGCGACAGCGAACGCTGCACGTCGCCGGTGAGCGACTTGACGTGGTTGGCCGCGTCCGAGGAGGCCGTGACGAGCGTGGTCTGGACCTCGCGGGCGCCGGCCAGGATCGAGGCCGCGGTGGCGGAGCCGGCCGCCGAGAGGGTGCGCTCGACGTCGGCCGACAGCGACTTGATCTGGTTGGCCGCATCGCCGGAGGCCGCGACCAGGGTGGACTGGGCCTCGCGGGCGCTGGTCAGGATCGAATTCGCGGCGCCGGTGCCGACCGCGGTCAGCGAGCGCTCGACTTCGGCCGAGGTCATCTTGAGCTGGGCGTTGACGTCGGAGGAGACGGTCATCAGCGACTGCTGTGCGGTGCGCGCACCGGTCTGGATCGTTTCGCTGGTGTTGACGACGAGGTTCGTGAGCGAGCGCTCGGCGTCTTCGACATGCGAGCGGATCGTGGTGGAGATGATCTCGGCGCGCGACATCAGGTCTTCGCTGGCCTGGCGTCCGCTGCTCTCGATGCGGCCGGCGACGGCCTCGACGCGCGAGCCGAGCAGGTCCTCGAACTGGGCGACGCGGACATCGATGTCGTTGGCGACCGAGCCGACCTTGGTCTCGATGGCCTGGTGGATGTCCTGGAAACGCGCCGTGACGGTGTCGGTCAGGCGCGTGCTGCGCGCATCGATGATCTCGGTGACGCCGGTGATGCGGCGGTCGACCGCCTCGATGGCCTGCGCGGTGCCGTCGGTGAGGGTCGAGGTCAGCAGGCTGAGGCGCGTATCGATCGACTGCACGGCCTGCGATGCGCCGTCCGTCAGCGAGGTGGTCAGGTGGGTGAGGCGGGAGTCGATGGCCTCCAGCGCCTGCGAGGCGCCGCCGGTGAGGGTGGTCGTCATGTGCGTCAGGCGCATGTCGATCGACTGGATCGTCTGCGAGGCGCCGTCCGTCAGGGTCGTGGTGAGGTGGGTCAGGCGCGAGTCGATCGACTGGATCGCCTGCGTGGCCCCGTCGGTCAGCGAGCTGGCCAGCGTGTTCAGGCGGCCGTCGATGGTCTCGGTCACCGAACGGGCGCGGCTGTCGAACGACTGCTCGAGCGCGGTGACGCGACCGACGAGCTGCTCGTCGAACGTCCTGATGTGGTTTCCGATCGTGCCGTCGAGGCCGGCGATCTTGCCGTCCAGCGAGGCGTCGAGGTTGCTGACGCGTTCGCCGAGCGTGGTCTCGAACTGGAGCAGGCGCTGGTCGAGGCGGCCGGTGATCGCGCCGCCGCTCGAGGTCACGCGGTTGTCGAAGGTGTCGACATAGGTCTTCAGCGTCTCGGCGATGTCCTGCGTCCGCTGGCCCATCCGCTCGACGATCTCGCCGCCGAAGGTCTTCACGGTGCGATCGAACTCGGAGATGTGGCGCGTGATCAGCGCGCCCAGCGTGCCGGAGTCGCGCGCGAACTTCTCGACCAGTTCGGTGCCCTGGTTCTTCACCAGTTCGTCGAAGGCGCTCATCTGCAGCGACAGCGAGTCGTGCGCCGTCTCGGTCTGGCTGACGACCTTGGCGACGAGGGTGTTGACGGTGGCGTCGAGCGCCTCGCTCGCCTTGTCGCCGGAGGTCATGATCTGGCTGGCGAGGCGGTTGCCGGCGTCGTCGATCTTGGCGGAGATGTCGTTGGACCGCAGCTCGAGTTCGAGCAGCAGGGAGTCCGAGGAATTCTTCAGGGAATCGTGGACCTGTTCGGTGCGCTCGGAGATGCCGTCGACGATGGCGGCCGAGCGCTGCTCGAACTCGCCGGTGATGCGGTCGATGCGCTCGTTCAGCATCTCGTGGACGCGGTCGGCGAGGTCGACGAATTCGTCGTGGACGTGGCCGGTCTTGAAGTTGAGGCTCGTGGTCAGCCGCTCGCTGGCGTCGAGCACCGCGCGCGTGGTCTCGTTGCTGGCTTCCTCGAGGCGGTCGAGCAGGTCGCCGCCGCGCTCGCCGAGCGCCAGGATCATGTTGTCGCCGGCATTGCTCAGCGCGCTCGTGATGTGGGCGCCGCGCTCTTCCAGCGCGCCGGTGATGCTCTTGGCGACCTCGTCGACGCGGGAGGCGATCGCGTCCGAGATCAGCGCGATGTCGTGACGCAGGTCGATCTGCACGCCGGAGATGGCGCTGCGGACCTGCTCGGCCTGGCCCACCAGATTGTCGCGCTGGTGGGCGATGTCCTGGAGAAGGGCGCGGATGCGCACCTCGTTGTCGGAATAGGCGCGCTCGAGCGCGGCGACCTCGTTGGCCACCAGCGTTTCGAGTTCGCCGGCGCGCGCGATGGCGCGCTCGATGCCGTCGCCCATCGCCGCGACCTCGCGGCGGATGGCCTGGCCGACCGTCACCATGGAATCGGCGGCCGAGCCTTCCGGCTCGGAGAAGCGAATCGCCACCTGGGCCATGGCCTGCGCGATCATGCGCATCTCCTGGCCGCGCCAGACGAGGCTGGCGAGGAAATAGAACAGCATGACGGGCGCGAAGAACATCGCGATCAGGCCGGCGATCACGAGCACGCCGCCGCTCTGGCCCATGGCGGCCTGGATCGAGGGCAGGAAGCCGACCGTCAGCGCGGCCGAGGCCGCAAGCCAGACGCCGGCGAAAATGGTGGCGAATGTGTAGACGCTGCGGGCAGGGCGGCCCTTCTGGAGCGCCTGGAGCAGCTGGCCGATGGTCTCGCGGTCGTCATTGGCGGCGCGGCGCTGCGAGCGCGGCTCCTCGATCGGGTCGAACACGGCCCGTTCGTTCGCGGCGGGGCGGGGCTCGAAGGCCGGCTCGTCGAAGATCGGGGGCGCGGGCGGCGCCACCGAGGGGGCGGTCTCGCCGCGCGTGGTGGCGTTGCGGCTGGTATCCGCAGCAGTGTCGCTGATATTCAGGGCTTCCTGGATTGCAGAAAGCGCGACTTCTGTGGGGTCTTTGACCTTTTTCGGAGTGTTCGCCATGTTCAGTCCGAGCCCTCGTTACTTGTACGCGTCCCCCCGCGAGCCCTGCGCTCTGCGCAGGCCCACAGACCGGATCATGCCGCTTTTCGCGGATCTCCGAGCCATCCCCACCCGGACGGCTTGTCCGCCAATTTCCGCAACATCCTATTGGCAGAGCGTCGCGAAAGAAATGCCTGCGATTAAGACAATCTTAATCATCGTTAACAGGATCGCGCCGTAACGCCTTAGCAATAAATGTAATTCTCCACCGAACTTGGCGGATTGCGGCAACTTTTCGTCAACAAACCGGCCGAATTGCGTAAAACACCCCAAACATTTCGTTAACCATTTCCATGCTTGGCTGACCCGGAACCCACCGCCGGACCGGCGGATCATCGCGATTCCGGGGGCCTGCGCCATGATGCCTGAACTGCAACGGATCCCCTGGATGCCCTCGCCCCCGCTCGCGCCCATCGATGGTCCGCTCGATCGCGAGCATCTTGCGCGCATGACGCTCGGCGATGCCGAGCTCGAGCAGGAGGTGCTTGCGATGTTTGCCGAGCAGGCGCTCCGTCTGGTCGCCGCGATGGCCGCGATCCCGGCCGAAGCCGCTGCACTTGCCCACAAGCTCAAGGGCTCGGCCCGCGGGATCGGGGCCTTCGCAGTCGCGGAAGCCGCGGCCGACCTCGAGACCGCGATCCGGACCGGGCGAGACCGGTCCCACGCCTTCGCTGCGCTGAAGGAAGCGGTTGCCGAGGCCCGCGCCGCCATCGAGACGATCCTCAGGACCTAGGCAGCAGTCTTCCGCAGCGTCCGGTTTCGAGGCAATTTCCGCCGCGTGGCGGACGTCTGCGTTGCTTGAAAACGGTATGGCGCCGGCCGGATCGACCCGTTATAGGACAGCCGGACCCTCCTTCACATCCAACATCGCGGCAGCACGAGCACACATGGCCAAGATTCACTTTGTCGACCACAAGGGCGAAACCCGCACGGTGGAAATCGAGAACGGCGCGACCGTGATGGAAGCTGCCATTCGCAACAGCATCCCCGGCATCGAAGCCGAATGCGGTGGCGCCTGTGCCTGCGCGACGTGCCACGTCTATGTCGACGAAGCCTGGCGCGAAAAGGTCGGCAGCCCGACGCCGATGGAAGAAGACATGCTCGACTTCGGCTTCGACGTGCGTCCGAACTCGCGCCTGTCCTGCCAGATCAAGGTCTCCGACGAACTCGACGGACTCGTGGTCGCGACCCCCGAACGCCAGGCCTGACAACAGCCTGGCGACAAAAGCCTGACGTCGACGCCTGAACGCCAGGGCCCGACGGGCCCGCGTCTTCAATTGCCGGGCAGCGCGACCTCGATGCCGCGCTTGTGCCAGGGCCTCAGCTTCTCGATCACCTCCGCGGTGAGCGGCGCCGGACGCCGCGTCGCCTCGTCGAGCATCACGCCGACGGACGTCGCCGAGGCGATGCACCTGTCGTTCGAGAACACCACCTGCTCAAAAGTCACCGAGGTCCGCCCGAGCTTCACCACGCCGAGGCCGAGCTCGATCCTGTTCGGCCAATGCAACTCTGCCCGGAAATGCATGTCGAGGCGCACCATGATCCAGGCGAGGCCCGGCGGCGTCAGCCCGTACTCCGGCAGCTTCATCAGCGTGACGCGGCCGGTCTCGAAATAGGTGGCGTAGACCGCATTGTTGACGTGCTGGTTCGGATCGAGATCGCCGAACCGGACATTGTCGCTGAGGCGGAAAGGGTAGTCCTCCAGGCGCGGGGCCGTATCGCGGCTTCGTGCGTTCACCGATTGATCTCCGTCATATCCTTGCCCGTTACAGCCCAGTTATCCTGACCCGGCAAGTGGGGGCATCGGCGGGACGCGTCCGCTTTTATGCCTTCCCTGATCCATCCCCGTTGGCTAGACAGGCAGGGTCACCTCTGCCCGACGGGCGCCGTCCAACCGATAACGACCGATAAAGAGACGACATGAGCGACGCGATCAAAACCGACGTTCTGATTATTGGTGCCGGCCCCTGCGGTCTGTTCGCCGCCTTCGAACTCGGCCTGCTCGACATGAAGGCGCATTTCGTCGACATCCTCGACAAGGTCGGCGGCCAGTGCGCCGAGCTCTATCCGGAGAAGCCGATCTACGACATTCCCGGCATTCCGCAGGTGTCGGGGCAGGGCCTGACCGACGCGCTGATGGAGCAGATCAAGCCGTTCAACCCGACCTTCCATCTCGGGGAGATGGTCGAGACCGTCGAGAAGATCGGCGATCCCGCGTTTCGCTGCACCACCGACGCCGGCAAGGTGTTCGAATGCAAGGTGGTGGTGATCGCGGCGGGCGGTGGTTCGTTCCAGCCGAAGCGTCCCCCGGTGCCGGGCATCGAGGCCTATGAGGGCACCTCGGTGCATTATGCGGTGCGCAAGATGGAGACGTTCCGCGACAAGAACGTGCTGATCGTCGGCGGCGGCGATTCCGCGCTCGACTGGACGCTCAACCTGCATCCGCTCGCCAAGCGCATCACGCTGCTGCACCGGCGCGACGAGTTTCGCGCGGCTCCCCACAGCGTCGAGCAGATGCGCGCGCTTGTGGCGTCCGGCAAGATGGATCTGCGGCTCGGCCAGGTCACCGCGCTCGTCGGCGCCGACGGCAAGCTCACCGGCGCGACCATCAAGGGCAACGACAACGCCGTCACCGACATTTCGTGCGACACCCTGCTGCCGTTCTTCGGCCTGACCATGAAGCTCGGCCCGGTCGCGAACTGGGGCATCGCGCTGGAGAACAATCTGGTGCCGGTCGAGACCTCGGCGTTCGAGACCAACGTGCCCGGCATCTTCGCCATCGGCGACATCAACACCTATCCCGGCAAGATCAAGCTGATCCTGTGCGGCTTCCATGAAGGCGCACTGATGTCGCAAAAAGCACATCGCTACGTCTATCCGGAGAAGCGGCTCGTGTTCCAGTACACGACCTCCTCGTCGAGCCTGCAGAAGAAGCTGGGTGTCAATTGACGGCAGCGGACGGGCGAGGCGATGCCCCATGTTTCTGGCGCTGGAACCGTTCGTGAAATCGCCTTAGTCTGCGATCATTCCAGTCGCGGTATAGCAAGGTGTAGATAATGCGGACTCTCTTTTCCGGCTTTCGGCTGCTCTCCGTTCTGTCGCTGGCACTGACGGTCGCAGCGGCGACACCGTCAGCGGCCCAGACGGCCGAGCCCACGGCCGCCGGCCTCTGGCAAAAGGTCGAGGACGGCAAATCGGTCGGCTGGTTCCTCTTCATCGACCGCAACGGCATCTTCGAGGGCGTCATCGCGAAGACCTTCCCGCGCCCCGGCGACGATCCGAACGAGGTGTGCTCCAAGTGCACCGACGACCGCAAGAACGCGCCCGTGCTCGGCATTTCCTTCGTGCGCAACATGAAGCGCGAGGGCCTCAAATACGAGGGCGGCAACGTGCTCAACCCGCGGGACGGCCAGATCTGGAAGGCCAACATGAAGGTCAGCCCGGACGGCCAGACGCTGACCCTGCGCGGCTATCTCGGGATCGCTCTGCTCGGCAAGGACGAGACTTGGACGCGCCTGCCCGATGCCAACATCGCCCAGGTCGATCCCGCCATCGTCGCCAAATATCTCCCCGCGCAGGCCGCTGCGACCAAGCCGCCCGCCGCGCCCCCGGCGAAGAAGGGCGGGGGCATGATGATGGCTCCGGCGCCGAAGCAGTAGCTTTCCGCCGGCCGCGCACGGCTTCGCGGTTGCACGTTCTCGCCGATACCAGAGCGAGTGTGAGCACGCTCGGTCTGCGGCCTGTTCCCTTGCGACTCTCCGCGATCAGCGGCTGGCCTGTTCCTGAATGCTGGAGCTGCGGGCCACGCCAGTAGTTCCCCGGAATGCGCGCTGGCTCCGGATTTGCATAGCTGTCGTCAAAAGCTGCCCGGGAGCGACTCGCTGTGCTCCGCGCCGCCGCATCTGCGGACGGCGAATGGCGGCTGGTCGTTCGCGGCGGTGATCCGAGCGCAGGACGACAACATGAGATTTCCAGGATGGAGTGCAGTGACGCTGCTGGGGCTGACGGCGCTGTTGGCGACCTCGGCCCTGGCGCGGGACGACGGGCGTTTCGCCAATTCGCCGCTCAAGCCATGGTTCGAGAGCCTGCGCAGCGAATACGGCCAGTGCTGTTCCGATGCCGACGGTTATGTGGTGGCCGACGTCGATTGGGAATCCGCGCAGGGGCATTTTCGTGTGCACATCGACGACGAATGGGTCGTGGTGCCGGACGGTGCCGTGATCACGGAGCCCAACAAGGTCGGCCGGACCATGGTGTGGAAGCACTATATTGACGGCCACCCGCGCGTGCGCTGCTTCATGCCGGGCAGCATGACGTGAGGCGTTGAACGCGGCGCCGCCTACGTCACGGGCGCCGGATTGAACAGCGTGAGATCGTTGTGGATGCCCCAGCGGTCCGACCACGGCTTGGTGCGGCCGGAAGCGACGTCGAGGATCAGGCGGAACAGGTCCCAGCCGGTCTCCTCGATGGTCTTCTCGCCGGTGGCGATCCCGCCTGCGTCGAAATCGATCAGGTCCTTCCAGCGCCTTGCGAGCTCGGTGCGGGTGGCGACCTTGATCACGGGCGCGGCGGCGAGGCCATAGGGCGTCCCGCGGCCGGTGGTGAAGACCTGCAGGGTCATGCCGGAGGCGAGCTGCAGCGTGCCGCAGATGAAGTCGCTTGCCGGCGTGGCCGCGAACAGCATGCCCTTCTGCGTCGCCTTCTCGCCGGGCGAGAGCACGCCGGTGATGGCGGACGAGCCGGACTTGACGATCGAGCCCAGCGACTTCTCCACGATGTTGGCAAGGCCCCCCTTCTTGTTGCCGGGCGTGGTGTTGGCGCTGCGGTCGGCGCCGCCGCGGGCGAGATAGGAATCGTACCATTCCATCTCGCGCACCAGCGCGCGGCCGACATCCTGGTTGATGGCGCGGCGGGTGAGCAACTGGATCGCGTCGCGCACCTCGGTGACTTCCGAGAACATCACCGTGGCGCCGGCACGCACGAGAAGATCGGCAGCGAAGCCGACGGCAGGATTGGCGGTCACGCCGGAAAAGGCGTCGCTGCCGCCGCATTGCAGGCCGATGACGAGATCGGACGCCGGGCAGGTCTCGCGCTCGCGGGTGTTGAGCACCTTCAGCCGCGCCTCGGCCTGGGTCATGATCGCATCGACGATCGCGCCGAAGCCGTCGAACGCCTCGTCCTGCATGCGCACGATGGCGTCGCTGATGCCTTCGGGGACCAGCCGCTCGGGCGCCAGCTTCTCGCAGCCGAGGCCGACGACCAGGATCTCGCCGCCGAAATTGGGGTTGAGCGCGATGTTCTGCAGCGTGCGGATCGGCACCACCGCATCGGGCGCGGTGATGGCGACGCCACAGCCATAGGCATGCGTCAGCGGCACGACGTCGTCGACATTGGGGTATTTCGGCAGGAGCTCGGCGCGGATGCGCTTCACCGCATATTCCATCGTGCCCTTGACGCATTGCACGGAGGAGGAGATGCCGAGGATGTTCTTGGTGCCGACCGAGCCGTCTGAATTGCGATAGCCCTCGAAGGTGAAGCCATCGAGCGGCGGCAGAGGAGCGGGAACGGCGGTGGCGATTTCCAGCTTGTCGAGGTCAGGGGCCTCCGGCATGCGGATGCGCGCCTCGTCCACCCACTCGCCGGCGAGGATCGGAGACAGCGCATGGCCGATCACCTCGCCATAGCGGATGATCGGTGCGCCTTCGGCAATATCGATCAGGGCGGTCTTGTGCCCCTGCGGCACGAAGGCGCGCAGCGTCAGCCCGCACGCGAACCGCGTACCGGCGGGAAGCCCGAAATCATTGACCACGATCGCGACATTGTCGCGCGCGTTGAGCCTGATGTAGCGCGGCTGCTCTTTCGCTGCGACGTCCTGGTCCATGGGCGCTACTCCGAAGTCGCATGGTGGGCAAAGGCGCAACGCGCCGAGCCCACCATGCTTCAAGATGAACATAAGCGGTGGGCACGCTTCGCTTTGCCCACCCTACACGACCTATTATCCCGGAAACGTATAGGCCGTCTTCACCGTCGTATAGAACTCGCGGGCATAGGAGCCCTGCTCGCGGGCGCCGTAGCTCGAGCCTTTCCGGCCGCCGAACGGCACGTGGTAGTCGACGCCGGCGGTCGGCAGATTGACCATCACCATTCCGGACTCGCTGTTGCGCTTGTAGTGCGAGGCGTATTTCAGGCTCGAGGTACAGATGCCGGAGGCGAGTCCGAACTCGGTGTCGTTCGAAATCGCCAACGCCTCGTCATAGTCTTTCGCGCGGATGACGGCCGCCACGGGACCGAAGATCTCCTCGCGCGCGATGCGCATGGTGTTGCTGGCCTCGGTGAACAGCGCCGGCTGCAGGTAGTGGCCGGGCGTCTCGCGCTTGAGCAACTCACCGCCGAAGGTGAGCCTGGCGCCTTCGTCCTGGCCGATCTTGATGTAGCGCAGGTCCTGGTCGAGCTGGCTCTGGTCGACGACTGGGCCGATATGCACGCCCGGCTTGAGCGCATCGTCCACCGACAGGCCCTTGAGCCGCTCCGCCATCGCCGCGACGAAGCGGTCGTGAATTCCTTCGGTGACGATCAGGCGGGACGAGGCGGTGCAGCGCTGGCCCGTCGAGAAATAGGCGCCGTTGACTGCAACCTCGACGGCGGTCTTGAGGTCGGCGTCGTCGAGCACGACCAGCGGATTCTTGCCGCCCATCTCCAGCTGGAATTTCTTCATCGGGTTAGACAGCACGCAGGCCTGCGCGATCTTGCGTCCCGTCTGCACCGAGCCGGTGAAGGAGATCGCATCGACATGGGGATGCTCGAGCAGGGTCTGGCCGACCACCGAGCCCGAGCCGACCACGAGGTTGAACACGCCGGCCGGAAGACCGGAGCGCGTGATGATTTCGGACAGCGCATGTGCCGAGCCCGGCACGAGTTCGGCGGGCTTGAACACCACCGTGTTGCCGTAGCAGAGCGCGGGCGCGATCTTCCAGGCGGGAATGGCGATCGGGAAATTCCATGGCGTGATCATGCCGATCACGCCGACCGGCTCGCGGGTCAGTTCGACATCGAGGCCCGGACGGACGGATGCGCCCTTCTCGCCGATCAGCCGCAGCGCCTCGCCGGCGAAGAAAGCAAAGATCTGACCGGCCCGCGCGACCTCGCCGATGCCTTCCGGCAATGTCTTGCCTTCCTCGCGAGCCAGCAGGCGGCCGAGCTCTTCCTTGCGGGCGAGGATCTCTGTGGAGATCTTGTTGAGCGCATCATGGCGCGCCTGCGGGGTCGATTGCGCCCAGGCCGGGAAGGCGGCCTTTGCGGCGGCGATCGCCTTCTCGGTCTGCGCCCTGTCGGCCTTAGCATACTCGCCGACGACATCGTTCGTGTTGGACGGGTTGATGTTCCTCGTGACGCCGGAGCCGTCGACCCATTCGCCACCGATGAAGTTCTTCAGGATCGCAGTCATAGTTTCCTCCAGAGTGTTTTTATCGAACGAGGCAGGGACGCTTGTCGTCGAAGGTCCAGCCGGGGATCAGGTCCTGCATGGCGCGCGCGTCGTCGCGCGCGCCAAGTCCGTGGGTCTTGTAGAGCGCGTGCGCCGCCTCGATGGCCGCGCGGTCGATCTCGACGCCGAGTCCCGGACGGTCCGGCACGGCGATCTTGCCGCCCTTGATCCGGAGCGGCTCCTTTGTCAGTGCCTGGCCGTCCTGCCATATCCAGTGGGTGTCGATCGCGGTGACCCTGCCGGGGGCCGCGGCGCCGACATGGGTGAACATGGCGAGCGAGATGTCGAAATGGTTGTTGGAATGCGAGCCCCAGGTCAAGCCGTTGTCGCGGCAGGTCTGGGCCACGCGCACCGAGCCTTGCATGGTCCAGAAATGGGGATCGGCCAGCGGAATGTCCACCGCGCCGAGGCGCAACGCATGGGACAGCTGGCGCCAGTCGGTGGCGATCATGTTGGTGGCGGTCGGCAGACCCGTGGCGCGGCGGAACTCGGCCATGATCTCGCGGCCGGAGAAGCCGGCCTCCGCGCCGCAGGGATCTTCGGCATAGGCGAGAATGCCGTGCATGTCCTTGCAGAGGCGGACGGCTTCATCGAGCGACCAGGCGCCGTTCGGATCGAGGGTGACGCGTGCGCCTGGAAAGCGGCTCGCGATGGCGGTGACGGCTTCGATCTCCTGCTCGCCGCGGAGCACGCCGCCCTTGAGCTTGAAATCCGCGAAGCCGTAATGATCCTGGGTGGCCTCCGCGAGCCGGACCACGGCGTCCGGTGTCATGGCCTCCTGGTGGCGGAGGTCGAACCAGTCCGGCTTGCCCGTCTCGCCCGTCGTGTAGTCGAGTTTCGATTTGCGCCTGTCGCCGACGAAGAAGAGATAGCCGAGCGTCTCAACGCTCTTGCGCTGCTGGCCCTCGCCGAGCAGGGCGGCGACGGGGAGTCCGAGATGCTGGCCCAGCAGGTCGAGCAGGGCGGACTCTATTGCCGTGACGGCATGGATCATGACGCGCAGATCGAAGGTCTGCTTGCCGCGCCCGCCGGCATCGCGATCCGCGAAGGTGCGTCTGACATCGGCAAGGATGTCGTTCATCGCGCCGACGGTCCTGCCGATGACGAGGTCGCGCGCGTCCTCGAGCGTCTGCCTGATCGTTTCCCCGCCCGGGACCTCGCCGACGCCGGTGTGGCCGGCATTGTCGGTGAGGATGACGATGTTGCGGGTGAAGAACGGCGCATGTGCGCCGCTCAGATTGAGGAGCATGCTGTCGCGGCCAGCGACCGGGATCACCTGCATCGATGTGACGATGGGTGCGCCGGAAATCACGGTCTCAGCCATACGCTCCTCCCTCCTTGGCGTCTATTCTGCCGCCTGCCGTGTCGATCGAATGGCGGGCAGGTTCTTCACCAGCGCGGTCAGTTCCGCAATTTCCTGCTCCGTGAGATCGGTCAGCGGCGGACGGACCGGGCCGGAATCGCGGCCGATGATCTTCATGCCGGCCTTGATGATCGAGACCGCATAGCCCCTCTTGCGGTTGCGGATGGCGATCAGCGGCAGGATGAAATTCTTGAGGCCGGCCTGGATCGTCTCATGGTCGCGCTTGCGGACGGCGGCGTAGAAATTTGTGGCGAACTCCGGAACGAAGTTGAACACCGCGGACGAATAGGTCGTCACGCCCATGTCGAGATAGGGCAGCGCAAAGGTTTCCGCCGTCGGCAGCCCGCCGATATAGGTGAGGCGGTCGCCGAGTTTGGTGTGGACGCGGGTCATCAGCTCGATGTCGCCGATGCCGTCCTTGTAGCCGACGAGGTTCGGGCAGCGCTCGGCGAGGCGGGCGAGCGTATCGGGCTGCAGGATGGCGTTGTCGCGATTGTAGACGATGACGCCGATTTTCACGGAGGCGCACACCGCCTCGACATGGGCGGCAAGGCCCTCCTGCTCGGCATGGGTGAGATAGGGCGGCAGCAGCAGCAATCCGTCCGCACCGGCCTTCTCGGCGCCGATGGCGATCTCGCGCGCGATGGCGGTGCCGTAGCCGGTGCCGGCGAGCACGGGCACGCGGCCCTTGGTCTCTTCCACGGCGATCTTCACGACGTGCGGAACCTCGTTCGGCGTCAGCGAGAAGAACTCGCCGGTGCCGCCCGCCGCAAACAGGCCAGCAACCTCGTGGCCGCACAGCCAGTCCATGTTGGCGCGGTAGGTGGCCTCGTCGAAGGAATAGTCGGCCCGGAACGGCGTGACGGGAAAGGACAGGAGACCGGCTCCGATCTTGCGGGCCATCTCCTGCGGGGTCATCTTGCTCATGGGCGCTGCTCCCTGGTCTCGTGGTGTGGAGGACGCAAGCCTTTCGCGTCCATGCGCCGTGGTTTAGGAGACGGGTCGATACGCGTCCAAGCCAAACCCTATATCGACCGATGCGGTTTGAGCATCAATCGTCCGTCGGCTCCGCGGAAGCCAATTCGCCCGCGATCTTGATCAGTGCCGACAGCAGCGGATTCTCGTCGTCGCGCCGCCACACCATGAACAGTTCGACCGGAACGCGCGTGCGCAGCTTGAGCGGCCGGAGCCGCACGTCGGAGATCTTCAGCCCCGCGGCCGCCGCAGGCACGATGGCAAGGCCGAGGCCGGCGCGCACCATGGCGAGGATCGAATGGATCTGGCTGAGATGCTGCACGTAGCGCGGCAGCACGTCGGCCCGGGTGAACAGCGCCACCAGCAGATCGTGGAAGTAGCGGCTCTCATAGGGCGAATACATCACGAAGGGCTGGTCGTCGAAATCCTTGATGGTGACGCTGTCGGCGCCGGCCAGCGGATGCTTCTTCGGGATGGCCGCCAGCAGCGGCTCGGCGACGACGCGCCGGCTGGCAAGTTCGGGGCGCGCGATCGGGGGCCGTAGCAGGCCGGCGTCGATCTGGCCCGACGTCAGCGCCTCGAACTGGTCACCCGACACCATCTCCTTCAGCGAGAAATCGACCTCCGGCAACCGGGCGCGGCAGGCCGCGACGAGTTCGGGCAGGAAGCCATAGGCCGCCGCGGCCGTGAAGCCGATCTTGAGCGAGCCGGTCTTGCCGAGCGCGATACGGCGAGCGACCTGCGAGGCGCTCTCCGCCAGCTTGAGGATGCGCCGCGCTTCGGGCAGGAAGCTGCGGCCTGCGGGCGTCAGCCGCACCGAGCGGCTGGTCCGCTCCAGGAGCGGCGCATCGATGATGTGTTCGAGCACCTGGATCTGCCGCGACAGCGGCGGCTGGGTCATGTTCAGCCGCGCGGCGGCGCGGCCGAAATGCAATTCCTCCGCGACCGTGACGAAACAGCGGAGCTGGTTGAGGTCGAACATCGATACATGCCTTAGATGGATAAGGCGCTTCCCCGGCACTTCTAGCATCGATCCGCTCCGAAACAAAGACGGCGGCCGTGAAGCCGCCGTTGAGTTGCCTGGTCCAGCTCCGATTCCGAGCGCCCAGGAGGAACGTTTGAGTAGCGTTGGCTCGATTTCGCCGATGACCACGAGACAGCCAATGCAGCCACCTCCGTCGGACTCGAAAAGTCCCTCATGCGACTCCTAGAGGCGCGCGGGGCAGAGTGTCCAAGTTGAAGGCGGTATCGATCGATGCCGGTTTTGGATGGATCAACGGCAGCTGCGGCGCGCTCCGCTGTCGCGGGCGCGGCGCCGCTACTGCTGCGAGCCCGGCAGCAGCGGCGCGAGCAGGCCGCGCGTGACGCCGGGCGGCACGGCGTCGAGGCCAAGCACGGCGCTCGCCGCCGGAAGCGCGGCATCCGCCATCGCGGCATGGCCCTCGGCGCTCGGATGCACGGCGCCGCCATAGACTGCGGAGAGTACGCCCCAGGTGGCGTCGTGGATGTCGGTCGGCTGGCTCGCCGCCGGAAGCCCTTGCGGATAGGTCATCGCCGCGAAATAACTGTCATTGGCGTCGCGGATCCAGCGTGCCCGCGGCAGGTAGGCGCGATACTCGGAGGCGCCGCGGCCGCACAGCATCGGCTGGCTGGCCGCGCTGACGATGTCGGGATTGAAGCTCTGGCCGTTCTCGGCAAAGCAGGCGCGGTCGAATTCGGGATCGTTGCCGGAATGGGCGCAGAAGCCGTGGTCGGCGAAGGCGGCCTGATGCGCATCGACGAAGGTCATGCGGTCGGCTTCGGGATCGCGGCAGAGCGCGCCGCGGGTGCAGGTGGCCAGCGCCTTCAACTGCGGCAGGAACTCGGTGTCGACGAAGGTCGAGACGCGGGCGATGCGCTGCGGATCGGCGTTGAAGGACGGATGGATGTCGAAGCCGGCGCGTCCGCCGCGGCAGGGCACGCCGCCGTCGGCCAGCGCCGGGTTGGCGTAGGAAACGTAGACCACGTGCGAGAGATCGCCGCCGACCAGCGGCTTCAACGCCTCGCGCAGCTTGACGAAATTCTGCGGCAGCTCGCGCGTCAGCGCGTCGCGGGAATCGTCCACCGTCGCCATCACGCCGGAGCGGCGGAACAGCGCGCGCTCGGTCGCGGTGTCGACGATGACGTCGGCGACGAGACCGGAGAAATAGACGTCGTTGGCGCCCACCGAGAGCAGCACGAGGTCGAGCGTCCGGTCGGGCTGGCGCTTTTTGGCGGCGGTGATCGCTTCGCGCAGTTCGGCGACCTGCGCATTCACGCTGGTGTTGCAGACGCCGGTTTTTCCGGGCGGACATTCGCGCGCACGCTGCGAGCCGAGCAGTCCGTCGCTGATTGAGGCGCCGGTGCAGGCGAGCGGCAGGAAGGTCACCGCGATGTGGGTGTAGCGCACCGCGAGCGCCAGCGCCGTGCGGGCCTGGTAGCTGTAGAGCGAGCGGTGGCAGGGCGAGTTGAACCACAGCGCGCCGTAGCGCTGCCAGTTGGCCAGCGTGTCCGGCGCCTCGCAGGCGCGGCCGCCCTTGAAGCCGGCGCGGCTCGGCCGGTAATACTGCGCCCCGGCGGTGCCGAGATAGGAGCGGAAGCAGAAGCCTTCGTCCGAGAGCGACAGCGGCCGGTCCGGATTACCCTCGCCGGACGCGATGCTGTCGCCCAATCCGGCGATGAAGACGTCGCGAACCTGGATTTCGGTCTGGACGCGCTGGGTCGGATCGGAGCCCGAGGAGACGTCGACGGTGGCCACCGTCTGCTTGCCGTAGCGGACGCGCAAATTGATCGGTTCGGCGCAGTCGAAGGTGGAGGCTTGCGGGCCGTCGCCGTCGTCGAACGACCAGGCGCAGGTGGCGCCGACCGGCACCGCGCCGGTCAGGCGCACCGTGACCGGATGGTCCGCCGGCGTGATGTAGTTTTCCTTGACGTTGTCGCGTGTGCAGGGCTGGTTGACCCGGCCCTGGAGGTCGATGCAGAGGCGGTTGACCATGTTGCGCGCCCAGCCGCGCCCCTCGCTCTGCAGCTCCAGCGACTGTTCGGCGGACAGGATGCTGCGGTTGCGCGCGTTCTCGACATGCAGCAGGAAGTCGCGCTCCTCGCGAAACAGCCGGAATCGGTTGCGGACCTCCCAGGAGATCTGCAGGCCGCCGGCATCCTGGGCGGTGGCCCGCGGAAGCGGGGTGGCGGCGAAAATCCCGGCAAGCAGCAGGGCGCCTGCGGAATAGCTGCGAAATCGTGATCGGATCATGGCCCGCGTGTTCAACGGCAAAGTTGAGGCGGAAATAAGAGAGCATTGCCGTTCAGCAGGCAATCCCTCTTTGATCCGCGTCGCGGGGAGACCTCAGCGCTTGCCGGCCTGGCGCAGCGAGCGCTCGCGCTCCATTGCCGCGACCTGCTTGGGCAGGTTGGCCTGCGCGCAGGCCTCCGCCAGCCGTCGTCGCTCCTGCCAGGGCTCGACCACGTTCATCCACAGCTCGCGGGTGCCCATGATCGAGATTGCGAGCCCGAAGGGGATCATGAAGTAGAGGATGCGGAACACCAGCAGCGTCGCCAGCAGCTGCTCGCGGCCGAATTCCGGCAGTGCCACCAGCACGGCGGCATCGAACACGCCGATCGAGCCGGGGGCGTGGCTGGCAAAGCCGAGCAGGGTCGCCAGGATGAAAACGACGGCGAGCGAGAGGAAGTCGATCGGCGGGTTGGACGGCATCAGCAAGTACATGGCCAGCGCGCAGAAGCCGAGATCGACCACGCCGATCAGGATCTGCACCAGGGTCAGCGGCGCCGAGGGCAGCACGACCTTCCAGCCCTTCTGGCCGAGTTCGCGGCGCTTCTCGCCCATCGATAGCCAGACCAGATAGGCGCCGATCGAGACGAGGCCGCCCAGCGCGATCAGCCGGTTGATCGAAGGCGGCAGCTGATCCATCGACGAGGCCGCATCCGGATGGAGGGCCATGCCGATCGAGAGCACGAAGATGTTACCCAGCCAGAAGGTCAGGCCGGACAGGAAGCAGATCTTGGCAACGTCGATCGCGTTCAGCCCGTAATCCGAATAGATCCGGAAGCGGATCGCGCCGCCGGTGAAGACGGTGGCGCCGAGATTGTGGCCGATCGAATAGGAGGTGAAGCTGGAGAGCGCCGCGATGCGATAGGGGACATGCCGCTTGCCGATCGTTCGCAGGGCGAAGAAATCGTAGAATGTCAGCGTACAGAACGCGAAGAACACGCAGATCGCGGCGAGCCCGATATGCCCGCGGGGGATCTCGGTCAGGGCGGTGAAGATCACGCCGGTGTCGATGCCCTTGAGGGTCCGCACCAAGGTCGTCACCGCGAAGCCGATGATCAGGATGCTCGCGGCAATTCCCAGCCGTCGCCAGCCGATCCATTTCTTGAAGCCGCGCTTCAGCGCTGGCAGCAGTCCGTGCATTCATCCTCCCGGCAGGGGGCAATCGACCGGGGACCGGTCGGGCGCGATCGTGACCAAAGTGGCATGGATCGCCAGACATGATCCCAAGCATTTAATGCAAAAACAGCGACTTGTGCAGCCCTTGACAGGGATGGGTTCTGCGCCGGACCGGCCGCTTTCGTCATATGTGGTTCATATCAGGCGCGTTAAGCATATGAGTCGAGCGTTCCAGCCGCGAGACGATGCTGCCATGGCGAGAGGGCCGGCCGCATTGTTCCTGCTCAAATCGGGCGTCGTTTTGGAACGTCACTGCAGCCCGCCTGTTAGCGCCTCATCAGCAGTCGAACATCGCGGAATGCACGGCTTTTCCAGCAGGCCGGCATCGCCTTGTTCCCAAGATCGAGAGGATCGGAACGATGGGTCTGTTCACGAAAGACATCAAGACCATGGACGATTTGTTCGTGCACCAGCTGCAAGACATCTATTATGCGGAGCAGCAACTGACCAAGGCGCTGCCGAAGATGGCGCAGAAGGCGACCGACCCGCAGCTCAAGCAGGGCTTTTTGACGCACCTCGAAGAGACCAGGGAGCACGTCCGGCGCCTCGAGGAGGTCTTCAGGATGCACGGGACCGCGGTGAAGGCAGTGGACTGCCCGGCGATCGACGGCATCATCGAGGAAGCCGAGGAGACCGCCGGCGAAGTCGCCGACAAGGCGGTGCTCGACGCTGCCCTGGTCAATGCCGCGCAGGCCGCCGAACATTACGAGATCGTGCGCTATGGCAGCCTGATCGCCTGGGCGAAGCAGCTCGGCCGCAGCGATTGCGCCGCCGTGCTGGCCAAGACGCTCGAGGAGGAAAAGGCGACCGACCAGAAGCTCACGGCTCTGGCCGAGAGCAAGGTCAACCTGCGCGCCGCGAGCTGACAGGCACAACGGATATCGGGCGTCGCGCGGCTTGGCCGCGGCGCCCCTTCTTCGTTTCGGAAGGAAGCCGCTAGCCCCGCCGCAGTGCGAAATGAGCGCCGC
>CAYREH010000028.1:85538-86710 GCA_964423245.1 uncultured Bradyrhizobium sp. | reverse complement strand
CTCGGACAAGAGGGCGGAACGACGATGCAAAGCTCGGGCTCATCCAGCCGCGAGAACGCGGTGCCATGTCTGTGGCGCCAAGAGCGTCTCGCCATGTGTGTCACGCCATGTCTGTTTCGCCATGAGTGTCTCGTGGACGTCTCCGGCAACATCGATGACATCCCCTCCGACGCGCGGTCCTGAACTTGCCGGCCCTGCGCCGCGTCTTTTCGTCCGGCGGCATTTGCGGCCGTTGCGACAGATCATCCCGGCGCGACGGCGTTGACGCGACTGCCGTCTTCGGCCCACTTTAGGGCAAGGGCTTTTGTCGGCATCGCGACAGCGCCCCTGCTGGCGCGGAAGGCCGCAATGCGCGGCAGCGCCAGCGTCGAACGCCTCCGAGCAGAGAAGGAAAATTCCATGAAACTCAATTCATCGGTCGCCGCGGTCGTCACCGGCGGCGCGTCCGGCCTCGGCGCGGCCACAGCGCGCGCGCTCGCTGCCCACGGCGTCAAGGTCGCCATCTTCGACTTCAACGTGGAGAAGGGCGAAGCCGTCGCCCGGGAGATCGGCGGCGTGTTCTGCAAGGTCGATGTCACCTCCGACGCGGAGGTCGATGCGGCCTTTGCCAGCGCGCGTGCGGCGCACGGCCAGGAGCGCATCCTGGTCAACTGCGCGGGCACCGGCAACGCGGTGAAGACCGCGGGCCGGGACAAGGCGACCGGAGAGGCCACCCACTTTCCGCTCGATGCCTTCAACCGCATCATCCAGATCAACCTCGTCGGCACGTTCCGTTGCATCGCGAAGTCGGCGAAGGGAATGCTGTCACTCTCTCCGCTCGAGGACGGTGAGCGCGGCGCGATCGTCAACACCGCCTCGGCCGCCGCCGAGGACGGGCAGATGGGGCAGGCCGCCTATTCGGCGTCCAAGGGCGGCGTCGTCGGCATGACGCTGCCGATCGCGCGCGACCTGATGAACGAGGGCATTCGCGTCAACACCATCCTGCCGGGCATCTTCAACACGCCGCTGCTGCAGGGAGCCCCGGAGAACGTCAAGGCGGCGCTCAGCGCCTCGGTGCCGTTCCCCAAGCGTCTCGGCCTGCCGGAGGAATACGCGCAGCTGGCGCTGACGATGATCACCAACGGCTATTTCAACGGCGAGGACGTCCGCCTCGACGGCGCCATCCGCATGGC
>CAYREH010000028.1:54425-85438 GCA_964423245.1 uncultured Bradyrhizobium sp. | reverse complement strand
AACGTCATGGTCCGGCGCCGGTCGCTCGCGGAGATCGCGGTCGGACGTCTCAGGCCGTCGTTTCCTCCGCGGCCGCGAGCTCGACGCGTCTTGCCGAGTGCGCGGAGGATCGCGTTTGAAAGGTCTTCAGCCGCTTGAGCATCAGCTGCTGTCCCTTTTGCGTCGCAGCGCCGCGCAGGGCGAGGGCGTAGCCGTACCCGACCGCGGGCTGGATGTCCTCGATCTCGATCTCGGCGATGACCCAATGCAGCATCACCGAGCGGAACGTGTAGTCGAGATTGCGCAGCAGCACCGCGGTGTCGGTCTCGGGCAGCAGCAATCCGTCCGCGACCGCGTCATCGAGCAGCTTGATCCAGAACCGGTCCCGTTTCTGGTTGAAGATCGCGCTGCGCTCCTCCGAGGCGGAGGCGGCGAGGATGCTGGTCCACAGCGCGCGGTAGAAGGTCGGATCGTCTTCGTAATAGCTGACGGCGAGCCGTGCGGCGCGCAGGATTCTCTCCAGCGGATCGAGCGCGTTGAATCGCGCGAAGCGCGTGCCGAATCCCTTGATGTCTTCGAGCACGGCCACGAGCACCGCGCGCTTGGAGCCGAACAGATTGTAGGGCGTGGCGAGGCTGACGCCGGCCTTCGCGGCGAGGGCGCGCATCGACAGTCCGGCGTCACCGGTTTCGCGGATCAGGTCGCGCGCGGCCTTGATGATGCGCGAGCGCCGCTCCGCCTTTGCCGTATCACGTCGGTTTTCCATTCTCGCCCGCCTGCCCGTCTGCCGCACGCATGATAGAGGCTGGTTGACACCCTGACAAATTTATATCACGTTATAAGAACGCGTTATAAAAATAATGGGCGGGCCGGCGATGCGCCGGCCACCGCCGTCACGGGAGAAACGCCATGCGTCCACGCCATGGATCGCGGTCGATGCCGCATGTCCGTATCCTGATTGCGCTCCTTGCGCTTGCCGTCCACGGTCCGGGTTCGGCGCAGGCGGAGGCCGCAAAGACAGACATCAAGATCGGCAATATCGCGCCCTATAGCGGTCCGGCGTCGGCCTACAGTGCCTTCGCGAAGACCGAGGCTGCCTATATGAAGATGCTGAACGACAAGGGCGGCATCAACGGGCGAAAGATCCAGTTCATTTCCTACGACGATGCCTACAGCCCGCCGAAAGCCGTCGAGCAGGCGCGCAAGCTGGTCGAGCAGGACGAGGTCCTGGCGATCTTCCAGGCCGTCGGCACGCCGTCGAACGCGGCCATGATGAAATACATGAATGCCAGGAAGGTGCCGCAGCTCTTCTCCGCGACGGGTGCAACCAAGTTCGGGGACCCCAAGAACTTTCCCTGGACGATGGGTTTCTCCACATCCGTCTACCGGATCGAGAGCGCGATCTACGCCAGGTACATCCTCTCGACCTATCCGGAGGGGAAGGTCGCGGTGTTGTTTCCCAACGACGATTATGGGCGCGACATCTACGGCGGCTTCAAGGATGCGCTCGGCGCCAAGGCAAAGACGACGATCGTGGCCGAAGCGTCCTACGACAGCAGCGATCCGACGATCGATTCCCAGATCAGCAAGCTGAAGGCGTCCGGCGCGGACATCTTCGTCAACTTTTCGACGCCGCGCTTCGGCGCGCTGGCGATCCGCCGGGTGGCTGAACTCGGCTGGAAGCCGGTCCACTTCATCAACACGACGGCCGCCGCGATCTCGAACTTCAAGCCTGCCGGGCTGGAGAATGCGGTCGGCCTGTTCACGGCGACGTCGATGAAGGACGCGAACGATCCTCGCTATTCCGACGACCCCGGCGTCAGGGAATATCTCGATTTCATGAAACGCTACAACCCGGACGGCGACATCTCCAACGGGCAGAACGCGTACGGCTTTCTCGCCGCGCAGGTCTTGCAGAAGGTGCTCGAACAATGCGGTGACGACCTGTCTCGCGACAATGTCATGAAGCAGGCCGCAAACCTGAAGGATCTGAAGTTTGGTCTGCTGTTCGATGGCATCACCGTGAACACCAGCCCCACCAATTACTTCCCGATCACCCAGATGCAGATGCTGCGCTTCAATGGCACCAGCTATGACAAGGTCGGTCCGATCGTGTCGGAAACGGTGATGCTGCCGGAAACGCGGGATTGATGGGGGGCATTGCGATGACCGTGCAGCCGAAAATTGCGCCCGTCGACTTTCAGTGCTTGACCTACCAGGTGACGGAGCACGTGGCCGTCGTCACGCTCAATCGGCCGGAGCGGCGCAACGCCCTCAATCGGCGGGCCTATGACGAGGTCGAATCGGCCTTTCGGGCCGCCTCACTCGACCAGGAGGTGCGCTGCGTCGTCGTGACCGGCGCCGATCCGGCGTTCTGCGCGGGCGAAGACGTCAAGGAGATGATGACGGGCGAGAAGCGGAGCGCCAGCCCCGTGGTTCGCCGTCCGCCCACGCCGGCGGCGATGGCGGCTCTCGACTGCGCCGTTCCGGTGATCGCTGCGGTCAACGGCTCGGCGGTGGGGTGGGGGATGGAACTGGCGCTGTACGCCGACATCCGATTGGCGTCCGAGAAGGCGAATTTCGCGGAACTGTTCATACGACGCGGGCTGATCTGCGATGTCGGAGGATTGCTGCGCCTTCCGGCGATCGTCGGTCCCGCGAAGGCGGCGGAGTTGCTCTACACCGGCGACGTCATCGGTGCAGAAGAGGCGGCCCGCATCGGTCTGGTCGGCGAGGTGACCGCCCACGGGGACCTCATGCCCAAGGCCATGGCGCTTGCGGCACGGATCGCGCGCAACTCGCCGCTGGCGCTTCGCTTCATGAAAGAAGGCTTGCGGCGCACCAGCCACGGCGATCCCAGGGAGATCGGAAGCTGGGCCATCGAGGTCATCTACAGGCTGTTCGACACCGAGGATCATCGCGAGGGCGTTCGCAGCTTTCTCGAGAAACGCGAACCCGTCTTCGTCGGGCGCTGACATCCGAAGTCTGCGGGAGCGGATTGACTGAAACAGCCGGGAGGCACGCCGATGGGTTCGTGGGTCAGGATTGGCGATCGCATCAAGACCAAGGCGGACATGGACCTGCGGGCCCAGCGCGCCGCGCGGGGCTATTCCAGCCTCGGGGTTCGCTCCGGCGATGTCGTCGCGGTCTATATGCGCAACGATTTCATCTTCATGGAGGCCTCCCTCGCCGCGGGCCTCTGCGGGGCCTACGTCGTTCCGGTGAACTGGCACAACACGCCGGAGGAGGCGCGCTATGTCCTTGCGAATTCGGGCGCGAAGGTCCTGGTGATCCACGCCGATCTCTGGCGCAATATCAGCCACGTCGTTCCCGACACGGTTGCGGTCATCGTTGCCGAGACGCCCGAAAGCCTGCAGGGGCCGTATCGCATCGAGGCCGATGCCGCGAGCGTGCCCGCGGGCGTCACGGAATGGGAGAGCTGGCTTGCGGGATTCGAGCCTGCCGTACCGCCGTTCCCGACCTCGCCGGGGTCGATGATCTACACGTCGGGGACGACCGGGCATCCCAAGGGCGTGCGCCGGCAGCCACCGACGCCGGAACAGGCGGCGGCAAGCCAGCAGATGATGCGGGAGGTCGGCGGCCTGACCGACTGGGCGGATCGGTTGGGCGATGTCGTGCTGCTCATTCCTGGGCCGGCCTATCATTCCAGTCCCAACGGCTGGATGTTCTCGTTCTACAACATGGGTGCCAACATCATCGTCGAGCCGCGTTTCGAGCCCGAACGGATGCTGGCGACGATCGCCAGGCATCGCGTTACCCACGCGCTCGTCGTGCCGACCATGTTCGTGCGGCTGCTGGCGCTCCCGCGCGCCGTCCGGTCGCGCTACGATCTCTCGAGCCTGAGCTATGCCATGCATGTCGGCGCGCCTTGTCCGCCGCATGTCAAGCGGGGCATGATCGACTGGTGGGGCCCCATCATCACCGAGCATTACGGTTCGACGGAGGTGGGCGCAGTCACCTTCTGTACGTCGGAAGAATGGCTTGCCCATCCCGGCACGGTGGGACGCCGGCTGCCGGGATGCGCGGTCGTCGTGATGGACGAGGCGGGCAGGGAGCTGCCGCTCGGCCAGTCCGGAGAGATCGTCTGCGGTCGCGAGCTCTATCCGGAGTTCACCTATCACGGCGATCCGGACAAGCGGGCGAAGACCGCGCGCGGCGGCCTCGTTGCCACCGGCGATGTCGGCTTCTTCGATGCCGACGGGTTTCTCCATCTCTCGGGCCGCGCCAGCGACATGATCATTTTCGGCGGCACCAATATCTACCCCGCCGAGATCGAATCCGAACTGATGAAGGTCCCGGGCGTCGCCGATTGCGCGGTGTTCGGCATTCCCGACGACGAGTTTGGCGAGACGGTCTGCGCCTTCATTCAGCCCAATGCCGGCACTCCGCTCAATGAGGATGCGATTCGGTCCGACCTGAAATCGCGGCTCGCAGGCTACAAGATTCCACGGCGCATCGAGTTTTCCGCGACGTTGCCGCGCGAGGACACCGGCAAGATCTTCAAGCGCAAGCTGAAAGAGCCGTTCTGGCAGGGTACGGGCCGCTCGATCTGAGCGAGGGAGAGTGTCGTGAAACAACAATATTCAGCCTATGGCTTCATCAGCTGTGAGATCGACGGCGCGGTCCTGGTGATCACACTCAATCGCCCGGACAGGCTCAACGCCTACACCGGCGTGATGGGATCGGAGATCGAGGATGCCTTCCGCAAGGCGGACGCGGACGACGCCGTTCGCGCCATCATCGTCACCGGCGCCGGGCGCGCCTTCTGCGCGGGCGCCGATGTGTCCGGCGGGGCATCGAGTTTCGATACGTCCGGAGCACATGGCGCGGGGGTGTTCGGCAACCGCCCAACAGGTGATGTCCCCCGCGCGGGAGCGGGCTTTGTCGATGCGATCTTCTCGTGCCGGAAGCCGTCGATCGCCGCCATAAATGGTCCCGCCGTCGGCATCGGCATAACCATGACCCTGCCGATGGACGTGCGGATCGCGGCGAAGGGAGCCAAAATCGGCTTCATCTTCGCTCGGCGCGGCCTCGTCCCCGAGGCCGGCAGCGCCTGGTTCTTGCCCAAGCTTGTCGGCCTGCCCCAGGCGTTGCGCTGGGCGATCTCGGGCCGCACGTTTGACGCCGAGGAGGCGCTGAGCGGCGGCCTCGTCAGCGAAACCCTGGAGCCCGCCGACCTCATGCGGCGAGCCAGGGATATCGCAGACGAATTGACAGCCGAGACCTCGCCCGTGTCGGTCGCTCTGACCCGGCAGATGTTATGGCGGTTCGCCGGCGCGCCGGATCCGTTTGAACTGTTGAAGATCGACGGTCCCATCTCTCGCGAACGCGGCAGCCATCTTGATGTCCGCGAGGGGGTCGCTTCCTTCCTCGAAAAACGCGCACCGGAATTTCCTGGCAAGGTTTCGAGTGATATGCCCAGCCAATACCCGTGGTGGTCCGAAACGTGATATGACGAAGACGCCCAAGTCGACGAGGAAGCGTCGGGGGTGCTTGCGCGACGACTGGCGGCGTTATCAAGGCCGTGATCCCGCCAAATCCGATCCCGCAGACATCCGCACCGCAACCACAAGATCGCCTGCAGGGGCCGCAATGTCATCGAGTTGATGTTCCGCCATCTCAAGGACTTCCGCCGTCTCGAAGCCGAGTACGATAGTCGCAGACGGTGTCGTGATGTGTGCGCTTGTAGACACAACGTCTGCGTCCACAGCGATCTCAGCCGAACGGCTGAGAAGAGCTGCAAATGTCGATGCACGCGATCCCACCCGGGTCGGGAATCCGCGCGCCGCGCCTTAGACTTCGCCAGCTCCTGAAAGGTTCAAAGAAAATTTGCGGCGCGTGCGGCTCCTTTGCAATTGTGTCACGAACCACAATCGGCGCGTGCACGCGGATGCATTTTCGCCAATGCAAATGAGCGCCTGCGTATGTGACGTCGATGTGTGAAGTTCTGCATTGTTGCTGTTCGTTTCTTGCATTAAGCTTTCGTTAACTTGTACTCGCGTGATGCAGGCAACGAGAGCACGTCGGCGCATCCGACATTGGATCCAAGCTCGGGAAGCATCGGTCGCCTTCCTTGATCCAAGCCCAGGCGCCGTACACTTTACGGCATCCGTTCTCCCTGCCTGCAGGCCATGCGCCATTTTTTCGGCTCACGGTTGGGCAGCATGTTTTTTGAGAAGCGGCGTCGCTCGAAATTCTCGTCCGGCACATCGCGTCACGGCTTGATCTCGCGTGCTCGCTGCGTGCTTGCGGGCACGTCCTCCGCCGATGCTCCAAGCAAGCGCCGCAAGAGCGAATTGCTCGCCAGCGCTTCGCGCCGCTTTCTGTTCGAAACGATCGAGCCGCGCGTGCTGCTCTCGGCCGATCTCGCACCCACTGCAACGGTGCATGCGCCGGAGACGTCGGACAACAGCATATTGTCGCTCCCCCCCGTCGCGCCGCTATATGCGCCCGCAGTCGAAATGCGCCTTTCGTCGGAGGTGCCGGCGTCGCCGGTCGTCGATCCACAGGCGATGCCCTCGGTGGATCAGGCTGACGTCGTCTCGGCAAGCTTCACCCTGCAGGTGGCCGGCGTCGGTGACGTCGTCGGAAGCTATCAATTCGAGTTGCCGAGCAACAGCGCCGGGCCCGTGCTGCCGATGGGCCATGTGCCCGAGGGGCCGGGCTTTGGAATGGCCGAGGGCTCCTCGCCATTGGAGTCGGCCGGATCGCCATCGACCTCGACGAGTTCCTCGATCCCCCCCAATGTTCCTGAATCAAGTACGGATGATGTGATCGCCCCTCCTGCGGGGCACGTTCCCGAAGGGCCGGGCTTCGCGATCGCCAATGCCAGGCCGGTCGCCTTCATCGACTCGGCCCTGCCCGATTACCAGAAAATCGTCGATGCGATCTCGAGCGCTCCGGAGGGAGCAGCCACCGACATCGTCGTGCTCGATTCAACCCGTAGCGAGATCGCGCAGATTACGGATGATCTGGCCAGCCGCACCGGTGTGACCGCGGTTCACATCTTCTCGCACGGCCTCGAGGCCAGCCTCGGCCTTGGAGCCACGCAGCTGGACCTTGCCGGGTTGAACGATCATGCCGCCGAACTGTCGAGCTGGCGTTCGGCGCTGCAGCCGGGGGCCGACATCCTGCTCTATGGTTGCGACATCGGCGCGGGCACCGATGGCGCCGCCTTCGTCAATCGCTTCGCCGAGCTGACGGGGGCCAATGTCGCCGCGTCGATTGACGATACGGGCGGATTGCAGCAGGGCGGCAACTGGGTCCTCGAAACCAGCACGGGACCGATCGAGGCGGCGCTGCCCGCACCGGACGCGGCACTCGCCTCCTACGATCATCTTCTCGCCACGGTGCAATGGACCGGCGGCGGCGACGGCACGACCTGGAGCGATGCCCGCAACTGGAGCGGAGGCGTCGTCCCCGGCGCCGGGGATTCGGTGACGATTTCGGCCGCAGCGGGCGACCCCGCTATCACCATGGGGGCGGCTGCCGGCGTCGTCAAACTCGCGAGCCTAAATTCGGCACGACCCATCACCATCTCCAGCGGGGCCACGCTGCAGGCCACGACGATCGACATCTCGCGTAACGTGACCCTTGCCGGTGGCACCATCCAGGGCGGCGTCATCACCGAGAGTGGCGGAGCGGTGATCGCGGTCAGCGCCGACAATGCGACGGGCAGTCTCGTCGGCGTGACCGTCAATGGCGACATCAGCGTCACCGGCACCAATGCGGCGCTTCGCGTCAGCAGCGGCCTCACCCTCAACGGCACGATCCACCTTGCAGGCGCCGGCTCTCAGCTGCGATCCTTCGGTGACCAAACGTTTGCAGGCAACGGCACGATCTCCTTCGAGGGACTGACCGGCGCGATCCGCCGGCTCACCATCGAAGGCGCGTCGACCCTGACTCTCGCCAGTACCATGAAGGTCACGGGTGGCTACAGCTCGATCGGCGAGCAATGGGAGAGCGGCGGCAGCAACAATCTGGTCAACAACGGCCTGATCTCGTCGTCGAGCGCGGGCCAGACGCTGACGTTGCGCCCGACCAGCACCTTCACCAACGCCGGGACGATCGAGGCCGTCGGTGGCGGCACCCTGACCATCAGCCCCAATTCGTGGACCAGCAGCGGCGCCATCCACCTCGATGCCAATGCGGCGAGCACGGTCAATCTCGGTGGCACGTTCAACGCGACCGCAGGCATCGGGACATTCAATCGCAGCGGTGGTGTCGTCAACCTGGTCGGAACCCTCAACAATGCCGGCGCCGCACTGTTGCTGAATGCCGCCACGGGATCCTGGAATTTTCTTGGCGTGATCAGCGGCGGAAGCGTCAGCTTTGCCGATGGTGCAGCGCTGCTGCTCTCTGCCGACAACGCCGCGGGGACCTTTGTCAATGGTGTGTCACTCAACGGCGATCTCACTGTTTCGGGCAATTCGGCGCGGCTGCGCGTCAGCGGCGGGCTGACGCTGAATGGCACGATTCACCTGATTGGCTCCAATGCTCAGGTGCGCGCGCTCGATACCCAGACCTTCCGCGGCAATGGCTCGATCTCATTCGAGGGGACCTCGGGGTCGATCCGGCGACTGACCATCGAAGCCAGCGCGGTCCTGACCCTCGCGTCGACCTTCAAGGTGACCGGCGGTTACGCTTCGATCGGCGAGCAATGGGAGAACAGCGGCGCGAACGGGTTGATCAATAACGGCCTGTTGTCCGCGAGCAGCACCGCACAATCCCTGTCGGTCGGCGTCGCGACCACCTTCACCAATGCCGGCACGATGGAGGCGATCGGCGGCGGCACGCTGTCGCTGGCGAATGCCTGGACCAACATCGGCATCCTCCATCTCGACGGCAATGCCGCGAGCACGGTGAATCTCGGCGGGACCTTCACGACGGCCGGCATCGGTACGATCAACCGTGCCGGTGGCGTGATCAGTCTGACCGGGACGCTGAACAATGCTGGCGCGACGCTGACGCTGAATGCGACGACCGGATCGTGGAACTTCTTCGGAACGATCAGCGGAGGCACCGTCGTTTTCGCTGATGCGGTCACCCTGCTGCTGACGTCGGACAATGCGTCGGGAACCTTCATCAACGGCGTAACCCTCAACGGGGACCTTACGGTTTCCGGCAATTCGGCGCGGCTGCGGGTCAGTGGCGGACTGACGCTGAACGGCACGGTTCATCTGACCGGATCGAACGCGCAGGTGCGATCATTCGGCAATCAGACCTTCGGGGGCAACGGCACGGTGTCGTTCGAGGGGACCACCGGATCGCTGCGCCGCCTGACGGTGGAAGGCACGTCGACGCTGACGCTTGCCAGCACGTTCAAGGTGGTCGGCGGCTATGCGTCGCTCGGCGAGCAATGGGAGAACTCGGGAACCAACAATCTCGTCAACAACGGTCTAATCTCCGCGAATGTCGGCGGCCAGACTCTCACGGCCGCCTTCAGCGCCACCTTCACCAATGCGGGGACGTTGGAGGCCGTCGCGGGCGGTATCCTGTCGCTCACGAGCGCCTGGAGCAGCAGCGGCACCCTGCACCTCGACGGCAACTCCGCGAGTACGATCAACCTGGGCGGTTCGTTCAGCACTGCGGGTATTGGAACGATCAGCCGTGCCGGGGGCGTCATCAACCTCACCGGGACGTTGAACAATGTCGGTGCGACGCTGACGCTCAATGCCGCCACCGGGTCCTGGCATTTCCTCGGTACGGTCAACGGTGGCACCGTCGTCTTCGCGGAGGGCGCCGCGCTGCTGCTGTCGCTTGACAACAGCGCGGGTACTTTCACGGGCGGCGTCGCCCTCAGCAGCGACCTGACGGTCTCAGGCAGTAGCGCGCGTCTTCGCGTTGCCGGCGGATTGACGCTGAACGGGACCATTCATCTGACGGGCTCGAATGCCCAGGTTCGTTCGTTCGGCAACCAGACTTTCGGCGGCAATGGCACGATCTCGTTCGAGGGCACGAGCGGTTCGATCCGTCGTCTGACCATCGAGGGCACCTCGACCCTGACGCTGGCCAACACGTTCAAGGTCGTCGGAGGCTATGCTTCCGTCGGCGAGCAGTGGGAGACCGGAGGTACCAACAATCTCGCCAACAACGGCCTGATCAATGCCAACATCGCGGCGCAAAGCCTGACGGTCGGCCCCAACAACATTTTCACCAACGCGGGCACGATCCAGGCCACGAATGGCGGTACGGTCGTCGCCACCAACATCGCCATCACGAGTGCGGGCATTGCCTCGGCTACGGATTCAACCCTGACGCTGGGTGGCAATTGGAGCAACAGCGGTGCCATCAACGTCGTCAATTCGACGCTAAATCTCGGCGGCGCTGTCACGACCGCCGGGCTCGGGACCATCAACCGCACCGGCGGCGTGGTCAATCTGACGGGAACGGTGAACAACACCGGCGCGACCCTCACCTTGAACGCCAAGACCGGCTCCTGGAATTTCCTGGGTACGGTGAACGGCGGCACGGTCGCGTTCGCGGACGGCGCGACGCTGCTGCTGTCGCTCGACAATGCGGCCGGCACCTTCACCGGCGGCGTGACCCTCAACGGCGATCTCACGGTCTCGGGCAGCAGCGCACGGCTTCGCGTCGCGGGCGGAATGACGCTGAACGGAATCATCCATCTGACGGGCTCGAATGCCCAGGTACGCTCGTTCGGCGATCAGACCTTCGGCGGCAACGGCACGATCTCGTTCGAGGGGACAACCGGTTCGATCCGCCGGCTGACGATCGAGGGCACCTCGACCCTGACGCTGGCCAGCACGTTCAAGGTGGTCGGCGGCTACGCGTCGATCGGTGAGCAGTGGGAGACCGGAGGCACCAACAACCTCGTCAACAACGGTCTGATCAATGCCAACGTCGCCTCCCAAAGCCTGACGGTGGGCGTCAACAACGTTTTCACCAATGCCGGCGCCTTCCAGGCCGCCAATGGCGGCACCGCGATCGGCAACAACATCGTCATCGCGGCGACCGGCACGGCGTCGGCGACCGATTCGACGCTGACGTTCAGCGGCAACTGGAGCAACGCAGGCGCGATCACCATCGTCAACGCGACGCTCAATCTCGGCGGCACCTTCCCCACCGCGGCGCTCGGGACCGTCAACCGGACCGGCGGCACCGTCAATCTGACCGGCACATTGAACAATTCCGGCGCGACGCTGGCGCTGAACGCCACGACAGGATCCTGGAATTTTCTCGGGACGATCAATGGGGGCAGCGTCGGCTTCGCCGATGGCGCCACGCTGCTGCTCTCGCTCGACAATGCGGCCGGCACCTTCACCGGCGGCGTGACCCTCAATGGCGATCTGACGGTGTCGGGCAGCGCGGCGCGGCTTCGCGTTGCCGGTGGCATGACACTGAACGGAATCATCCATCTGACGGGCTCGAACGCCCAGGTGCGCTCGTTCGGTGATCAGGTCTTCGGTGGCAACGGCACCATTTCGTTCGAAGGCACCACCGGCTCGATCCGCCGCCTCACCATCGAGGGCACGAGCACGCTCACACTGGCCAGCGGCTTCAAGGTCGTCGGCGGCTATGCCTCGATTGGCGAGCAATGGGAGAACGGCGGAACCAGCAGGCTCACCAACAATGGCACGATCACGTCAAATGTGGCAGGGCAGGGGATCAGCATCGTCCCGTCCGCCGTCACCAATTTCGCCAACGCCACGCTGACCGGCGGCACATGGCAGGTGCTCAACGGTGCGACCCTGCGTCTGACCCTGCCGCAGACCGTCGCCATCAATGCCGCGACGATCCTCGTCGACGGTGCCAACTCGAATTTCTACCGCGATAATGGCTCGACCGGGGCGTTCGCCGGTCTGACCACCAATGCGACCGGCGGCAGCCTGACGATCAGCAATGGCTACAATTTCACGACGATCGGCGATTTCACCAATGCCGGTTCGCTGACGATCGGCAGCGGCAGCACGTTCGGGCTGGGCGGCCAGTTCACCCAGACCGGCGGCACTGTCGACCTCCGGGGGGGCGTGATCGGGGATACGCGGCCGATCGGCAACGGCTTGCGTTTCGACGGCAACGATTTCGTCGAGATGGCCGACAGTGCGACGCTGCATTCCTCGGCGGACCTGACCGTCAGCGGCTGGTTCAAGGCGGACGGCTTCCCACGGACCTGGCAGAACATATTCTTCAAGGGCGACGGCCCCGATACGGTGAGCGGCGCTGCGAACCGCGAATACGCACTCTGGCTCAACTCTGCCGGCTATCTCTATTTCGCCTCGACGCCGCAAAGCCGCGTCGGCGTGGGCACGCTCGATGTCTCGACGGCGACGGGCCTCATCAAGGCCGGGCAGTGGTATCACTTCGATGCGGTGATCAGCACATCCAGCAACTTCATGCGGCTGTACGTCAATGGGGTGCTCTCGGCCGAGCGGACCTATGACGCGAGCGGCATCCGCGATACCACCGGCCCGTTCCGGATCGGCCAGGCGCCGGGATGGGACAACTCCTTTCAGGGCAGCATCGACGACGTCAGCGTCTGGAACATCGCGCGCCCGGCGGACGCGCTCCGGACCGATATGTATCGCCGTCTCACCGGCCGCGAGAGCGGCCTCAATGCGCTCTGGAATTTCGAGGGTACCGGAGCGACCGTCAGCGATGTCACGGGGCACGGCAACACCGGATATCTCGGCAGCGTCATAACGAGCCAGCCCGCCTGGACCTCCGATTCCGGGCTGTCCTTCGACGGTGTTGGCGACAATGTCCAGATTGCAGACGCTGCGGCGCTGCGCCCGGCCAATGCCTTGACGATGGAGGTCTGGGCAACGCTGGGATCCAATTTCGGCTCGGGCTCCCGTGTCCTGATGGCCAAGCCGGTCGGCTCCGGCGTCAATGATTCCTACGCCATCTGGTATTCTGGCGGCCAACTCCACGCCGGTGCCGGCAACGCGTCCAGCGGCTCGCAGGTCAATTTCACCTGGAGCCCGGCGTCCGACACCTGGCACCACATCGCGTTCAGCTACGACGCGACCGGTCTGAAGCTCTATGTCGATGGCGCCCTGGTCGCCTCCAACGCATCCACCGCGGCGCTCGATTATGACAGCCATCCGCTGGTCATCGGCGGCGACTACGACTTCAATCAATTGAGTGGTCTTTGGTCGGGGAAAATCCGCGATGCGCGGCTCTGGAGCGTCGCGCGCAGCATCGCCGACATCCAGGCTGACATGAGCGCCACCCTCGTGGGCAACGAGACCGGCCTCGCCGGCAATTGGCGCCTCGACGACGGGACGGGCATCGTGGCGCGCGATGCCACGTCCAATCGAAACGACGCGCTTTTGGGCGGATCCCCAGGCTTCCAGCCGACCAGGATTGCAACGGATGCGTCGCCGCCGGTCACGACGTCGCTCCTCTTCAACGGCGTGGACAACAACATCCAGATTGCCGACACCGCCGTTCTGCGCCCGACCACCGCATTGACGATCGAAGCCTGGATCAATGCCGGCGACAACTTCACCTCGAACGTGCGTCACGTTCTGGGAAAGGCGGTCGGCACCAGCATTCAGGATTCCTACGTCGTCTGGTACGAGAGCGGGGCATTGCGGGCCGCCGTCGGCAATGCATCGACTGGCGTTTCGGTTGCCTACAACTGGACACCTGTTCCAAACACCTGGTATCGCGTTGCGTTCACCTACGACTCGACCGGACTCAAGCTCTATCTCGATGGATCGCTGGTCGCCTCGAGCACGTCCACCGCCACGATCGGTTATGACAGCCACGCCCTGACCATCGGCGATGACTTCAATTCCGAGCGACTGGGCAACCCCTGGTCGGGCCGGCTCGCCGAGGTGAGCCTCTGGAATGTCGCACTCACGCAGGCGCAGATCCTGGCCACGGCGCAGCCGCTGAGCGGCACCGAAGCTGGGCTGATCGGCTATTGGAAGCTGAACGAGGGCAGCGGAACCGTCGCGCGGGATTCGTCCACCAGCGGCAACAATGGACCGATCGCAGGGGCCGGACCGGTCTGGATCGCCGCGCGCAAGCCGGCGGTCAACATCCTCGGTGGAACCTTCTCCGGCCGCGGTGTCGTTGCTGCGGATCTCACCAATGCGGCGCAGATCAACGTCGCGGGCGCGGGTGCGGCCGGATCGCTCATCGTTACCGGCAACTACACCCAGACCGCGGCCGGCGCACTCAATATCGAGGTCGGCGGCATTTCTGCGGGGGCACAGTTCGATCAACTCGCTGTGGACGGCGCCGCGGCTCTCGCGGGCGCACTCAATGTCAGCCTGATCAACAATTTCCAGCCGACCTCAGGACAAAGCTTTGCGATCGAGACCTTCGGCTCTCATCTCGGTACGTTCGCGACGATCAATGGTCTTCCGGCAGGACTGACCGCCAATTACAGCGCAACCGACCTGACACTGTTCAGCCAGGTCATCGGCATTACGGTGGTCCCGACCTCCGGGCTGGAGACCACGGAGGTCGGTGGCGGCACCAGCTTCTCGGTCGTCCTCGACGGCCGGCCGAGCGCCGACGTGTTCATCGATCTCGACACGGACAATGCCGCGGAAGGCGCGCCCTCCGTCAGGACGCTGCACTTCACGCCGCAGAACTGGGACACGCCGCAGGTTGTCACGGTCACCGGCGTCAACGACAGCATCCAGGACGGCGACGTCGTCTATCACATCGTCCTCAAGAAGGCGGTGTCGAGCGATGCCAGCTACAACGGCTTCGATCCCAGCGATGTGACGATCGTCAATCGGGACGACGACCATGCCGGCTTCACCGTCACCCCGTCGACCGGGCTCGTGACGACCGAGTCCGGCGGTCAGGCCTCATATTCGGTGGTGCTGACCAGCCAGCCGCTGGCCGACGTCATCGTGAACCTGTCGTCGAGCGCCCCGTCGGAAGGCACTGTCACGCCGGTCGCGTTGACGTTTACGGCGCAGAACTGGAACATTGCGCAGACCGTGACCGTCAAGGGCGTTGACGATCAGCTCATCGACGGTGACGTCACCTACAAGATCCAGGGTACGGCGAGCAGCGCGGATTCAAACTACAATCAGTTCAAGCTTCCCGACGTCAGCGTCGTCAACCGCGACAACGACACACGCGATCTGCAGATCGGCAATCTGACGCTGACGCCGGCTGTCGGCCTGCAATCGAGTGGTACGGTTCTGGTGCAGTGGACCGTGAACAATGCCGGCAATCTCGCCACGTCGGGTGCCTTCAACGATCTTGTCGTCGTGAAGAATGCGACGACGGGCCAGACGCTGATCAGCAGCACGGTGCCCTACGATCCGGCTGCGTCCGGCAACGGTGCCATCGCCGGTGGCGCCTCGCGTCAGCGACAGTTCGGCTTCAAGCTGCCGGACGGCGCGGCCGGCGTCGGCCAGATCCAGGTCGCCGTCACGGTCAACTACTTGCGCTCGGTCGTGGAATCCGATGCCGTCGGCAGCAACAACACCGCCAGCGTGACGCAGACCTCGGCGCTCGCCCCTTATCCGGACTTGCAGGTGCGCGGGCTGACGCTCAGCGGCGTATCGCTGCAGCCGCCGGCCGGCGTTCCCAGCCTGTTCAATCACAATCTGGTCGCGAACGGGAACGCCGAAGCCGGAACCGCCGGCAATCCATTCCCGGGTTGGACCGTCACCGGCACGCCCGAACTTCTGGCCTATGGCGGGGGTGGTCCCGCCGTGGGCGACCCCGGTCCTGCCGATCGCGGCGCGGTCACGTTCGCGGGCGGCCAGAACAGCGCACAGTCGACGCTGTCGCAGATCATCGATTTGAGCGCGGCGGGCGCCACGATCGATGCGGGCGCGGCTCGTTTCGCACTCGCGGGTTATCTCGGCGGGTTCAGCAGCCAGGACGACGCCGCTTCGCTGACCGCCCAGTTCGTGGCGAGCGATGGCACGGTGCTCGGCAGCACGACAATCGGGCCGGTCGTTGCGTCCGATCGCAGCAACGCCACGGGGCTGCTGGCCCGCACGGCGACGGACCTCGTCCCGGTCGGCGCACGCAAGGTCGTGCTGACGTTGACGATGACGCGACAGGGCGGCAGCTACAATGACGGTTACGCCGACGATCTCTCGTTCACGCTCTATACCGGCAACACGACGTCCGGGCTCCAGTCCGGCGATCTCGTGGTCGTCAATTGGAGCGACGTCAACACCGGCAATGCCGCCACCACGGGTGCCTGGCTGGACCGGATCGTCGTCCGCAACACCTCGACGGGACAGGTTCTGATCAGTCAGAACATTCCCTATGATCCGGCTGCCGCGGGTAACGGAAACATCGAGGCTGGCGGGCAGCGCGCGCGTCAGATGGCCTTCCTGTTGCCAGACGGGGCCGCGGGCGTCGGCAACATCGAAGTGACCGTCACCGCGGACGGCGGCAATTCCCTCTTCGAATACAATAACGCAGCAACGGGCGAGGCCAACAACAGTGCTGTAGCGACGGTCCCGTCGTCGATCGCGACCTATCCGGACCTGACGGTGGGCGCCATCAGCGTCACCCCCGCGACCGGCGTGACATCGGGCAGTTCGATCACGATCAACTGGAGCGACGTCAACACCAGCTCGCGGGCGACGCCGGTCGGCTGGACCGACAAGGTCGTGATCCAGAACACAACGACTGGCGAGACGCTCGCGACGTTGCTCGTGCCTTACGATCCCGCTGCCGCCGGCAATGGAGCCATCGAGCCAGGCGGTGCGCGAAGCCGGCAGGTCAGCTACCAGCTGCCCGGTGGCGCACGCGGCATCGGCCAGATCAAGGTCACGGTGACCGTCGATAGCGCCAATGTTCTCGTTGAGAACAACGCAGACGGTTCTGCCGAGACCAATAATTCGGGTTCGCTGATCTTGACGTCGGTCAGTGCGCCCTATCCCGACCTGCAGGTCTCGAACATCAGCGTCGATCCGGCCGGCCTCACCTCGGGGGCATCCTTCACGGTTCGCTGGGATGACAGCAATATTGGCACGAAGGCGACAGCCACGGGCTGGACCGATCTGGTCGTCATCAAGAACCTGACGACCGGCGAGACACTCGCCTCGGTCAATGTGCCCTACGACCCGGCGCAGGCGGGCAATGGCGCGATCGCCGCCGGAACGGCGCGCACCCGGCAATACATCGGTAAGCTGCCGGACGGCAGCCGTGGCATCGGCCAGATTCAGATCACGATCACCACCGACAGCACCAACGCGCTGTTCGAGTTCAGCGCGGCCGGAACGGCCGAGACCAACAATACCGGCACGAGGACGGTGAGCTCGACGGTCGCTCCCTACCCGGATCTGACGGCAGCCAACCTTTCGGTCGAGGCGCCGAACGGGCTGCAGTCCGGCGCCAGCGTCGTGCTGCATTGGGACGACCGCAACCTGGGCACCGCGGCGACCAGCGGCTCCTGGTACGACTACGTCACGATCAGGAATCTGACCACGGGGGAAACGCTCGATACGATCCCGGTGGTCTACACGGACTCGACGAACGGAAACGGATCGATTGCGGCGGGCGACGGTTGTGCGCGCCAGATCGGCTATACGCTTCCTGTCGGCCTTCGCGGCACCGGCCAGATCCAGTTCACGGTCACCACCGACAATTTCAACCAGGTGTTCGAGTTCAACAATGCGGGGGCTGGCGGCGGCAATACGGCGGAGAGCAACAACGGCGCGAGCCTGACGGTCACCTCTGTGGCGGCCCCCGCGCCGGACCTGCAGGTCTCCAATCTCGCCCTGACGCCGTCGACCGGACTGCGTTCGGGTGATGGCGCGACGCTGAACTGGACGGTTCAGAACAGCGGCAACGCCGCGGTGACCGGCTCTTTCTATTCCCACGTGGTGGTCCGCAACGTCACGACGAACCAGGTCGTCGCGCTCGGGGATGTGCTCTACGATCCCGCCGTGACGGGCAACGGATCGATCGCGGCAGGCGCCTCGCGGGCGCAGCAATACGTTTTCGCCTTGCCTCAGGGATCTCCCGGCGCGGGCCAGCTCGAGATCACGGTCACCACCGATTTCTACAGCCAGGTGGGCGAGTCCAATGCCGCCGGCGCGAGCGGCACCAGCACGGCTGAAAGCAACAATGCGGCGACGGTCACGGCCAGCGCGGCGCTTGCGCCATATGCCGATCTCGTCACCTCGGCGGTGTCGGCGCCGGGCCTGACGATCGCCGATCCCGCCACGGTCACGATCGGCTGGACCGTGACGAATGCGGGCCAGGCCGCAACCACGGTCGGCAATTGGCGCGATGTCGTGATCGTCTCCGCCGACACCGATCCGTCGCACGGGACGGTGATCGGTCAGCTCGACCATGTCGGAGCGCTTGCCGCAGGTGCGACCTACCAGTCCAGCCTGACGATCACGCTGCCGCCAAAGTACCAGACCCACTCACATCTGTTCGTACGGACCGACGCGGCCGACGTCGTGTTCGAAAACGGCGTCGAAGCCAACAACGCCGCGGAAGCATCGAACATGTTCGATGTCGTCACCGCGCCCTTTGCAGATCTCGCCGTCTCGAATCTCGTCGTCGCGCCAACGGCGGACAGCAGCCGGCCCATTACGGTATCGTGGACCGTCACCAACCAGTCGCCGCATGCAATCGGTACCACCGATCGCACCTCCTGGTCCGACAGCGTTGCGCTGGCGTCGGATCCGCTCGGCAAGAACATCGTCACGTTTATCGGCAGCTTCGATCACGTCGGCGCGCTCGAAGTCGGCGGCAGCTACACGCGGACCGGGACCGCGACGATCCCTGACGGCCTGCACGGCACGTTCTATGTCGTGGTGAAGACGGGCGGCCCGTCGGAGTTCATCTACACCGACAACAACGCGGTGGTCTCTGGACCCGTGACCATCAACCTGACGCCGGCGCCCGATCTCGTGCCCGGGACCGTCGTCGCGACGACCCCGGGATCCACCGCCCAGGTCAGCCAGGCCAATGCCGGCGACAGGATCGACATCAGCTGGACGGTCCAGAATGCCGGTAGCGGGCGCGCTGACGGGACCTGGATTGACAGCATCTTCCTGCAGGAGGTCGGCGGCCAGCATCGCAGCCTCGGCCTGGGCGCGTTCGATTTCACGGGCCCGCTCGGAGCCGGACTGTCCTACAGCCGGTCCGAGGTCGTTCAACTGCCGAGCAACGTGGCCGGCGTATTCCAGTTGATGATCAAGACCAATGCGGGTCTGTTTCCAATCTACGAGCCGGCTTCGGGCAACAACACGCTCGCGGATCCCAATCCCCTCACGCTGGTCATTGCCCCGAATCCGGATCTGCAGGTCTTCTCGATCGACAATCTGCCGGCGACGGCGAACGCTGGCGGCACGGTTGCGCTCGATTTCACGGTCATCAACCAGGGCATCGTCGAGGCCAAGGGTCACTGGAAGGACAATGTCTACATTTCGCTGGTCGATCACCTCGACGGCAGCGCGATCCTGATCGGGTCCTTTGACAATCTCTCCGCACTGGCTCCCGGCGAAAAATACAAGATATCGACCAGCAACATGCTGGTTCCGAAGCGGCTCGGCGGCCCCGCCTATGTCATCGTTGACACCAACGCCAATGACGGAGTCGGCGAGTTTCCCAACGGCAACAACAACACCTTCGTCAAGCAGATCACGATCAACGCGGAGCCGCCGGCGGACCTCGTCACCAGCAACGTCAAGGCGCCCGTCCAGTCCTTCGATGGCTCGACGATCACGGTATCCTATCACGTCGACAATCTCGGCCTCGAGCCGACTGACCAGGAAAACTGGACGGACCAGATCTGGCTGACGCGCGACAGAACGCGGCCTAACACGACGAAGGGCGACGTGTTGCTCGCCACCATCGCGCACAATGGGATCATCGGCAACGATCCCAGCGTGATCACCTTGCCAACGGGCTACGACGTCACCGCGACCGTGACCCTGCCCAAGCACATCTCCGGCGAGTTCTTCATCACGGCCTGGTCGGACGCGTTCGACGTGGTGCACAAGAGCACCCAGGACATCAACATCAACCCCGACGATCCGAATCGTTCCAACAACGACAATTACAAGGCACGTCCGATCACCGTGTTGCTGACGCCGCCGCCCGACCTGGTCGTGACCGCGGTCACGCCACAGGCGACGGGCGTCGGCGGCGAAGACTATTCGGTGACTTGGACGGTGCAGAACCAGGGTACCAACCCGACCGAGAACGCCGTTCTGTTCGACCAGATCTATCTGTCTGATGTCCCCGATTTCGTGCCGCCGAATAGCGGCAAGGACGTCGGCAACCAGTGGTTCCTCGGCGCCGTGGAGCACGACGGGGTCGTAAACGCCAACGGCACCTATACCGGCCAGGCGACCTTCAAGCTCGCGCCCGAGATTTCGGGCAAGTATGTCATCGTCGTCGCCAACACCGGCGGGTACACCGCGAGCGGCAACTACATCTCGCCGACGTGGGAAGGCCAGTATGCCGGCAACAACATCAACGTCGGAAATACCCGCGTCACGCCCCGACCCGTCGCCGATCTTCGCGTCACCTCCGTCAGCGCACCGGCAACGAACTACTCCGGCGAATCCACGACGGTCAGCTGGACGGTGCAGAATTTCGGGGCGGATGCCTGGTCCGGTACGCGCTACTGGACGGATGACGTCTACTTCTCGCGTTACGCGACGTTCGATGCTTTCCAGGCCACTTTCATCGGACACTATCAGCACAGCAATGCACAGCCGCTTGCGAGCGGTGCGAGCTACACGCAGACGGCAACGTTCGTTCTTCCCAAGGGGATTGGCGGCACAGCGGCGGATCCGCAACCTTATTACGTCTATGTGATCGCCAACGCGGACGGCAATACGAGCGCTCATACGCGGGACAATACCGGGGGACGTGATTTCTTTGCGACCCACGGCTACGAGGACATCAGCAACAATCGCACGTCTGGCATCGTTCCCGTCGTCTACCGCGAGCCCGACCTGCAGGTCACCAATCTCGTCCTGCCGAGCCAGGCGCCGCACGCGGGCGAAATCGTCCCGATCACCTTCACGGTCACCAACCTCGGCAACCGCGACACGCGGGAGGGGCGCTGGACCGACCGGTTGTTCCTCTCGCTGGATCCCTCGCTCGACGGCCGCGACACCGAGATCGGCTCGGTGTCGCATGGCAGCATCCTGGCGACCGGAGCGAGCTATACGGCCACCGTCGATGCTCAGCTTCCCGATGGCATCGGCGGCAACTATTACGTCCTGGTCTACACCGACAGTACCGCTTCCGGCGTGCTGGACGTTCCGGGCCTGATGTACAACGACGGGATGGGCAGCGTCCCGGAGTTCCAGGGCGAGGGCAACAACATCACCGCGGGCTTCATGCCGGTGTCGTTGGTGCCGCCGCCGGACCTGCAGGTCACGTCGTTGCAGGCGCTGGGGCCCGATCCGTCCCAGCCCGGCCACGTGCTGACGGGGCAGTCCTTCACCGTCACTTACCAGGTGACGAACACCGGGGCCGGTTCGACGCCGGACCGCCAGGGCAAATGGGACGATTACATCTACCTGTCGCGCGACAGGTTCCTCAGCGACGCCGACATCTATCTCGGGGCCGTCACGCACACCGGCGGGCTCGCGGCCAGCGCCAGCTACCAGAACAGCCTGAGCTTCAAGGCGCCGAAGAATCTGACCGGCCCGTGGTACGTGTTCGTGTTGACCGACCCGCCGACGGCGGCATCGCCGCTGTCGGGCGTGGTGTTCGAGGCGGACAAGGAGAGCAACAACGCGACCTCGACCGGAACGCCTCTGCTGATCGACCAGCCGCCGCCGTCCGATCTTGTCGTCGACACCATCACCGTCCCCAACGGCGCGATGTCGGGCGATTCCGTCCATCTGACCTGGACGGTCAAGAATGTCGGTGTCAACGCGGCCATCGGCGCGTGGCGCGATGTGGCCTATCTCTCCAGCGACAACACCTGGGACATCAACGACAGGCCGATCGGGTTCTACGACGTCAACGGGACCATCCTGCCGGGCGGGTCCTATACCGGGACGCTGGATGCGCGTCTGCCGCCGGCGACGCCCGGGACCTACCGGATCATCGTGCGGACCGACATCTTCGACGACATCGTCGAAGCGCCGACGCAGAACAATACGACGACGTCGGCGAGCACCTTGCAGGTGACCGTGCCGGAGTTGCATCTCGGCGTCGCGGTCGACACGACGCTCAGCACCGGCCAGGACAGGCTGTTCCAGGTCACGGTGGCACAGGGCCAGAGCTTGCAGGTCGACCTCACCTCCGCGGATTCGACCGCCGCCAACACGCTGTTCCTGCGCTACGGCGCGCTGCCGACCGGTGCGACCTACGACGCCGCCTATCAAGGTGCCGTCCAGGCCAACCAGATCGCCGTCATTCCGTCGACCACGGCAGGCACATACTACGTGCTTGTGCATGGCCAGTCGGAGCCCGGACCGAATTCGCGCGTAACCCTGCTTGCACATGTGCTGCCGTTCGGCATCACCGACGTCGTGCAGGACCAGGGCGGCGACAGCCGCTATGTCACCACGGTGATCTCCGGCGCCCAGTTCGATGCGCAGGCGGTCGTCAAGCTGGTGCGGCCGGGCTTCGCGGAGTACGAGCCGGTCAGCTACAAGGTCATGGATCCAACCCGGATCATTGCGGTCTTCGATCTGCGCAATGCGCCGCACGGGCTCTACGACGTCGAGGTGATCAATCCGAACGGTCTGATCGCCATCGCACCTTATCGCTATCTGGTCGAAGAGGCGCTGCCGGCCGACGTGAGCATCGCGCTCGGCGGTCCTCGCGTCATCTGGGCCGGCCAGAGCGGCCTCTATGGCTTCACGCTGACGAGCCAGACCAATGTCGACATTCCCTACGTTCAGTTCCAGTACGGCGTACCCGGTACGCCGTTGAACGAGGGGGTGCCGTATCTCGGCGTCACCACCAACGTCACGGGCACGCCAGGCATTGCCGATGTGCCTTGGGCCAGCATCGTCCCGATCTCCAATACCAACGGTCAGTCGCTGACCACCGGCTTCGCCTACGATCTCGCCACGCGCGCCAACACCACGTTCAGCTTTCTGGTGCAGACCTATCCGGACGGGCTGCCGCCGGGCAATCAGAGCGAGCACCCAGGCGTCACTGCCTTCGCGTTCAACATCATGGGCGCGGCGACGGCGCTGACGCCCGACGAATATGTCGCGCAGCAGCGGCAATCTGCCGAAACCCTGCGCGCGAACATCCTGAAGGACCCGACGGCGTCGTCGGCGCTGCAAAATCTGGCCGCCGATCCCGTGGCCTGGGTTGAACTGTACCTGACCGCGCTGACCCAGGCGGGCCTGCTGCGGCCCGTCGACCAGCCGCCGGAGATTCACGACAATCCGGTTCTCGTCAGTCTGCAGGCGACCTTGGCGGCTGGCATCCTGGCCGGCCCGGCCGGCAAGCAGATCGTCACCAGTGGCAATTTGCTGCAGTTCTTCAGCCAGGTCCAACAATGGTACGGCAACGATCCGACCAAGACGACACCGTATCAAACCATCAAGGAGGATACGGTCAGTCCTCACGAGCCGACGACCTATGTCAGTTTCGATCCGCCGCCTGCGAGCGACTTCAATCTCAACGCCACGTCGCCGACGCACTATGAAGCGAACTACATCTACGTTCCCTGGGCCAACAGCTGGGATTTTCCCTTCACAGGGCACACCAACGACCAGACCCATCCCGAGAACCAGAACTTCATCAACGTCCAGCCGCCGAACTTCGCCTCGTTCTTCAACGGCAGCGGCCGTAGCGGCCAGGCCTTCCTGAACGGGCCGCTCGGCTACGGCACGGACCAGTTCGTGCCTGCGGGCGTCGCCGAGCCCTACACGATCCAGTTCCAGAACGCACCGCAAGCCTCGTCGACGGTCGGCGAGATTCGCATCGTCACGCAACTCGACTCCGACTACGACCCGCGCTCGTTCCGTCTCGGTGACCTCCAGATCGGCGACATCAAGGTCCACGTTCCCGGCAGCGTCGGCTCGTTCCAGAACGATTTCGACTTCACCCGGAGCAAGGGCTACATATTGCGCGTCAGCGCCGGCATCGAGCTGTCTTCCAACTCGCTGACCTGGCTGCTGCAGGCCATCGATCCGCTCACGGGCGAGGTCGTCCAGGATCCGACCAGGGGATTGTTGCCGCCCGACGACGGGCAAGGCGCTGGCCGCGGCTTCGTCAGCTACACGGCCACGCCCAAGGCGGGGCTTGCGACCGGCACGCAGCTGACCGGCCAGGCACGGGTCATCTTCAACACGACCGCGCCGATCGATACGCAGCAGCTCACCTTCACGCTCGATGGCGCGGCTCCGGTGACCTCACTGACCGCGACGCCATTGGCGCAGGGCAGCTCCGATTACAAGGTGCAATGGACCGCGACGGATGATGCCGCCGGCAGCGGCGTCAAGGACGTCACCGTCTATGTTTCCGTCGACGGCGGAAACTACGCGACCTGGTTGAAACAGACGACGCAGACCTCCGGCGTCTACAACGGTCAGGCGGGCCACACCTACAAATTCCTCGCGCTTGCAACGGACAATGCCGGCAATCGCGAGCAGGCCCCGCTCGGCGCCTCGGTGCCGAACAGCGATTCCTCGGCCAATCTCGGCGCAACCCCGACCGTGTCGGGGACGACGCCGGATCTCGGCACGCCTCCGGCGCCGTCCTCGCAGCCGTCGACCAACGCCCTGTTCGTGCAGGCCCAGCAGGGCATCCCGTCGGCCGCACCGCAAACGCGTCCTTCCGAGTTCTCGAGCGTGCTCGCGCCTTTCACGGCGCAGGCCTTCGCAACGGGGATCGGAACCAGCGGGGCAGGGATCGGGCCGATGGCCATCCTGGTCATGCCCGATGGCACGGTGCTGGTCAGCGGCGGCGCATCGCGCAACCAGATCTTCAAGCTGAATGCCGAAGGCGGGCAGGTGGGAGCTCCGCTCGTCACGTTGTCCGAGCCGATCTACGACATGGTGCTCGACACCAGCCGCAACGTGATCTGGGCCGCGACCGGCGGTGGACCGCTCTACGAACTCGACGCCAGCACCGGGGCCGTGATCGACCGGTTCGGGGACTCGCTGACCCAGAGCCTGGCGCTGCAGCCGGGGACCGGACTGATCTATGTCTCTTCGGGCAACGGCATCGAGATATTCGACCCGACGGCCCGGACGTTCAGTCATTTCAGCGATATCCGTGTGGGCAGTCTCGCCTTTGCGCCTGACGGGACGCTGTGGGCCGTCACCTGGCCGCACAATCAGGGGCAGGTCATCCAGTTCACCGGCACGCCGCTGAAGCCGAAGCTGATGCTCGCCTTCGACGACGATGTCGGCTCGATCGCCTTCGGCGCGGCAGGCTCGAAATTCGACGGCCTGCTGTTTGTGTCTCACACCGAAGCCTCGGCGTCCGGTGGCACCGTGCTGTCGATGGTCGACCTTGCGACCATGAAGGTGCTCGATCTCGCCAAGGGCGGGACGCGCGGCGACATCGTCCGGACCAGTGTCGACGGACGGGTGTTCCTGAGCCAGTCGCACCAGGTCGACGTGCTCGGACCCGTGCGCGCGCCACATGTGGCGAGCACCAATCCGCCGCCGGATGCCTTTGTCTCGCTGCCATTCGCCAGCATTTCGGTGACCTTCGACGAGGATATGCTGGCGGATGCGGCGAGTGATCCGCGATCGGTGCTTAATCCCGACAATTACCAGCTTCGCGGCGACGGCGCCGGCCTGATCCCGATCCAGGCCATCGCCTACGACCAGGCGACGCGCACGGCCGTGCTCAGCTTCGCGCCGCTTTACGCCGATCACTACCAGCTCAAGGTCCTGACCAGCGTCCGGAGTGCGGCCGGCTTGGCGCTGGCAGAGGCCTACACGACCGGCTTCACGGCCGTCAGCGACGTCACCTCGGTGCTCGACGTGACCTTCTCGCTGGCGCGCAGCGACCGCGAGACCGGCACGATTTCCTTCGACGTCATCGTCACCAACAAGAGCTCGCACAATCTGGTGCTTCCGCTGGTGCTGCAGCTGTCGCCCACGCAGCATTTTGACGGCGAGCCGCTCGGAACGGCCGGCCGCGCCGCCGACGGCTCCTGGCTGATCGATCTCAGCGCCAATCTGCCGGCCAATGGCATTCTGCTCGCCGGCCATGCGACGACCGGCAGGACCGTCACGATCACGGATCCCAATCGCCGGCCGGTCACGTTCGACCCCAGCGTCAGTGGTGTGCTGACGGGCAACGCGGCGCCGGTCTTCGTCACCTACCCGATCATGACGGCGAACGCTGGACAGGCCTACACCTACAAGCCCACCGCGTTTGACGCCAATGGCGATCCGCTGTCCTTCGTGCTGGTCAAGGGACCTGAGGGCATGACGATCGATGCCGCAACCGGGTTCGTGTCCTGGATGCCGACACCGAGCAGTCTTGGTCGCACCACGGTGGCTCTGCAGGTCTACGATGCGGGCGGGGCCTACGACACGCAGATCTTCACGCTCAACGTGACGGGTGTGAACCGCGCTCCTGTCATGACCGCGCTGCCCAACGAGATCGACGGCAAGGAAGGCGTGGCCTTGGCGATCCCAGTCCAGGCGACCGATCCGGATGGCGACAGGCTGATCTATTGGGTGAACAATCTGCCGCCGGGGGCCGTCTTCGATTCCCAGCAGCATGCGCTGATCTGGGTGCCGGATTTCCATTCCGCGGGCACCTACACCAATGTGACCTTCGTCGCCAGCGATGGCCTTCACGAGGTCAGCCAGGTCACCACGATCGTGATCGCGCCGACGCCTCAACCGCCGAAGCTGATCAAGCCGGCGGACTTTATCGCCAACGAGGGCGCCCCGGTTCGCATCGCGCTGCAGGCAAGCGATATCGACGGATTGCCGCTCACCTATTCCAGCAACCTGCTGCCGCCCGGCGGCTTCCTGGATTCGAAGACCGGCGTTTTCACCTGGACGCCCGATTATACGCAGCACGGCGTCTACACGATCCCGTTCACGGTGAGCAACGGCCAGGCCAGCACCACCCAGACGACGACGATTGCGGTGCTCAACGTCAACGCCGCGCCCACCTTCCAGAATCTCGACGTCTTCCAGGGCCCGGAAGGGCAGAAGATCGAGTTCCGCGTTCAGGCCTTCGACCCCGACAATCCGACATTCACGCCGCCGGATCGGGCGGCCGACGGCACCCTGGTTCACAGCGATCTCAACATTCCGACTGTCAGCTACACCTTGAGCGGCATGCCGCAGGGCGCAACCTTCGATCCCGATACGCTGATCTTCAGCTGGACGCCCGGCTTCGGCGCCGCCGGGCAGCATGTCGTCACAATCACGGCGACCGACAATGGCGATGGGACCGGTCAGTCGAAGGTCACCACGCAGCAGGTCACGCTCACGGTCCTCAATGTCAACCGCGCCCCGCAGGTTGCGCCGATTGCCAATCAGAGCGTGGATCATGACGGCGTGCTGACGGTCCCTGTCTCGGCCGTCGATGCCGATGGGGATCCGCTCCAACTGTCCATGCTGGGCGTGCCTGCCTTCGGCAGCTTCGTCGACAATGGCGACGGCACCGGCCTGTTCACGTTCAAGCCGACCGCCGACGACCGCGGCAACTATACGATCTTCCTCACCGCCACCGATGACGGCGACGGCAACGGCGCCAATGCCGCCCTGTCGAGTACGCAGTCCTTCGTCGTCACCGTCAACGCCCCCGACCGGCCTCCGCACCTCGTTCCGATCGGAGACAAGGTGGCCGTTGTCGGCCAGGCGTTCCAACTCGTCATCAAGGCGACGGATGCCGATCAGGATCCGTTGACCTTCGGCGCGACCGGCCTGCCGCCCGGCGCGGTGCTTTCGTCCAACGGAGTCTATGGCCAGAAGGTTCTGACCTGGACGCCGACCAGCGCCGATATCGGCAAGTACAGCATCCTGGTCACCGTCAACGACAGCGGCAATGGTGACCCCGCTAACGTGCTGGACGATCACCAGCTCTTCACGCTCACCGTCCGTAGCAGCAACCAGGCGCCGGTGTGGGTCTCCGCCGGGGACCAGACCGTCGCGGCCAATCAGACCTTGAGCGTAGCGGTGCGGGCGATCGACCCCGATGGCGACACCGTCACCTATGCGGCCGCCAATCTTCCCGTCGGAGCGAAGATCGATCCCGCGTCGGGCGTGCTGACCTGGACTCCCGGCCTGGTTCAGGTCGGCAAGTACAGCGGCATCGTGCTGTCGGCCACCGACGGCAGCCTCACCACGACGCGCACCATTGCGATCACCGTCACCGCCTCGAACGAAGCGCCGCACTTCATCCCGCTGCAGCAGCAATCCGGCCGCGAAGGCACCAAGCTGCAATTCGCGATCTCGGCGGCCGACCCGAATGACGATCCGCTGACCTATAGTCTGGTTTCGGGGCTGCCGACCGGCGCGACGTTCGACACCGCCACGGCGCAATTGATCTGGACACCTGGCTTCGAGCAGGCCGGCGACTACACCGTCAGGTTCAAGGCGGTCGATCCCGGCGGGCTTTCGGATACCCTGTCGGCGAACATTCATATCGACAATGTCGACCGTCCGCCGACCTTGCAGGTCAGCGACCATGGTGTCGTCGTCGGCCAGCCCTTCAGCCTGCAACTGGTTGCAGGCGACCCCGATCTCAACACGCAGCTCGCATTCTCCGCGCTCGGCCTGCCCGCGGGAGCGACGCTCGATACCCACACCGGACGTCTGACCTGGACGCCCGGGCCGACGCAGACCGGCGACTATGCGATCAAGTTCACCGTGTCCGACGGCGAGCTCAGCACCTCGCGGGTGGCGACGCTGCGCGCGACTCTCGAGGCCGCGCCGCCGCAGGTCATCGTCGAGATCACGCCGAGCTTCCCGGACATTCCGGGCACGGCCGTGCTGTTGCACGTGGCGGCGACCGGCACGGCACCGATCCAGGGGCTGACGCTGTCGGTCAACGGACAGGTGCTGGCGCTCGACAGCCATGGTCGCGCCAGCTACACGCCGCAGGCCCCCGGGGTCTTCGCCGTTGATGCTACGGCCACCGATGCCGACGGCCGCACCGGGAGCGCGCATACCGTGCTCAAGGTCCGCGATCCGAACGACCACGCCGCGCCGCTGGTCTCGTTCGACAACATCGCAAATCATGCGCTGCTGACCACGGCACTCGACCTCCACGCCACGGTCAGCGACAGCAATCTGGACAGCTGGGTGCTCGAGCGCGCGCTGGTCGGCTCGAATGATTTCACGATCATCGCAGCCGGCACCACGCCTGTCAGCGGCACCATCACCCGCTTCGATCCGGCCGCGCTGCGCAGCGGCGCCTACCAGCTTCGTCTGACCGCGACCGATGTAAGCGGCCGCAGCACCGTGGTGCAAACCATCGTGGAGGCCGATGCGCCCACCCGGCCGTCCGCCTATGTGGAGAATTTCACCGATCTGACGGTGGTGCTCGGCGGCACCACCGTCAACCTGGTGCGGTCCTACTCCTCGCTGGACAAGGACATCGCCGGCTCGTTCGGCTATGGCTGGCGTCTTGCCAATCTCGATCCCCAGATCCAGACCAGCATTCCCCCGACCGGGCGCGAGAGTCTCGGTATCTACAATCCCTTCGTCGATGGGACCCGCGTCTATCTGACCCTGCCGGATGGACAGCGCGCCGGCTTCACCTTCACGCCCGAGAAGCACGTGCAACTCGGCGTGACCTACTACACTGCGAAATTCACCGCCGATCCGGGCGTGACCTATCGGCTCGAATCCTCGACCGTTCCGCTCAGCAAGGGACCGAACGGCTATTACGAGCTGCAGACGGCCCGGCCGTACAACCCGACCAACGGCGCTTTCGGTACGGCCGACTACACGCTCAAGGCGCAGGACGGCACGGTCTATCATCTCAGCACCACGCGAGGTGTGATCGACGAGATACTGCCGGGCGGCAACAAACTGTATTTCAGCGACAGCGGAATCGTCAGCGCGAATGGCGATTCGGTGCAGTTCACACGCGATGCGTCCGGGCGGATTACGGCGATCGTGGCGTCCGACGGCACGCGCGTGGTCTATTCCTACGACGGCGCCGGCAACCTCGCCTCCGCGCACAACACCGGCAACGGGCTGAGCAGCCGTTACGGCTACTCTGCCGCCGATCCGCACAGGCTGATCGTCGCGACCTCCCCGACCGGTGCCGCCGGCAATGTCATCAGCTATGGAACGATTGCGCAGGTTGCGCCGCTCACGGCGGACCTCCATGGCCCGAGCGATTTCGGTGCCAGTCCCTATCAGGGCAGCTTGTCGGCCGGTGGCACCGACTATTTGTCGTTCAACCTGCGGCCGTCGGAGCTGCGCGCGACGCCGACCGGCAAGGTGCTCGTCGGCGTGCAGATCACAGCGGCGAACGGCAGCACCTTCCAGCCCGATATCCCGTCGATCGACGGCCTGATCCCGCTGATCCAGCGCAGCAGCAATGGCAGCTCGTTCGCCTTGTTCGCGGTCGGCCGCGACGGCGTCGACCTGCTCAGGATCACGGGCTCCAGCGCCGCAACTGCGGGCGCCTATACGGTCGAGCTGTTCATCGCGGGCGATGCCAACCAGGATGGCACGGTCGATGGCAATGACAGCGCGTTGCTCGCACAGTCCTTCGGTCAATCGGCGGGGCAATCCGGTTATCTGCCTGATGCCGACGCCAATCGTGACGGTGTGGTGAATGCTTCAGACGCCCAACTGCTCGGCAGCAATTACGGCTTCCTCGCCGCGCCGCCGCCGGTCGCGCAGGACAAGGATGTCCTCACCCATGTCGACCTTCCGCTCACCATCGACCTGAACACGATCTCCAGCGATCCGGAAGGGGATCCGCTGTTCTTCAAGCTGGTCTCCTCGCTCAACGGCACCGCGACGCTCAATCCGGACGGTCACACCGTCACGTTCATTCCGGGGCTCGGGTTCATCGGCCATGCCGATTTCGAATTCCAGGCGGACGACGGCTTCAACAAATCGACGGTCGCGACCGTCGCGGTCGACGTCAGCAACGCGGCTCTGGTCAAGCTCGACTTCCAGAACCGCGCGCCGCGTCTTGCCGCGGGC
>CAYREH010000028.1:8069-54325 GCA_964423245.1 uncultured Bradyrhizobium sp. | reverse complement strand
CGCGGCTCTGGTCAAGCTCGACTTCCAGAACCGCGCGCCGCGTCTTGCCGCGGGCGGCAACCAGACCATGGTCCTGATCGGCGACTTCGAGGATCAGCAGGACGTCGTGCTGCCGTCGTCCTATCTCTCCTTCCAGGCGCTCGATGCAACGGTGGCTTCGGTCTCCGGCGACGGCCGCCTGACCACGCTTCACGACGGCACCACCGTGCTATTCGCCAGCAGCCACGGCGTCACCGCGGCAACCGCGGTGACGGTCGGCGTGCCGACGGATGCGCTCGGGAGGCGGCTCTACGACAAGGGGATCGATCTCTATCCGCTCGCGGTGTCGCTGGCCAGTAATGGCGGCACGCGGCAGTTCGACGTGCATCCTGGCGATGACCAGCTGCTGACCACCGATCTGGCGACGGCATCGACCGGCACCCGCTATTTCGTCGACAAGCCGGGTATCGTATCGGTCAGCGCCGACGGCTTCATGACCGCGATCGCCCCGGGTACGGCGACCGTCACCATCATCAACGGCGCTGCCGAAGTCGTGGTGCCGGTCAAGGTCCAGGTTCCCCAGACCGGCAATGTCGTCGTCGGCAAGGAGGGCGCCGTGGTTCAGGGCAGCGACGGCTCGATCGTCGCGGTTCCCCCCGGCGTGCTCAGCGGCACCACCACGGTCAGCATCAAGCCAGCCGGCCCTGCCGATCTGCCGCAGGCCTTGCCGAGCGGCTTCCACTATGCTGCGGCGTTCAACCTGGATGTCGGTCCGAATCCGCTGCAGGTGCCGGTCCAACTCGCCGTGAAGGTCGATCCGTCCATCGCGGCCGGCACCAAGGTCTATTTCTTCCAGGCCGGCGATTACCTCAACGACGACGGCACGACGCGCCCGATCTGGTGGCAGGTCGAAAACGGCGTGGTCGGCGCCGACGGCTACGCGCATACGAATTCGCCGCCCTATAACGGCGTGACCGGCAAGTCGCTCTACATGGTCGCCTACGGCGATACCAATCTTGGGACCTTGCAACTCCAGCAGGCGCAGGCAAGCCAGACGGCCTTCACGGCCGCCATCGCGAATGACGGCGGCTTCATGGGCGTGTTTGGTGTCTCCGGCACGGCCGGCATACTCGCGACGATGGCGATGCCCTCGGCGCCGCAGCCGCAGCCCTTGTTGCTCCAGCTGATTCCGCACGCGGGCCTGCCGGTCACGACGACGTCCAACTTCCAGATCGATCCTGGCGTGGTGAACAAGTTCCAGACCAGCATTCACCCGCCCCAGACGATCGATCCGGCCGCGCCACAGATCACCGGCATCCGCGTGGCGTTCCCGGTGGACCAGGCTAGCGGCAACATCAAGCCCGAAGTGGTTCTCTCCGGCAGCAACTTCATCAAGTCGGGGACACAGGGGTCACCGCAGGATCTCATTGTCACCTTCACGATGCCCGGCAACATCGTGATCATGGCCAAGCCGAACGGGAGCAGCAACAACGGCGAACTGCACATAACCGTCCCGGACTCGGTAACTCTGGGTCTCGCGCAGATCACGGTCACCCGCACCGACCAGGTTCCGGTCTTCAGCAACGGTCTTGTGACGAACGTCGCCACGCCGGTCGTGAGTAACGCGGCGAAGGTCACACCGAACGGCACCTATGTGTTCGTGACGATTCCGGAGAAGTACACCGCAAACGGAGTGGAGGGCGACCTCGGCGTCATCGATGGCGATCCCACGCATCGCATCGATGCGACCAATCCCGGCACGTTCGGCAGCCTCATCGCCAGCATTCCGCTCGAAACCGCAAAGGACATCCCGTATCCGCGCGACGTCGCGGTCACCCCCGACAACACACGGGCCTATGTCACGCTGCTTGGTTCGGGCCGCGTTGCCGTGGTCGACACCGTCACGCTTCAGGAGATCGACGTCGGCGGTGGTGCGCCCGCGCTGACGATCAAGCCGCACACCATTCCGGCGCCGAAGGGCGTTGCGGTCGATCCGCAATTGCATGCCGCCGTCCTGACCAAACCGATCGACATCCTCGGCACGGTCAACCTGCGCGACGTCGACAAATGGACTCTCGAACTCAAACCGTATGACGGCGGCGATTCGATCCTGCTCAACTCCGGGACCGATGAGGTCTTGAGCGACAAGCTCGTCTCGCAGTTCGATCCGTCGAATTACGCGACCGGATTCTACCGGCTCGTGCTGACGGCAACGAACCGCAACGGCGTGACCGTCACGGACGACAGCACGTTCGTCGATCTCGAGGCGAAACCGCACTACAAGGAGATCCGGATGCCGTTCGGCGCGCAGCCCTACGGCATCGCGATCTCCCCGGACGGCAGGTTCGCCTATGTCGCTGCTCACAATCCCTATCTGATTGAGGGCATTGCGTCGTCCTACATCTTCCAGATCGACATCGATCCGGCGTCGCCGACCTACAATTCGGTGGTGCGCAACATCGCGATCGGCAGTGTTGCGCTGTCGGGCCTTGACCAGTCCAATCAGGACGCCTTCGCGCAGAGTTCGATCGCCCCCTCCGGGTTCCGCAATCTCGCCGTTTCGGCCGATGGCTTGCACCTGTACGCCACGGCGCCGAACGAGCATCCCGATCCCAACGGCCCCCACGCCTGGACGGATCTGCCCGGCAACCTGATCGATATCGATCTGACGCAAACCTTCGCCAAGGGCGCGGCTCCGAAGGCGACGGTCATTCCGGGAGCCAGCGGGACCAATGGGGTCACCGTCACGCCCGGCGGGACCGGGGTCGCCTTTACCAATTCGGGCTCGGATGCAGCCGGTGTGTTCGTGACGAACACGGCGAACGGCACCAAGCAATCCATCCCGCTCGACCTCGACAAGCTCGCGACCCCCGGAAACTCCCAGCTGTCGGTGCACAATGCCGGCGGCATCGTGTTCACGCCGGACGGCAGCTACGCCTTCGTCACGGGGCGGGCCGATCAGCTGAATTCAGTATTCGGCGGCGGCTACAACGGCGTCGGCCTCAATGCGACCGGGGTCAGCGGCTTCCTCGACCAGACCGCCAATCCGCTCTACATGGACGGCAACGTCGGCATCATCAAGGACCCGCTCGGGCCCAATCCGCAGCTCGTTGCCGCCACGCGGCCGATTCCGTTTGGCTTCCCCACCGACATCGCGGTGTCCGAGGACGGCCTCTTCCTTTACGTCACCTATCAGGGCCTGCCGACCGACAACGGCGCGGGCGGCGTTCTGGTTTTCGATGCCAAGGCCATGCTGGGACAGGTCGAAGCCGCGCTCAAGACGTCGCCCACGCTGCTGCGCAAGATCGCGGTGGATGATCTGCCGCTGAACAACAACAGCCAGCGCCAGGCCAATGCCCTGATCGACGTGCGCGCGGATTATCTGTTCCACATCGAGAACGGCCAGCAGGTCTTCGGCGTACCCGATGGCAGTCTGCGCGCGCCCGTCGCGACCGGTGGTCGCCCGGCCGGTATCGCGACCATGCACAGTCCGACGCCGTCCCTGACGATCTACAAGCGTGTTTCGGATGACGAGCCGGGCAACAAGAACCTGCTGCCCGGGGTCAATCTTGCGATCACGACCAATGTCGAGATCCCCGCAACACGCGTCGACCAGATCAACGGCACCGTCGTCAACGAGAACGGCGACTTCATCTTCTCGCTGGACCTGCGGTCGAAGGTCACCCTGCTGATCGACGGCCACGTTGCGACCAATGTCCGCGACGGCCTCGATCCGGCCAATGTGATCGCGCGCTTCGAAGACGTTTTGCTCGACCCCGGCGTCTATCACAAGCTGATCGACGCGGTGGCGAGCCTCGATCCGGGCCTGAAGAACCACGCCTATGTGCTCACCGCGACCGCATACAATTCGGCGGCGCCGACGACGCCGGGCAAGTCGGCGGTTGCCAAGGGCCTGATGACCGACCAGCTGGATCAGGATCAGGCGTTGCCGGTCGGGCATCAGATGGTCCATGGCGTCGATCTGTGGGACGGCCATCTGGCCATCACGGAGAACGACATCTCGATCCCGGGGCGCGGCCTCAGCCTCGACTTCTCCCGTACCTACAACAGCCAGGGCGATTCATCGGCCGGCCCGTTTGGAGCCGGCTGGAGCAGTTCCTACGACGTCAAGCTTGTCCAGGACGACAAGGGCCTCCTGACAATCGTGGGTGGCGAGGGAACGGGCAACACTTTCAACGGCACGGGGCATGCAAATCCCGGGTTGGCCGCACTCTACGGCGTGCCCGGCAATCTCGCCGCGACAGCGTTGTTCTTCGACCCACAGCCGGGCTATCACTCGGTCCTGGTTCAGCCGGACAAGAGCAAGGCGGCCTATGACTTCTTCACCGCCTCGCATACGCGTTACCATTTCGAGCTCGAGCCCGAGCTGGCCCCCTACGGCAAGACCTTCACGCTCCGCTATATCGAGGATGCCAGCGGAAACCGGATCGATCTGTACTACACCAAGGACGCAGCGCTCGATCCCCGCGTCGGCGATCTGGACCCGGACCTCGTCGGCAAGCTCGACGACGACGCGACGACGGTCGACGTCGTCAAGGACGCGTCAGACCGCGCCTTCGTCTTCACCTACGAGGCCATTTTCGGCGACAATCGCGTCGTCGAGCTGAAGGGATACGACCCCACCAGCCCCGGCCACGATCTCCAGGGCCTCGACATCCACTATTACTACGACGACGGATACGGCAATCTGACCAGCATGGTCCGCGCCGCCACGCTTTCCGACGGCAGCGACAGCTATGTCGCGAAGTACACATATACGCCGGGTGACGAGCGCCTCGGCCACAACATGCTGTCGCGCACCGTGCCGAGCAACAGCAGCGCAAGCCCCGATGGGGCGAAGACGACCTACGAATATTACTCGGGTTCCACCAAGTCCGGCGATCTGCCGACCTCCGGAGCGAGTGCGCAGATCAACGCGTATTTCCAGAGCCTGAACGTCGCGGGCGAGCGGGTGCTCGCCGTGCACATGCCAGGCGGAGCCACCGGTGGATCAGGCGAATCCGTCGTCAAGTACCAGTACGATTTCGGCGCCAGGACAAGAACGGTCTCGGACGCGCGTACGGGCGTGGGACCGACCACCTATACGCTCAACGAATACGGCGCGGTGACCAAGATCGAGGCGCCGGAAGGTCGCACCACCACCATGGTGTGGGCCACACCTCAGACCCCGCATCCGGAAGCCTTCGTCGACGGCGGCAAGCAGGGCAAGGACATCGTCCTCGTCTCGCAGACCGACGCGCTCGGGCGCGTGACCACCTTCAAGTACGACAATCTCGGCAACGTCGTCGAGACGAAGATCACGTCGATGGTCGGCGCGCCGGTCACCGATGCCAGTGGGAACGCCGTGTCCGACATCACGACGTCTGCGACATACGATCCGATCTTCGACAAGCTCGTCAGTGCGACGGACGCCGAGGGCCACACCACTTCCTCGGTCATCGATCCGGCCACGGGTCACACAATGTCCACGTCCGACGCGCTGGGCACGCTCGGAACGTTCTCCTATTCGCAGGTGAAGACCTATGACGGCACCTACGGTCCGGGGGACCTGACCAGTTCTACGGACGCCTCCGGTAACGAAACGAAGTTTCTCTCCTACGATGCGTTCGGCAATCTCACGGTGACCGTGGATGCCGTAGGGGTTCGGACCGAGATGGTCTATGACGTTCGGGGACGCATGACGGACCAGAGCGACAATGCGGGTCATCGGACCCACTACGAATACGACGGTCTCAACCGGATCCTCAGCAAGACCGTCTATGACGATATCTTCCACGCCACGGCCGGAGGTGATTGGGCCGAACGCACGACCTACAGCTATCTCCCGGGCGGGGCGGTCAAGACAACAACGAACGGCCTCAACCAGGTCATCGAATTCGAGTACGACAATGCCGGACGGCTTACGACCAGGACGGCCAGGGACGTCAAGCAGGCGGACGGGTCGAGCGTCACCCTGAAGTGGCAGTACTTCTACGACGAGGACGGCAATCTTGTCCGTGACCTCGATGCGGCCGGCAACGCCCGAAAGTACGAGTACGACGGCCTGAACCGGCTCAAATCAACGACGTTGCTGGGCGGATCGGCGGGAACGCCGAGCAACGTGACCACCTATAGCGCGACTTACGATGCGCTGAGGAAGCTGTCGGAGAAGGACCTCTTCAACAATACGACCACCTACACCTATGATGGACTTTACCGTGTCGTCGGGATCACGGCCAACGTTCCGGCAAACGCGGATGGCTCCGGAAGCGCAACGGTCAGAACAAGCTACGACCGTGTCGGCAGCGTCCTTTCCAATCTCGATGCAAACGGTCATGGGACGACGTTCACCTATAACGCCGACTACACCATAAAGTCGGAGGTCGACGCTCTCGGCAACGAGACGGACTACACCTATTTCAACCGACATCTGACCACCCAGACCAACCTCAGCACCGGCCTCAAGATCACCTATGGCGGCTATGATGGTCGCAATCAGGCGCATCGGATCGAACAGACCGTCAATCGAGGCGGGCCGGGGGCTCAGACCGATACGTACGTGACGACGTACGATCCGGACTATTTGGCGAACAGCTCGGTTTCGATCGATGCCAATGGGAACCGAACCGTCACCCTGAAGGATGGTCTCGACCGCATTCATACCCAGATTGCCGATGCCGGCGGCCTGAACCTTGCGACGACTTACACCTATGACGGCAATGGGAACGTCGCGACGATCAGCGATCCTTGGAACAACGACGTCGATGTCACCTATGTCTATGACGGGCTGAACAGGAGGATTTCGGCCCAGTACGTCCAGACGGCCGATGACCGAAGCACGCCTGCCGAGCAGTTCTTCTACAACGGCAATGGCGACCTGATCCGTCGTGTCGACAAGCGCGGCAATTCGTTCGTCACCACGTATGACAACCTTGATCGGGTCCTGAAGCAGATTGATCCCGGCCTCCCGGCGACCGTGACGTCCTACGTCTATGACGACACGAACAGCGCCGTCACCATGACGGATCCGAACGGCAATCAGACAGTCACGAAATACGACGGGCTTGGCCGGCCGATCCTTGTAACCGATCCCTATGGAAACACGATTCGCAGTACCTACGACGGCGTCAATCTGAGGTCGGTTGTCGACAAGAAGGGATACGAGACCCGCTATACGTATGACGCGAAGAACCGCCTGATCCTGACAGAGGACGCCGAAGCTGCAGGCGGCCCGGCGCTCACGTCCAAGGCGATCGTTTACGACGACAAGCAGAATCAGGCTGTCCTGCGCGACCGCCGCTATGCCGAGACCGGTGCCGAGACGATCGTTCAATACGACTCGCTGGGCCGGCTGGTGCAAGAGAGCATCAGGAGCCCGGGGCTCGCTCAGTACTACCAGACGTCCGAAATCGTCCTGCTCCAGAATGTCTATGACGGGAACGGCAATGTCACGTCGTCCACGGACGCCAATGGCAACGTTACGGAATATTTCTACGATGGTGCCAACCGGCTGTTCAGGAAGGTCGAAGCGGCCGGGACGATCGATGCCGGAACGACGATCTATGACTATGCTCCGGTGACAGGGAATCTAACGGTCTTCGACACCGGGCCCAACGGCTTTATCGCCGAAGTCGCCTACGTCTACGACGCGCGGCATCGCCTTGTCAGTCAGACCAACGGCAATGGTGAGACGACGACCTTCACCTATGACGAGAACGACGACAAGACGAGCGTGACCGATCCCCTTGGTCACCGAACGAGCTATCAATATGACGAACTCGGGATGCTCGTCTCGGTCGACGAAACTGGACGCGGAGGCGGCACCACGCAATATCGCTACGATGCAAACCGTAATCTGCGATTCCAGATCGATGCCAACGGACGTCAGGTCGAGAATGTCTATGACAAGCTCAATCGGATGACGGACAGCGTCTTGGCCGACGGTCAGCATTGGCACTACGGCTTTGACGCCAACGGCAATCAGAACCTCGTGGTCGATCCGCTGACCCAGCAGACGGTGATGACATACGATTACCTGAACCGCGTGCGCACGGTGACTTACTCGGGTGCCGTTCTTCCGACCATCGACTACCAGCCGCTGTCATTCGAATACCAATACGACGGAAACGGAAATGTATTGCTGGCCGCTCAGGTCAAGAAGATCGGCGGGGCCAGCGTCACCGAGCAGACGACCTACGCTTATGACGATCTGAGCCGGGAAATCCGCGAGACTTTCGTCAACGACAGCAAGACGACGTCCTTCACCTACGACAAATTGGGCAATCGCCGGAGCGTCACCGACCCGGACGGCCGGACGACGACCTATACATACGACCATCGCAATCGCTTGCATCTCGCCAACACCGAGGATGGCGATACCCGTTACGAATACTATCAGAACGGGATGCTGCGGATGGTCGTGTATCCCAATGGCACAGTTGCCGACTACGGGTTTGCCGATTCATACGATAGGGCGAATCGGCTGACCCATGTCGTCAATCGCCAGCTGGCTCCAGGATCCTCTCCCGACACCGCCGTTGCGGGTACCACGCCCTCGGCGAGCCAACTGATCTCGAGTTTCGTTTACACTTACGATAGCGCCGGAAATCGTCGTTCGCAGATCGAGGCGCATGCCACGATCGACGGCGGCGCGTTGAAGACGACGACCTACAGTTATGATGGGTTGGATCGGCTGCGCCAGGTCACATACGCCAACGGCGCGAGTCTGACATATGCCTTTGACAAGGTCGGCAATCGATTGTCTGAAACGGGCTCCGATCCGAGCGATCCAGCGAAGGCGGTGAGCCGAACCTACGCCTACTATCCCAATTCCAATCGATTGATGTCGGTGACCGATGCGATCGATCCGACCAAGAGCGTCGCGTATCAATACGATGCCAACGGCAATCGCGTCGGTATGACAATCGCCGGTGTTACCGTCCCATACTACTACAACATCCTCGACCAATTGGTCTTGACTGCCGACCAGCAGGCCAATCCGATCAAGTTCGACTACGGCGTGCAGGGCTTGCGCAGCAAGAAGCTCACCGTCGCGGGAGAGACCAGGTACCTGTACGACGGCAGCGCGACTCTGGAGGAATATGACGGCGCGACAGGACAGACGTTGCGTCAGTACAATTACGGCCTCGGCCTGATCTCGGTCACGGACGTCGATCTTTCCACCCATTCCCGGTCGAGCCTGTTCTACCTGATCGACGGGCTTGGCAGTACCTCCGAACTCACCAGCGAGTCCGGAGTGATTCAGGTGAGCTATCTGTATGATGCCTGGGGTAATGTGGTTCGGACCGAGGGAACGTCCGACAATCCCAAGCTCTTCACCGGCAAGGACCTGGATAAGGAAACGGGGCTGCAATATTTCGGCGCGCGCTATTACGATTCGAGGACCGGTACTTTCATCACGCAGGACAGCTTTACCGGAAACGCCAACAATCCTCCGAGTCTCAATCGGTACTCCTACGTCTTCGGAAATCCGCTGCGTTATACCGATCCGACCGGGCACGAGGGCGTTGAGACGTTTGGTTCCGAGGCCGAAGCCAATTGGGATCCGGGGTCGATCGATACCGATGCTCTCATGCGCAACGAGACGTTCAACACACTGGCCGACATCGGCGGACAGTTTGCGGGTCTGTTCTCCGGCATGTTCGAAAGCGTCACCAAGAAGAGCGACAATCCGTATGTCGAGGCTGTGCTGTCGATCAATCCGATGTTGCGGCAGACCTACAATATGGTCGCGGGCATCGGCAGCACGTTCATGCAGCGCACGGAGCGGGAGAGCGGGGCCTATGCCTTGCTGCTCGGCGTCAATGATCTGATCGGCGGCACGCAGATCGTGGATGCCGCGCACGAGACCGATATGGAGGGACGAAAGCAGTCGACCGGTACGCGAATCGGCAAAGGCATTATCGGCACCCTGACATTCGTCATGACGTTGGCCGGCCTTAAATCGGTCGGCGCCAAGGGAATGTCCGGCACCGTCGCGGAAACCTCGGCGCACGGCGCGCCGGCCGTCGAAGGAAGCATGGCGGCGGAGGAAGCGGCGGCCGGGCGTGCGCCTCCAGGCGCGAAGGTTGACTTCTCGAAGTGGCAGGGCGAGCCGGTGGAAGTCGAGCCGCAACCGTTCCAGAAGCCGCTGAAAGTCGATTTCTCCAAGTTCGGGCCTGAGCCTCTCGAGGTGCCCGAGCAGCCGTTCAGTGTTGAAAATACGGTCGTCGACAGATTGCCGCCGGAGATGCAGGGCTTCGAACGCTCTCCCGGCAAAGGCGGGGTTTTTGCGCAGCTTGGTGAAGACTGTGGTTTCGAGGCAACACGCGCGCAGGCGGCTGATAATAGTGTCAGCCTGTTCAACGGTGCCAATCAGCGCATGTATAGCGCCACGACGCAGGCGGCGTTCTTCAAGAACGCCGTCCAGGAGCTGTATTCCGCTGGACTGAAGCAAGCCCATGCTCGATTTGGCGCTACGTTCTCCCAGATCGAGACGACAGTCGCGAAATGGGGGTCTTCGGTCCAAGTGGATCTGGCCGCCGGTCCGCGAAATGCCGCCGGTCAGTTTGAAGGCCACATGGTTCTGGTCGACAAGATCACACCCTTGAGCAATGGACAGAAGAGCATTCAGATAAGGAACTCAGGCTATCAGCTGGGTACAGCTCTCCCTCGGGCTCCAGGAACCCCAGCAGGGTTCGGGCGGCTTGAAGTTCTGACAGAGCGACAATTTACCCAGCTGCTGAACGATCGTGGCGCAGGAGCCATTGCGGTCATCAAGGTCCCGGGAGGCGTTCTGCAGGCGACGCAGGTCAATGCCCTGAATGCCGACTTCTCGGCGATCAGCGACGGACAGTTTGCCGCTTTATCGGAGGCGGCTCAGACGCTCTGGAATGCGATCCTGCCGCCTGGCACTTCAATGACCATCGATCTGTATTTCACCGACCTCCCCGGAACCGAGCTCGGCGAAGCAAGGATCACTGCGGTTGGAGCAGGCGGCCTGCCGACGGCAGGCACGATCTTCCTCGATCGCGATGCCGACGGGGCGGGCTGGTACGTTGACTCCGCGCCGTTCGATCATTCCGAGTTCGACACCGTGCTGAACGGCAGCGCGTTCCTCGCCACCGGAAATTCGGCAGCCGCAGGCAGATATGATCTGCTCACCGTGCTGATGCATGAGGAGGGGCATCTGCTCGGAATGAACGGCGATATTCCGGCGTTCGCCGCACATGTCGGCGCGGTGGCCGGCTCCGAGGTGTTCTTCGGCCCCGGCTTCACCGCGCAGCTGACATCTGCGCCCGACGATGACCACCTCGACGCAGGCATCTACCCGAACGATCTGATGTCCGCCTCGCTCGCGCCATCGGAACGTCGCCTGCCGTCGGCCATCGACGCGCAGATCATCCGTGCCGTGCATGCGCCGATCGTCAGCCTGCCGCCCATGACCGAGCAGCAGGTCACCCAGATCCTGACGTCGTCGCACCCGGACCTCGTCGCCGCCCAGCTCCCCTCCAACTGGACCAGCCACGGCACCACCAGCGTCAATGGCGGCACGCTGGTGCTGACGGAGAACGCCACGACGCTGTCCGGCCTGTCCGAGAGCTTCGTCGTACCGGCCGGCGTCGATACGCTCGAGTTCACCGTGCTGGCTGATCATCTGCTGGCGAACGCCGGCGGCAATCCGCCCGACGCGTTCGAGGTGGCACTGCTCGACCAGAACGGCGATCCGGTGAATGGGGCGGCCACCGGCCTGCCCAACACCGACGCATTCCTCAACATCCAGTCGACGGGCCAGATCTTCTTCGGGCCCGGCGTCACGGTGTCCGGCCACGCCGCATCGGGCGACGGCGGCTCGCTGTCGCAACTGATCACGGTGAGGAAGGACCTAAGCGGCATCGCGGCCGGCACGACGCTGACGCTGTATTTCGACCTGCTTGGCTTCGGCGCGACCAGCAGCTCCGTCACCGTCGACGTCGCGCCCAGCCAGAACCAGGCCCCTGTTGCGCAAGACCTCTCTGCCGACGTGAAGGAGACCGACGCCCCGCTGGCGATCATCGCGAGCTTCACCGATCCGGACGCGAACGACGTCCATACGTTTGCCATCGACACGACGACGGACAAGACGAAGGGCAAGGTCACCAACAACGGTAACGGTGCCTTCATCTACGATCAGAATGGAGCGTTCGCCTACCTGAAGGCCGGAGAGATCGGGTTCGATCAGTTCCGCTACACGGTGACCGATGCGGCAGGCGCATCGTCGACGGCGCGCGTGGTCGTGCAGATCATGGGCGAGAACCAGGCACCGTCGGCCAATGCCGTCGCTGTCAACGCCAGGGAGCACGGCCCGGCCGTTTCGGTCGCGGCCTCCTTCACCGATATCGATGTCGCCGATACCCACGGCTTCACCATCGATACGTCGACCGACGCGACGAAGGGCAAGGTCACGAACAACGGCGACGGCACGTTCAGCTACGATCCGAACGGCGCGTTCGACGGCCTCAAGAACGGCGCGACAGCGACAGATCACTTCCGTTACACGGTGACCGACGATTCCGGTGCCTCGTCGACCGCCGTCGTGACGGTGACGATCACCGGTCAGAACGAGGCCCCGGTCGCCCATGGTGTGACTGCCGGCGTGGCGCAGCAGGGCCCGGCGATCGTGGTGACGGCCTCGTACAGCGACGCCGACGTCGGCGATACGCACAGCTTCACGGTTGATACCGTCACGGATGGCACGAGAGGAAAGGTCATCAACAACGCCGACGGAACGTTCAGCTACGATCCCAGCGGGGCCTTTAGCCTCGCGCTCGGTACCACGGCGACCGATCAGTTCCGCTATACGGTTGTCGACGGGGCCGGGGCGTCGTCGACCGCCATCGTCAGCATCGTCGTGACCGCCGGTCCGAACCATGCGCCGGTGGCTCACGACGTCGCCGACGCGGCGCAGGAACATGGTCCGGCAATTTCGATCGCCGCATCCTACGATGATGCCGATCTCGGAGATGTCCACAGCTTCACCATCGACACGACCACGGACGCGACGAAGGGCAAGGTCACCAACAAGGCGGACGGCACCTTCACCTACGATCCGAACGGGGCCTTCGTCGGTCTCAAGGCCGGGGAGACCGCGCAGGACAAGTTCAGATACACGGTGATCGACGCCGCGGGCGTGCCGTCGACCGCGATCGTCACGATCACCATCAAGGGTGAGAACGACGCGCCGCTGGCGAAGGACATCGCAGCCGACGTGCAGGAGCACGGTCCGGCCAGGATTGTGACCGCGTCGTTCACCGACCTCGACGTCGGCGACAGCCACAGCTTCGCCATCGACACCGTGGCCGACGGGACCAGGGGCAAGGTCACCGACAATGGCGACGGCACGTTCAGCTATGATCCGAACGGTGCCTTTGTCGGCCTCAAGGCCGGCGAGACCGCGCAGGACAGGTTCCAGTACAGCGTGATCGACGGTGCCGGCGCACGCGCGACGGCGACCGTCACGATCACCATCAGGGGCGAGAACGATGCGCCGGTGGCGCAGGATGTCGTTGCCGAGGTGCAGGAGCACGGTCCGGGCAAGGCCATCTCCGCGTCTTTCGCCGATCCCGACCTGGGCGACACGCATACGTTCACCGTCGATACGCTGGCCGACGCGACCAGGGGGAAGGTCACGAACAACGGCGACGGCACGTTCACCTACGATCCGAACGGCGCCTTCGTCGGCCTCAAGGCCGGGGAGACCGCGCAGGACAAGTTCAGGTTCACGGTGACGGATACCGTGGGCGCGCCGTCGACTGCGATCATCACGATCACCATCAAGGGCGAGAACGATGCGCCGGTGGCGAAGGACGTCGTCGCCGACGTGCAGGAGCACGGACCGGGCAAGACGGTTTCCGCCTCGTTCACCGATCCGGACCTCGGCGACAGCCACAGCTTCACCATCGACACCGTGCCAGATGCGACCAAGGGCAAGGTCACGAACAACGGCGACGGCACCTTCAGCTACGATCCGAACGGTGCCTTCGGCGGCCTCAAGGCCGGCGAGACCGCGCAGGACAGGTTCCATTACACCGTGATCGACGGTGCCGGCGCGCGCGCGACGGCGACGGTCACGATCACCATCAAGGGCGAAAACGATGCGCCGATGGCCAGGGACGTCGTGGCCGACGTGCAGGAACACGGTCCGCCCAGATCGGTGGCGGCCTCGTTCTCCGATCCCGACCTCGGCGACACGCACAGCTATTCGGTCGATACCGGCGCTCATGCCACGAAGGGCAAGGTCACCAGCAATGGTGACGGCACCTTCACCTATGATCCGGCCGGGGCATTCATCGGCCTTCGTCTGGGCGAGACGACCACCGATACGTTCGACTATGTGGTCGAGGACGCCTCGGGCGCGTCGTCGAAGGCCAGCGTCACGATCACGATCATCGGCCAGAACGAGGCGCCGGTGATCTCCACGGGCCCGCAGAACCTCGCGCTGGTGGAAGACGCCCATCCGAACCGGCTCGAGAGCGGCGCGGGAACGATCGTGTTCACGGATGCCGACATCGGCGACGTGCATTCGGCATCGTTCGCAGCGCAAGGCACCGGCTATGTCGGCCTGTTCACGCTCGATACGAGCAGGCACGACAAGGGCGGCGGTGGAGAGATCGGCTGGAGCTTCTCGGTGGCGGACGCTGCGATCGATCATCTCGCCAGCGGACAGACCCTGACGCAGACCTACGAGGTGACCGTCGACGACGGGCACGGCGGACAGGCGCTGCAGACCGTAACCGTCACCATCAAGGGAAGCAACGATGCGCCGACGATGAAGGTCGGATCCACCGGCGTCGAAATCGACATCGACGATGACGATCATGGCAAGGGCGTGATGTCCGGCAGGCTGGCCTTCGGCGACCTCGATCTGAACGACAAGCACGTCGTCGGCGTGCAGTCGCACGATCGCGGCAACACCTATGTCGGCACGCTCGAAGCGAGCATGGTCACCGACACCGCCGGCGGTGCTGCCGGCGCGGTTCAATGGACCTATCGCATCACCAGCAAGTGGCCCGCTCTCGGTGCCGGCCAGCGGCTGATCCAGCTCTATGATGTCGTCATCGACGACGGCCATGGCGGCAAGGCGACGGAAACCGTGACCGTGACGCTGGTCGGCGTCGCGCACGAGGCCGGCCACGATGATCGCTCGTCCGCGATCCTGCCGTGGGACGTCAAGTTCGAGTTCCCGCAATTCGCCGAACTCAAGGGACGTACGGGTGAGACGCTGGGGCAGCCGCCCATGACCGGGCTGCCCTACTTCACCTTCGTTGCCTACAGCGGCTGGGTCCCGAACCAGAACGGCGGCAACGTCAACACCAAGAGCCTCGATCCGCTCCCCGAGCCCGGCGGAGATCTCAATTACTGTCCGATGGAGCCATCGCGCACGCCATGGCTGAACGGCGCCTCGCCCTTCTTGCTGGAAGATCTGCAGCATCTGCAACTGCCGGACAATGGTTACAGGGCTCTGCCGGCCACCCCGCCCGCCGGAACCGGCAAGCCGCAACAGGACGGCGCGGGGCCGGGCACGCCGGGCCAGCACGGCAACAGCCAGCTGCCGTCGGGATCGCCGGAGGCATCCGGAGCGAGGCGCAGCGAGGCCGTGCCGCGACCTGCGCATCGGCCGGCGGTGCCGGTGAAGGCTGAGGCCGGGCCCCGGGTGATCGACAGCGTCGTCGCCGTCGCGGCGCCAGCCCTTCTGATGCAGGCCGGCGCCGTGCCCGAAGGCCGCAAGCGCCGCAAAGCCCGCCATGAGCGAAGCCTCGGCGTGTCCTTCACGAGCGCAGGCGGCGTCAGGTCGGTCGTGTTCAAGCTCAGCTATGATGCCGAGCGACTGAGCGTGATCGGTGTTGAACCTGGCACGGACCTTCCCGAGGCTGCGCAAGTGACTCTCTCTTGCATGCCGAATGACGGCACGGCCTTGGTCCGGATCTCGGTGGTGTCGGACGAGGCGCTGCCCGGCGGCACGGTCGATCTCGCCGCGCTGTCGGTCCGCTATCTGGACGAGACGACGGAGACTGGGTTGGCGTTGCTCGGGGTGGACGTCAACGGTCAGGCGGCGGCTGGCGCGGAGCCCTTGCGCATCCGCTTCGATCAATGCCGCTTCGACGAGGAGGCGATGGAGAGTGCGCAGACGCCGTTCGATTCGTCCGGCGCGTTCGACCGCTACGCAATGCAGGATGGCCGCGTCAGGATTTCGATGGACGCCCTCACGCTGCAGCCCGCAGTGACATCGGCGCCGCCCGTCGGCGATGATCGTCCGCCGATTCGCATTGCCATCTCCGCAGTTGCAGACACCGGGGCGACGCAGGCCCCGGTGACATCGGCAGCATTCCACCCGCCCGAGCCTGCTGCGCGCGCCATCGCGCCGGCGACTGGCGCAATCCGGATACCAACGGCCGCGTTGTCGCGCATGCAAGACGGCGCGTTATCCCGCGGTCCGCGGCCGTAACGCGGATCATCGCGAAAATGGAAGAGAGTCAGATGTCCAACGAGAAAGACACACCGAATTCAGCGTCGCAACCGGGCAAGGACGCCGGCGCGCCGCAGCAGGGGATCAGGGTCGACACTTCGCAGCTGAAGAGCTCCTATTGCAACGTGGTCAGCGGCAACAGCACCCGTGAGGAGGTCGTCCTGTCCTTCGGCGTGAATCAGGACTGGGACATGGGGCCGCAACCGCGGGAGATCCAGCTGCATCATCGCATCATCCTCAGCCCTGGTGCCGCCAAGCGCCTGCTCGACCTGATGACCAAGCTGGTGCACGACCACGAGGCGCGCCACGGCGAGATCCGATAGCCGCGCAGCCCCGTCGTGCGGCGGCTTGCGAGGTCGCCGCTTCAGTCGGGCCTTGCGAAGGCCAGCATGCTGTCGCGCTGGTCCTGCAACCGGAGCGTCTGCTGCCTGATGCGGTACTGCAGGCGTTGCGCCCGGTTCTGGGCGCTGCGCTTCAGGATGCCGGCCAGGGCTCCCTGCAGCGGTGCCTGCTGGCCGGCCAAAATCCGGTCGAGCAGGCGGGCCAGCGCGGGTGCAAAGATACGCGGCAACTCGTCATCGAGTGCCGCGATCACCTCATAGGTCCCTGGCTGGCCCTGCCGGCCGCCGCGTCCGATCAGCTGGCGATCGATGCGCGCGGATTCGTGAAACTCGGTGAGCATCACGTGGAGGCCGCCCGCGGCCTCGACGCCTTCGCCGAGCTTGATGTCCGTGCCGCGGCCCGCCATGTTCGTCGCGACCGTGACGCGACCGGCACGGCCGGCTTCGGCGACGATCGCCGCTTCCTCGCGGTCATGATGCGCGTTGAGGACGACGTGGTCGATTCCGGCGCTGTCGAGCAGCCGCGACAGCAGCTCCGAGGTCTCGATCGCCCGCGTGCCGATCAGCGTCGGCCGACCCTCGCCGTGACGGGCGCGCACGGTGTCGACGACGGCCGCCCATTTCTGCTCGCCGGTGCGAAACACCCGCGTGCCGAGCGAACTGCGGCGGCTCGGCCGGTGCGTCGGGATTCGAACCACCGACACGCCGTAGACCGCGCGAAGCTCACCGGCGACCTCCGAAATCGTTCCGGACATGCCGCAGAGATGCAGATAGCGTCGGAAGAAACGCTGATAGGTGATGCTGGTCTGGGTCTGGTGACGCGCCGTGATCTCGCATTTCTCCTTCGTTTCGATCAGCTGATGCAGGCCGTGCTGCCAGGAGCGGCCCTCGGCGATGCGACCGGTGAATTCGTCGATGATCTCGACCTTGCCGTCCACAACGACGTAGTGCTGGTCGATCTTGTAGTGATGCAGGGCCGCGAGCGCGTAACTGACCAGCTCCTCGCGGGCCTTGCGCGCCACCCATACGCCGTCCAGTCCCTCGCAGAGCTTCTTCAACGTCGCGGAACCGGCCGGTGTCAACTCGACCTGCCCCGCATTGCCCGAGAGCACGAAATCGAGGCTGGACTGCAGGCGCGCGGCGAAACCGAGGGCCTGCGCGAACACCTCGTCCGGGAGCGGATTGGCGTCGGCGCCGGCGATGATCAGGGGCGTGCGGGCCTCGTCGATCAGGATGCTGTCGGCTTCGTCGACGATGGCGAAGTTCAGGCCGCGCAGCAGCAGCGGCGGCATGTCGGCGCCGGTCAGTCTTCCGGCCATTCTGCTGGCGTGCCTGCGGCGATCGCCGAGCTTGAGCCCGTCGCGCAGATAGTCGAAGGCGATTTCCTTGTTGACGCCGTAGGTCACGTCGCAGGCATAGGCGGCGCGGCGCTGCTCCGGTTCGTCGTCATGCTGGATCACACCCACGGTCAGGCCGAGCGCGCGATAGACCGGCCCGAGCTCTTCGGCGTCGCGCGCGGCGAGATAGTCATTGACCGTGATGACGTGAACGGGCCGCCCCGACAGCGCGGCGGTGATCGCGGCGAGAAGCGCCGTCAGCGTCTTGCCTTCGCCGGTCTGCATCTCGGCGAAGCGGCCGTCGATCATCGCCCAGGCACCCATCAACTGCACGGCGTGATGGCGAATGCCGAGCTTCCGGAAGGTCGTTTCGCGGACCAGGGCGAAGCTCTGCGCCACGAGGTCGGGACGGAAGCCATGGCGCAGCAGCGGACCGCGCATCCGTTTCGCCGCGTCCGCCAGTTCCTCGTCGCTGAGGCCGCTGAAGGAGGCTGCACAGGCGTCGGCAAGCTTGACGCGGGCGGCAAGCCTGCCGGCGTAGTTCTCCAGGCGTGCCAGCAGGCCGCCGAAGGTCCGGGTCAGCGCAAAATCCAGCGGCGCGATCCTGACATCGCCGCGCTCGGCGTAGGGACTGCGGGAGCGCCAGGCCTCGTCGCTGTCCGCCACCCTCGCCATCAGGCTTCGAACCGCGACAGGAACAGCTGCCTCATGCGCCGATACCATTGCGCCGCGAGCGGCTCGAAGCCATGGTCGAACCGGACCAGCACGTGGCTGCCGAAATTGGCGTGGGCGGCCGCGGCCGGTAGTTCGAGATCGAACTGGAAGTTTCGCGCCAGCGTCTTCAACTGGTTGCCGTCGCGCGGATCGGCTGCGAAATGTCCACCTCCAGCCTCGGTGAGTGCCTTGCTCGGCAACCGGTCGGAGGCGGCCGGCACCTCGCGCACGATCTTGCTCTGGTAGCTGATCGACGGCTGGTTCGACAGCCGCACGTCCATCTTCTCCAGCTTGTTGCGCACGAGGTCGATGTCGTCCTGCGGCACCACGATCCGGGCGATACGCGATTGCGGGAAGATCACATAGCCCAGCACGTCGCCGCGTTTGACGTAGCGGCCCGGAAGGTCCTCGGAGGCCGGAGACAGGAAGATTCCGTCGACGCTGCTCCGGACCTTGAGCGCGTCGCGGCGTTCCGCCGCCCGCTCCAGGTTGGTCTGTTTGAGTGCGATTTCCTGGCGGGTGATCTCGGCCTGGTTGCGGTCGGTGAACTGCTCGGATGCCAGGCGTCGCCGCAGACCGTCGATCTCCGATTGCAGGACCTTGATCCTGGCGTTCAGTTCGGGCTCGTCCGCCTCGACCAGTACGTCGCCCGAATGCACGCCGGTGCCGGAGCTCGCCAGCACCCTGCTGACGAAGCCGCTGTCGGCGGCGCGGACATAGCTCTCCTCGGGAAGCCAGACCACGCCTTCCGACACGCTGTAGAGCGGCACCGGCACCAGGAACAGCGCGGCGACGACCACGGCAACGCCCGCGATACTGATCGTAACCGCTCGAAGCCGGCGCTTCTCCAGCCGTGGTCCCGTAAGCACAAATCTGACGCTCTTGTAGACGGGGAGGCCGAGTCCGAGCACCAGGCCCCAGACCGCGATCAGCGCGCCGACGAAGAAATAGTGAGTGGCGACGAAGATCGAGATGCTGAACAACATCAGGATGCGATAGGCCAGCGCAAGCGGCGCATAGGCGAGGAACCAGTATCTCTCGCGCGGGGTGGTCGCGCGCGGGGAATCATTGAGGCCGAACGCAAGCCGATTGACCAGCCACGCCCAGTATTGCGTCGACCGTGCGCCGAGATTCGGGATCTCGATGAGGTCCGACAGAATGTAGTAGCCGTCGAAGCGCAGCAGCGGATTGATGTTGAAAAGAACGGTCGATAGACCGGCGATCAGCACGGTCTGGAACAGCAGCGACCGGACCAGGCCGGGCTCGACCAGCGTCCAGAGCACCATGGCGATCGCGGCCACGAACAGTTCGGTCAACATGCCGGCCGCGCCCACCAGGGCACGGCGCCATTTGCTTCGGAAAGAGATCGAGGCGGATGCGTCGACATAGGGCACCGGAGCGAATACCAGCACCATCAGGCCGAGCTCGTGAACCTCGCCTCCGCCGATCTTGGTGGCGTAGGCGTGGCCCAGCTCGTGGAAGAATTTCAGGACCGGAAACACCATCGCCGTGAGCAGCAGGCTTTCCGCCGCGAGGATGCGGTCCGACATGCCGTCCGTCAGTTCGCTCCAGTGGATGCCGATCAGCACCAGGGCAATCAGCATCGTAGCCAGCCACACCAGGGCTCCCGTGCGGGAGAACGCGGGGCGAACCAGCGGCAGCGTCGTCTCCAGGAAGCGGTCGGGGTCCCACACGGGCAGGCGCATGGCCAGCGGATTGCCGAAGCTGCCGCGGCGCCTGGCCTTCGCATATTTGCCGTAGCGCGCCAGCATCTCCTGCGCATTTGGCGCAATATCCGTCTGCAACAGGTCCGCGCCGTTGAGTTGCGCCAGCAGGCTGACGACCTCGCTTTGTGTCGGTGCATCGTCCTTCAGCTGCGCGACCGCCTGATGCCAGATCTCGTCGACCGTGCGCTGGCCGTTCATCAGGCCGACGAAGAGATAGACGGCCGGCGTGAAGCGGTGCGTGCGGCCGGACGCGGTGTCCTCGACGACGTACCAGGAGCTGTCGCGATAGCGATGGCGGTGCACGCGGACATGGCTCCGCAGCTTCGGCTTCAAGGAGCCGACGCGATGCCAGGAGGCGTCGAGAAAGTTCTCTCTCATGGCGTCAGGGCAGCCATTTCCATGCCGTGATCCGGATCCAGTCGATCAGCGACCGCGTCCAGATCGAGAGCAGCGATCGCCGGTCGATCGATATCTTGCCGATGCCCTCCATGCCTGGACGCAGCAGCGGGGCGCCGCCTGGCACGGCGGCTTCCACGCGAAACTGGTTGCGTCCCTCCGATGCCGTCGCCACGGGGGTGATCAGCTTGACGTTGAAGGGAACGGCGTCGCTGGAGAGGCCGGTAAGAACCAGCGTGCCCTGCTGCCCCTCGGCCAGGAAGGCGATGTCGCGCTCGTCGACCTGGAGAATGACCCGGAAGGATTCGAGTGGGGCCACCTCGAACAGCACCTTGCCCTTCTCGATCGGCGATCCCACCAGCTGCCGCAGGTCTCCCGACACCACGACGCCGCGGAAAGGCGCGGCGATCGCCGCGCGGGCGAGCTTGTCCTCGATCAGGGAGAGCTGCGCTGCGGTCTGCTCCAGCGAGGCGGATACGACCAGCGCAACCGATCTGTCATGCTTGGACATCGCGTCGCTGTATTTCAGCGCCTGCTGGTCGCGCTCGCTCTTCCAGCGCGCGGCCTCCAGTTTCAATTCGCGGTCGTCGAGGGAAGCGAGGACCTGGCCTGCCTCGACGAGGTCACCGGCGCGGACCGGCGCGCTGGCGACATAGCCGTCGAATGGGGCCACGATGGACCGTTGCACGGCGCCTTCGACGACGGCCTTGGCGGTGACGCGAAATTCTCCCTTGGCGAAGGCCATCGTTCCAAGCACGGCCACGGCGAGGAGCGCGGCCAGCTTGGCGGCGGGCCTCCCGGGACCGAACACCGCGCGTGTCCCCGATCCGATCGCGGTCACTGCCCGGCCGGCGATCAGCCTGTTCGTCTCGGACTTGGTCTCGAGGCCGGGTCCGACCAGCGCAGCGACGGCCTCGAGGGTCTCGATCGTGGCGTCGTCGAACGCCTTGCTGCGATCGCGTTCGAGCAGGATCACGCCGACCGGGCGGACGCCGTTGGTCATCAGGACCGAGACGACCGCCGCGCCGCCCAGTCGCTTGGCAAGATCCTCGTGGGCCAGTGCGATCCGCCGTTCGGTCCCCGGCGTGGCCGGAAACGCCACCGAGGCGTGCTGGTCGGCCGCTTCCTCCATCGCGTTCTCGATCGCCGACACGATCTGGCTGTGCTCGCCGAACACCGCGGCATGCGACATGGCGATGAGCTTGATGCTCTTGCCCTGCGAGAAGCCGATACTGGCATTTGTGCAATCGAGCCGGCTCGCGAGTTCGTTGGCGATCGACAAGGCCGATGCCCGGAATGCGGAATGCTGCTGTGCTTCGGACAGGATCGACATCGCGAAGCCGGTACGCGCCAGCTTGGCCGCGCTATCGCCGATCTGCTGCCGCGTCAGCAGCAGTTCGAGCCAGCCGAGGCCCCAGCGCAATTGCCGGATGACGGCTGGAATGTCCGACGCCCGCTTCAGTTCGATGACCACCACGCCCATCAGCCGGCCCTGGCTTTCCAGGGGTTGGCCAATCTGCACGGGGCTTGCGCCGGCGGCCTGCTCAACGAAGCTAGACTTCCGGCTCAGCGCCTGTTGCGCAGTTCCGGCGAGAAACGACAGGTCCTGACGGGCATCGGGCCATCCTGCGACGCTCGAGAAATGGCCATCGCCGTCGTCCAGCAGAAGCAGCGCGGCGGTCGCGCCGGCGACCTGCTCGCATTGCAGGCGCAGCCAGGCCTGGCAGAATTCGGGAACATTGCGCCCGGTCGCCAGGACCGCCCAAGGGCTCGAGTCCGGCCGCGAATTCCGCCCTGTCTCGCCCTGGAGCTCGATAACCTGGTCTGGAGTTGGCACCGGAGGCCCACCGAGAATAGACTGCAAAAGAAAGTATTTCTGTATGTGTCCAGTATCGGGTCTTACGATGGGGAACGCAATGTTCTCACCATGTTGCGATGCGGATACGTCGGCAAAGTCTGGAGCTCGCAGGTGAAACGTTTTTGCAACATCGGCTCCACGCGCTTCGTGCCGCGATGGCTCGCTGCGGCCACCGTCCTGTTCCTGTATGCATCTCAGGATTGTGTATATGCTGATGCGAAGACCTTCGATTGTATTCTGGAGCCGCGCCTCAAGATCAAGCTGGCAACCCCCGTCTCAGGGGTGCTGAAAGAGGTGCTGGCCGACCGTGGCGATCTCGTCCGGAAGGACCAAATCGTCGCCCAGCTCGAATCCGCAGTCGACCAGGCGCAGCTCGACCTCGCCAAGGCCAAGGCCGAAAGCGATGCCACCGTGAAGGCGCGGGAGGCCCGGCTGGTTTTCCTGACGAAGAAGCGCGAGCGCACCACCGGTCTGTTGGCGAAGGGCGCGGCTTCCGCCGCAGCGCTCGACGAGATCGAGTCGGATTTCGGTGTCGCCAGCCAGGACCTCCGCGAGGCGCAGGCCAATCTCCGCATCGCCCAGCTCGAAGTGCTGCGGGCGGAGGAGGTTCTCAAGCTCCGCTCGGTCAAGAGCCCGATCGATGGCGTGGTGGCGGAGCGCCACCTGCTGGGCGGCGAATACGCCTACGATCAGGCCCCGATCATGACCATCGCCCAGATCAATCCGCTCAACGTCGAAGTCTTCGTTCCCGTCGCATTATACGGAACCATCAAGGCCGGCATGGAGGCAACCGTCATCGGCGAGGTGCCGGTTGGCGGACGCTACCTCGCCAGGGTCGAAGTCATCGATCCGCTCATCGATGCGCGAAGCGGCACCTTCGGTATCCGGCTTCTGCTGGCAAATCCGGACAACAAGATTCCAGCGGGCCTCCGGTGCAAGGTTGAATTTCCCGTCCAGCCTTGATTGGTTTGAGCGGAAGCTCGGCTCGTCTTGCTCGTGCTGTACGGCTCTTCATGCGTGCGTTTCGGGCAGCAGGCCGCGAGGGCGCCACGCCATGTCCGATCTCTTGACAGTCCGTTTCCTCCACGCCGTCAGGCGCAACTTGCAAGCCGGTCTCGAAGCCATTTCTGCGCCGGGTCGCTCTGCAGGCGTTCATGCCAGGTCAGGACTTTGGTAAAGCCCGGAACGGTGAGCGGTGGCCGCCGGACCAGCAGATCCTTCGTACCGGCAACGAGCCTGCTGGGCACCATCGCCACCAGATCGGAATGCCGGACGAGATCGATCAGGACGAGAAAGCTCGGAACGACGGCGACCACGCGGCGGCTGCGTCCGATCTGTGCGAGAGCCGCATCGGTCGCTCCGCGAAACTTCGATCCGTCATGCGACATCAGGGCGTGATCTAGGCTGCAGAACCGGTCGATCGTCAGCCGCGCATCCGCCGCCGGATGACCTTTGCGCATCACGCAAACGTAGTGCTCGTCGAACAGCCTGCGGCTTCGCATCGTGTCGAGCGCCATGTCCGGCGTGATCAACGCCATATCGAGATCTCCGCCCTCCATCTGCTGGCCGAGGATGGAAAGGGCCACGGGGCGGATCGAGAGCCGGATATCCGGCGCCTCCCGGCGCAGCAGGGCCATGAACGGCAGGAGCACGGCCTTCTGCGCATAGTCCGTCGCGGCCATCGTGACCGTCATCGCAGCCTTCGCCGGCACAAACGCCTGCGGGGCGAGGAGAGCCTGCATGTCGATCAACGCCTGCCGCAAGGGGACGGCCAGCGCTTCCGCTCGCCGTGTGGGCAGGACGCCACGCTGGGAGCGGATAAAGAGCGGATCATCGAAAGTGTCCCGCAAGCGCGTCAGCATGCCGCTGACCGCGGGCTGTGTCAGTCCGAGGCGTTCGGCCGCCCGGGTCACGGAGCGGGTCTCCAGAAGCGCATCGAGCGCCTTCAGCAGATTGAGATCGACGTCTTTGATATCGCTCAAGGTTATATCGATGATAAGTGGAGGAAATTTGCCTTATATCACGAAGTCTCCCATTTTCCCAGCAAACGCCGCAGAGCGGCGCGTCACAGGAGACCTTCATGAGCGACATCATTTGGCCCGCAGGCTACGTTCCCGGCTTCACCGACAATTACTGCTCCAACGAGGTGATTGTCGCCGGCCTCACGACCGAAGACGTCTGGCCCTTCCTTAACATTCCTTCGCGCTGGCCCGCTTATTACAAGAATTGTGCTGACATCCGCTTCCATGACGGCAAGGGGCCGGCCCTCGAAAGCGGCGTCCGCTTCTTCTTCAGCACGTTCGGATTCCCGGTCGAGTCGCAGGTCGTCGAGCATGTCGCGCCGGCTCAGGGCCAGCCGGCGCGCGTCGCCTGGCATGGCTGGTCGGGGGAGCCCGGGGCTGCCGACCGGCTCGATGTTCATCATGCCTGGCTGATCGAGGATCTGCCCGGCGGCCGGGTCCGCATTCTGACACAGGAAACCCAGAACGGTGCACCGGCGCGTGAGCTGGCACGCGCCGTGCCCAACCCGATGATCAACGGCCATCAGGAATGGCTCGACGGGCTGGTGGCTGCTGCGCGCACCGCCAAGGTCCGCGGTGCCGTCGCCTAAGCGGGGCATCACCCCGCCGGGAATGATCGCCCGCGACGGCCTCGGTGCCACGTCAGCCCTTGTGCAACGCCGGCGATCGATCCAACATTGAGGTCCCGCTCTCGCCTTCCAGACCCCGGCACCCCGGAGCCTTCCCTGACGTCCAGACGCATCCTCCTGCTCGGCGCCACCGGCACGATCGGCCGTGCCACCGCGCGGGCGCTGGTCGGGCGCGGGCATGATGTCGTTTGCCTGGTGCGGCCGCGCGCCGGCGTCGGCGGCGGCCTCGCGCCGGACGACAGCGCCCGGCTGCTCGCGGGCGCGATGGTGCGGTTCGGCGAGCTCGGCGATGTAGCTGCGCTGATGCGCGAGGGATGTCGCGGCGAGCGGTTCGATGCGGTGGTGTCGTGCCTGGCGTCGCGCACCGGGCTGAAGGACGACGCCTGGGCGATCGATCACGGCGCCAATCTCGCCGCGCTTGCGGCGGCGCAAGAGAGCGACGTCGGGCAGTTCGTGCTGCTGTCGGCGATCTGCGTGCAGAAGCCGCTGCTGGCCTTCCAGTTCGCCAAGCTGGCCTTCGAGCAGGCGCTGATCTCCTCCGGCATGACCTATTCGATCGTGCGGCCGACCGCCTTCTTCAAATCACTCTCGGGACAGGTCGAGCGCGTCAGGCAGGGCAAGCCGTACCTCGTGTTCGGCGACGGCACGCTGACCGCCTGCAAGCCGATCAGCGACGACGATCTCGCCGCCTTCCTCGCCGACTGCCTCGACGACGAAACCCGCTGGAACCGGGTGCTGCCGATCGGCGGGCCGGGCCCGGCGTTGACGCCGCGCCAGCAGGGCGAGCATCTGTTCGCGCTGTTCGGCCGGCCGCCGCGGTTCAAACGTGTGCCGGTGAAGATGCTGGATGCGATCATCGGTGGGTTGTCGCTGGCGGGCCACGTGGTGCCGAAGCTTTCGAAGAAGGCCGAGCTCGCGCGCATCGGCCGCTACTACGCCACTGAATCCATGCTGGTGCTCGATCCCGCGACAGGCCGCTACGACGCCGACGCCACGCCCTCCACCGGACGCGAGACTCTGTTCGACTATTACGCCCGGCTCGTCGCGCGCACCGCCACCCTCGAGCGCGGCGACCACGCGGTGTTCTGAGCCGCGCCGTCGCGCTGGTTCGGGCGCGGGCAGGTCGCGGCTCATAATTTCGGCATACGTAATAAATTTTACGCTTTGAAGTTCAGGCGTAATGAAACAGATTTCCGTCGCCGGTGACCATCGAGCGAATGCCCACGCTGTGGCGCATTCATGCGAGGAGGAGCCAAGTGACCAAATCGGGTTTCATCGAGGCGCATGGCCTCTGGAGCGATGAGCAGAAGAGTGCGGCGAGCGAGGCGCTCGCCCTGGCCAAGGACAAGGGTCTGCGCTGCGTCCGCGTGTCGGTCGCCGATCCGCAAGGGAAGTTGCGCAGCAAGACCCTGATGCCGGGTCCGTTCCAGGCCGCGCTCAAGAACGGCATCGAATTCACCAACGCGCAATACGGCTTCGACTCGGCCGAGGGTGTCGCCTACAATCCTTTCATCGATGGCGGTGGCTTCGGCATGGCCGAGATGGCGGGTTTTGCCAACGTCATCCTCGTGCCCGATCCGACCACGTTCCGCGTGCTGCCATGGTCGCCGGGGACCGGCTGGGTGCTCGGCGATCTGTATTTCCGCGATGGCCGCCCGGTGCCGTTCGATGCGCGCCATCGGCTCAAGGCCGCGCTCGCCGAACTGTCCCGCGAGAGATACAGTTTCATCACCGGACTCGAGATCGAGTTCTACGTCACCAAAGTGATCGATCCGAAACTCGCGCCGGAGGACATGGGCACGCTCGGCCTGCCGCCGGTGCCGCCCGTCGTCGAGGCGGCCGCACGGGGATTCTCCTACCAGGTCGAGGACAATCTCGACCGAATGGACGATTTCATCTGCACGCTCGCCGACCATTGCGTGGCGCTCGACCTGCCGCTGCGCACGATGGAGAACGAGATGGGCCCCGGCCAGCTCGAGTTCACCTTCGATGTCCAGACCGGCCTCAAGACCGCCGACACGATGTCGCTGTTCCGCTCGATGGTGAAGCAGGTTGCGACCCGCATGGGCCTGCATGCGACCTTCATGACGCGCCCCGGCCTGCCGAACTACGTGGCCAGCGGCTGGCATCTGCATCAGAGCCTCGCAACCCCCGATGGCCGCAACGCCTTCGCGTCCGAGCCCGGCTCGGGCGAACTGCTCTCCGATGTCGGTCGTCACTTCGTCGGCGGCCTGCTCGAGCACGCCGCGGCGGCCTCCGTGTTCACGACGCCGACCGTCAATGGCTATCGCCGCCGCAAGCCGAATTCGCTGGCGCCGGATCGCGCCACCTGGGGCTACGACAACCGCGCGGCAATGATCCGGGTGCAGGGCATGCCGGGCGAGCAGTCCGCGCATATCGAGAACCGCATCGGCGAGCCCGGTGCCAACCCCTATCTGTACATCGCCTCGCAGGCGCTCGCGGGCCTCGACGGCCTGCGCCGCAAGCTCGATCCCGGACCGCTGGAGACGAGTCCCTACACGGCCACCCACCGCCCGCTGTTGCCGACCAATCTCATGGAGGCGCTCGAATCGCTGAAGGCGAGTTCCTATTTCCGGAGCCAGTTCGGCGACGTCTTCGTCGACTGGCTGCTCGGCATGAAGCAGAGCGAGGTGAATCGCTTTCTGGCGGCCGAGCCGGGCTGGCAGTCGACGCCCGACGACGTCACCGCCTGGGAGCATCGCGAATATTTCACGCGCTACTGACCGTCGTGCCGGAACGAGACCGGCGCACGCCGCGAACCTGTTCCGGCCGACTTCGAGGAGATTGCATGAACCATCCACCTGATCTGCCGGTCGAGGCGCTGGTCCAGGAACATCGCGTGCATCGCTCGCTCTATACGGACGAGGCGATCTTTGCCGCCGAGATGAACCGCGTGTTCGGCGCGACCTGGACCTACCTTGCCCATGAGAGCGAGTTGCCGGACCCGCACAGCTTCGTGCGCCGCAAGCTCGGCTTGCGCCCGGTCATCGTCAGCCGCGACCGCGACGGGGCGCTGCATGTTCTGCTCAACCGCTGCACCCATCGCGGCGCCACCGTCTGCCGCCAGGACGAAGGCACGGCGCGGCGCTTCACCTGTCCCTACCACAATTGGTCGTTCGACAGCGCCGGCGCGCTGGTCGGCGTGCCGATCGAAGAGGGCTATGCTACGGGCTTCGACAAGACAGCGCTCGGTCTCGGCAAGGCGCGGGTCGCGAGCTATCGCGGCTTCATCTTCGCGACCCTCAACCCGGAGATGCCCGATATCGTCAGCCATCTCGGGCCCGCCGCGCAGCTGATCGACGAATGGCTCGACCGCTGGCCGGGCGCCACGCTGAGGCTGCAGCGGGGCACTCACCGCATGATCTGCCTCGGCAACTGGAAGCTGGTCTATGACAATTCCGCGGACGGCTATCATCCGGGATTCTCGCACATGTCGCTGCTGCGCATGCGCAAGGATCGCTACGGCGGCGGCGTCGACATGCAGTGGACCATCGGCAATGTCGATCACGGTCTGCAGACGGTCGCCGATGTCGGCAATGGCCACACCTTCATCGACCAGCGTGCGGAGATCAAGCGCTACTGGGATCAGGCTGCGCCGATGCCCGGCGAGACCCGCTATGAGCAGGCGATCCGCGCCCGGCTCGGCGACAGGGCGGATGCCGCGCTCGACGTCGTGATGGGGTCGGGCATGAACCTCAACATCTTTCCGAATCTGCTGATCATCGGCAACCAGATCCAGGTCATCGAGCCGCAGAAGGTCGATCTCACGCACCTCACCTGGTACGCAACGGCGCTGGAGGCGCCCGATCTGCCCGACGAGGTCAACGCGCTGCGGATGCGCCTGCAGGAGGATTTTCCGAGTTTCGGCGAGCCCGATGATCTCGCCAATTTCGAGGAATGCCAGGCCGGCCTCTCGATCCCCGAGATGGAGTGGGTGCTGACCAACCGTCATCTGGGCACCGGCAAGGAATATGTCGGGCCAAAGGGCATGCTGACCGGGCCCGTGAGCGACGATCTCCCGCTGCGCGCATTCTGGCGCGAGTGGAAACGCCTGATGACGTCAACGACACGATTGGCCGCCGCATGACCCCGCCCGATCTTGCCACGGATGATGGCTTCACGCTGAAGGACATTCTGCGCGACAGCCTGGAATCGACCTATGTCGACGACGCCTATTATGCGAGGCTCCGCGGCGATCTCGACGAGTGGTGCGCGATCGGCGCGCCGCTGACCGAGGCCGAGCGGCAGCGCTACGAGGCGCTCATCCTGCATGAGCACTGGCTGCTCGATCGCCGCGCCTTCGAGAAGTGGTATCAGCTGTATACGCGGCAGTGCCTGTACTGGGTGCCGGCCGCCGGCGACATGCCGGATGCCGGGCGCGGCGACCCGCGGCGGCAGGTGACGATCGCCTTCGACGACCGCCGCCGGATGGGCGACCGCATCGTCTGGCTGCGCACCGGCGTGGCGTCCTCGCAACTGCCGCCGTCCTATACCAGCCATCTCAACTCCGGCTTCGTGCGCCTGGCGAGCGCTGTTGCCGGCGAGGTCAAGATCCGCTCGCAATTCATCGTCCATGAAATGCGGGCCGGCCATGTCGTGCAGACCCTGACCGGCTGGATGGGACATGTCTTGTGCGAGGAGGATGGCGTGCTCAAGATCGATCGCAAGCTGGTGGCGCTGCTCGACGCCCATCGCAACCAGCACAACATGACCTTCCTGCTCTGACGCGTCTCGCTTTTGCGGCGTGGCATTTCATGCTAGCTGCAAGCGATGATGAGCCAGACGCTTTGCCACACGCAGGATCGTACGTCGTGAGCCCGCCGCTTCCGCACGATGGCACCGTGGCCGAGCGCATCCGCGTGGTCCGCAATCACCTGGCGCCGGCCGAACTCTCGGTCGCCAAGGTGATCCTGGAGAATTATCCAACCGGCGGCCTGGTCCCGATCGTGCAGCTGGCGTCGGCGGCCGAGGTGAGCGCGCCGACCGTGCTGCGCCTGGTCGGCAAGCTCGGCTTCGACGGCTATGGTGCCTTTCAGGAGACGCTGCGTGCCGAGATCCATCAGCGCATCTTCTCGCCGGTGGATGCCTATCCGGACGCGACTCGGCAGAAGGGGACGGAGACGCCTGCCTCCCGTGCCCAGGCCGCCTATGTCGAATGTATCCGCTCGACCTTCTCGCATCTCGATGGCAAGGAGTTGAAGGCGGCGGTTTCGGCGCTCGCCGATGTCTCGCGGCCGGTTCTGGTCATGGGCGGTCGCATCAGCGCAATCCTGGCGGCACAGCTGGCGACCTATCTCTCGATGCTGCGCAAGGATGTCACCCACGTCGCCTCGGATGGCACGGGACGCGTCTCGGCTCTGGTGGATCTGAAGCCGAAGACGGTCGTGGTGCTGTTCGATTTCCGACACTATCAGCAGAGCACGCTCGACTGGGGCCTGGAGGCGGAAAGACGCCGCGCCCATCTGATCCTGGTGACCGATCAATATCTGTCGCCCCTGGCTTCGCATGCGACGACCCTGCTGACGAGCAGCACCAGGGGACTTGAGCCGTTCGATTCGATGGCGGGCGGCTTCGCCCTCACGGAGCTCCTGATCTCCGAGGTCGCGCGCGCGCTTGGCGCGCCCGCGCGCAAGCGGCTCGGCGAATTCCTCGCACTCCAGCAGGCCGACGAGCGTGGGTCGCCGGGCATGACGCCGATCCAGAAAGGATTGCGGGAGAAGTAGAGCCGTTCAGGGCCGGCGGCGTCGCCATCACGAGGCCGCCCTCGCAGCGCCTCAGCTCCGGTACCAGGCCGCCAGATTCCAGGTCGTGACGTCCCAGCCGGAAAGGTCGGACATCAGATTGTTGACGCCCGCGTTGACGACGTTGCGGGAGAGCAGCGGCAGAAACACATGGGCTTCGCAAAAGGTCTCGTCGACCTTGATCAGCAGCGCGGCGCGCTTGACGGGGTCGAGTTCGTTCTGTGCGGCCTTGTAGGCCTTGTCGGCTTCGGGATCAGACCAGCGCGAGATGTTGCGGCCGAGCCATTTGTTGTCCTTGCTGGCGATCTCCCAGGATACGCACTGATTCAGGAAGCGCTCCGGATCGGGCTGCGGCTGCGTGGTATTGTACATCTCCATGTCGGCATAGAACTTGGAGTAGGTGTCGGGGTTGCCGACGTCGGAGGAGAAGAACACGGAGGCGGTGACCGACTTGATCTCGATCTCGATGCCGGCCTTCTGGCAGGCCTGCTTGATGATGGCCTGCGTCTTCTGGCGCGGTGCGTTGGTCGAGGTCTGGAACACGTATTTCAGCTTCGTGGCGCCCTTTTCGCGGATGCCGTCCGCGCCCTTCTTCCAGCCGGCCTCGTCGAGGATTGCGTTCGCTTTGTCGATGTCGAACGCGTATGTGAGCTTGGGCGATTTGAACTGCTTCGGCGCGTTGACGAAGCTTGCGGTGGCGACGCCGCCCCGGCCGTAGATGAATTTCTGGATCGAGTCGCGGTCGATCAACAGGTTGATGGCGCGGCGCACGGCTGGATCTGACAGGGAAGGGTGCCTGGTCTTGACGCTCGACCGCTCGCCGTCGACCTCCGTCCAGGGGTCGGTGGTGTTGAGCATCAGGAACTCGACATTGCCTGACGGCACGATGTCGAGCTTGCCCTTGCCGCTCGCCTCCATGCGCTTGAGCACCTCCTCCTCCACCTGCATGTTCCAGGCATAGTCGTACTCGCCGGTCTGCAGCACCGCACGCGCCGCGGAGACGGCATCGCCGCCGCCCTTGATCTCGAGCGTATCGAAATGCGGCTGGTTCTTCACGTGATAGTCCGGGTTGCGTTCGGCCCGGATCAGATCGCCCGGCTTGAACTCGACGAATTTGTACGGACCGGTGCCGACCGGCTTCAGATTGCTGGGCGCCTCGCGCGACTTGGCGCCGGCATAATCGCCGAAATGATGCTTGGGCAGGATCAGGCCGACCGAGCCGACGAAGGGATCGGCCCAGAACGGTGTCGGCGCCTTGAACAGCACCTTGACCGTATGGTCGTCGATCTTCTCGACCTTGATGTCCTTGTAGGAGCCGGTGGTGTAGGCGGCGGTGGCGAGGTCGGCGGCATATTGCCAGGTGAAGACGACGTCGTCGGCGGTGAAGGGCTTGCCGTCGTGCCAGGTGACACCGCGCTTCAGCTTCCAGGTGACGCTGGTGCCGTCGGCGGCAAGGCCGCCATTCGCCTTGGTCGGCACTTCGGCCGCCAGGCAGGGGATCAAATTGCCCTCCTTGTCCCAACCGGCGAGCGGCTCGAAGAAAACGCGAGAGGCGATCTGGTCCTTGGTGCCGATGGCGAAATGCGGATTGAGCAGGGTCGGCGCCTGCCAGAGCAGGATTTTCAGCGGCCCGCCCCCGCCGGCCCTGGTCGGCTTGTAGGCCAGCGAGGCATCCGCCATCGCCACGTCGTTCCAGCTCAGGATCTGGCTCGCCAGCGGTGCCGCGATCCCCGCCGCTGCCATGCCCTGGATGAACGAGCGTCGTGACATCAGGCCCTGCTTCACGGACGCGATGGCGTTGCGGATTTCGTTCTCGTTCATCGGATGGCCTCCAAATCGACACCGGCGACCCATCATGTTGGATCGCGGCCCCTGCGGCAATGTTGTCGCGGGAGGGGGGCCTGCGGCGAAATGACGAAGGAGTGGCAGCCGCTTGCCTCGCTTCCTATGTGCAGCGCGAGGCCGTGTCCTTGCCGTCGGGCATGGCCCGTCCTGTGGGTGAAAACATGATGAGACCGGTATGAATCGTCGTCGCGCTGTCGAGGTCCTCGCTCGGGCAATTGTCCTTTCCGGATGCTGCCGCAAACGCCGCGCCCCTATTTTGTAGTCAAACTGTCGCAATGATCCGAACAAGATCTGTCCGGGTGCTGAGACGATCTGTTTCAGCCAGAAGTTGTTGTATTGCCGGGGATGCGCGGGTTGGGCCGCCTTGCTTTGAATGATCAATTACGCCAAGACAGAGGCATTCGCTTTTCTGGTCCTGCGGCCAGACTTGCCTTCATGGGCGCGACGTCGTCGCTCCTTTGACAGTGTGATGCGAATGGGAAGCGACTGTCGCGCAGTGACGGATGCTCCAGGCCCTGACCGGAGCCACCGAAGCAGTGACGGTCATGAATCGCAGGACTTTCGACGCATGCCAGTCAGCTGAACCAGGTGGACAGAATGTTGAACGTGAGATCAATCCGTTGGACCGGCTTGATGGTCATTGCGTCTGCCGGCGTGATGCTCTCGGCGTGCAAGGACCGCGACGCGGCTTCGGCGCAGGGCGCTGTGAACGCTCCCGAAGTCGGGGTGGTCAAGGTCGAGGCGGCGAGCGTGACGCTGACCAAGGAGCTGCCGGGGCGCATCACTTCGATGCGCATCGCCGAGGTGCGGCCTCGCGTCAGCGGCATCGTGATCGAACGCAGCTTTCAGCAGGGTGCGCTGGTCGATGCGGGTGCCGTGCTCTACCGCATCGACCCCGCTCCGTTCCAGGTCGAACTGGACAAGGCCCGTGCGGCACTGGCCAAGGCGGAGGCCGTGCTCTACCAGGCCGACCGCCAGGAGGATCGCCTCAAGACCCTGCTGACGGGGCAGGCCACCTCCCAGGCACAGTACGAGCTTGCGGTGGCCTCCGAGCGCCAGGCCGAGGCCGACGTGGCCGCGCAGAAAGCCGCCGTCGCGCAGGCCCAGCTCAATCTCGACTGGGCGACCGTGCGAGCGCCGATCAGCGGCCGTATCGGCCGGGCACTGGTCACCGAAGGCGCGCTGGTTGGTCCCACCGATACGGCTCATCTTGCCACCATCCAGCAACTCGATCCGATCTACGCCGACCTGACCCAGTCCGTCGCCGAACTGAATCAGCTGCGGCGCGATCTCGCAGAGGGGCGCCTGAAAGGCATTGACTCCGGCGCCGCGCGCGTCCGCCTCGTTCTCGACGACGGTTCGACCTACAAGCATCCCGGGCGCCTGCTGTTCTCGGACGTCAGCGTCGACCCCGGTACCGCCAAGGTCACCTTGCGCGGCGAGTTTCCAAATCCCGAGGGCGAACTGCTCCCCGGCATGTATGTGCGGGTGCAGATCGAGGAAGCGATCGACACCGACGGCATCGTCGTCCCGGCCCAGGCCGTCCAGCGCTCGACCTCCGGCACGAGCGCAGTCTACGTGGTCAATGACGACGGTCGCGCCATGCTGCAGCCGGTGCGGACCGGGCGCACGCTCGCCGCAGGTATCCTGATCGAGGACGGCCTCAAGCCCGGCTGGCGGGTCGTGGTCGACGGCCTCCAGAAGATTTCTCCCGGCAGCGCGGTCACGGCGGTGCCCTGGAAGGCTCCCGGCTCCGACAAGCCGTCCGCTTCGAACTGACGCCGCAACGGCCCGGAGATCGTTTCCATGTCGCGTTTTTTCATCGCACGTCCTATCTTTGCGTGGGTCGTTGCGATCTTCATCTGTCTCGCCGGCGTTCTGTCGATTCCGTTCCTGCCGGTGGCGCAATATCCAATCATCGCACCGCCATCGATCTCGATCTCGACCACCTATCCGGGCGCGTCGACCGAGAACCTCTATTACAGCGTCACCCGGCTGATCGAGGAGGAACTGAACGGTGCGGCCGGCATCCTGAACTACGAATCGACCAGCGACACCACCGGCGAGGTGGAGATCATCGCCTCGTTCAAGCCCGGCACCGATATCGATCTGGCGTCGGTCGACGTCCAGAACCGCATCAAGCGCATCGAGCCGCGTCTGCCGGAAGCCGTCCGCCAGCAGGGCGTCGTGATTCTCGAGGCGAGCAGCGCCATCCTGCAATTCGTTACCCTGACATCGACCGACGGCAGCCTCGACGAGATCGGGCTCGGCGACGTCGCGACGCGCTACGTGCTGCCGGAACTGCGCCGGCTGCCGGGCGTCGGCCGCGCCCGTCTGTTCGCGACCGAGCGCGCGATGCGCATCTGGCTCGATCCCGACAAGCTGCTCGGTCTCGGCCTGACGCCGCAGGACGTCGACGCGGCGATCGCCGCGCAGAACGCGCAGGTCGCATCCGGCCAGCTCGGCGTCCAGCCTTCGCCGACCCGGCAGCGGCTGCAGAACACCGTGCTGGTGAAGGGGCAGCTCGAGTCCCCGCAGGAATTCGGCGATATCGTGCTGCGCGCCAATCTGAACGGATCGACCGTGCGCCTCGCCGATGTCGCGCGCATCGAGGTCGGTGGATTGTCCTACGCGTTCTCGTCCTGGCTCAACGGGCGGCCCGCGGCGTCCGTGGCCGTGCAGCTGGCGCCCAGCGGCAATGCGCTCGCCACCTCCAAGGCCGTCAAGGCGCGGATGGAGGAACTCGCCGCGTTCTTTCCGCCCGGCGTGAAGTACGAGATCTCCTACGACGTGACGCCGGTGATCGCGGCCTCCGTCAAGAAGGTGCTCCTCACGCTCGGCGAGGCCGTCATTCTGGTCTTCATGGTGATGTTCCTGTTTCTCCAGAACATCCGCTACACGCTCATTCCGACCATCGTGGTCCCGATCGCGTTGCTCGGCACATGTGCGGTGCTGCTCGCGCTCGGCTTCTCCATCAACGTGCTGACGATGTTCGGCATGGTGCTCGCGATCGGCATCCTGGTCGATGACGCCATCGTGGTCGTCGAGAACGTCGAACGCATCATGGCGGAGGAAGGGCTGTCGCCCCGCGAAGCCACCGACAAGGCGATGGAGCAGATCACCGGCGCGGTGATCGGCATCACCCTGGTGCTGATGGCGGTGTTCGTGCCGATGGCGTTCTTCCCCGGCTCGGTCGGCATCATGTACCAGCAGTTCTCTGCGGCCATGGTGGTGTCGATCGGATTCTCGGCCTTCCTGGCATTGTCGCTGACGCCGGCACTCTGCGCGACCCTGCTCAAGCCGATCGAGAAGGGCCACGGGCACGCCACCGGCGGCTTCTTCGGCTGGTTCAATCGCGGCTTTGCCGCCGCGACCAACCGTTACAGCCGCTCGACACGCTGGATCGTGGCGCGCGGTGGCCGCTTCATGGTCATCTACGTCGTCCTTCTGGCCGGCCTCGGCTATGCGTTCTGGCGGCTGCCGGGCGGCTTCCTGCCGGTGGACGATCAGGGCTTCGTGATGGTCGACGTGCTGGCGCCCGCCGATGCCAGCGCCAATCGGACGCTGGACATCGTGCAGGAGGTCAACAAGAAGCTGGTCGAGACGCCGGGCATCGACACCGTGTCGTTCGTCAGCGGATTCAGCTTCTACGGCCAGGGTGCCAACACCGCGCAGGCGTTCGTGACGCTGAAGGACTGGTCGGAGCGCAACAAGGCCCAGAGCGCGGACGCGCTGATCGCCAGGCTGAATCCGGAACTGGCGAAGATCCGCGACGCCGAGGTGTCGGTGCTGGCGCCGCCGCCGATCGACAATCTCGGCAACACCAGCGGCTTCAGCTTCCGGCTGCAGGACCGCTCGCAGCGCGGATATGATGCGCTGATTGCGGCGAAGGACACCTTGTTCGCTGCGGCCGCAAACTCTCCCGTTCTCGGCAAGCTGAGCGTCGAGGGGCTGCCGCCGGCGCCGCAGGTCCGTCTCGATATCGACCGCGCCAAGGCGGCTGCTCTCGGCGTGACGTTTGCCGCCATCAACGGCGCGCTCTCGACGAGCCTCGGGTCGAGCTACATCAACGACTTCCTCAATCTCGGCCGCATGCAGCGCGTGATCGTGCAGGCGAAGGAAGACAAGCGCTTGAACCCGGAGGATCTGCTGACCTACAGCGTGCGCAATTCGTCCGGCGAGATGGTGCCGTTCTCGTCCTTTGCGAGGCTGTCCTGGGTGACGGGACCCACGCAGGTCGTCGGCTTCGACGGCTATCCGGCCGTCCGCATCACCGGAAATCCCAAGCCGGGCTTCACCTCGGGTGATGCCATCGCGGAGATGGAACGGCTGATGCGGACCCTGCCCAAGGGATTCGGCTACGCCTGGGCCGGACAGTCGCTGCAGGAGAAGCTTGCCGGATCGCAGGCGGCATTCCTGCTCGGCCTGTCGATCCTCTTCGTGTTCCTCTGCCTTGCCGCGCTGTACGAGAGCTGGGCCATCCCGTTCGCCGTGATGCTCGCCGTGCCGCTCGGGCTCATCGGGTCCGTCGCCGCGGCCTGGCTGCGCGGTCTGCCGAACGACGTCTATTTCACGGTCGGCGTCATCACCATCATCGGTCTGTCGGCGAAGAACGCCATCCTCATCATCGAGTTCGCAAAGGATCTGCGGGCGCGCGGGATGCCGTTGATCGAGGCCACCATCACCGCCTGTGAACTCCGCTTCCGGCCGATCGTCATGACGTCGCTCGCCTTCATTCTTGGCGTTGTGCCGCTTGTGATCGCGACCGGCGCCAGCGGTGCGAGCCAGCAGGCACTCGGCACCGGCGTGCTGGGCGGCATGATCACGGCAACCGTGCTTGCGGTGTTCTGGGTGCCGGTCTTCTTCGTGATCGTCATCCGCGTGTTCACGCGCTCCGAAGCAGCGCCGGCACCAACGGAAGGAAGCGCGCTCGAAAAGACCGGCTGAGGTCCATCTGAGCGATGGATTTCGCGCCGGTGCCGGGCGCGTCGAGGCTGCCGGCAATTCGTTTCGCGTTTGGAATGCAATGGAGAACGCGGCGTTCGCCGTTGATGGCCAATATGGATTTTCATTCCATTGATTTCGCGACCGGGGGAAGCGAATAGGTTTCCATTCTCGTACCGACCGATGGAGACCTGAATGTCGTTTCGTTCCGCCGTGATCCTGTCGTCCGTGCTTGCCGCCTGGGCGGGTGCCGCGACCGCGGAGACCATCAAGATCGGCGTGACTCCGGGGCCGCATGCGCAGATCCTCGAGGCCGTCAAGCCGGTCGCCGCGAAGCAGGGTCTGGACATCCAGCTCGTCGAGTTCTCCGATTACGTCGTGCCCAATGCTGCGCTCGATGCCGGGGAGATCCAGGCCAATTCGTTCCAGAACCAGCCTTATCTGGACAACCAGAAGGCCGATCGCGGCTACAAGATCGAGGCCGTCGCGCTCACGGTGAATTTTCCGATCGGCGTCTATTCGAAGAAGCACAAGGCCTTCGCCGACATTCCCGAGGGTGGCAAGGTCTCGATCCCCAACGATCCTACCAATGGCGGCCGGGTGCTGCTGCTGTTGCGGGACAAGGGCGTGATCAAGCTCAAGGACGGCGTCGGCTTCAAGCCGACCGTGCTCGACGTCACCGAGAACCCGAAGAAGCTGAAGTTCATCGAGGTCGATGCGGCGCAGGCGCCGCGTGCCCTCGACGACGTCGATGCGGCCGCGATCAACACCAATTATGCGACCCAGGCCGGTCTTGATCCGGTCAAGGACCCGATCCTCCGCGAGGATCCGAAGGGCCCCTACGTCAACCTGATCGCGGTGCGCAGCGCCGACAAGGACAAGCCTTGGGTCAAGACCCTCGTCGACAGCTACCGCACGCCCGAAGTCAAGGAGTTCGTCCTGACCAAGTTCAAGGGCGCGGTGCTGCCGAGCTGGTAGGCAATCTGTCCGATTAGGTTGCGGCGGCGAGGCGCCCCGTTGGGCAGCCCTGCACGAATGTCCGCTTGTGTCGGTCAGCTTCAGGCGACATCATCGGGCCCTCGGTCATCCCGCCTGACAGGGGTCCTATGAAACGCCTTCCAAAGCTGAAGAGACTTGGATTTTTCACGCGGCTGCTCGATGACGCGCCGGCTGTGGACCGCTATCGGTTCGCGATCGAGCAGATCGTGCACGCCGAGCGGGCGGGGCTGGATTCCGCCTGGATCGCACAGCATCATTTCCACGAGCGCGAGGGCGGCCTGCCGTCGCCCTTCACGCTGCTCGGCTACGCCGCGGCGCGGACCTCGCGTATCCGGCTCGGCACCGGCATCGTCACCTTGCCGATGGAGAACCCGGTGCGGGTGGCAGAGGACGCCGTCGTTCTCGATCTCCTCTGCGGCGGCCGGTTCGAGTTCGGCGTCGGCAGCGGCGGCAATCCGGCGGCCTTCGCCGCCTTCGGCCTCGACAGCGCCCAGCGCAACGAGATCTTCGCGCGCAACCTGGAGGTCGTCCGCGCCGCGCTGGCCGGCAAGCCGCTGACGGGAGGCGATACGCTCTATCCGCAATTGCCTCAATTGGAGAAGCGGATGTGGCAGGCGACGTTCTCGGTCGCCGGCGGCGCGCGCGCGGGCAAGGCGGGCGATGGCTTGCTGCTGTCGCGCACCCAGCCGCGCAGCAAGGATGCGCCGAAGGCGACGCTCGCCGAGATCCAGAACCCGGTGATCGACGCCTATCTCGAAGCGCTGCCGCCGGGATGTGAGCCGCGCGTCATGGCTTCGCGCAGTGTTTTCGTCGCGGACGACCACGCCGAGGCGATGCGGCTTGCAGACATTGGCCTGCGGCGCGCGCTGCCGCAATTCATGAAGGGGGGGCACCTTCCCCCCGGCGACTCGCTCGCGGAGATGATTGCGGCGTTCGACACCCATGTCGGCGACGCCGACCATGTCATCGCCTCGCTCCGCGCCGACGCCACGCTGGAGCGCATCACCGACCTCGTCTTCCAGGTGCATTCGGTCGACGCGCCGCATCCCTATGTCCTGCGCTCGATCGAACTGATGGCGGAGAAGGTCGCGCCGGCCCTGGGCTGGACCCGGAAGGCACCCGAGGTGGCGCTGGCCGGCTGATGGAAATGAATATGAATGTGAAGGTGAAGGCTGCACGAGGCTGAATGATGGGTGCGAAGGATATCATCGATACGCTTGCCGGGATCGAGCCGGGGTCGGCCCTGGACGGCATCCGCGCCAAGCGCGTCCAGGCGCGCGACAACGCGCAGAATAGCTATCTAGCGCTGTTCGAACCGATCGATGCCAGCGATTTCAGCCTCGTCGAGCGCGCGGCGGTTGCGGTCTTCGTCGCCGGCCTGCATGGCGAGAGCAATATCGCCGCCTTCTATGGCACCCGTCTCGCGGCGGCCGGAGCCGTCCCGGGCCTCGCCGAGGCGATCGAGGTCGAGATTGCACAAGGCAAGACCTCGGGCCCGTATGGCGCGTTTCCGGCCGGACCCCTGTCGGGCGAGGACAAGGCCGGCCTGATCTATCGGGTGCCCGCTGATCGCAAGGCGGCGCTCGGATCCCGGATTGCTGCCGCTCTTGAACATGCCCATCTGCTGGTGTTCCGGCCCCGCGACGCGGCGGCGTCGGAGATGAAGGCGCTGCTCGCCGCCGGCTGGTCGAACACCGGCATCGTCACCCTGTCCCAGCTCATTGCGTTCCTGTCGTTCCAGGTGCGGGTCGTCGCCGGCCTGCGCGTGCTCGGCGCCTCGCTCGCGCGTCCCGTCAGCGCCGCGGCCGGCACGTAAGAGGAGGCTGCATCATGAGCGCTGCAAGCACCGTCAATCCGCCCGTCGTGTTCACCCAGGACGAACTGGGCTGGGTCTCGTGGATCGACCCGATGCCCGAGGCCGAACTGACCGAGCGGCATTTCGCCGGCCTGGTCGACCGCTCCCGTGCCAAGTCGGAATATTTCCGCCTGCTGGTGCGCGATCCCGAGGTGCTGGAAGCCCGCACCAAGACCGACAAGGACATCTTCTACAACATCGCCGACGGCCTGCCGCGCGCCGAGCGGGAGCTCGCGGCGGCGGCGACCTCGCGCTACAATGGCTGCATCTATTGCGCTTCCGTGCATGCGCGCTTCGCCAGCACCTATTCGAAGCGCCGGGATGACGTGCAGCGGCTGCTCGACGAGGGCGTCGGCACCGATCTCGGCGCGCGCTGGAACGCCGTGGTCAAGGCTTCCGTTGCGCTGGCCGCGACGCCGATCGCATTCGGTCCCGACAATATCGAGGAATTGCGCCGCGCGGGCCTCGACGACGCCGAGATCGTCGACGTCATCAACAGCGCGTCGTTCTTCAACTGGGCCAACCGGCTGATGCTGTCGCTCGGCGAGCCGACCAAGTGACTGTCTTCGCTGGCACAGAATTTGCCGATTGTTCTTCAAATCTGAATGGATGGAGCCGTGCATGAGCAACATCGATCGCCGTACCCTGGTCAAGGGCTCGCTTGCCGCCATGATGGCGGGAGCCGCCTTCTCGCGCAGTGCCTTTGCCGATTCCTCCGAACCGATCCTGCTCGGCGTCAGCGGTCCCCTGACCGGGCCGAATGCCCAATACGGCACGCAGTGGAAGCAGGGTTTTGATCTTGCGCTGGACGAGATCCTGGCGGCCGGCGGCGTCAACGGCCGCAAGCTCGCCTATCAGTTCGAGGACAGCCAGAGCGATCCGCGCCAGTCGGTGGCGATCGCGCAGAAATTCGTGTCCAACCCCGCCATCGTCATGGAACTCGGCGACTTCTCCAGCCCGGCTTCGATGGCGGCCTCGCCGATCTATCAGCGCGCCGGTCTCGTGCAGTTCGGCTTCACCAATTCGCATCCCGACTTCACCAAGGGAGGCGATTTCATGTGGAGCACCTCGGTCAGTCAGGCCGACGAGCAGCCGCTGCTGGCGTCCTATGCCGTCAAGCGCCTCGGCCTGAAGAAGCTCGCGGTGCTGCATCTCAACACCGATTGGGGGCGGACCAGCCGCGACTATTTCGTCAACGCCGCAAAGGAATACGGCGCCGAGATCGCGGTGACCGAGGGCTATATCGCCGAGGAGCGGGACTTCCGCTCGACGCTCGTGCGCGTCCGCGATGCCAATCCGGACGGGCTGGTCCTGATCTCCTATTATTCCGACGGTGCCCTGATCGCGCGGCAGGCGCGTCAGGTCGGACTGAAGCAGGTCATCTGCGCCGCGAGCTCGGTCTATTCGCCGAAATTCCTCGAGCTCGGCGGCGACGCCGTCGAGGACGTCCATGTCGGCACCCGCTACTTCCCGGAAGATCCGCGGCCCGAGGTGAAGAAGTTCATCGCCGGCTTCAAGAAGAAATATGGCGGGCAGGAGCCCGACGCCTTCAATGCCTACGCCTATGATGCGATGAACATGGCCGCCGCCGTGGTCAGGATCGGCGGCACCGATCGCAAGGCGATCCGCGATGCCTTCGCCAAGGTGAAGGACGTTCCGAGCGTCATCTTCGGCACCGCGACCTTCGACGTCGCCACGCGCCGGGTCAAGGGCGCGATGAACGCCGAACTCGTGGTACGCAAGGGCCAGTTCACGCTCTGGGACGGCAAGCCGACCTGACGGTGGCCCTGATGGCCGGCCGCCCCTCTCTTTAGGATCATCGCGTGGCTTCCTGGTTCGATTATACGATCAACGGGCTGATCGTCGGCAATGTCTACGCGCTCGTGGCTGTCGGCCTCGCGCTGATCTTCGGCGTCTCTAGGCTGATCAACTTCGCGCAGGGCTCGATCTATCTGGTCGGTGCCTATATCGGCTGGGTCGCGGTGGTGAAGCTGCACACGCCGCTGCCGCTCACCATCCTCGTCGTGGCGGTGGTGGCGGCGATCGTCGGCCTGATCATCGAGCGGTTCGGGCTGCGGCCGCTGCAGAACTCGGTGCGGATCGCGCCGCTGCTCGCGACGATCGGCATCAGCTTCGTGCTCGACCAGCTGGTGATGCTGACCTTCTCGCCCAATCCGCGCGCGCTGCCGAGCCAGCTGCCGGATGTCCGCTTCCAGATCGGCGGCGGGACGATCGGTCCGCTCGACCTGCTGATCGCCGGCGTCGGTCTCACCAGCGCGCTGCTGCTGTTCGTATTCCTGCGCTTCAGCAAGCTCGGCTGGGCGGTACGCGCCACCGCGCAGGACCGCGACGCGGCGATGCAGATGGGCGTCGACGTCAACCGGGTCAATCAGGCGGTGTTCGGCATCGCGGCGGCGCTCGGCGGTGTCTCCGGCCTGCTGGTCGGCATGTACTACAATCAGATCGACACCGCGATGAGCCTGCAGGCGACGCTCAAGGGCGTCGTCGCCGAAGTCGTCGGCGGCGCCGGCAACGTGCCGGGCGCGGTGATCGGCAGCCTCTTGCTCGGCCTGGTGGAGAGCTACGGCGTCGCCGTGTTCGGCACCTCCTATCGCAATCTGTTCGCGTTTCTGCTGCTGGTGCTGGTGCTCGTGCTGCGGCCGAACGGCCTGTTCGCCAGCGCGCGGCAGGCGCCGCCTGAGCCGCTCACCGGGACCTTCATCGCGCCGAGCCGGCCGCTGCGCGTGCCGCGCTGGGCGCTATTGGTCGTGGCCGCTGCGTTTGCGGTGCTGCCGCTGCTGCCGGTGTCCTTCTACGTGCTCCAGACCCTGATCAACGCCTGGCTGCTCGGCATGCTCGCCTTGAGCCTGACGCTGGTGGCGGGAACGATCGGGCAGGTCTCGCTCGGCCACGCCGCGCTGCTCGCGATCGGCGCCTACACCTCCGCGCTGCTGTCGCTGAACCTGTCCGTTCCCGTCGGGCTCGCCATCATCGCCGGCGGGCTGATGAGCGCGGCGCTCGGCACCACGCTGATCTCGCCGTCCTTCCGGCTGCGCGGGCACTACGTCTCGATCGCGACGCTCGCGATCGGCGAGATCGTCTCGCTGGTGATCCTGAACTGGGAGAGCGTGACGCGCGGTCCCATCGGCATTTCCGGAATCCCGCCGCTGTCGCTGTTCGGCCACGAACTGATCAGCCTGTCGTCGGTCTACTGGTTCAGCTTCGCCGTGATGCTCGTGCTGGCGCTGCTGCAGGGCCGGCTGCTCGGCTCGCATCTCGGCCGCAGCTTCCGCGCCATCCGCGACGACGACGTCGCCGCGCGCGCCTATGGCCTCAGCCTCAACCGCTACAAGTCGCTGGCCTTCATCTTCGGCGGCTTCGCGGCCGGAACCAGCGGCGGCATCGCCGCGCATCTCTATTCCTACATCAACCACGAGACCTTCAACACGCAGCAATCGATCCTCGCGCTGACCGTCGTGATCCTCGGCGGCCTCGGCAATGTCGTCGGCGCGATCGTCGGCTCGGTGGCGCTGGTCGGCCTGCCCGAACTGTTCCGGATCGCGGCCGAATATCGCATCCTGATCTACGGCATCGTGCTGCTGCTGCTGGTGCGGTTCAGGCCGCAAGGCTTGTTGGGGACGGTCTGATGGCGGAGCAGAAGACGTCCATGTTGTCGCTGCGCGGATTGACGCGGCGCTTTGGCGGCCTCACCGCGGTCGATGCCATCGATCTCGATCTCGCCAAGGGCGAGTTGATCAGCATCATCGGCCCCAACGGGGCCGGCAAGACCACGCTGTTCAACCTCGTCACCGGCCTCGACCGGCCCGATGCCGGCACGGTGCGCTTCGAAGGCCGCGACATCACCGGCCTCTCGCCGGAGCGGCTGGCGGCTTCCGGCATCGCGCGGACGTTCCAGCTCGGCCGCGTGTTCGGCAATCTCAGCGTCATGGACAACGTGCTGATCGGTGCGCATACGCGGCTGCGCGCGGTGAAGCCGCAGGTCGCGGTGACCGGCCCGCTGCTCGAACTCGCTCTTGCGTTGCTCCGTCCCGCGAGCGTCAGGGCGGAGGAGGAACGGCTGCGCGAGGAGGTGAAGGCCATTCTCGCACGGTTCGGCGAGCGGCTGCTGCCGCGCATCGACCAGCCCGCCTATAGCCTGTCTTATGCCAACCGCCGCCGCGTCGAGATCGCGCGCGCGCTGGCGCTGAAGCCGCGCCTCTTGCTGCTCGACGAGCCGACCGCCGGCATGAATCCGAGCGAGACCGCGGAGATGCAGGGCCTGATCGCCGAACTGAAGGCGGAAGGGCTGACCATCCTGCTGATCGAGCACAAGCTCGAAATGGTGATGCGTCTGTCCGACCGCGTCATCGTCATGGACGAGGGCAGGAAGATCGCCGAAGGCCCGGGCGAGGCGGTGCGGGTCGATCCCAGGGTCATCGAGGCCTATCTCGGTCACGGCCTGCCGGGCGCGCGCGAGCAGGAGAGCGCGGCATGACGACGAACGCACCCGAACCGCTGCTGGCGCTGTCGAACGTCAACACCTTCTACGGCCAGGCCCAGGTGCATTTCGACCTCTCGATCACGGTCGGCCGCGGCCGCATCGTCTGCCTGCTCGGCGGCAATGCCAGCGGCAAGTCGACGACGATGAAGATCATCCTCGGCCTCGTGAAGCCGCGCGCGGGCGACGTCGTCTTCGACGGCGCCTCGCTGCTCGGGCTCACCACGCCGCAGATCGTTCGCCGCGGCATCGGCTCGGTGCCGGAGGCGCGGCGGCTGTTTTCGGACATGAGCGTCCGCGAGAACATCCTGATGGGCGCCTTCGTCCGCAGCGATCGCGAGGCGATCGCGCAGGATCTCGACAGGATGCTGACGCTGTTCCCCAAGCTCGGCCAGCGCCTGTCGCAGCGCGCCGGCTCGCTCTCCGGCGGCGAGCAGCAGATGGTCGCGATGGCGCGCGCGCTGATGAGCCGGCCGCGCCTGATCGTGATGGACGAGCCGACCATGGGCCTGTCGCCGCTCTATGTCGACCGCGTGCTCGAACTGATCCGCACCATCAATGGCGAGGGCGTCTCGATCTTCATGGTCGAGCAGAATGCCAGCCTCGCGCTCGAGATCGCGCACGAGGCCTATGTGCTGCAGACCGGGAAGATCGTGCTGTCCGGCCCGGCGCGGACGCTGAAGGACGATCCGCGAATCCGCGACGCGTATCTGGGCGGCTCAGAGGCGGCTTAGAGTCTGTCGCTGGCTGGCAGCCGTTTCATACGAGTTCGTCATGGCCGGGACAAGCCCGGCCATGACGTCGTTGAGCTTCCGGCGCTCCATCTGCAGGAGCCATGTCCAGGCGC
>CAYREH010000028.1:0-7969 GCA_964423245.1 uncultured Bradyrhizobium sp. | reverse complement strand
GCCATGACGTCGTTGAGCTTCCGGCGCTCCATCTGCAGGAGCCATGTCCAGGCGCCAGAATGCGCGCGTGCCTCTCTTCGCGCCTGTCAGGCCGACGCCGCTGCCGGCTCCACCGGCACATCATCCGCATGGGGATCGCCCGGCGCAGTCGCCCAGGCAAGCTCCACCAGCGTCACGATGCGCCGCCCGCCGCCGTCGAGCTGGACCACGATCAGGCCCTGCTCCTCCATGTAGCCGAGCAGGCGCTGGGCGCGGCGCAGCGAATGCGAGCCATAGGCGCGGGCGATCGCGGCATCGCCGGGGCAGGGCCAGCCTTCCTTGGCCGCGCGCGCGATCATCATGAACACGCCCTGCATGTCGTCGGGCAGGATCGAGGCGCGCAGGCTGACCTCCTGCCAGCCCTCGTCGTCGGCGACCTCGGTGCCGAGGCCGGCGCGCGCATGGGTCAGCATGCGGCGGAATTCGCCGAGGTCAGGCACCGCCGCGCCGAGGCCCTCGATCCGGCAGCGGACCACGAATTCCTGGTAGAGCACGCCGATGGCGCGGAAGCCGGCATCGGGCGCGGCGAGCACGGCGCGCAGGGTGCGGTCGACGCGCTCGCGCCGCTCGGCGAGTTCCTCGGCGCTGACCGGGACCTCGGCCGGCTCTGGCCGGATCTCCGGCGCGGCGGCCTTGGCGGCGCGGAGCTGTTCGAGCAGGTCCGGCGCAGGCCGTCGCTGCGGCCGGTTGGCATCGGGCGGCGGCGCGGCGAGGATCACGGCGCGCGCGTCCTCCAGTTGGGCGCCCGGCATCGGCATCAGCCGCGGCGTCGAATTGCGCGGGCTGGTTTCGGTCGGACCGATATTGAGGCGCAGGGGGCGGCGCGACAGCGCCGGACCCAGCGCCATGAACTGCCCGCGCTCGAGGTCGCGAAAGGCTTCCGCCTGCCGGCGCTCCATGCCGAGCAGGTCGGCGGCGCGCGCCATGTCGATGTCGAGGAAGGTCCGGCCCATCAGGAAGTTCGAGGCTTCCGCCGCGACGTTCTTGGCGAGCTTGGCGAGGCGCTGGGTGGCGATGATGCCGGCAAGGCCGCGCTTGCGGCCGCGGCACATCAGATTGGTCATCGCGCCGAGCGAGAGTTTTCGCGCCTCGTCCGTGACCTCGCCGGCGACCGCCGGGGCGAACAGCTGCGCCTCGTCGACCACCACCAGCATCGGATACCAATGGTCGCGCTCGACGTCGAACAGCCCGCCGAGAAAGGCCGCCGCGCGCCGCATCTGGTTCTCGGCGTCGAGACCTTCGAGATTGAGCACGGTCGAGACCCGGTGCAGCCGTGCGCGTTCGCCGGCCACTTGCAGGCCGCGCTCGGTGTGGTCCTCGGCCTCGATGACGAGATGACCGAAGCGTTCGGCCAGCGTGACGAAATCGCCCTCGGGATCGATGATGGCCTGCTGCACCCAGGGCGCGCTCTGCTCCAGAAGACGGCGCAACAGATGCGACTTGCCGGAGCCTGAATTGCCCTGCACCAGCAGGCGGGTCGCCAGCAGCTCCTCGAGGTCCATGGCTGCCGCGGCGCCTGCCGTGGTCTGCCCCATCTCGATCGCAACTGTCATGGTCCCGACTCAAACCCCGTCATCCGCGACAGCGGCTTACCAACCCCGCTGCAGCGCGTCGAGCGGCCTGATGCGAATCAGGCCGCTTTGCCCACGGCGGTCGTCAGGCCTGATTCGACAGTTTCAGGAGTGCGGGCCGGTAGGGCGCATGCGGATCGTCATCCGTAGTGTCGGGAATGATGCAGGAGCCGAATTCCTGACGGATGCGCTCGATCTCCGCGATGCGGTCGTGCAGCCGCTGCAGATGCTCCGCCGACCGCGCCCGCCAGAAGCGGAAGGTGTCCGCGCTGACCGGGACGAACGCGGTTCCGAACGGTGTGGGGTCCGGCACGATGGTGCGACCGAGCAGCAGGAACCGGTCGGCCCCGGAGACCACGAGCGTGGCGTAACCGCGGTTGCCGATTCGCCTGATGCCGTTCAGCGACCATTCGGCGAGCTTGCTGAAATAAGGCTCCTCGCGCCAGCGGTCGGCGCAATGATCGTCGACCGTGACGTTGACGGCATCCTGGCTGAAATGCACGACGAGGCCCGACGTCGCCGGGAACCATTGGTCGTCGAGATGGCCCTGCAGCCAGGCGCAGGCAAACGACCGGCACATCTGCGGGCGACGTTCGTAGATGGTGCAGCCCGTGCCGGCCTGCCAGTGCCGGCACAGCTCGTGGACCGGCTTGTCGACACCGGCCACTTCGAGAATGTCGCAACAGGCATTGCAAGAGCCGCATTGGCGGGCCGGCCGTGCCGTCTTCGGCAGGCCGGTTGCACGAAAACCCTGGCCGTCGCGGACCAGCAGTTTCTGCTTCTCCAACGCATGCAGGGCGCGCTCGATCTTGAGACGGGATAGTCCGGTGGCGTCGATCACGCCTTTCATCGTCGTCGCGCCCGCTTCCACGGCGCGGACGACGCTGAGCATCGCCTGGTCCATTGTTCTTGGTCTTGGTCGTGTGTTGTTCTTGTTGTCTCACGCGCGACGGTTCCGAAACCCGATCGTGGGATTCGGAGCGAGGCACGTGCTGCCGAACGACAATTCGGCGAACGCATGTTGCTCGCGTGTTTCCGAGAGACAAGATGGCGAGCCTGATCGGCGCGCATGCGGGCCTGCGCAAAAGGTGGAGCGCGTACGACGCCGAACAGATCATGCGGGACATCACGCCGAGCGCATCATGCGAAAACCGCTGCAATTCGCGGCCAATCAGCCTCGTTTTCAGATCGGTTCGCGGCACGAGACGAGCAACGATGCGAATGTCCTCACGTGGTTGTGAGAAATTCCTTGCGCGCGCCGACGCGGCGAAGGCCGACAATTTCGCGTGATGACGGCGTGAAGGGCGTGAGCCGCGCGCGCCGTTGTTCTCGTGTCACACCCGGAACCGGCGGAGCTGTCCCGCGCCCGATGCTTCGATCGATGTCGTCGAAAGGCGGCGATGGATTCGCTGCGGGAGGTCGCGGCATGTGTCCGCGATGGAGCGAACGTGTTTGGTGTGCACCGTCGATATGACCCAGATCAAATTCGACGGGCCCGGAGTTTGCTATCGGGAGGCATGACTTTCCTGACCTTCGTCACGGCGACCTGCTTCCTGCTCGCCTTGCCGGGACCGACCAATACCCTCCTCGCGACATCGGGCGCGGAGGTCGGCATGCGGCGGTCGTTCCATCTTCTTGCGGCCGAACTGGCCGGCTACCTGATGGCGATCGCGCTGTTGCGGGTCGCCCTCGGCCCGGTGCTGAGCGCGATGCCGCTGGCGGGCACCGTGCTGCGCATCCTGGTGTCGATCTATGTCCTCAGCCTCGCCGCCAGACTGTGGCGTCTGCCCTCCCGCCAACCGGGTCCGCAGGCATCCGTGCAGTTCACGCAGGTGCTGGCCACGACGTTGCTCAATCCGAAGGCGATGGTGTTCGCCTTCCTGTTGCTCCCGCTCGAACTGGCTCCGGCCGATCTGGCCGCGAAGCTTGCCGTGATCGCGGCCCTGATCGTTTCCGCGGGAGCAGGCTGGATCATGCTGGGGGCCACGCTCGGCCGTGGCGTCCGCCGCCTCGGACATCCCCGCCTCATCACCCGGACCGGCGCGGCCGCGCTGGTTGCGGTGACCGGCCTGATCTGGCTGCAATCGCTGGCCGGCAGCTAGGGCAGGGTCCGGACAAGCGCGAAGCGGTTTTCCGGAATGATCGTGCTCGAACAAGAACCCGAGGCGCGATGAGGATTCATCCCGATCTCTTCGCGCTTGGACGAGGCGCGATGATCACTGCGAACCGGACCCGCCCTGTACGATCTTCTCGTTGAGCTTCTGGTCGACGGTTTCGACGGTGCGGTCGATCTCGGCATTCGGCACGCCGAGCTGGTGCGAGATCAGCTTGACCAGGAGATCGACGCGCTCGATGAAGGGCGCGCCGCCCGCCACGGCACGCGCCGCCGAGGAGGGCTTGAGCAGGCTTTCGGCGGCCTTGGCGTATTTCGCGAAGGGCACCTGGTCCTGCGGATCGGCGCCGAGACGGCGGGCGATCGCATCGACATGTTCGTAGATCGTCTGCGAGCGCTTGAGATCGCCATGCACGGCATCGCGGATCGACTGCGGCTCCTGCGGCGTGATGCAGCGGTAATTGCCGGTCAGCAGCATCGACCATTTCGCCAGCGGCACGAACAGCGAATCGAACACCTTCAGCTTCACCGGCACGTCGTGGCCGTCGAGCGTGACGGCGTCGATGTCGGCCTCGAGCTCGCGCAGCACCTTGTTGTGCTTGTCGTCGGCGAAGATCGCCGCCTTGAAATTGGTGGGCAGGCCGACGTGAAGCACGTTGGCGGCTTCCTCCGGCGGGCGGAACGCCTGCGGGTCCGGCGAGCACAGGGTCACGAGGCCGGGCTCGAAACGCTCCCACACCTGCGCATTGGTGTAGGCCTCTTCGAGATCCATGTCCGCCAGCGCGGGAATGCGCTTGAGGTAGGGCAGCGGCGGCATGTTCATGATCGACAGGCAGGGCAGCCGCGCCGCGGCGATCTTGACCATCAGCATGCGGACGGTGTGGTTGGTGTATTGCGGCTCTTGCATCGCAAGGCCGACCATGTCGTAGCGCGAGACGTCGACGTTCTGCGGCGTCACCGCATCGAGCTTGCCCGGCAGGTCGCGCGAGAAGATCGCGCGGTGGACCGCCTCGTCGCGCAACTTGATGCGCACTTCCGTCCCGTCGCGATTGATCAGGTCGGCGGTCTTGGAGCGGCAGACCAGGGTGACGTTGTGCCCCGCCATCAGGAGCTTGGTCCCCAGCAGGGAGCCGTAGGAGGCCCCGAGAATCAGGATATTGCGCGCCATGTTTCGTCCCTTTGAACAATTCTGAGGTTTTTTGAGCCCCGGCCGTCGTCCGTGGGCGAATTTGGCTCATGTAAAGCGAACTCCCCGGGAATGGCAACTGGGATAATGGATACAAGGCTTCGTCGATTCACGCTTCGTTCGCTGTCACGAGGGGCGCGCAACAGGGCAGTGCGCGAAACGCGACCGCCGGCTTCAACCTGCGACGACCTTCATCCCGGAGGACTTCGGAAAGCTCGCACCGTTGTCGTGGTCAACAATCAAGATGAAGGGTGCGGCTGCGTGGGCGGGATGGCGAAGCCGGCAACGCGCAGCAGGTCATCGCCACGTCATGAACCTCCATCAGGAGTGAGTTGTCTGCGGCGCTGGCCAGACCCGCTTTCTCGCCGGTGATCGCAACAAAAAATTACAAACCTGTCATCACAATCGCGACAGATCGGGTTGGCGGATCAGCGTGAATATGTAACGGGTTCCACGTGACGAACGGGTTGAGCCGGCACCGAATTCGGCGCGATGCCCGTTCGTTTCGACGACGGCCCCATTCGCCCGGCGCTGCCGCGCCGGGCAGGCGAGTAGGGCGCTGCGCCGAAGTTGAAGCCAGCAGCAACGGTGCTGATGGCGCATTCGGGGACTTGAATGGAAGGTGATCATTGGCCTCACGGTTGCTGCGATGGCGCCGGGGGAGCCCTGGGGCGCTTGCGCAAGCGCGCCGGCGAATTCCTTGAAAGCCTGTCGGTTGCAGAACTCGCGCATGACACGCATCGGCAATTGTGGGTCTCGGACTGGATGCGGATTTCGGACGACTACCGCGCCCTCGCGGTGACCGCGCGCGGAGAGGGCTCGGTCTGGGCCGAGCGCGAAGCGGTCTTGTGTACGCTGACGTCCCTCGAAGTTGCGCGAAGCCTGAATTGCGAAGGCGATCCTGCCGACGCCGACCTCGCGGGAGCGATGGCTGCGAGTCTGGACAGCTTCGAGCAGGACCTTGGTCATCCCGTCGAACGGATCACGCTCGAGGGGCATGACGACGGTGCCCTGACCGGCTTCTTCGTGCCGGCGCTCCAGCGGGAAGCTCCCGCCCCGACGGTGATCTGCGTCGCTGGCGAGGACACGCGGCCCGGCGCAATGGTGAGCCGGCTGTTGCCGGCCGCGCTCCGCCGAAACATCTCGCTGCTGCTGACCGATGCCGGGTGTTCTCCGCTCCGCCGCCGCTTCAAGCCGGAGCAGATGCTGAGGTGTTGGCTCGATCATCTGGCAGACCGCCCCGACGTCGATCCGCGGCGCATTGCCATCTACGGCGAAGGGGAAGGTGCCGGCTACGCCTCGGGCCTCGCGCTCTCCGACCGACGGCTCGCCGCCGCCGTCTGCGACGGCGGTCTGTCGACGTCGACGACGCGCCGCGCGTCCGTCCGCTGGCTGACCGGCCTGGACCACTCGGTCGATGACGAGGCGGCTGCTGCCTTCCTGCCATCGCGCCGGATCCCGTGCCCGCTCTTGATGGTCGTGGGTGGCCGCTCGATTCTGCGGGAGCAGGACGCGCTGGCGATGCTGGCCCATTATCGCGAGGTCGAGGCGGATTGCTCGGTCGTCGTGCCCCACCACATCCCGCATGCGGCGGGCGAGGTGGAGAATTTCATCGCGGCGGACGATTTCGTCTTCGAATGGCTCGACGGCAAGCTCGGCGGCGCCCGACAGTTCGATCCCGTCATCCGTCTCTAGAGCGGTTCGCTCGCGATCGTTCCGGCCACCTGCGCAAGAGCAACGAAGGGCCACCCGCGCCGATCACGAGGCATCGATGGCCAGCAGCCGCGCCGCGAGGCGGGCGTTTTTGGCGATCTTGGCCAGCGCTTCATTCAGCTCGTCGAGCGTCTTCTCGTCGACCTCGTTGAACATCGTCGAATTCAGCGCAAGCTTTCGCTTGGACAGCTTCTCGATCTCGGACGTCGCTTTGTCGGTCAGCGACATCAGGACGAAGCGTGCGTCGTCGGCCCCCGGCCGCCGCGATATGAGGCCGGCCTTTTCGAGACTCTTGGTCTGGTTGGTCACGAAGGCCGGGTGGACCCGCAGCTTGTTGGCGATGTCGATTCCGGCGACGCCGCGGCCCTGGTCCAGCTCCGTGATCGCCATCAGGATCAGCCATTGCGGCTCGGTGATGCCGAGCAGGCCGGCCCAGCTGGTGTGGATGTCCTCCAGCTGCGAGTGGATCTCGACGATATTCCAGATGAAGTCCGTGATTGCCCTGTCGAGTTTTTTCTCGATCATCGGCGGCCTCCCCCCATTCGGCTTAATCACGCCTTTTAACGGGAATTGCGGGGGCCGTCTCGACTATCGCAATGATCGCGGCGACTCATGCTGCATGTCATCAAGAGTCGCTCGCTTTAGTACTTGCAAAAAGCAATTGACTAAATTACATCCTATCTCACTCAATCTTGCTGCTCTTGACCCATGTCGATGGACAGCGATGTGAGACCTCCAAGAAAGCCCTCGGGATGCCCCCTGAGGGCTTTTTCTTTTTGTTTTCAGATAGATGATTTCTGTGATGCACAGCCCTGTTGCGCCAGGGCAACATCCTTCGCCGAAGTGTCGATTCATCAAATCAATAAATTGAGGCGATTGTTTTTATAAACTATATGTGAATCCACGACGGAGGGGGGGCACCTCGCTGTCGTTTCGGTCCGGACCTTCAGTGCGGACATGAATTGAACGGAAATTGAAGTGGGCAAGGCGGCCTCCCAGGAGGCGCCGTGCTCCCCGAACCGACTTGGAGGTTTACTAATGAAGTTGACGAAGTCGCTCTTTCTTGGCTCGGCAGCCGGCCTGATGGCCGTCTCCGGTGCCTTCGCAGCCGATCTTCCCGTAAAGGCCAAGGCGGTCGAGTACGTGAAGGTCTGCTCGCTCTACGGCGCCGGTTTCTACTACATCCCGGGCACCGACACCTGCATCAAGCTGGGTGGCTATCTGCGCGCTGAAGTCGCGCTGGGCACCAACAGCGTCTACGGCGCTGCCAACGGCTCGCCGGCCGGTGCGCACAACCGCCTCAGCAACTACTACACCATGCGCGCTCGTGAAGATCTCAACATCGAC
>CAYREH010000027.1:0-91025 GCA_964423245.1 uncultured Bradyrhizobium sp. | reverse complement strand
TCCTCAACGGGGTAAAATTTCAAAAAAGGGCTAGACTGTCAGGATATGTCGCCGAACTCGGAAGCTGCTTCCTCTGTGCGGATCTCGGCATTGTTCCGGAGCTCGAGCCACGACCCGATCACGCATCGTACCTCGATTCCTGGTTGGCCGTCCTTGCCGACGACAAGAAGGCGATCTTCCAGGCCGCCGCCCATGCGCAACGCGCCGTCACTTATCTGCACGATAGGCAGCCGTCGATTGCCGACGAGCGGGAGGCTGCATAATGGCTGTCCTCCCCTCCCAGCGCCTGCTGATCCTCGCCTGTTCAGCGACGAAGCGCGACGGCCCGGCCACCATGCTGGCCATCGAACGCTATGACGGTCCCTTGTGGCGGACGCTGCGCGCCGTCGACCCTCATGGCGAGAAAGCTCAGGTCGCATTCCTCTCCGCCCATCTCGGCTTTCGTGCGGCCGCCACGCCGATCGCGATGTACGACGCCGAAATGACCCGGCAGATGGCCGCGGCCATGAAGGCTGGCAATCTCGGGACGCGCTGGCCGCGTCCCGAGACCCAGGACCAGATTGAGGAGGTTGGGCAGCATCCCGGAATGCACATCCATCGCCTTTGCGGTTATCACGGGCGCCAGACTTTCCGAGACGTTGCCCTTGTCGGTGGCCACCTCTATCGCGACGTGATGCGCCATCTCGTCGAGCTGTTCCGCATCGGTGGCTATGTCGCCGGCGACGCGCGGATCACCGAGATCAACGGCCCGATTGGGTTGATGCGGCGCGACCTCAGTCTTTGGATCGAAGGCGACGGCGGGGAGAAAGGCTGATGCTGTTCTCTCTGGTTGCTGATCGGGAAGGCCTCCAGCCCTCCCCCATCCGCCTGCGCGCGCTCAGCCTCGGCGCCGGCGTTCAATCCACCACGATGGCGTTGCTCGCCGCCCACGGCGAGATCGGGCCGATGCCCGACTGCGCGATCTTCGCGGACACCGGCTGGGAACCGAGCGCCGTCTACGACCATCTCGACTGGCTGATGTCCGGCAACGTGTTGCCGTTCCCGGTCCATGTCGTTTCGGCCGGCAACATCCGCGACGAGCTGCTGGCCGCCGGCGCTGGCAATCGCTGGGCCTCGATCCCGGCCTTCACGAAAACCGTCACCCCCGCCGGCGCGCTGGTTCCCGTCTTCGACGAGGACGATGATGGCGAACTCGTCGAGATCGGTTCGCGCCGGGCCACGACGGAGACCGTCTCCATCGGCATGATCCGTCGCCAATGCACGACGGAATTCAAGATCGTGCCGATCCGCCGGAAGGTGCGCGAGCTCGTGGACCTCACCCGTAAACGCTCGCCGGCGTATCCCGTCGTCGAGCAGTGGATCGGCATTTCCTGCGACGAAGTCATTCGTGCCAAGCCGAGTTTCGAGGCGTGGCAGATCAAGCGTTTCCCGCTGATCGAGAAGCGGATGAGCAGGCAGGATTGTCTCGCATGGTTGCGCCGGCATGGCTATCCCGAGCCGCCGAAGTCGGCTTGCATCGGATGCCCCTTCCACGACAACGCGCGTTGGCGCCGCATGCGCGACCACGATCCGGAGGCATGGGCCGATGCCGTCGCGGCCGACAAGGCGCTTCGCACCGGCTTGCGCGGCATACGCGGCGAGGTGTTCCTGCATCGCTCATGCGTACCGCTCGACCAGGCCGATTTGTCGACGGCCGCCGATCAAGGCCAGCTCGATCTCTGGCCGAATGAGTGCGAGGGCATGTGCGGCCTGTAGTGGGCTGGCAAACGTCATTCAATTGCATTACATTGAATCGAGAAAGGAGGCGAGCATGCCTGCAAACGCACTCGTCCAGACCAGAATTGACGCCGACATCCGCGACCGGGCGTCCGCCGTGCTCGAAAACATGGGCCTCACGGTATCGGATGCGGTTCGGATTCTCCTCACCCGCACCGCCAACGAGGGTGTGCTGCCCCTCGAGCTCGTCACGAGCAGCGAGGCGCATGATGCCTGGTTTCGGGCCAAGGTGCGCGAGGCGCTGGAAGATACACGGCCAGACCTTCCCGACGATGAGGTCGAGGCGCATTTTGCCGAGCGTCGCGCCGCTGCCCGCCGCAAGGCCGGCGATCTCAAAGCATGAGGCTCACCTGGTCGGCTTTCGCGCTCGCGGATCGCGACGGCATCTTCGATTATATCGAGGCGGAAAATCCCGCCGCCGCTGTCGCGATTGACGAACGAATCGTCGCGGCGGCTCGCCGTCTGCTCGACTTCCCCGAGAGCGGCCGGCCCGGCCGGGTCTCGGGAACACGTGAGCTTGTCGTGACCGGAACGCCGTATATTGCGGCCTACACGGTTGCGGCGGAGGCAATTCGCATTCTGCGTGTCCTTCACGGAGCGCAGCAATGGCCGGACGATCTGTCGTAGATCCGGCTTGAGGTTGCCTCTGGTGGCGCGGTGTTACCCATCGCTCATCGCCGAGCGCCCGGCGTGACGCGCCGGAATCCCCGCCTTGGCGGCGGGACCTCCGCGTCGGCGGGGTGCGCACCCTTGCGTTTAGATCAGCGCATAGTCACTTTCCATCTCACCCGGCCGCACCACCGGATGGAGCGTCGTCAAGCGGGGATGCCGGCGTGAGCGTGATGTAGGGCTGGCCGACGCTGGAGTTCATCCATGCTGGCTGGTTCTCGCGGGTCGCTGGCTATGATGCGGACGGATTATAGCGGAAGGTGTCGAGGGGCCGGGCGTGGCCGGGCATCCGGGAGGCGGTAAGAGCGGGCCGGTGATGTTCTTGCCGTTGACATGGTCCTTGAACACCACTGATGAGCGGGTGCCGTGGTGAGGCTCCTTCTCGCCTTGTGGTTCGGGAGGCGCCTGCGCAGACCTCGAAGAGTCCGGTGTGACCGAAGGACGACTGCGTCTCGATCGCCTTCTCGCAACGGCCGGCCCCGGCTATTTTCCGCCGGCGGGCAAGCCCGCCTTTGCATCGCCAGGCAAAATAGCCGTGTCCGCCCGCCCTCCACTTCGTTCCGGCCCTCCGGGTGCGGGGTCAATCGCCTCCGGTCCTTTCACCGTCATCGAGGTCGCGATAGGCGCGGCCCGAGCAAACCGGAAAGGACCCTAACATGGCTGTCATCGGCGAATTCAAGAGCAACGGCAACGGCATCGTCGGCAACGTCCGCACCCTCACCGTCGGCTTCAAGGCCCGCCTCAACCCGATCGACCGCGTCTCCCGCGACGCCCCGGACTTCCGCATCACCGCCGGCAACGGCGTCGAGGTCGGCGCAGGCTGGAACCAGGTCTCCAACGACGGCGAGCCCTACATCTCCGTCAAACTCGACGACCCGAGCTTCAACGTCCCGATCATCGCAGCGCTGTGGCCGAGCCAGACGGACGGGGACTACGCCCTGATCTGGAACCGCCCGAAGCGGGACGCCTGATCCCCGCGACGCAGGAACCCCGCCGCCAAGGCGGGGCTTCTTGCGCGCTGAATGAAGCCGGAACCGGGCATCGAGCCCGCTTCCGGCTTGCCGGGCGCACAACCAGGAACGGGGGACTGCTCAGTTCGTCCAAGGGTGCCATGGCGCTCCGAAGGCCTCAAGGACTGCGGCACCTCCAATTTTGCCTCCGCGCCGGTTCCCTCCGCTTCAACAAAATCGGCTCCTCCGCACGCCGGCTCCGCCGGTCGCTTCGCGCTCCTTGATCCCTCCGATCCGCCATGACCGCGGGCGTCGTCTTTCACAAACGTCAAGGAGACGACACCATGTCGATCGATCAACACATTGAAGAGCTTCGGGCCGAACTCAGGAACGCCGTCTACGCCGACGAGCGGCGCTGCATCGAGGGCGAGCTGGCGGCGGCGATCGCCGAGCGCGACGCGATCCTCGCCACCTGGGCGGAGGAGCCTCCCCAGTGAGGGAGGTTTTTCCGCGTCGGCCGTGCGGGCGCCATAGCCGGCGCCCGTGTCCCTGTCGTCGGCGCATGAATCGTCTGCCCTCAAGCGAATTTTACTCTCCCAATTCGTCTCGCTCTCTGGCAATTTCTTTCCGGATTTGAGGATCTCCATGCCGAACCGGATTCCACTCGACCCCAAATTGCCCAAGACGTTCGACGCGACCCCGAACGACACGCGCAGCAAGGCGCAGCTCGATCAATGGTGGGATCGCCCTTACGGCCTCACACGACCGGATGGTCGCATCGAGGTCCGATGCCTGAATGGCGGGGCGTGGGATCGCTCAACCCATTTCGGTTTCGCGGACGATTACGATGCTGCCTGCGCGTTGGCCGAAGCGAAGCAGGCTGAATGGCTGAAGTTCCGGGAGCGGCCCAACGCCTGTCTTGAAGGCGGTCAGGTGACGGTGATCCGGCAGCCGCAGCGGCCCGACGAAGAGCCGCGCCAACTTGCCGCGTTTCCGACAGCTGAAGCGGCTGCCGAGTATCTGCGCGCCAACTTCCCGGAAGCATCGTCTTCGACTTAAGCTATATCCGCTGGTCTGTCCGTCTCTTGCCTCGACGGGAACAGATGTTGGGGGTGGTGTCTGGTTGTTGCCGATACAGATCATCTTTCGATCCGGCATCCACTTCGACATCGGCAGATTTTGGGCGAGGCCCTTCGGGGCACGGCTCTATTCGCTGCGCGAACCGAACCCGCTGCGCGGTTTCGGGTAGGGTAGGCGTGGGGCATCTGCGAACAGAATACCCCTACGCCTCCCTCCGAACCGTGCGTGCACCTTTCAATGCACACGGCTCTCCATATGCGGTATCTCCCGACGGGAACTTGCGACTTCCCTGCAGGCTGGACAGAAGATCATCGTCCGGCGCAGCGCGGTCCCCAAGTTCCGGTTCGTCAACGGTTTGTCGCGGAAATGCCGATCGCTCTGACGATGATGCACTACGAACGGCCCACGCGTATCGCCACAGATGCCGCATTCGCGCGTATCCAGTCGGTCGATGAGGTCGTTTGGACTTTTGACCCACCACGCTCCCTTTGTGACATTGTCCACGACTGGACTTGTCCAGGAGAGGCGGCGTAGATGCTTTAGTCGCCACAGTTTGAGGCTGCGAACTTCACCACGTATTACCGAGGAAACCTCGTAATCCGTGCCCTTGCTCAAGCGTGCCCTGATCTTTGCCGTTGTTGTCCGATGACGCATCGCCAGCGTTTTCACGAGACTGCGTAACGTCACCAGTTCCAACAGCCCTAACGCCTTTTTGACGTCATCGGCCAACACATAATAGTTGGCAAAGCCACGGAACTCCGAGTTATAGGCGAGGACGATGTTGCGATCGCTGGTATGTGCGAATTGTACCCGTCGATGGCCATTCTTTCTGGCGAGATCGCCATAGCCATGTCTGCGACAGAACGCAGTGACCCTTTCTCGTGGCACACGCAGGCTGACATTGCCGGTGGTCGGGCGACGTAAGATGCGCCACTTGCGCCCATCGGGGCCCTTCCGGTCGGACTTCCGTCCGGCGCCGGTCGAGGTAAATGTCGATATGCGGTAGCCAAGAAAGGTTACCCCTTTTGATGCGGCATGGACCCCACTTTTCTCGGGCGCCACGGCGAGCTTCAGGGTTTCCGTCAAGTGTTGTTCGACGGAAGTCATGATCTCACGCGCCTCCTGCTTGCTGCCGATGATGCCGATCAGGAAGTCGTCGGCATATCGGCAGTAACGGAGCCTTTTGAAGTTTGGGTCCATAGGATCGACGGACGGCATTTTCCGCCTTTCCCTATTGAGGGCTTCGATCTGCGCCATCACGGCGTTAATCTGACCCTGATCCGCGCTAGTGGCACGGAGCCGTTCAACTTCTCGGCGAAGGCGATGGACGCGATGTTGTAACGCCGCGTAGGCCGCAAACGGACGCCGTTTGCGGCCCTGATCAAAGCTCACCCGCAACGTCTGCATGAACTGGTCGAGTTCGTGCAGATAGATGTTGGCAAGCAGGGGCGAGACAACCCCGCCCTGTGGCGTGCCGCTGTACGTGCGTTCGAAGACCCAATCTTCCATATAGCCCGCTTTGAGCATTCCTTCGATCAGTTCGATGAACCTATCGTCATCGATACGCCTCTTTAGAAGTTCAAGCAGAATATCGTGGTCGATGTTGTCGAAGAACCCGCGCACATCCACTTCGATCAGCCATTTACAACCCGTCCAAGTTTTCTTGATAAGTTCAAGGGCGCTATGACAGGATCGCCTCGGGCGGAACCCATGTGACTCATCGAGAAACACGGGCTCGTAGATTGCTTCGAGAATGATCCTGACGGCCTCTTGGACGAGCCGGTCCTCCACCGTGGGTATGCCCAGCGGTCGTGTTTTGCCGTTGCCCTTCGGAATATAGACCCGTCGGGCTGGTCGGAAGCGATAAGTACCTTCCGATACACGCGCGGCAATGTCGGCCAACTCTGACGACGTTATTCCGTCAAAAGTTTTGCCATCAATTCCCGGCGTGCTGGCTCCTTTGTTCCGAGAAACCTTTTCGTATGCCCGCTCGAAGAGGTACGAAGACCTCAACAGGCGGTGAAGGCCGTTTATCTTCCTTCCCGACCCGGACAATGTCGGTATTGATTCAATTCTTTTCTGGATAGTCGCGGCCTGCATCAGCAGTACCTCTCCGTCAAAGAACGTCTTCTTTGCATACTGCAAATGCCGTTATTGGCGGCATCGTCCTTCCCCCGATCAGAGGCGCTTTCGACCGGACTGGCCGGACTTATACGCGTGCTCGTCCGCCTGTCGACGGCTGTCCCTGCCATTACGCAGGGCATTTGGGTACTATGACGGCTCCGTCGCCATACAGATTCAACCTTGAACCTGCTGCAGGCGATCCCGTAGTTGCGTGTGTGAGGAGTCGCGGTGTGTTTAGGTGTCCCGTTTATTTCCTTGACCTTCCGATGGAAGTCGTCCCGCGCGAACTGGTGATGGGGCGCACAGGGCAGTGCTTTCCATCTCGCACGACATAGCGTTTCAGCCGCATTCGCTACAGCCAACCCTTTAGCAACTGGAAACTGGGATTCAGGCATATCAGCTTTCACCATGCACACCTTACTCTGTGCTCTCCACCGGACTGCGGCGCCCAATTTCGAGCCTTTTCCCGGCATGCTCTGGTCCCGTTCCCCTTTCGGGATTTCAGTCGTTTCCGACACCGGTAAGCCGGGTGAGTAAGAGCCAAACCAGTAGGCTCCATTCTTTCGAACACTCCTTCTTCTTCTCCACGCCACAACGGCGCACCCCATTCGGGTCACGATCCTCTCGCGATGCGGCCCCGCCGGCGTGAGATTGCGATCGCCGAGACACACGGAGAATGAGAGGGCCGGCTGATCGCCGGATACGGACACGGCCCCTGGCGGGGCCGTGGTTCTCTCTGACAATGACGTCCCAGCCTATCGTATTTCCTCCCGCGTCAAGGAGAGCGGTTCCCCCAATTTTCAGCCGCCGCCCGATGAGGGCGGCGGCTGAAAATCGGCTCCCCCGCTCCCCGCCTTTGGCGGCCGCTCCGCGGTCCCTGACCCGCTCGTCAAGAAACGATGGGCCGCCTTCGTCATTGAAACGAAGGAGCCGATCATGGACACGTACACACTCAAAAACTTCGACCTGATCATGGATAATCTCGACCGGATCATCGGTGATCTGCGCGCCGGCTTCGAAAGCTCCATCGCATCAGAAATCGAGCGGCACTGGACCAAGTTCGCACTCGACAAGCGTATCGCCGAGCGTGATGCGTTGCTCGCTGAATTGCGAGCGAGCCCCGAGTGGCCCCTGAACATTAAAGGGGCACAGATATACGGTAGAAAGTTCAGATCACGAACAGCGACGGGCTTCCGCGCCACAGTCGAAGGTCGTAGAAGGGTGGAACTTTGCCGTTCGTCTCGCCCATCGGAACGAGACGCCATTCACAACACAAGCACCTAGGTTTGAACGCGGAAATGAGACATTTGCGGATGTAACAACCTTGCCGCAATGCAGCATCGTCCGCCTTGCACGCGGCGAAGGGTCACTTCACTGACGGATAGAGTCACAAAACCTTCGCGACCTTGACATCGAAGTGTCATCCACGAGCCCTACTGTATTGCGAAACGCAATCTCTGCGTCATTCACATTACAGATGGTGATCCATGAAGCCCAGCGATGCCGAGACCGACCGCAAATACGTGTTGCGGCTCAGAAATGTCGGTGTGACCTATTCAGGCGGAGTGGTGGCGCTCAGATCGACCACCCTCGATTTCTTCCAGCGCGAGTTCTCCGTTTTACTCGGCCTGTCGGGTGCGGGGAAATCGACACTTTTGCGCTCCCTGAACCTCCTTGTTAAACCTACCTCCGGCGAGATTGTCTCATCGGATTTCGGTGTCCTTGGCCCGACCGGCGCACTCCGCCAGCACCGGCGCCGAACGGCACTCATTTTCCAGCACCATCAGCTGATCGAGCGACATACGGCCCTCGCCAACGTCCTCACCGGCCGACTCGGCTATCACAATACCTTGCGCAGTTTCTTCCCGCTGCCCCGCGCGGACCTGGAACTGGCTCTCCACTGCCTCGAGCGCGTCGGTCTGGCCGACAAATCCATGACGCGTGTCGATCAGCTCTCTGGCGGCCAGAAGCAGCGTGTCGGGATTGCCCGCGCGCTGGCGCAGCAGCCCAACATCATTCTGGCCGACGAGCCTGTCGCCAGCCTCGATCCCGCCACCTCGGAGAAGATCCTCGAACTGCTTCGCCAGGTGTGCAAAGAAGACGGCATCACCGCCATCGTGTCGCTGCACCAGCTGGAATACGCGCAGCGCTTTGCAGACCGGATCATTGGCCTTGCCGGTGCACATGTTGTGTTTGACGGCGCTCCTGATGAGCTCAATGACGACAATTTCGCCGCGATATACGCCGGGCACCGCCGTGAGCCAATCGCACCCAGCCGGACGAGTAACCCCGCCTACGCCCAGCCACCGTTTACGCCTGAGATGGAGATGTCCCTATGAACCGCCTGCTGAAATTTGCCATTGCTGCCGCCCTTGCCATGGGGCTGGCAGCGCCAGCCCACGCCGCCAATCCGAATCCAGAGACTTTAAAGGTCGCACTGTTACCGGATGAGAATGCGTCCGAGTTGATCAAGCGCAATCAACCGCTCAAGGACTACCTCGAGAAGGAACTGGGCAAGAAGGTCGATCTGGTTGTGACAACAGACTACTCGTCGATGATCGAGGCAATGCGTTTCGGCCGGATCGACATAGCCTATTTCGGTCCGCTCTCGTACGTGCTTGCCAAGGGCAAAGCCGATATCGAGCCGTTTGCGGCAATGGTCAGCGACGGCAAGCCGACTTACCGCTCTGTCGTCATTGCCAACGCGAATGCCAATGTGAATTCGCTCAGCGACATCAAGGGCAAGAAGGTCGCTTTCGGCGATCGCGCTTCCACCTCCAGCCATCTGATTCCGAAGACGTTGATGGCGGAAGCCGGTGTCGTGAATGATCGCGATTACCAGCAGCACTTCGTCGGCAGCCACGATGCGGTTGCGGTGAATGTCGCCAACGGCAATGCGGAAGTCGGGGGCCTTTCCGAGGTGATCTGGAAAACTCTTCTTGAGAGAAAGCTCGTCGACGCAGGCAAGGTCAAGGTCATCGCCTACAGCAAGGAATATCCCCAATACCCGTGGACGATGCGCTCCGACCTGAAGCCGGAGCTGAAGGACAAGATCCGCACCACTTTCGTGAACCTGAAGGACCCCGCAGTTCTGAAGAACTTCAAGGCGGACGGTTTCGCCCCGATCACGGACAATGATTACGACGTGATCCGCGATATGGGAAAGTTGCTTGGAATCGACTTCGGAGCGATGTGAGGACGTGATGACGACGCTCGGCGCAACCACAATCAACACAACAAACCATTATCTCGATCAGTACAGTCGGGCGTGGATCCGGCAGTCTGCCCAGGTTGCTGCGGTACTCGCTATTGTGCTGGTTGCATTCTGGTATGTTGGTCTTCTGGATTTCGGGACCCTGGCAAACGGGGTTCCGGCCATCTTAACGCTGGCCCGCGAGGCGATGCCGCCGGATTTCACCAATGCGCGCGCGTGGCTCAAGCCGCTGGTGGACACCTTGGCAATGAGTATTGCCGGAACGGCAATAGCGGTGCTTCTGTCATTTCCGCTGGCTTTTCTTGCTGCCCGGAACACGTCGCCGCACACGATCGTATTTCATGTCGCCCGTACCCTGCTAAACGCTCTTCGCTCGGTCCCGGAGCTGATTATGGGCATCATTTTCGTTGCTGCCGTAGGCTTTGGTGCTTTACCCGGCGTTCTGGCATTAGGCCTGCATTCGGTCGGTATGGTCGGCAAGTTTTTTGCGGAAGCAATTGAGCATGTCGATGAGGCCCCCATAGAGGCTGCGCGCGCCGCAGGTGCAACTCCGGTTCAAGTGTTGTTCCACGCCGTCCTGCCACAAGTGTCATCGCAGTTCGCAGACGTATCCGTCTATCGCTGGGAATATAACTTCCGCGCATCCACGATAATGGGAATGGTTGGCGCAGGCGGTATTGGGTTTGAGCTGATGGGATCGCTTCGAATCATGTTGTATCAAGAAGTCAGCGCCATTTTACTCGTCATCCTGATAATGGTGACAATCGTCGATGGCCTGAGCGGCTATTTGCGGAAGAAATTCAAGTAAGGACCGGCCATCGTGAAACCGCGCGTCGTCATCACCCACAAAGTGCATCAGGAAACCTTGGATCTCCTCTGTGACCATTGTGAAGTCACTCCCAATCAAACTATGGAAACCCTGCCCCGCGAAGAGATTCGCCGCCGTGTCGGCACGGCGGATGCAATGATGGCCTTCATGCCGGACTGGGTCGACGCCGATTTCCTGGCAGCTTGCCCGCAGATGAAGGTCATCGGCGCGGCCTTGAAGGGCTACGATAACTTCGATGTCGCGGCCTGTACGGCCCGGGGCATCTGGCTGAGCATCGTGCCTGACCTCCTGACCGTGCCGACGGCTGAGTTGGCCATCGGCCTTACCATCGGCCTCACCCGCAAGATGATCCAGGCCGATGCCAGGGTCCGCTGCGGCAAATTCGCCGGTTGGCGGCCGGAGTTTTTCGGCCTGGGCATCGCGGGGTCCGCCATTGGTATTCTCGGAATGGGGGCGATTGGGCAAGCCATCGCCGAACGGCTGAATGGCTGGGGCGCAACGCTGCTATACAACGACCGGGTGCCGATCCCAGCACCCGGCGGCGAAGCTCGACCTAGTGTTGCTCGGCGCAGCCTGGAGGAGGTATTATCCGAATCCGATATCGTCATCCTGGCCCTGGCGCTGGCCCCAGACACCATCCATCTGATCAACGACAGGACGCTCGCCCTGATGAAACCAGGCGCATACCTCGTGAATCCATGCCGCGGCTCTGTCGTGAGCGAAGCTGCTGTTCTAACTGCGCTCACCAGCGGTCAGCTCGGCGGGTATGCCGCCGACGTGTTCGAGCTGGAGGATTGGGCTCGCGAAGACAGACCGCGGGAGATCGCTCCGGGCTTGCTGGGTCACCCAAACACGATGTTCAGCCCGCATATTGGCTCTGCTGTTAAGAAAGTTCGCTTGGCAATCGAACTGCGCGCTGCAGAAAATATCCTGCAGGCCCTTTCGGGTAAGCCGCCAATGGATGCCGTCAACAATCCGAGACAAGTGGCTTAGATCGGCAATGCTGAATCTAGTATGGGTGCGGACATTTCTGGCCCTGGCGAAGCATAAGAGCTTTCAAGCGTCCGCAGAATATCTTCGGATCGCTCAGCCGACGGCCTCATCACATATCCAGAAGCTTGAGGAGCAGCTGGGTGTCCTGCTATTCCATCGCTCCCGAACGGGGTGCGAGCCGACGCGGGAAGCGATGAACTTTCTGCCTTATGCCCAGAGCATCCTTAGGGTTAACGAGCGTGCACTCGCCGCGGTCTCTGGGGAGCGCACGCGGATCGGTGCCAGTTCCAATATCGGAATCTATCTGCTGCAGCCCTATGTCCGGTCATATCTGGAAGGCCGCGATCCAGCGGCTTTTGATATGGTGATTGACCGCAATCCGTCCATCGTCGAGAAACTGGAGAATGTCGAAATAGATGTGGCCGTGTTGGAATGGTGGGACAACCGCGACGGCTGCCAAGTCGAGCGCTGGAGAAGCGAGCCCGTCGTCGTCATCGTTCCGCCCGATCATCCATTGGCGTCTCAAGACCACATTGATCCGGTTCAGTTATCCGCATTTGAGCTTCTCGGCGGCGAACCTGGCACCGGGACCGGGCGGATGCTTGCGAAATATTTCGGCGATCACGCTCAAATGCCGCGGGTTTCCCTACAGTTGGGTAGCACCGAGGCTGTCAAGCAGGCGGTAAAGGCTGGAGTTGGCATCTCTCTAGTTCTGGCGTCAGCCGTATCGGACGAGGTGCGGGCCGGAAGCCTGCGTGCCTTACCCTTCCCTGACCCGCCGCTACGAAAGGACCTGTTTGTCGCTTGGCGCACCGGCATTTCGGGCATGCCTATACCGGCCTTCGCCCAGCATCTATTGAACGCTCACTGCAATGAGACGGTATCCGCTCGCTGACGTCAGCGCCTCTCGAATCGGCTACATGCGCGTTTTGTTGGTCATGAACGCGTATTTCGCACGGTCTAAGCGGTCGCTCAACCGGTTCGATGATTGAGTGAGGAGCTTAAATGCGACGTCAAAGAGCGTGGGTACAGGCGATCTGTTTTCGCATGCGCTCTGCGGTCAGCTGAAGGCGGCCCAGCTCCATCAACCCATGTCATGGGTTCGTGTTTCTTAGTCGATCTGGCTAGCTTCTCCTGTGGCGAATGTCCGCAAAGTGGCAACCAAGCCGCCCTCGGCAACCAATCGAAAGCGCAGAATTCCACTCCACCGCGACGTTCCTGCCCTCTGCCGGAAAAGGCCGCAGTGGCTCATGGCTTGCCGTACAACTTTCTCGAACCAAGGTCCGAAAGGGGTCCGGGAGCGGCCGGAGAAGGCACGAAGCTGTCCCCCTCGCATACTTCAGGTTTCGCGCTTGCGACGACTGAGCAGCTTTTCACCATCGGCTCTCAACTCGCCTTCTGGCCCGACAAACCGGTAGAGCGTCTGCCGGGTAATTCCGAGTTCGGCACAGAGATCGCGCACCTTGGTTGCCGGTTGTCCCATGGATGCGGCGGCAAGCCGCAGCTTGGCTGGCGTCATCTTGAAGGGGCGGCCGCCGTTGCGCCCTCGGGCGCGGGCTGACGCCAGGCCTGCCTTAGTCCGTTCGACGATCAACTCACGTTCGAACTCAGCCAGCCCGGCGAAGATGGCGAATACCAGTCGGCCGTTGGTAGTGGTGGTGTCGATCGATGCGCCTTCGCCAGCCAATATCTTCAGACCAATGGCGCGTTTGGTTAGATCGCCGACCAGGTTGACCAGATGACGTAGATCACGGCCGAGCCGATCCAGTTTCCAAACCACGAGTGTGTCGCCAACACGCAGCGCCTTCAGGCATGCCTCAAGACCGGGTCGGTCGTCGCGGCGGCCCGAGGCTGCATCCTCATAGATATGGTCAGGCAGAACGCCGGCCCTGATCAGGGCGTCGCGCTGCAGGTCGTGGGCTTGACTGCCATCAGCTTTCGAGACCCGTGCGTATCCGATCAACAATGTCATTTATACGTCCGTTTGTGTGACATTCTTCATTTGGTCGCGCCAAAGTCTGTAGATTGTCACATAACCCGTCTTGCAATGTAAGCTCCATGAACGGTTATCTCCGATCTTTTTGTGACGAACGGAGTACCCATGCCCCGCCGGATGATTTTGACGGATGCCGAACGGCAGAATTTCCTTGCTCTTCCCATTGATGACGACACTCTGATCCGGCATTGGTGCCTCGATGACGATGATCGCCATCTTATCGAAACTCGACGCCATGATGACACTCGGTTGGGATTAGCGCTTCAGCTCTCTGCTCTTCGTTATCCCGGCCGCCTGATTCAGCGGGGGGAAGTCATCCCTTCTGTGGCGCTGTCGTTTCTGGCCGAACAACTCGGGATCGAGCCAGAGGCACTTTCCACTTTTGCACGGAGAGCACCAACCCGCTATGAGCAGCTCGCCATCCTGCGCCAGCACTATGGCTTCACTGAACTGTCACACCCGTTGCGCGCCGATCTGCTTGCATTTGCACGCGGCATTGCGATCGCTTCGACGAAAGACAAATTTGTCGTTGCAACACTGGCTGACGAGATGCGGCGGAGGCGCATCATTATTCCCGGCATTACCGTGCTCGAACGGTTGGCGGGGCAGGCTTGCACTGAAGCCGAGGAGGCGCTGTATACCGATGTCGCCGGAAGATTGACGCCGGACCTTGTTCTTCGGATGGAAACATTGCTCGGCGCGGGACGACGCGCAAAACAGAGCGGCATATCCTGGTTGCGAGAACCTCCCGGTAAAGCCGGGGCAACGGCCATGCGGGGATTGATAGATCGACTGGAGGCCGTGCGTCATGTCGGTGTCCCCAATGATGTGCTTCAAGCGATCCCGGCTCACCGTGTTCGTCGGATGGCACAGGAAGGTCGTCGTCTGACTGCCCAGAATTTTGAGCAGATGCGGCCAGGCCGCCGTCACGCGACATTGGCCGCGTTTTTTCTGGAAATGGAAATAGCACTCACCGACGCGGCGATCAGCATGTTCGAGACGTTGATTGGCAAGAGTTTTCGGCAGGCAGAGGCAGCCCGTGACAAGCAACTCCTCGAAACCGCATCGTCGGCGACATCCGCACTCGATTTCTTCGTCAATTTTGGCGAAGCCATAACCGCCCAACGCGAAGCTGGGCTTTCTCTTGATGAGGCGGTGACCACTGTCGCGAGCTGGGAAGAGCTCATTCAGGCAACAGCTTCGGCGAAGGCAGTGAGAAGGCCTCGCAGCGAGGATGATTTGATCACCTACCTGCCGGCTCAATATGCTCGCATCCGGCGGTTCGCGGCTGCATTTCTGGCCTCGTTCACCTTTGAAGGAAACCGCCGAAACGTACATATCATTGAAGCTATTGTGCAGATGGAAACTGCCTGGAGGAAAGGGGCCAGATCAAACGATCGGCCCTGGATCCGCAAGGCGTTGCTGCTGGCGAATGCGCGATGGCGCAAGGAAATCGTCGGCGCTGATGACGTGATCGACCGGAAGATGCTGGAACTCTTTCTCATCGTCGAGCTGAAAAACAGGATTGCCGCCGGCGACATATGGATCAGGGGTTCCCGCGCCTACCGCGCACTCGACGAGTACATGATCTCGCACCAGACGTTTGCCGTCATCAAAGCCGAGGCCCGCATTCCGGTCGCGATTCCGATCGATGTCGAGACCTATCTCGCCCAGAAGGCCGACGCTCTGGATCAAAAGCTGCGTGAGGCGACACGTCGCCTGGAAACTAGTCGAGGCGATACCCGCATCGGCGCAAAAGGATTGCGGGTCCCAGCGGTCAGAAGCACGGAAACCGAAGCCGCAATCGCGTTCGCAAGGCGGGTGGCGACAGCCATGCCGCCAATCCGGTTGACGGACCTTGTGGCCGATATCGACCGGATGACCGGCTTCAGTTCGTTATTCGAGCACCTCCAGACCGGTCGGTCACCTTCCGATCTGCGGGTGTTCTATGCGGCGCTGATCGCCGAAGCCACAAATCTCGGCTTCTCGAAGATGGCGCATGCCTGTCCCGGCATCACGCGCCGCCAGCTACAGCAGATGGCAATCTGGCATTTTCGCGAGGAGACATTCGCTCTGGCGCTCGCCAAACTGGTTGAGGCTCAACACTCTGCCCCGTTCTCAACAGTGTTCGGCTCGCACGCTGTTTCCTCGTCGGACGGACAACATATCCATCTTGGCGACGGCGGCGAAGTCGCAGGCGGCGTCAATGGCAGGTATGGAAACAACCCGATTATCAAGCTCTACACCGCAATCTCTGGTCGCTACGCGCCCTTTCATACCAAAATCATCGCCGCAACGGCAAGTGAAGCCGTTCACGTGCTTGACGCATTGCTGGAAACCGACGCTGGCCTTAATATTGTCCGACACCACGTCGATGGCGGCGGCGTCAGCGATCTTGTATTCGCCCTCTGTCATGCGCTCGGCTTCGCATTCGTGCCGCGCATCCCCGATCTCGACGGGCGATGCCTCTACGCCTTCGGACTGGCCAAACAATACGGAATTCTTCAGAATGTCATGGGTGACCGGATTGACGCCGATCTGATCCGGACGCATTGGGATGATATCTTGCGCCTGATGACCTCGCTACGCACGCGCACCGTCAGCGCCTCGCTCATGCTGAAGCGATTGTCGGCGACAACGAGGCAAAGCGGTCTTGCCCAGGCGTTGCGCCAGATGGGACGGATTGAACGAACCCTCTTCACCCTCGACTGGATCAACGACGAGCAATTGCGAAAGACAACTACCGCTGAATTGAACAAGGGCGAAAGCCGGAACAGCCTTGTTCGGGCAGTCAATCTTCATCGTCTCGGCCGTTTCCGCGATCGCAGTCAGGAAAACCTGTCGATCCGGGCATCCGCTCTCAATCTGGTTGTCACCGCCATCATTCACTGGAACACAATCTATATCGGCCGCGTCATCGATGCCCTGCGCAGTGCAGGACAGGCTATCCCGGATCATCTGCTGTCCAGCCTGTCGCCTCTCACATGGGAGCATGTGAACCTGACCGGCGATTACCTCTGGGAAGAAAAGCCGGCTCTCGACAAAAACGGGTTCCGAGCCATCCCGTTCAACCCATGATCCGCCTGCCGTATATCTGTGCCCCTTTAATGTTCAGGGGCCCGAGTGGGGCAAGCTTCCGTTCTAGACAAGGCGTGCATCACGCACATGGGGAGGCGGCTTCGTTCGCCTCCTTTTTATAAACGCGTTTGCCGGCGGCGCAGTGGTCGTGCTGGTCGCCGAAAGCGGACCCGGCCCCTGGCGGGGCCGTGGGTTCCGGCGTCATAGCTCGGCCTCCGGAAGGGCGGACTGCGGCCGCTGCTCGCGCAGGTGGCTCCGGCATCGGCCTGGCCCGCGATATCCCATACCCAGGACCCCATGCCGTCTTGCCGACCGGATCGTCGAGCGCTTCGCGAAATGCGGCGTCGGCGTGGTCGGGAACGGTATGCGGCGCCGTCGACAGACCGTCGTTGCGGGTCAGGACGGAGGCTCCGCGCTGGACCGGCTCGGGACGTCGCGTGGATCGGCGTTTCATCCGGGGAACGGAAAGATCGCGCCTGGCACGGCTCGCACCGGAGGCGGTCCAATCCCGCTTCGTCTGATGGCGTCCTGGTCCATCCCCGGATCTTCCACGATCAACCCATCAAGGGTCCGCTACGCGAGCGTGCGGCCGCTTGGCTGCGCCTGCGCGGTGATCGCGACCGGGGCCGGACCTTCGAGGAGCCATCAGCGGGAATTGGCCCGCTCCGGATGGAGCCTCAAAATGGCGCACGACCTCTCCCTCGCCCAGAACCACGCTTTCGACCTCGCCCGCACCCTGATGGTCCCCGTCACGCTCTTTCAAGTCGCCGGCGAATACGGCGTCCTGCCGAGCGACGAGATCGACGACGGCGACGACCTCGACATCATCCACGAATACAATCCTTACGATCGCCAGCCGGCTCATTGAGCCGGCGCCGCCCTCGCGTCGGCGCCTTATGGCCGGAGCCGACTCGCCATCACGCGAGGTTCCCGCCAACGCGGGCGCCCGCCGTGGCGCGGCTACGCCTGCGCCGCTTTTCCGGTGGGGCGATAGCCGCGATTGCGCTTCTGGCGCAGCAGTTCGAGGAACAGTCCGACAGCTTCTTCCTCACGGAGGAAATGATGCGCCATCATCTGACCCTGCGCGCCGATCCGGCCCCAGCGGCGCGTCAGGCAGACATCGCCAAACAGGGTCGGCTCGATGCTCATGGCGTAGAATCTGGCCATGTTTTTCGCCGTGTCGGTTCGTTCGACATAAAGCTGATAGGGCTGTGCGATCATGGCGACAGAATCTCCCAGCCGGGAGTCGACGTCCAATTGGTTTTCTGAATCGCTCGTGGCTCATCGATTCATGTTGGCGATGATACGCCGACGATCCTTCGACCGTCGCCGGCCATGCCGGCGAGACCGACGAACATGCGGGCTGTCGCGCCGGCTCAATCCAACGCGCACCAATCGCGCGCTGGCTCGTTCCAGCGGCGGGCCAGGCCCTCCTCGACGAGCATCTCGCCGAGTGAGGAATAGTCCCGCGTGATCGTGCGCAGCCTGCGGCCATAGCGATCGGCGTCGCGCCATCCCGATTGCAGGCTGAAGCCACCGGCGTTCAGCAGGACGAGAAGGCGATCCCGCGCGATTGCGCCGGCATGCTTCTCATCCTCGCAATGCGGTGAGAAAATTTCCGGCGCGTCTATATCGGCGATCCTGATCTTGTCCCCCTTGAACCAGAAGGTGTCGCCGTCGACGACGCAGTTCGTGCGGATCGGTCCGTCGCAGAGTGCAAACCTCGCCCGGAGCGTATCGATCGGCGGCAAAGGCGGGATCGTGAATTCCTCTATGGACCGGCCCTCATGCGGAACTGCGGCCGGCCGCCCGAAACGGTCGTCATTGACGATCCAGACGATGCCGGTCACGGCGAGCACCAATGCCGCGCCGACCAACGTGCCGCGCGCGCCCATCATGGTTTCCCTTCCGGTTGAAACCGATTTTCCCCGACGCATGATTTCATGTCGTCGCGCCGAAACCAGATCGCGCGGCCGCTCCTCAGCGGCGCGTTGCCGGCGGTGAACACGATCTGTTCGTCGGCGCGCATGCGCAGCACTTCGTGCGGCTGGATCAGCGCCCGCGAGGCGAGCTGCTTCGATCGCGTCCGCGACGAACCCGACGCTTGCGACGAGCGGCTGACCTGGTCGATCTCGACCGTGGTCATGCCGCAGCGCTTCGAGATGTAGTCGGCGGTTTCCGGGTCGTTCACCGCCGCGAACGAGATCCAGCTCGCGCTCTCAAACCATTTGCTCGCGGCGTCCCGACCGCCATAGGTTTCGCGCATCTGGCCGATGCTCTGAAACAGCAACAGCAGTGTGATGCCGTATTTGCGTCCGGCGTCGCGCGCGGTCTCAAGAATCCGCATGAAGCCGAGACGCGCCACCTCGTCGAGCAGGAACAGAGCTCGTCCCTTCACCTCGCCATTGCGATTGTAAATCGCGTTCATAAAGGCGCCGATGATGACGCGGGCGAGCCCCGCATGTGTCTCCAGCGTTTTCAGGTCGAGGTTGATGAACACGTCGGTGTCGCCGCCGGCGAGGTCGTCGCTGACGAAGGCCGAGCCGGACACGAGCGCGGCATAGTTTGGATAGGACAGCCAGTGGGTTTCCTTCACGGCGTTGGCATAGACGCCGCTGAATGTCTCCGGCGTCATGTTGACGAAAACGGCGACGTTCTCCTTCACGAACTGCGATGTCGAGTTGTCGTAGATCTCCTGCAACCGCGCCCTGAGCTTTGGCTCCGGCTCGGACAGATTGGCGCGGACCTGGCGGAGCGTCTGGCTCTTTTCTTCCGTATGACCTGAGAGGCATACATCCGCGATGAGCGCGGTCAGGAGCTGCAAGGCGGAAGCGCGGAAGAAGTCGTCGCGCACGCCGCGCACCCCGCCGCTGTCGCTCATGATCCATGAGGCGACGGCGGCGATGTCTTCTTCCTTCGTGCCGCCGAAGCGGCCGATCCAGTCCAGCGCGTTGAAGCCGTTTCCCGGTTCCCGCGGATCGAGAATATGCACGGTGCGTCCGGCCGCGCGCCGATGGTCGATCACCATTGGCGCGACCTCGTTCGATGGGTCGAGCACGACAAGCGCGCCGCCCCATTTGAGCGCGGTCGGGATCGTCACGGATGTCGTCTTGAAGCCGCCGGAGCCGGCGAAGACGACGCCATGCGAGGAGCCGAAGGAGGTGTCGAAGCAGAGCAGCGGCGCGCGGCCGCCCTGCCCCCAGCTCTCTCGGGTCGCGGCGCGAAACGGCTCGGCGGCCACGCTGTCCTTGTCGACGCGATAGCGCTCGCCAAGGACGATGCCGCCGGCCTCGCCGAAGAGCTTTGCGGCCTCCGGCATCGGCATCCAGTCAGCATCGCCGTGCAGCGCGCGCCGGCCGCGAACGCGCTTCGGGGCCGGCGCGGCAAAGGCCGCATTGCCCTTCACCGCGACGCGCAGCGCGAAGATGCCGGCCATCAGCACGATGCCGGCTCCCACCATGATCGCCGGATCGATCTGCGCCAGCGGCGAGCGGCCGGACGTGGCGCTTGCGGGAAGCGCGGACAGGCGCATCGCCTCGCGTGCGATGGCGATGGAAATCGCCGACACGCATCCGGCGATGACGCTCCACGCGGTCGCGCGGATATGCGCGGAGCCGGCGGTCGCGAACAGGAAGATGACGCCGATTCCCGCTGTCACGATATAGGGCATCGCGACCCCGGCGCGGACGTAGAGGAGGCGCTGCGCCTCCGTCTTGCCGAGAACGGCAAGGCTCTGTCCGACGCCGTTCAGCCCGAAGATGGCACCGAGCATCAGCGCCATCGGCACGATCAGCAGCAGGAGCCTATTCGCCGTCACGGCCGAACGCCTCCGCGCCGATCGCGGCGAGCCGCGCCCGTTCCGTTTCGTCGTTCTTCAGCCTGCGGCCGAGTTCGATCAGCGCGCCGAGGAGGACCGCGCGCTTCTCATAGCGAAGACCCGCCTTCGCGATCAGGCCGCCGAGCTCGATCTTCTCGCGCGTGTCTTGTCTGCGGGCTTCGGTCGATGACGCCTGGCGCATGCGTTCACACCTCGCCAGCGCCATCCGCAGCCGCGCCAGTCGCGACCTTCGCGCCGGCGCCGCCATTCTCGCCGCCGGTATCGGCTCCGCCTTTTCTTCCGGTCGCCTTTCCGCCCTTCCCGCGAAATTTTGCCGCGAGTTCCTCGAAGGCCGCCTGCAAATCGCTCTCCTCGACCGCGATTTCGCCGAGCCCGGCCCGGAGCGCAATGCGCCCGATCCGTTCGGCCTCGCGTGTCTCGGCGGATTTCAACTGTTCCTGCAGGCGGGCGATTTCTTCGCGGATTTTCGAGGAAGGTTTCTTCATTTCCGGTTGAGCCTCCATGCCGGTGAGCGTTGCTGGTCTGCATGGAGAATCCCGGATGTCGGCCGATGGGGCGACTAATAAAAAAGCTAGTCGGCAAGGCCGACGCCGCCTGAAATCATCCCGACCGTTCCGAAGGAGCGGTCCAAGGGCGCAGTAATACGTCGCTGTCGCGACGCCCTGCTCGGCCACCGGCCGGGGTTGTCCCGGTCTGGCGGCGCCCCGCCGCCGCTCCCGATGAACATGCCTGTTTCGTCCTCGACCGGGAGATCGCGCCGCCTTGGCCATCACGCATTTCACGCCCCAGCTCATCTCGCGCGGCTCCGGCCGCAGCGCCGTGCTGTCGGCCGCGTATCGGCACTGCGCGAGGATGGAGCATCAGGCGGAGGGGCGGACGGTCGACTATTCGGCCAAGCGCGGCCTGCGGCACGAAGAGTTCCTTTTGCCGCCCGACGCGCCGGAATGGGCGAAGGCCATGATCGCCGATCGCTCGGTGGCAGGCGCCGCCGAAGCGTTCTGGAACGCGGTCGAGGCGTTCGAGAAGCGCTCCGACGCGCAGCTCGCCAAGGAATTCATCATCGCCCTGCCGGTCGAGCTCGACGTCCACCGCAATATCGCGCTGGTCAAAGAGTTCGTTGCAACCCAGGTGCTCGCCCGCGGGCAGGTGGCGGATTGGGTGTTCCACGACGAACCCGGCAATCCACACATCCATCTGATGACCACGCTGCGGCCTCTGGTGGAGTCCGGTTTCGGCGCGAAGAAGGTGCCGCTCATCGGCGAGGACGGCGCGCCGCTGCGCACCGAAGCCGGCAAGATCGTCTACCGGCTCTGGTCGGGCGACAAGGTCGATTTCCTCGAGCAGCGTGAAGGGTGGCTGTCGCTCCAGAACAAGCATCTGGCGCTCGCCGGACTCGATATCCGCGTCGATGGCCGCTCCTATGCCGAGCGCGGCATCGATCTCGTGCCCACCACTCACATCGGCGTCGCGACCAATGCGATCAACCGGAAGGAGAAGAAGGCAGGCTCGTCGGAAAAGCTCGAACGCATTGCGCTGTTCAAGGAGCGCAAGGCCGAGAACCGCGAGCGGATCTTGCGACGTCCGGAGATCGTCCTCGATCTCGTAACGCGCGAGATGAGCGTCTTCACCGAGCGCGACATCGCCAAGGTGCTGCATCGTTATGTCGACGATGCCGCGACCTTCCAGGATCTGATGGCGCGGATCCTCCAGGACCCGGACGTCCTGCGTCTGGAACGCGAGCATATCGCTCTAGCGTCGGGCGCCCGCGAGCCCGCGAAATACACTACGCGCGAGCTGATTGCGCTCGAAGCCGGAATGGCGCGTCAGGCGATCTGGCTCGCCGGCCGCTCCTCGCATGACGTCGGGGAGCGGATGCTGACGGCGGCCTTCGAGCGCCATTCCCGGCTCTCGGACGAGCAGCGTGTCGCGATCGCGCATGTCGCCGGCGAGGCGAGGATCGCGGCGGTCGTCGGCCGCGCCGGCGCCGGCAAGACCACCATGATGAAGGCCGCGCGGGAGGTGTGGGAAACGGCCGGCTACCGCGTGGTCGGCGCAGCCCTTGCGGGCAAGGCGGCCGAGGGGCTGGAGAAGGAAGCCGGCATCGCGTCCCGCACGCTGGCGTCCTGGGAGCTCGTCTGGAGCAAGGGCCGCGACCAGCTCGACGACAAGACCGTATTCGTGCTCGACGAGGCCGGCATGGTGTCATCGCGCCAGATGGCGCTGTTCGTCGAAACGGTGACGAAGGCCGGCGCCAAGCTGGTCCTGGTCGGCGACCCCGATCAGCTTCAGCCGATCGAGGCGGGCGCCGCCTTTCGCGCGATTGCCGACCGCATCGGCTATGCCGAACTCGAAACCGTCTACCGTCAGCGCGAGCAGTGGATGCGCGACGCCTCGCTGGATCTTGCGCGTGGAAACGTGGCGCGCGCCCTCGACGCCTATGAAGACGCCGGCATGGTGCGAACTGAATGGACGCGGGCCGAGGCGATCGGCGCGCTGATCGAGGACTGGAACCGGGATTACGATCCCGCGAAGTCCAGCCTCATCCTCGCCCATCGCCGCCGCGACGTGCGGGAACTCAACCAGATGGCGCGTGCCAAACTCGTCGAACGCGATCTGGTCGGCGAGGGCTTTGCGTTCCGAACGGAGGACGGCATCCGCCAGTTCGCCGCCGGCGACCGCATCGTGTTCCTCAAGAATGAGGGATCGCTCGGCGTGAAGAACGGCATGCTCGCGAATGTCGTCGAAGCCGCGGCCGGCCGGATCGTCGCCGAGATCGGCGAAGGCGAAGGCCGCCGCCGGGTCACGATCGAACAGCATCTCTATGCCAATGTCGACCACGGCTATGCAACGACGGTCCACAAGTCGCAGGGCGCGACCGTCGATCGCGTGAAGGTGCTGGCATCCAGCACGCTGGACCGACATCTGACCTATGTCGCCATGACACGCCATCGCGAGACGGCCGAGCTCTATGTCGGCATGGCGGAGTTCACTAATCGGGCCAGCGGCGTCCTGGTCGATCATGGCGAAGCGCCTTTCGAGAACAGGCCGGAGAACCGCGACAGTTACTTCGTCACGCTATCCGACCGTGAGGGCGAGCAGCGCACGATCTGGGGCGTCGACCTTGCCCGCGCGATGAAGGATGCCAATCCCGAGATCGGCGATCGCATCGGCCTCGAGCACAAGGGCGCGCAGTCGGTCACGTTGCCGGATGGGACCACGGCCAAGCGCAATAGCTGGCAGGTCGTGCCGATCCGGCACCTCGCGATGCAAAGGCTGAGCGAGCGTCTGTCGCGCGACGGCTCGAAGGAAACGACGCTCGACTACGAGCGTGCATCCTCCTATCGCGCCGCGCTGCGCTTTTCCGAAACGCGCGGTCTTCATCTCATGCGCGTGGCCCGCACGCTGGTCGCGGACAGACTGCGCTGGACCGTCCGGCAGAAGCAAAAGCTCGCCGATCTCGGCGCGCGCCTTGCCGCTGTCGGCGCCCGGATCGGCCTCGGCCTTCGCCCGAAACAGACCGCGCCCAACATCGTCATGTCCAATGTCGTCAGGGAGGCAAAGCCGATGGTCGCCGGCATCACCACATTCGCCAAATCAATCGGCCAGATTGTCGAGGACAAGCTCGTTGCCGATCCCGCCCTGAAGAAGCAGTGGGAGGACGTTTCCACGCGCTTTCGCCTCGTCTTCTCCGATCCGGAATCGTCCTTCCGCAAGGTCGATGTCGATGCCATGCTGAAGGACAGGCAAGCCGCCGCGACTACCCTGTCGAAACTTTCGGAAAAGCCGGACAGCTTTGGCGCCCTGAAGGGAAAGACGGGTCTTCTCGCCAGCCGCGCCGACAAGCAAGAGCGCGAGCTGGCCGGCAAGAACGCACAGGCGCTTGCCCGCGATCTCGAACGCTATCTGCGCCTGCGCAGCGAGGCTGAGCACCGCTACGAAGCGGAGGAGCGCGCCACCAGGCTGAAGGTCGCGGTCGATATTCCGGCGCTATCGCCATCGGCGAAACAGACGCTCGAACGTATTCGCGACGCCATCGACCGCAACGATCTCCCGTCGGCGCTTGAGTTCGCCCTCGAGGACAAGATGGTCGAGGCGGAGCTCGAAGGATTTGCTCACGCCGTCTCCGAGCGTTTCGGCGAGCGCAGCCTCACCGGCATCGCTGCCAGGGAAGCGGACGGCAAGGTGTTCAAGACACTTTCGGACGGCATGAACGCCGCGCAGAAAGAGGATCTGAAAGCGGCCTGGCCGGATCTGCGGACCGCGCAGCAGCTCGCCGCACAGCAACGCACGGCCGCCGCCCTCAAAGAGGCCGAGATCGTCCGCCAGACGCAGACGAAGGAGCTGACGCTGCAATGACGTCGACCGTCGGGCGCGAAGCTGGATCGCCGGCACAGGGAGTGGCAACCGGAAGGAAAAGGGCTGGGCGGCAACGGCAGGTCGTTGCGGTTCTGGTGGGGGCGAGCATGATGATGGCGGCGGTTGCCGGCATCGCCTGGCTCGGCGGCCTGCGCCTCAATCTGACGCCGAGCGAGCCGCTCGGGCTCTGGCGGATCGCGCCGCTCGATCGGCCGGCCGCTGTCGGCGATCTCGTCTTCATCTGCCCACCGCCCGGGCCGGTTTCCGACTTCGGCCTCGAGCGCGGATATTTCCGGCGCGGGCCGTGTGACGGCGGCTCGGCCCCGCTCATCAAGACGATCGTCGCGCGTTCCGGCGCCGTTGTCGTCATCGGCGCGGGCGTCGAGATCGATGGCATGCCGCTGCCCCGCTCCGGTCTCAGCGTCATCGACGGCGCGGGCCGGTCTCTCTCACCTTGGTCGGGCGTCTTCGTTCCGCCCGGCTTTATCTTCCTTCACGCATCTTTCGCAGGTTCCTATGATTCCCGGTATTTCGGGCCGGTTCCGGAGGCCGGTCTTCTCGGCCTGGCGCGGCCGGTCCTCGTTTTCGATCCCTGATCGTTTCCTCGTCCTTCTTCTCGTCGCTGCGGCCGCTGTCGTCGGTTGCATCGGTTGGAGCGGCCATGTGCTCGCCCTGCCCCTCGCGATGCTGTTTCCGGCGCTTTGGGCGGGATCGAAAAGCCGCATCACGGCCGCGGCGGTGTCGGCGGGATATTTCCTGGCCGCCTCGCGCGGTCTGCCGCAGAGCGTCGCCACCTTCTTCGGCACGACGGTCTGGGCCGGCATCCTGCTCTGGTTTGCCGCCTCCATCAGCTTCGTGGCAGTCCATGCCGCGCTGTGGAGCCGACGCCGGCGTTGGATCGCCATCCGGTATCTGATCGCCGTCGCGCTGATGGCGATCCCGCCCTTCGGCATCGTCGGATGGGCGCATCCGATCACGGCCGCCGGCGTCCTTTTTCCCGGTTGGGGATGGTGGGGGCTGGGAGCAGCGGTGGGTGGCCTCGCCGCCATGACGATGCGCCTGTGGCCTGTCGCGACCTTCGTCCTTGCATGCGCCTGGCTCTGGTCGGCGATGTCCTGGACCTTCCCGTCCCCGCCGGATCAATGGCAGGGCATCGATACATCGCTGAGCGCCTCGCTCGGACAGGGCAACGCCCTCGATCAGCACCACGCCCTTGTTGAGCTGGTGCTCGAGCGAGAACGCGCGGGTGCGAAGGTCGTTGTTCTCCCCGAAAGCACACTGGGCCTGCTGACACCGACCGTCGAACGCTTCTGGACCGATGCGCTTGCCGGTCGCGACGTCACCGTGGTTGCCGGTGGGGCTGACATCGATCCGGCAGGCTACGACAATGTCATGGTGTCGGCCGGCGCGCGCGGCGCTTCCGTCCTCTATCGCTCGCGAATGTCCGTGCCGGTGTCGATGTGGCAGCCCTGGCGGGCATGGCTCGGAGAAAGCGGCGGCGCGGGGGCGACCTTCTTCGCCGATCCCGTCGTCGAGGTTGCCGGCCGCCGGGTTGTGCCGCTCATCTGCTATGAGCAGCTTCTGGTCTGGCCTGTCCTGCAATCCATGCTGCATCGGCCGGACACGATCGTCGCCATCGCCAACGGATGGTGGGCCGCCGGCACATCCGTTGCGGCGATTCAGCGCGCGGCAACCGAAGCCTGGGCGCGGCTGTTCGACCTTCCCCTCGTCACCGCCTTCAACCGTTAAGCAGGAATCCGCCCATGGCCCTCGATGCCGACCTTATCCAGAAATGCGCCGACCCTTCCCTGAAGCCCGCGATCATCGAGACGTTCATCAAGGCGGCGGGATCGCCCGATCCGCTCGCCGTGATCGTCCGCAGCGGCAATCGCATCATCCTCGTGCCGCCGGTCAAGACGCCAGAAGAAGCGCTCGAGCTCGTTCGCAGCCAGGTCGGCCATGCCGTCGTGCGCGTCGGCGTCACGCAGTTTCCCGCCGGCGTCGGCGTCAACGACCCGTCCGAGCTGTCGGCCGATCTTTTCGATTCCTGCAAGAACATCCGGATGGGCACCGCCCTGTTCGGCAAGGTCTGGCGGATCGTCTGGAAATGGTATGGCCGGCCGACGGCCGAGGAGGTCATGCCGCAGGTTCTCGACGATGCCATCGATGCCTGGAAGCGTGGCCGGTTCGAGGGAACATCGGTGTTCACCGCGCCCGATCCGGGCGGCCCGAAACCGCCGGAGGTCAAGGAGGAAAAGGAAATGCCTCAACCGGCCGAGGCCGGGCGGTCATCTCAGCCGCAGGAGCCGACGAGCGGCGATCCCAATAAGTCGGGCATCCGCATCGATCTGTCGGGCATCGGCGCCAACCGGTCGAGCTCGCCGTGATTGATTGCTGCTTGCGCCTACGGGATGACAGGCGTTTCTCGCGCAACCCTAATCATCGCGGGGAACAACGCGACCACATCGGGCTTTCTGTGCCTCGATAATTCCATTGCGGAGCTTCTCAAACAGGGCGCGCGGCAGCATCCCTATTGATAAGACCCATCCGGTCGGGGCCTGACATCATAGCCAGGCCACGTGAAGCGGTTCAGTTCGTCGAACCGCACCCAATGCCGCACGCCATCCAGTCCCAGACTCCGGCACACAGCGGCCGGTATTTCCAGCGATGTGTGGGGATCTTCGGGCGGACTATGCGTGATGGGTGCGACGACAGTGCGAATCTGTTCGTCGTCGCCGTGAGGGACCACCACTACGATTGCGCAGCGTCGATCCTTCGCCCCTTCGACAGAACCCCGCTCGCGTTCCGAGCTCCACAGAAAGCTGTAGCGGATGACGAGGCCGGGCTTCGGCGTCGGGATACTCACCTGGGCTCGGAGCCATACTCGGCAGCTTCGATCGCAGCGAGCGTTTCATCGTCGAGTTCGCCGATCTTCAGGACCTCACGTTCCCTTCGCTTGAGGCGCTCGAAATGCTCCAGCTCGGTCGCCGAGAGGTAGGCTCCAACAACGCGACCATGGCTGGTTACGTTGATGATGCCGGTTTTGATCGCCTCGTCCTGATACTTTCCAAAATTCCGCGAGAAATCGCTGGCAGGGACGGCCCGAACATGCGGCATGAGCGTATCCTTTCGATTTCGCGCAATTTACGCAATTCGCGCAAAATCTCAATGTGAGGCAATGCTTTTCTCCCGGTGAATGGGATTGGTCGCCGAAGAGATTCCCTGGCTTCTGCAAACCTCGACTGTGCGGTACGACATCGATCCGCCGGGCATCGGCGGGATCGTGCGAGGAGACGATCCCAGGCAATTCATTCCTTTTCGACGATCCTGAGAAGGTGAGTGGCGCGCGTCGCGATGATGCCGCGAACGGTTCCGAGAATTGCGTGATCGATGCCTTCGTCATTGAGCTCGGCGAGCAACGCGTCCGCCTCCTGTTCTATGTGCCCGGCCACATCGGCGAGATCGCGGATCAGGAGCCGCTCGGCGCCGCGCGTCTCCGGGACGAGCGTCAGCCAATGCTGCAACTGGATCGTGTCGGGAACGGAGCGCCCGCCGATAGCCATTGCCAGCTTCCTGGCGAGCCTTGGATAGGCGGCCGTGCATACGACGTCGTAGAGCGGGGCGACATCCGGGACTTTCGTTCTGTAAAGCAGCGCGTAGTTCTTCGCATGGGCGTCCGCGTTGCCGACGAGATAATGAAAGACCAGCATGCGGATGAAACGGAGGCGGTCGGCGGCCGGGCGCGCGCAGGCGGCGTCGATCAGCTCCAGGGAGCGTTTCGCGCCAAGGCCGCCTTCGTCTTCGTATTTCAGCTCCGGGGGCACGCTCAGAGCCTGGCAGAAGTCCTCCTGATGCAGCCGTGCGACCACTCCGTCCTTTCCCCGGATGCGGTCGTAGCGCTCGACCAGCAGAAGCGGAATGTCGTCCGCACGCCGCATCGCGGTCTTCGGGACCGGAATCCCCGTGCGCGCGGCAAGGCGCATGCAAAACAACTCATTCTCGACGACGCCGTTCAGCGACGGAATGACGGGCTTCAGGATGTGCGTCGTGGGCCGGCCGCCCTTCGCAAGGCCGATGGCCTCGCCTTCGATGACGACCGCGAGCTTGTCCTGCGCGCCGGCAAGCGACAGGCGCACGCCGTCCTCGCCCCCCAGAAGCGGCCGTTCGCGCAACTTGCCGAGAATCTCCCGCAATCGTCTGTCATCGAGGATCTCGATGCCGTCATCGCCTGGAGGCGGTGGCATCTGGCCGGGAAGATAGAGCGACAGGGCGCCGGCGCACTCGCCGCCGATGATTTCGAGCAGACCGAATGTGTTACCGGCGGAAACGCCAAGCGCGCTGGCGAGACGTTGACGCGCGCCCTCGTCCGGCAAGAGACCGGAAAAGAACGGTCGAACGACGCGATCGCCATATTGATCTTCCCGGGGCGGCATGGAGAAGGAGATCGCCTGCGGCTCCGGCCCTGCGAGATAGCCCGCGTCATAGGCAAAACCCAGGGCTCCGCTATCGTCCTGCTTCAGGGTTCCAGCTTTCGCGTCGCGGAAATAGACGTCGAGCAAACGGCTCATGAAGCCGCGTCCCCGCGCCGGCCCGCCGACAGGTTGAGGCCGAGGGCGGCCACGACCTGGAGGGCGCGGCCCATCTGACAGCTTTCCTTGCCGGCTTCGAGTTCGCGCACGAACCGGACGCCGACGCCCGTGAGGCCGGCGAGTTGTTCCTGTGTCAGCCTTTGGGCTTTGCGTTCCTCCCGGATGATTGCCCCGAGGCTCCTACTATCCTTGATTCCAGTCGCCTGCATGATCGTCCCTATCGGGATGATTATGGCACTCGCTCGCGGCCTGCGCAACGAAAAGAACTGATCGGGATGATTTGATCCGCATGAGCAAAAAGTGGCGAAATTCATCCCGATCGGGACGTTAGCTCTGGCGTTGGAGAGGCCGTGGCCTTATAAGCGAATCAAGACGGTACGCGCCGTCCCGGGGAGTAGAAGCCCCTGTCTACCGGTTGGTGCCGGCCGCAACGGCACCACATCCTCTGACCATTTGGCCGGGGGCCTGTGACGTATGTCCAGGCGCCTCGGTGCTAAAGGTCATGGGGCCGTGTGGACACGGTTTTCTACCCCCCGGCTTGGGGTCACAGGATTCTGTCAGCGGGGGCGGACCGCGGACGCACGACGCAGATCTGAGATGATGATACATTCGGGGGACGATCAGGCAGAGCCGCAGGCGAAGATAGTTCTGAGGCCCATCATAGGGCTGACCGGAGGGCTGCCGAAAAGCGCTCTGGAGCCAATCGTTATCGAGGCGATCCGAAAACATCGGTACCTCCGTGAGGTCGCCGAGATGCGACACGCGGAAGCCAGTCAACATCCCGCGCCGGAGGGCGCGCCCAACGCCGCCATGCTTGCCTATGTCAGGGCGATGATCGACGTCCACGCGCAGCAGACCGTGCTGTCGACGCTGCTCGATGTGCTCGGGCATGTGCCGGAGACGCCGGCCGACTGATCGCCGTTCAGATCAGGCCGAGCTTTGTCGCGAGCGCTGTGGCCTGCGCGAGGCTTACGGCATCGAGATTTTTACGGGCGTTGTTGAGGTGAAAGTTGACGGTCGCGAACGACATGTTCTCGATCGTCGCGATTGCCTTCATCGATTTTCCCTCCGCAGACCATTTGAGGCAGTTGGCTTGCCGGGGTGTCAGGCTGAGGCTCAACTGCGCCGTCGGAGTTGTGCTGTGCTGCTCGATCTTGGCGTGCAGGAAGGCGACGGCAGTGACAGCCGCGATTTGGTCAATGTCGTGTTCCAGCGTGAGCGTGGGCCTGCTCGATGCGAGCGTCAGCATCGACATATGCCGGCGGGCCGTGCGGACGGGGATGCTGATGCCCGAACGGATTCCGTGGTCGCCGGCTTCGGAATAGAAGCGGCGGATCTCTTTCGATTCTGAGCGCTGCCTGTGCTCTCCGCTCCAGACAAATGCACGCAACGTCGTCGCGGCAGTTCTCACGACCGGATCGATCGAGGTGTAGCGAGCCTCGAAATAGCGCCTTTGCCACTCCTTCGGATAGTTCGAGACAGCGTAGGTTCGGGACGGGTGAATATAGAGATAGGCATAGTTGTCAAATCCAAGCTCTGCGGCGAAGTCGGGAAGCGCATCCTTGAGCATGTCTTCCGTGCGAGCAATTGAAGTGAGATCTGTCAGCCGCTGAAACCATGCCTTCAATGCTATTTCTCCAAGTTTCGACGCAAAACTGTTCATCAGGAGCCCTGGCCTGCGCTCACTCCTGGTATTGGTTGACAAGCGATTTCGGCTCGGCTGCCGGGTTATCCATGCCAGCGGTTCCATCGGCATGGCGCAGAGCCGACGGCTGGTTTGTGCGCTGACGCGAGGGGTTCGGTGCGCAAGATGTTTGCGGCAAGCCAGCGCCGATACTCCTCCTCGATACATAGCTGGCCATAGAGCGATCGAAACCCATGGTGCTTCGAGTGAGGCAATCCAGACCAATTATCATTCGGCTGGTGGGGGTCAATCAGCCGAAGGTCCGTGCGATAATGGTTTCGTCGAGACTTTTGTCGCGAGACCTACGGTCCCTTGTCGCCGTTGACTGGCTTGAGATACTCTCAGGAGGCGTATACGTGATCGCGGGCTATGGGTGTTGACTGTAGAGCATGACCAAAATGCCTGCATCATTGTGCAGCACCTTTTCAAATTGCGGAAAACAGGGATTTTGGGTCCTGGTTTCTGACGCGACACGGGCCTTTGCGCGACGTCGCGGCTTCCGACATGGTTTGCTCGCTGGACTCTGGCTTACGAATGTGAACCTGCGAATGCTGTCCACCTTGCAACGGCCACCGAGCGGACCATTTGGGTCCTCGCGATAAGTGGTTGCACCATCCTGCTGAAACTGGGCGCCGACGGCATGGTCCGCCGCGCTGGGTTCATCCGGGTGCGGCATTGCGCTATCGATTGTTTTGTTGACGGCAGTCCTGACGGCCGCTGATCAGGCTTTTACAAACAAAATCTTCGCCCCCGCAATCCGCGCTACCGCTCCCCTTGTCAAAGTCGCCTTTCTTGCGGGCGCCCAAATTGCCAGTCTTTCTTTTTACACAAAATTTGTTAAAAGAGATTTCGCTGCTGGGGAGTTGCGATGGACGACGACATACCATCGGATCAAACGAAGCTCTATTTCGTACGCGTCAAAGGTGCCGGTGCGGCCGTTGGCCTGTTCTGGTCAGACTGGAACGGGCTGGACCTTTTGATCCCTCGGCATATCGACCCCGGTGTTTGCGAAGCTGCCGAGATATGGCCGCTGGCCGGCGTCGTCTTCCTGGAGGGGCCGGTTTTGCACCACGGCGTTGTTGCGAATGAGGGCCCACATCGGTGCATGTTGACTGGGGGCCTAGCCCAGACGCTCTTCGACGATGGTGGCGGTGAGTTTGCAACCCCTATCGGGTTTATGCCTCTTCATAATCCGCCAAACCTTCCGGCGTTGTTCTCCGTCATGACCAACGAGGAATTGCTTGCCCAATGGAATGAAGTTCTGAATCCGCTGGTTTTGACAGAGTCCGAAGCGGTGCTGAAACAGGAAATCCAGCGTCGGGGCCTGCCTATTTGATGGAGTGATACTGGATGAATACTGCACAAGAAACTCTTGGAGCTTTTTGCGGACTCGTCGTGACGCTCGCGGTGCTGGGCTGGTATCTTGGCGTCATGTTCGACCATTCCTGTCAGATGGGAATCGTTCCGGCAGTCCTTGCAGGGTTGATCGATTGGCGTCTTGCAGCCAGAACGACGTTTGCCTGGCGCATCCTTCAGACCGCCGGAGCCGCCTTCATCATAAGCGCGCTGATCGGCCTCTTCCTGCTCAGACACGACGTCGGGGCGGTTTTGATTTTCGCGATTTACGCAGCCATTGCCGCCGTCATTTGCTCACGGCTCTCGGGAGGATCCAAAGAGTTGCCGAAAGTGCGATCCGGATTGCGGTCAATCGAAATGAAACGCGCACTTATCTTCCTGATCGTTGGCCCCGCCGTGGGCTTCCTTCTGGCGCTCGGCACGGCGATAGTCATCGGCGTCAGACCGTGGGAGCCGCCGATGTTTCTCGGCGTCATGTTCGCTTATTCCTATAAGGTGGGGCTCATTCCCGCCGCCCTTACAGGACTGGTTGATTCGCGTCTTGCGGCCATAACGACCTTTGCCGGGCGCATCATTCAGACTGCGGGAATAGGCTTCGTCATAAGCGCGCTGGTCGGCCTCTTCTTGTTCAGCCTAGGCGGCGGGGCGGTTTTGATTTACGCGATTTACGGGGCTATTGCCGCCACCGTTTGCTCATGGCTCTCGGGACGATCAAAGGGTGCGGCGGACGCGCAATGAGACGTGTTTTGTAACAAAGCGCTGATATCCGGAAGCTGATCGTTTTATTTGCTGTCCTGTGGACGCTCGCGGTCATCACAAGGCTGGCTGGAAGACGGTTTGGCGCCTGGAAAGTCGCAGGCTACCTGGCGGAGGCCTTCCAGTCCGCCGGCTCGAATCGCGTCTTGCCCTGTCCGATCTCCTTGAGCGACGTTTCGCAGTGTTGCCTGATATTGTCAGGCGGAGCGAGTTCGAGCGTCTTCCGGAAATCGGCCGAAGCGGCGTCGGGCTCCGCCTTGGCCCAGCGGACCAATCCTCGCCGCCTAAGGCCATCCCGCCGCGATCGGGTATCTTCAACAGGTAGGTCCGCCGGTGGAGACCTGACGTCGCCGGCCATGTTTTGGGAACGCAGATCCTAACACGAAAATCAATTTCCCGGAATTACTCTCGAAAGTCTCCAAAATCCTTGAAAATGGACGCCGGCAGACCGGTATTCTTGCACTTTTCCAGTTGTCTTGCGAGCATTTGTGGGCTATAGGCGGCTTATGACTTGAGCAAGTTTTCTCCTCCATCCGACCAATCCGCAATCGTGCGGGTGATGTCGGCTGACCATGGAGAACGCTCATGACCGCACATAATCTTCCTATCTCGATTCATACCTCACTGGCGCTCCGCAAGACGCTCGGAGGCCATGCAGATCGCGTGCCTGCCCTTGCTCTACGCGAAGTGCTGAAGAATGGTAAATCGCTCGAGATCGCCTGCCAGCAGTTCAGCTTTCGCTCCCAGCCGGTGGTCTTTTCGTCGCGCATTACCGCCGGCGGCAGCCTCGTGATCGATCTCGATCTCGGCGACGCCCGGCTGGCGGGGCGCGTGCTACTGGAAGACGACCTCCGCAAGGCGAGCCGACCCTCGGCAGGCCGATCCGCAGCGTCTTCCGGGAGGCGTTGAAGGACGGCGGCGGGTTCGCGCCCGCCGCCCATTCGCCGATGGGACGGTTTGATTTATCGCAGGCAGCAGAATCCGCATCGGTCTCAGCAATCGCCGTATCGGAGATCACACGCGGTTCAGCGAACATGAAATAGCCAGCCAGCGCGAGAAGCGCCGCTCCGCCCGCCGCGAGCGCTGCGGCCTTGACGGGCAGGCCCGGCTTTGGGCGAGTCGATTGCAGGAAGCTGGGACTGGCCGGTTCATTGGGCAAGTGGCACGAAAGCACAGCGAATCCCTTGTAAAGGCGGAGGCCTCTACGTCGAGTAAGCGGGGCGGCGAATGCTTTCGGCTGCCGACCTCAATCCGGCTCGGCCACACGCACGGGGTGGCGCGCGGCATAGCGTGCCAATAAAAGTGCTGCCATTGTTGCGCCGTCCTCGCCTTTCGGCGTCAGGACCGTGGCCACTGCCGCGCTATTCGGACGGCTGGCACTGCACAGGCTGTAGCGCACTGTCCTCTTGCGCCCGATATAGAAGTCGACACACAGGCCGCGTGCAATGGCGCTGTAGGCGATGGTCTGAGGCGCGCGCCCCCTGACCGGCCATCGGTTCGGAAGGAACGTGTGGAGGAAGGCTGCATCGTCATCATCTGCCGGACTCTCGCCCAGTCCACGCGCAAGATTTGCAACGCGCTCGGCGTCGTCGGGCGAGCGGTAGATCGTGAGCATCATCCTGACCGCCCCTTTCCCCCCAACCCATCGACGCGCCCAGGGACCGCGCTGTTGATCGGGTGTGAAGCGGATACCTGGATCGCCCCAAGGTGCGAGGAGGGGACCCCGCTCTCGCGTTTCTGCCGGCGAGGCCGCCATAGCGATCGCGATGGGGAAGACAATCACGAGTCCTGAGCGGTATCCCTTCATGCAATCCCCATTCGGCGGGCTAGCCTGCTAACAGGCGGCGGCGGCGTATCAGGACCGTCTGGGAACAGATAGCCGAGCAGGCCGGGCGGTGTTCCCGCATGTTTGCTTGCTGCCATGGCTAGCAAACCGATGGCAAGTTGTTCGGGGGCCAATTGCAAAGCCCGACCCGTTGCGCTGACCTCCGGGACGACGGCGATCTCCCGTACCAGTGTGGCGACGGCCTCGGGCAGATGGCTCGCGTCCCCGGAGCGCAGAGCGAGCGCGCCATCCTGTCGCCAGAACACCAGAGGCGCTGCGGCAACCAGGCGCGCGCCGAGTTCGGGGAGCGGCGGCGGTTTCGGCCGGCGGCGCACAACGTGGCGTAGCCAATTAGAAAACCGAACGTTCCAAGGCGGCGGGGCGCTTGGCGACGTGAGACCGCCACCCGACGACGGAAGCCGAAAGCGTGGAAGGCGAAATCGGGCTCGTCCCGGCACGACCGGCGGGACCTCGGGCGGGACCTCCGGCGGATATGGAGCGGGCGGCGACGCTTCGGGAATGACGGTTGGAGCGGCTGGCACCATCGGCTCGCCCGGCGAACGCGGCCGGTCGACGAGCGCCACCTTGCGCATGGTCGGCAAGACACCGCTCGCCTCGCCTTCAGGGCCTACGAAGACGAGGCTTGTCTCAGCTGTCAGCAGATTGGCGGAAATCGCCAGCGCGCGGATCGCCTGCCGGTCTACCACAGCGGGATTGGCAAGAAGGGTGCTGATCTGCCTCGCCGCATGAAGGGCTGTCTCGGCCGCAATGTCGGCCGGCTGCGTCGATGTTGTACGCGGTACGGTAGCCGGCACCCTGATACGAAGGGCCAGAGGCGCGCCATCAATCGGCATGGGTATCCCGATAGGCACATCCTGACCCATCATATGAACGCCGAACTCCTCGGTCGCCCAAATGGTCAGCGTTGCGGGGTGGTGAATGTCTGTCCGACGTGGCACCTGATGGTCAGGCAATCGGGTAACAGAGCGATCCCGGTCCATACCGGGACGCAATAGAAATTCCTGTTCGCCAACTTCGAGACCGACGACGCTGTCGCAGTCGATTGACGCGCGCTCGCCGGGCCGAATACCTGCGATCGATAGCACGCGCCAACCGTGCTTTGTTTCCTCAAGGAAGACGGCGCGATTACCGTCGATGGCAGCTCCATCATATTCCCCTTCGCCACGGCGATGGGCGCGAGCATGCGCCGTCCATGTCTGCCCGCCGATGGTGACCGCTACGCCATGCACGACTTCGCCATCGAGCGCGGGCGGCATGGTGAGGACGGCCTCGATCGGCACGCCCTCCTGATTGTCGAAGGCGCGATGGATGCGCAGCCGGGCCATGGGTGGCGTCAGCCACAGATGGATGTCGGTGCGCGACAGCAGAAGAGGCGGGGGCGGCGCTGCGGCAGGCCGAAAAAAAGGCATCAGCGGATCAATCAGCGGCTCCGTCATGTCAGCCCTTCTTTTCCACGCGATCCGCACTCCATTTGCCTATATCAACCAGCGGCACGTTTTTTGGACGCCTTTGGCCTCACCTTGCCCAACGCCTCGCGCAACCGGGCACCCGCGCGCTCGACGATCGGCCCAACATCCAGATCGCCGCCAATCAGTTCCGACGCGACGATGAGGGTGACGCCCTCGACAACCGGGATCGGCACGCCCTCCCGCGCATCCAGCAGGATGCGGATCGCGGCATTGGGAAACCCGAGCGCCTTGAGGCGCTGGAATCGTCGGATCGCACGGACATGTTTGTCGTCATAGCTGGCATAGGTCCGCCCTCCATCAGGTGACGGCACAAAGCCCTCCGCGATCAGAAAGCGAATTTGCCGAACTGTCGCGTCGGTGATGGTTGCGAGTTGATCAAGCTTCATGAGATGCTTTTAACATATATTCTGTCATTAGCAATTGCCCTCCCTGCCACCCCTTTCGTCCACGTTAGATGGCGCTCTTGCTTTTTACAAACTTTATGTTAAAAGAAATGAAAAGCAGGAGTGCGGCGATGCATCGAGTTCTCATGGTGGTGACGGCCCTGTCCCTTGCTGGGGCTATGGAAGCGAAGGCGGAAGACGCGAGCACGAAGCCTCCCCTGTCGGGCTGGGCGACGGCCGCGGGCGTGGGAAGCAAGACGGGCAGCGCATTCGACCGGGTCAATGAAATCGCAAACGAAGCGCTGCAACTGACTACAAGCTCCGAGCCCGCACCCGCGCCGACTCCCGAACGTATTCAGGCTGCGGGCGGGGTGGCGAAGCTTCTGCCGCCGATCGGAAGTGGAGACGGTGCGGAGAAAGTTACGCAATATGAAGTCAATATAGATCCCCCAGCGGGCGCGCCGTATGTTGCGCGCGCAACGATCTCTTTCGCAGGCGATCGCCCCGTAACACTCTACGTGCTGAAAAAGCCGATTGTTCAACGGGGTGCCCCGGACCAGGATGGAGCCAACACAGCTGGTCAGATAATCACCGATATCGTCGGATTATCGACGGGCGAAACAGCACGGACCAGTACAGCAGGCGGCAATCCAACGATTGCCTGCATCGCAAAGCCTATAGCTAAAGATCGCAATGCGACCTGCTCGGTCAGTCTGCCAGGCATTCCGATTCTGCTGACGGGAACATACTCTCGGCGCAACGATAGCGATCCGGCATTCGACCGGGCGACCCATAGCCGACTGGTCGCCATCTACAACCGACTTCGTCTCCCAACGCCGTAGAATCTCGGGACCAAAGTCTCGGGACCAAAGTCCCGATTTACCGCCCGAATGCGGGAGATAGGCTTAGACTAAAGAATGTCACTTTGAAGGGGTCAATATTTACTGACACAATCGAGAACGAAAATGTCGAAATCTGATTATCTCAGTCTCGCCGGTATTCTGTCGGCGCTGTGTTTTAGTGCGGCGTTGCTTCTATCCTTTCCGGCCGCAGCTCAGAACAACGAGTGCTCGATGATGTGCAACGGCATCGACAACCAGTGCTACAGGTCCTGCGCCGGATCGAATGACGGACTCTCGCCCTTTGGACCAGCACCAGGCAGCGGTGCCAGCCGGTCCAGCTACGGCGCCATCGCGATCTCAGACAGCGACAAGGGCGCCCTGCGATGGGGAAAGGCTTACGGCTACGAATCCCGTGCCCGCGCGGAGGCCGCTGCGGTGCGATTTTGTATGGCCGGGGGACTGCCGGGCTGCCGGGTGCGGCTCTGGTTCTTCAATGCTTGCGCCGCCCTCGTGACCACGAGCGATGGCAATTGGTGGACGGATTGGCGCGGGTCGCTCGCGGCCGCACGCCAAGTAACGCTGGCGGAGTGCGAGCAGGACGCTAAGGGCCGCTGCACGGTGAGAGAGGCGTTCTGCTCACTGTAAAGCTGGAGCGCGGTCGCGCGAGCGACGGCGACGCCCGGCAATTCCCCGGCCGGTCCGCTTGAGCCGGCTGGACACCGTGCGACCAGCATATCCATGCAACAGGAGCATTTGATGCGGAATCATTGGGCCTATTTCGTACTCATCGCCTCGGCTTTCGTCATTCCAGCGCTATGTGCTGGCGCTGAACAGCGGCCGCCTCTCGCCGCCGGCGGTTGCTGGATGGTCCTGTCCAAGGGCGAAAAGCCCGAACGCACCAACGCTGCGGAAATCCTCTGCCTGGGCCGGGACGGCTACGGCCGCGTCCGCGAAAGCCAGTTTTATGGTGAAGTCGCGACCTGCGCCCGCGTCTCCTACAAGACGACACATGGTCCGACCTATGTCGAGGTCGATTTCAGCGCCTGCACCAACAACGCGCCGAGCCACCGGCTCGCCTGTGCCAGCAGTTCGGGTAGCAACCCTGTCCCCTGCCTTCAGAGCATTCTCGGAGACAGCGATACAATCGATATGGAGCTTTACCGAATCGAAGAGGGGGGATCGTGAGATTTTACCACATCCTGGCCGTGCTGCTCGGTTCGTTGATCATACAGCCCTTCGGGGCATTCGCCCGCGAATGTCCTGCAGTGTCCACCAAGGCGTCTCCAGTGGACGCAGCCATCCAACGACCTTTCGGCTACCGTATGCACCCTATCCTCGGGAAAGCCGTGTTGCACCCGGCTCTTGTTTTCAGCACGCGAGCAGGCCTCGCTGTGAGGGCGATGCAGGGGGGACGCCTTATCAAGTTCGAAGCAGCACCGGACGGTGGTGGTTTTATCTGGATCCGGCATAGCGACGGAACCGAGTTGCGTTATGGGCCGCTATTGGCCTCGGCCCTCCGTTTTGGCGCGTGCGTTGCCGCCGGTGCTTGGCTTGGCGAAACGATGCCGGCCCCACTTACGCTGACCATGCGGCGGGAGGGACATTGGGTCGATCCGAAGCGCTGGCTCGAAGGTGCGCCATGACTGAAGAATGCCGGCAGGAAATCTCACGCGAAGCGTGTCCACACGCGTGTCTTTGCGCCACGTTTTGGCAAGAGGGGGCCATGATGAAGACTTCCGTCACCATCGAAAAGACCAGCTTGGCGAAGGATGCGGGATGATGAGCGAACAGAGTGCCCCGGCTACCGGCGAGACCTTCAGGGATGCTTTCGACGGTTCACTCAAGCGGCCCTCCAAGCCGCTGAAATTCGCGATATTCTTCGCCCTCGGCACCTTCGCCACAGTCTTGGCGATTTACGTCATTTTCGTGTTCGTGCCCGAAAACGGGTTCCCGACGATCCGCAAATGGTGGGCCGGGCTCGGAACCCGGTCATTGCGGGAAGAACTCGTCGCCTTCGGTCCGATCCCGATGGGCACGCTCGTGACGATCGCGATCGCCGGATTCGCATTCGGTACGCTGCAGGAAGCCATTGCCGCTCTCCGGGACGAGAGGCCGCTGCGGAGCCTCGGCCGGGACCTCGTCGTCATCCGCGAGTTGACGGAAGAGGGCGTCGGCTACCGGGAGGGCGACATCACGACCGTGCATGTCCCCTGGGCGCAGGTGCAGGAGCTGCGCTCGATGGATCTGCCGGCCTTCGAAGGCAAGCTCTTCTTTGTCATCGAGCTGAAGAGCCCGATCCACGAACGCGGCCGTCTCGTCTTCTGGGACGGGCAGGATCGTTACAACAGCATCGCCGGGCGTCTCCGCGAGCGCCTGGGGGCGTATCGCGCCGCGCGCTCAAATGGGGACAAAACTGGAGTCGGATCTGATGAGAAGCCCTCATAAAGGCCCCTACCGGGTGCTCTGCGGCGCCTGTCAGGACAGTGATGGGGAACAACTGGGCCTCCCGGCATACGGACGTTTCGAGAGGATCCAATGGTCCTATGAAATGGATGGCACGTTCGCGACACCGCTCCGCTTCACAGGCCTTCTGGACCTCAGTGGACCACACGCGCTGGCTCACCTCGACTTCCCGGTGTGGGCTGTGGTCGAGATCGATGCTGAGGACCCGTGCGAACCGACCGTCGGTATGGACGGGGTGGCGATCCCCGGCCTGTTGAGTTTCGCCTCGGGTTTCGTGCTGTTCTGCGGCGCGCGGATGGCGGCGCTGAGTGTTTTTGCGGCAGGAGGGAACGATGCGTCCCTGAAGACGCCACTGTCGGCGATACAGGATCGCTCCGGCGTTGCCTTGGCCGGAGATTTCGGTACAGCGACCGCGGGTCATGGAGGCCTTGCCCGTGCCGGTTTCTGCGGCCTCGCCGAAGTTGGGATGACGGACCTGGCGACGGACCAGGTCATACCTCGCTACTTGGTAAATTATGCGGGCTTGGCAATTGCCGGTGTGGCAATCGCCGGTGTGCGGGGTACGGCGCTCTCCGGCGAAGGGGGGATGTCGGTTGTCGAGGGGGGCGGCACGGCGCGGGCCGGAAATTACGGTGTGGCGATCGCCACTTCTTTCAGCAGGTTCAGCACTGTCGATGCCGGGTATGGCGGCGCCGCCATCTCCTGTGGATCTGGGGGAAACGTGAGGGGGGGCATCGCGGTCTCGACGAGGGGTTGTTGCTTCCTCGAGGTCAGGCGTGACGGGATCGGCGTGGCGCAGTATGCCGTGGAGGACCTGGACATCGGCGAAAACGCCATCATGATCGCAACGGCGTTGGGGACCAATGCCGACATCCATCTGGGCAAGCAAGCGACACTGATCTTCCGCGAGGATTCGGACGAGGACGAGTTTACGGTATTCTCTTCCTTGTCAGGCGGCGTCGAGCCCGGACTTTATCGCTATGCGAATGGCCAGTTCCGGCAGATTGATGGGATGATGGGGCCTTCCACGATATGGGACGGCAAACGCCTGGAGCCGCGAAGTGCAACCTCGATGCCACGCCCGCCGACATTCGACGTTGGCGTGGAGTGGTGGGATGCCGCCCGCAGCCATGATCCGCAAGCGGAAATCCTGCGAGAGCCGATGCGAGAAGACGACATCGTCGTTCTTTGCGCCAATATCCCGGCAGAAGAGCTGGCGGCAGGCCGAAAGGATGGCCAATGGTGGTTCGGAGCGCCCTGGGGGCGAGGTGAGCTTGCGCTCACCGATGGAGCGCTGTGGTGTCTTGTCCGGGTCGACGGCGAACATGCGCCCCATCCGGGTGGCGGCGAGCAGATTGGTTTTCGGAACGGGACGGCGCTCTACCGGGGCACGTTGCGGGGTGCTGTCGCGGCGTTGCGCGCGGTCGGCGCCGAATCCGTGCTGGATGGGCATGTTGCGGTCGCTGGGCACGGGGGTGTCGCCCGAGTGTCGTCGCGGCGCGGACCTGTCCCGCCCATGGGAACCTGGGGGGAGAGATGGGTTGTCTTGTCCGGGTCGGAAGAGGAGATCCCTCTTCAGATCCCTGTTCCTGTTGCTCCTCAAGCCGTCCTGCGCGGCGACCCGAATCGCGGGTGCTCTCCCTCACTCGCGGTGGTCGGAAACGACGGCGTCGCGATCTGTGACGGCGAGGCTCATGCCGGAGAACGTGGCGTGGCATGGGTCGCCGGCCGGGGCGTCGCGCGGGCCGGAAGTCGAGGCCTCGCAATATGCGAGCACGGCCTGGCGCTTGCGGGAGACCAAGGAATTGCCTTGAACCTCCAGGCCGGAGACGGGAGCGAACCCCAGGGAGGACAGGCGGTTGCTGGCCTCGGCGGCATTGCCATTGCGCAAGGGGCCTCCGCCATCACCAGCAGGCGCGGCGTCGCCATCGCCATGTATGACGGGAGGGCCCGCACAGGATATCGCGGCGTCGCGATCAGCAGCGAAAGAGGCGACGCACATGGCGGGTCTTATGCGGTCGTTGTCGCGCGGGACGGACGGGTCAGCGGCGGTGACAGGGCGCTGTTGGTCGCGTGGGACGAGCCGGAGAACCGATGGGTGCACGCCGTCGTCGGCCAGGACGGTATCGAGCCCGACGTCCCCTATGCCGCGCGCAACGGCCGGTTGGAGCCCGCGCCGAGCCCCGTCATGACGGAAGCTGCCGCAAGCGCCGACGAAGGCTGCACTGAGTGCCGGCATCCGTCGGCAAGTCGGAGCAATACCGTGGCGGCCGACGCGCGGCTACGTCTCATCGGATCACCTGAAACGGACGGAGAATGAGCCATGAACAAGCATCTCGCCCTCGCCGCCTTCATCCTGCTCGCCTCGACCGGTGCGCAGGCGCAGGAGAGCCAGCAGAAGATCGCCGTCAAGAACCGCCAGATGATCGTCGCCATCACCAGCGGAAAGCTGAAGGACGAGATCGTCGGCAAGCCGGAGATCTTCCAGCGGAGCAACATCGCCTACGCCATTGGCATGACGCGCAGCCTGCACCGCGCCTGCACCATCCTCTCGGACGAGGAGAACGCGCGGCTGGAGCGGCTCGAACGTTCTTACCGGACGCGGAAGGCGGACAACGAGCTGGCGGCGGCGGTGCAGGCCATGGTGCTAAGCGAACTCGACAACGGCGCCGCCGACACGACTGCCCTGCTCGGCCGCTACGATTGCGCCGCGCTGGAGCGCTTCAAGCTGACCGGACCGCTGCTCGCCTTCTGGAACAAATATCTCGCCAGGCTCACCGGCTGAGCCGCCCCACGCAGCAAGAGGAGGTTCCCATGCTCTCTCGCATCCGTCTTCCCGTCGCGGCCGTGGTCATGGCGCTGAGCACGCTCCCCGCCCTGGCCGCTTCGGTGCAGACCGTGCCCTCGCCGCGCCTAGAAGCCCAGCGCCAGGCCAACGCGCTGTTCGAGACGTTCCGGATCAAGTGCGGCACGGATCATGTCGTCGCGATCGACGTCACGCCGCCATCATCGGGCGGCTTCACCCAGACTTTGGGAGCGGCCCCGACCGGCCGCGCCCAGGGGCACACGATCTACGTTGCCTATGCCGACATGCATCTCGAAGGACGCGAGACAACGACCGATATCGACCGGCGCAACGGCATCGGCTGGCGTGGAAGCCTGGCCTACAGCGCCGCCGCGGCGCGCCAGATCTCGGTCGGCAGGGACGGCACCAAGGGCGTCTGGAGCCCGTGGCAGCCGGCGGGGCCGGTCTACACGGTGACGCTTGAGTTCAAGGATGGAGGCTGGTCCAGCCGGGGGCAGGAGATGTCGCTGCTGGGGGCGCTGGGACGTTACGGCAAGATCCGGCGGCCGGCCTGCTCGGAGGTTCCGGCGGGCTGAATGACGAGAGGCGGCGGCGTTTGCGCTGCGAGGATCGGTCGGTCCCGCTTTCCGGCGGAGCCGACCATGGACAATTTCGAAACCGAGGCGCGCGGAGTGCTGTCTTGCCCGGCGCCTGACGAATGCGGGGGAATACATGGACGAACCAAGCATCGCTTTCAGCGTCGAAGGCAAGACCTTTCGCAGCCCGATCGGTGTGTTTTCCATCCTGGGTATTTGCTCCCTCGCGGGCTCCATTCTCTGCCTGCTGCAGCTCGTGACCAGACCGGTGACACTGTCGAACGCCATCCCGCTGCTCTTCGGCGGTATCGGAGGGCTGGGCATGCTCGCGGCCGGCCTCGCCTTCACCGCGATGCATCTCAGCGCATGGTGGGCCGGGCGAGATCCCGATGCCGCCGCACGTCGGATCACTCCGCTTGTCGTCACGCCCGGCGGGATCTTCATCGATCCCTATCCCTATGCCGGTCTCGCGTCTCTGGGGCGGCGGCAGCGCTTCGTTCCCTGGCGCGACGTCGCAGCGATCGGGCCGGTAGGCGGGACAGGCCTGTTTCCTGTCACGGTGGCGGAGAAAGACGGAGCTCAGAAGACCGTCTATGAAATCCCCGAGCAGGCGCGCGGCGAGTCGGGCGAGCTTGCGCACGCCACAACCCTCGCTGCCCGGGAACGCTATCTGGCCGGATTTTCGTCGGCCGCCCAGGCAGCCACAGGGACGTTCTTCGTTCCGGTCGTCAGAACAGCGCCGTCGATCTGGCGTGCGCTCGGCGGCGGGGTGCTGCTCGCGGGCGCTGCCGTCTTCATCCTTCTGTTGGCCGCCACGGCAGCGACGGTGAAGGGAGTTGATCTGAACGTCGGGGCGTTCCTCGGACTGCTCGGCTGGAGTATCTTCATCGCTTGCGCCGCCTTGGCGATCGTCTTCGCCGCCATCAGGGGGTGGCAGGCTCGTGGCCGGGCAATTTCGTGGCCGGTCGCGACGATCGAGGCGGACGGCTTCACCACCACCGCCCTGCCGAATGCGGCAGGCGATCTCTTCGGCGATCTCGACGGCCGCAGCCGCCGCGTCGCCTGGCCGGAGGTTCGGCGTATCGAGCCACCGGTCGCCGGCGAAGACGCGTTCAGGGTCGATATTGGTGAGCGGAACCTGCTGTGTTTGCCGGCGTCGGCAAAGTCCGGGGACGGTCGCACCCTTCATCCAGCCCTCGCCGATGCCTGGCAAGCGTGGCGCGGCGCGAAGTGAGATGAAAAGCGACCGCCGTTTCTACAGCAATTCCACGGGCGCTCCCGGCGTGACGGGCGGCCACTTAAGATCGAAGATGTGGAACATCGCCGTCTGTACGGCAGCTGATCGAAGCATTGATCTCTTGGTTCAATCGAGCGACCGGCGCGCAATGAAGCTGGATTTGGGCATCCACCAGTTAACAACAAAGGGCTGACTGCCATGAAGAAAACATTGCCGACTGCCGCCCTGATTGCGGCGCTTATCGTCGTCGCCTTCCCCGCCGCTTCGGCGTCCGCAGATGACACGGGCTCGCCCGAACTGCAGACGCAGGCAACCGTCGCCTTGACGCCCGAACAACGCGTCCGCCGTATCTTCGCCTCGCTCGATACGTTCCACGACCTTCAGCCGACCTGGCGGCAGGCGAAGATGCCCGCAGCGGCGTGGGCGAAAAAACAGTTCGACAAAAGGGCTTCCGCAGTGATCGGCGCCATGCCCGACCCACTTAACTACACCGGCGGCCTCATGCTCTATCTCGGTGGCCTCGCGGCCGTAAACCGCCGCGATCTCGATCGCGCTGCCCTTTCATTCGAGGCCGGCTATACGCTCGGCTGCCACGTTTGCGGCGCCGCGCTTGCGACGGTGCTCGATCTCGATCCCAGTCGGCTCAAGCCGGAGCCCGCACTCGCACAGGACTGGAATGACCTCGCCGCGCATGCCGGCGTCTCCTCGGCGGCGGGGGCTCTCCTGGACGTGCAGCCGCGAACCTATGAGCGGCTCATCTCGGGTAATGGCGCGACATTGCCGACGACCACCGGCAGCAAGAATGCCGCGGCGATCTACGCCAGAGCCTATTCTCTTGGCGATGGGCGTGCCCTGTCGATCGTCGATCGAGCCAAGGCCGGCGAGACCAGAGCCACGGCCATTCTCCAAAAGGCGGGTGTTGACCTCGCTGCGCTGCCCGAGACGACGAGCAGCATAGTCAACCGCCTCAGTGCGTCGCCACCAATCGGGACGCCCGCACAACGCTCGCAGGATATCGAAACGCTGACAGTCCGTGCGGAAGGCGGCGACGCGACGGCGCTGCTCGCCTTCGGCACCAGACGCTTTGCGGACGCTGCGATTGCTTTCAGCACCAAGGACAGCAGCGATTTCCTGATCGAGGCAGCGGTGCGCGGCAATCCGATGTCGATGGCCGCTTTCGCGGACTCTGTCCTTCAGGGCGGTGAGAGCTCCGGCTATCGCAACGAGGACGCTGCCATCTTCGCCTTTGCTGCTTGGGTGATCACTCCCGCCGGTGATCCTGCCGAGTCCCTCTTCAGGGGTGTTCTGGACGGGCTGACGGGAAAGCTGGATCCGAAGATACGCAAGGCATTCGAGGCCTGGTTCCGGGAGCAGGCCAAGGCTCTCGACCACAGCTACCCGTAGGCGCGCTATCAGGGCGGCGGCGAGGCAGGCAGGCTGCCATTAATCATTCCCTCTGCCAGGAGAGCGCTGAGAAGCTGCATTGGTCCTGACGTAACCTTGCTGTCGGTTGCCTTCGTCTGACGCACATAGGTGACGACGGCGACAGTGCCCGGCAGATGAGCGTTGCACAACACATAGGGGCGACTCACCATCATGAAGAAGCACCGTGTATAGAGCTGGAGATTGCCGCTGCCGCTCGGCAGAGGATACTTTCCAGATTCAACAGTGACGATGGTGGAATCAATTTTTGCCTGGGCCGGTAGCGTATGATCATCCAATGCAATCAGGGCTCGTTGATAGCGCACGCTCGACGCGGATCTCGCGGCAGGGTCGGCAGTGGATTGCGCATAGCTCGCCGCCTGCTGCGCGGCTGCGGCGCTTGTGTAGCCATCGACCAGCAGAATGGAGCGATCGGGCATCCAGGCCACCCAACGCCGGGCGAGATCCTCGGGCGGATCGCCGGGAAGCTGCACTTCGGTGAAACGCGGCGTGAGCCCGTCGCAGCAGCTGATGCGCAGATACGGCAGATCGTCGAGCACTGCGAGACTGGACCCCGGCCCCGTTTTCGCCTCGGCAGTGAGGCAACCACGACTGCGCTTCTCAGCCAGCGACAGGGTGTCGGACCAGCAGACGGGGTCGGCCGATCCAGGCGCGACAGGCTTATTCCGTGCTTGAGCAGGCGGCGCAGGCTGGGCGGGCCCTGACGGCGCGACCTGTACAGCTGCGGCAAGGATCTGCAGCGTCCGACGCTGCCCGTTACGGATGAAGTCTAAGACCGGCTTTCCGTTTGTGGTTTGCTCGACGAGTGTCGATAGATTGTCTGCGTTTTCAACCGGCCTGCCATTCACCGCCGTCACGATGTCTCCTACGAGCAGTCCTTGGGCTTCAGCTGTGCTGCCTCTGACAAAACGGCCGACCAGCGCGCCCTGCCCGGTGGTCAATCCGTTGTCGGACGCGAGCTTGGACGGCACAGGAAATGCGGCAATGCCGATATCCAGCCGCTTGGCCGTTTTCGGCGCGGGGGCGGGCTCGATGATCGCGGCGCGCAACGGATCCAGAACCACGGCTACCGCGTCGCTTGTTGGCGGACGCAGCGTCGCCATCGCTTCTGCATAACGCGCGACCGCTGGCGCCTCGTTGCTCGGGAGCGAGACATCGGGTGCGAGGCTCGCTGCGCGCAGGAACCAGATGGCCGCCTCCACCGGGTTGACGTCGCCGCCGTTGGCCCCCAGGGCGAAATCTCCCGCCATGGCATCGATAAAACCTGGCTGCCGGTCCGAGGACGGCGTCAGCCGGGAAATGACCTCCCGCGCCAGCGCGGCATTGGGGCGTGCTGGCGTTGCTGGCACGCCGCTTTGCGGCAGATTGCTGAAGTCCACGAGCAAAGCCGCTGTGAAGCAGCCAGCCGCCTCAAGATCACCCTTGCTGCCCCGCGTCCCGGCTTCCGTGATGGCGGCGGTATCGCCATTGCGCACACGGCCACAGAGCACGTCGGTCGGTTCAGGAAGTGCTGAGGTGTCGAGCCCGGCGCCCGCGTCCTTCACGCTCGCGTTGGAGCGCTCGTAGAAGCGCTGGCGGACGGCATCGGGAAGCGGAAATGCGGCGGGGTTGGCGCCGGCAAGCGCAACAGCCAGTCTATCGCCGGCGACGACGCCCCTGTCACCGGCCTCGCGTGCGAAGGCGAAAGCCCGCGCCGGGTCCGATATTTTGAGGATTTCTGCGATCTCGAGTGCCGCAGCGGGTGCCTCGCCAAGAACAAAGGCCTGTTCAAGCAGCTTGACCTTTGTTGTGGGTATGGAAGTGCGGGATGCCTCCATGCGCAGATAGGTGCCCAAGGCATCCTTGCCGATGCCACCGATCTGCAGAAGGGTCTTTGCGCCGTCGGGAAGATCGGCGGCAACAGGCGCGCGTCCGCCCGTCCAGGCTGAAAAGCCGGCAGGCAGCGGCGCCGCACGCAGCGCCTTCATTGCAGCCACCATTGCCTCGACACGCTCCAGCGGCGTGGATGCTTGGGTGGGGACGACCACGGGAGCCGGGTTCGCCGGCGAAACAGGTACCGGGCGTGGGGTTGATTGCGGCGCCGGTGTCGCTTCGGGCGGGGGAGCCGACCGGTCGGTGGAAGCTTGCTTCTGCAATTCTGGCGCCGCCGGTGGCACGGCTTTCGGCTGCAAAACGTAAACGATCGCTCCGAGCACGACGATGCCGGCGACTGTCCACACGAGCGGACTCTTTTGCCAGGGTGCGGGAGGCGGCGGAGCCTGCTCGCCGTGGAGGCCGCCGCTTGCCGGCCCCTTGGCGGGCGTCACGCTGCCCTTGGCCTCCCGCGCAGCGCAGATCGGACAGACCTCGTTGGCGCTTGCATCGAAAGGATGCCCCTGGAGGCATCGAACCATCCGCCGGCTCATCGGGGTGTGTTTCCTTTTGTGACCTTCATGGCATATATGTAGTCGTCCAGCTTGATCGCGCCGGACATCATGCGGCCGGCGACGAATGAGGCAAATTCCGGCGGGAAGCCTTTATTGGTCATCTGCGCGATGATCTCGTTGCGGTTCAGACCTGTCGGTACACTGGCCGCGGGGGGCGATGGCGGCATCTGCTTCACCAGGACGCTCCATCGCGCGGCCACATCGGGCGTCATGAAACCGGTATCCGTCAGTGTCCTGAGAAGCGCGATCACGCGCCCAGGATTCTCCACGGATGTCGGGCCAGCGGGGGAAGGTGCCGGGGCGGTTGTCTTCGCGACGCTCTGGATCCGTCTTTCAAATTCATCGCTACTCCACCATCCCTGACTTGCGCGAGTCAGGAATTCGCGTTGAAGCGATGACGGAATGTCCGTATCTGCGAGTCTTTTTCTGGTTTCAGCGATAATGTCAGCACCTGGAGCGGCCCCTGATGTCACCGAACCGGCGGGCGGCGCGATAGCGAGCGCAGCAAAGCGAGATAGCGAATTCTGCGTGAATCGGCCGGACAAAAATCCGGTTTTCAGATCGTCGATGATCTGATTGACCGCATTGGGATCCACCTGGATCCGGGGCGTTGGAGTCCTGGACAGGCGGTATTGATATATACCTTCGAGCAGTCCGAACACCGTCTTCCGAGCCTCCTGCGAATTAGGATCGCATGTCAGCGCCTTGCACGGAGCTTCCAATAGATTACGCTGAAACCACTGCGCTTCCGATGAAGAGGTGTTGACGGGCACAAGAGCGTCCTGCGTCACACGAACAGCCTTCCCGAAGGCAAAGGGATTCGTCGCACCGATTGATTGGTCGAGGTTCAAGTTTGTTTTGCCATCGTAGATCGACAAGCGAACACGACAGGAGCTTTCCTCGATGCTTGGGCCCTGAGTATTGGCCCGCTGCTCCATGGCGCGGTTGAGGTCGTTCAGATAGATTGCATAGGTATCGCCAGGCAAGGCTCTGTGGGCGAGCCAGACCTGCGATACCTCTTCTCCATAAACAGGATCGGCGAGAAAGGTGAAATAGGTGTTCGTGCCCTCGGGAGTCGGTGTAAACGACCTTCCGACTGGCGTGTACGCTGTCGAACCATCGACTGGTATCAAGGAAGTTGACTTCCCATCTCGCCCGTCTTGCCGCGCGACCGCCAACGCGATGATTTCATCACCACAATTTTGATACTGCATGTGGATGGAGAGTGCTCGGGCACCGGAAAGCTTATGCAGTTGATTCTTTAAAGCCTCGACCTCAGCGAGCTTGTCGGAGAGTTCTCCGGTGAGGCGTTCGATTGCCGCCTGCATCTTGGCGGGATCGAATGCGCGCAGGCGAGCGATTTCAGCTTTCAGTTCCTGCGCTTCCGCCTCAAGACGTGCGCGTTCGCCTTCGACCCGTCTGAGCTGCGAGACGGATTGATCGAGTCGCGTTTGCAGTCGCGTGATGTCGCTTTCCGCCTGCGAGAGCTTGGCGAGCGCCACCTCAATCTCGCGCTGCAGTGCCTCCAGATCTTGCTTGGTGAAGTCGCCCTTCTTTATGCGGTCCACCGCGCCGGCGAGGTCCTTGCGCACGCTGCCGATGGACCGGTTGACGATGGCGGCGATCTGCTCGGCGGTGAAGTCGGGGATGTAATACTGCATGGCGAACACCATGAGGATGAGGAAGGCGCCCATCGCCTTCGTCATCACCGCCATCAACGCCACTTCGCTGGTGTCGGACTGGTGCCTGCGACGTTTCATGACGCTCCGCCCGGTTTCTCCTGATCGATGTAGACGCGGTTGATCAGGTTGGCGAGGCAGTACTGACCGGCCGCGTTGAGGGCCAACTCCTCCTGTTCCTGCACGCCGTGCTGCGCGAAGGCGAGCAATGCGCTGGCCAGGAGCGCGATTAACGTCGTGTAAAATGAGACAGACAAACCACCCACCACACGCCCGAGATCCATGTTCTTCGGGTCAATCAGGTGAAGCGCCAGTGACAGGCCGATCACGGTACCAAGAAAACCTATGGTCGGGATCAACCAAGCCATGTAGCGGAGCATTTGGTAGCGCAGTTCGACGCGGTCCCCCATCAAACTGAGAGCATTGGTCAGAAGCGTCATGGATTGATCGACCGACTTGCTCGCCTGAAGCTGCAGGATCGTCATGTCCATGAGCGTCGGTAAGAAGCCGCTTTCTGCGTCATGGAGCGGCGCCACCCGGGCACGGATCGGTCCGAGTTCATGCAATTCCAGCATCGTTATGGAATCTTCGGGCAGGAAACCGGCATTCAGAAAGGCGTATTCCCGCTTCGTCATTCGCCATCTGACATAGAGGTCAGCCAGGGACCAAGCGAGCAAGAGATATATGATATTCTGAATTGTGAACGGGTATGGAAAGATACTGTACAGTTGTCGATCAAGTAAAAGAGCGGAGCCAGGCGAATTATACGGCAGGACGAGAGTCAATAACGTGATAATGATAGCCGCAACAACTATCGCGGTCGTCCTTATGCGTCGGCGGGAAGGGATTGCGGGCCATGCTGGATTGGAAAGAGGGGAAAGCGGGTCAGGCGATATCTGCAATCCGGTGATCGGTGAAGGTGCATTTTCTGCCAACAACGTCTGGTCTCCCGCTATTACGATACCGCGAATTGAGTTCGCGTATCCTCGGCTCTGAAATTGTCTGACTCTCCAAATTTGCTCGTCGCGACATTGTAATAACCGCCTCTCATTGCAGTGCGTCGTGCCGAGCGTTCTAAGTCGTTGGTTGGTTTGCAAGAGCAGAAGTGTTCAGAGCCACCGAGAACGGTAGCAATTTGTGCGGATCGGGTCTCTTCAACGGTAAGAGGCATCGGCTCTTTCCACCAGTCGCTTGCATGGAGGGCCGCCGGCCAAGACCACTTCAATGGCCACCGAATTCCCCTGCCACTACAGAATCCACCCCTATTCTCGGTTTCCACTCGACAATGGGCAAATAGTTATTGGTCTCGGGCGCGGACCAAAGGTCTTAAGACCTTTATCAGTGTCCGGCGCGGATTGTTTGTTACATGTTTTTTGTTAAAAGGAAAGGGTGTCCATATTGGAGGCGATACGGATGATTGTATGCAGGAAGGCAGGCGGGCCGCTCGGAGAGTCCCGCGCAATGTTTGCGATCGGCAACGATGCCGAGGACTATGAGCGATAGCGGCCCAATGCGATGGCCGTTGAAATATCTGACGGGTTGCCGGGCAGACTCTGACGGGCAGCACATGGCTGGCGCCGCAGCAGACTTCTACAGGATATCACAATGACACTGGTGCCGGCGGTCTCCTTAACGGTAGATCATCGGCAATCTCCCGCCCATAGCCTTTGCGTTGCGCAATCGCTGGGATGGGGTGAGGCCATCATACAACGAGTCAGAGCTGACAACGATACCGCGACGCCCGATGACGTTCGCCGATGGGAGGGCGGGAATTGAAAATGCCGATGCTGGTCCCATATCGATGGATGCGGCTTACGCCAACCGAGGAAAGGCTGCGGCGCGAGCAGGTTGATGCTATTTTCCGTGCGGTTATTCCCGGCGTTATCGCTGCTGCTCTTGCGGCTGTTGTTCTGGCCGTATTTCTCGTTCGTCTTGGCGAGGCTGGCCCCACCGCAGCAGGAGGATGGGCAACTGCCATTGTCGTCTGCGCCATATGTCATGTGACCCTGGCGTTAGCTTATCGCAGATCACCGCCTGCCACGCGGGCAGAAAAGGTCTGGCCACTCGTATTCACTCTTTTCGCTTTGGCGGAGGGCGTCGCCTGGGGACTTGCATCCGTGGTCCTCACGCCCGACGCTGCCTTTGATGTCCGCTTCCTCGCCGTTGCCGTCACCATCGGAGTCACGGCCGGCGCGATCCCCGCCTTCAGCCCGTATCTACCCGCCTATTTCGCTCTTTTCCTTCCAGCAACTCTCCCTTATGCCTTGACGAGTCTTCGTGAGGACACCGCCGTCGAGCAGGCTAGCAGCGCGCTGATGCTGATCTTCGTCGTTGCCATGGTCTTGCTCGGAATCTTAAGCAATCGGGCCTTTTCCGAAGCCATTCGGTTGCGCTTACAGACAGAAGCTCTTGCGGCCGATCTGCGCCGCCAGAAAGAGATCGCCGAAGCCGCCAGCCGAGCCAAGTCGAGTTTCCTTGCCGCGGCGAGCCATGATCTGCGCCAACCTGTGCATGCCCTTGGTCTGTTCGCAGGGGCTCTACGCCGTATTGATCTCCCTGAAGAAGCTTACGTCCTGGTGGATCGGATCGAGGATTCGGCAGCGGCAATGGACGGCCTCTTCACTGCGATTCTTGACATTTCACGTCTCGATGCTGGCGTCGTCGAAGTTCGGAACCAAGCCTTCCGGATTGGGCCTTATCTTGATCGACTCTGTAAAGATCTTGCCGTCGAAGCTGAGGCCAAGGGTCTGCGCCTAAGATGCCGGCCTTGCCCGATCGCAGTTGACACGGACCCGATCCTGCTCGAACGCGTGCTGCGCAACCTCGTCTCAAACGCAGTCCGCTATACGTTGCGTGGAGGTATCCTTGTCGGCTGCCGGCGGCGAGCGGATCGCCTTGCAATTCAGATTTGGGATACGGGGATCGGCATTGCTCCGGAGGATATGGATCGCATCTTCCAGGAGTATGTGCAGGTTGGAAACCCGGAGCGCGACCGAACGAAAGGGCTGGGTCTTGGGCTTGCTATCGTTCGCCGCATCTGCAACGTGCTGAAGGCACCGCTTGGCTTGCGTTCTTGTCCCGGTCGCGGCTCCTGTTTTGAAGTCTCGGTCCCATGTGCCAACGAGGCTGCTCTCACAGATGGCACGCGCCAGGATCCGCCTGGCGCCTTCATACCGGCTTTTGTGGTTGTGATCGACGATGAAGCGCCGATCCGCGAGGCGATGGAGCAACTCCTTGCTGGGTGGGGTTACGAAGTGGTCACGGCCAGTTCTGGAATAGAGGCGATCGAGCTACTTGCGTCTCGCCCCACACGTCCCGACCTGATCATCTCGGACTATCGTCTGCGCGATGGTGAGACCGGTATAGCGGCAATCGAAAACCTACGATCAGAATACAATGTAACGATCCCGGCATTGCTGGTTACCGGAGACACGGCGCCCGACCGCCTTGCTGAAGCAGAAGCAAGCAATCTCCTGCTATTGCACAAACCGGTACCGAACAGCCGGTTACGTGCGGCTATGCTCAACCTGATCGCGCATGCGCAGAAATCCGAGGACGACGACTGATGGCTTTGGGTCAGATGAGCCCGGCTTGACGTGCCGCGGCCGCAGCCTGGGTGCGATTCACAGCATTCAGCATCCTGAAAATTGCCGTCACATGCGCCTTGACGGTCTTCTCCGAGAGATTGAGTTCGTAGGCAATAATCTTGTTCGGTTGGCCCATACTTAGCCGCCGCAGCACTTCCAGCTGACGATCCGACAAAATGACTCCCGCTATTGTTTGATGTCCGGGCGACATGGGCTGCGTCGCTGTCAGGGCGCTGAGGATGAGAGGCGGTACGTAAACTTCGCCGTTCATCACGAGCCGGATGGCTGCGAGCAACGTATGCTGGCTCGCCGACTTCGGCACATAGCCGAGGGCCCCATGCGCCAGAGCGCGTCGCGCATCGGCAGGATCCTCGGAGGACGACAGGACAATCACCGGGAGCTCCGGCCGCACCAGTCCGAACTTTCCGAGCGCGGTCACTCCATCCATGCCGGGCAACATCATATCAAGAATGACAGCATCGAAGTCGGCGTGCGCTTCAGCCAGCCGCAAACCTTCCGCTGCATCCCCCGCCTGGACGATGTCCACATCCGATCCGGCTTGGCGCAGCAGTGCTGCAATGCCCTCGCGCAAGACTGGATGATCATCTACGATCAAGAATTTCATTTATCCAGTATTCCACGAAAGCTTAAGACTGCAAGGGGCTGAAGGTCCAGCGACTAAGGTCTCGGACCTGGCCCGAAAGCCAACCAGTTCCTTCTTCTTTCCGGTGTCGCGCTGACCTCAACCCTTATATGCGCCCGGGAATACGATATCCTGGTCGACGAGAACGTTGAACTGATAGCCCGGCCGGATTTCGAGTGTCGGCTGCACGTCGAGGTTCTTATTGATCGTGCGCTCAGCGATGCGCCCGAAAGTCTCCGCGAAATTCCGACGTGCCGCGTCCGACGCCGTTGTCTGGTTCGCTAATGTCGAATTCTGTGGAATCGCCATATCCATGCCCGTGCCGATGATCGCGAGCAGGATCGCCGAGCCGAACGTCTTGAAGTAGTGGTTGTCGACCTGGTCGTTGAACCCGCCATAGCCTTCGGCGTCCGTTCCAGCCATGCCGCCGATCTGGAGCGTCGAGCTGTTCGGGAAGATGATATCGGTCCATACGACGAGAACGCGGCTTTGGCCAAAGGAGACCTTGCTGTCGTAACGGCCCATCAGTTTCGTGCCCTGCGGAATGAGCAGACGATAGCCGGTGGCGCTATCGTAGACGTTCTGGCTCACCTGGGCGGTGATACGACCGGGAAGATCGGAATTGATGCCGGTGATCAGCGTGGCCGGAATGACCGACCCGCGCTTCAGCTCGAAATACGAGCGTGGAGCGACGACCTGGTTCGGAAGGTATCCGAGCTTCGCCAGGTCGGAATTGAAAAAGGATTCCTTCTTGGTCTGCCCGTTGGGATCGAGGTTTTGTCCATTGAGGCCGGCTTGAAGCGCCTGGCTATAGAGATCGCTTGCCGAGGACGATGGCGATGCCGCTATCGCGCCGGCCGAGGGCGTCGTCGCCGAAGAGGTGGCGGCTGCCGCCTTGATCTTCTGCGTGTCGATGGCGAGCGGCGAGTCGAGCGCAATGCTGACGGCCTGCAATCGCGCCATCCGCTGGCGCTGCCGCTCTCTCAACATTTGCTCCTGCCCTTCCCGGGCGAGGCGCGCCCGCCACGCTTCCTCGGATTCGAGTGAGCTTCCCCTCGGTTCAGCCGCCGCCGGCTGCGCGACGAAAGGATTCTGCGGCGCGGGCTGCGGTTCGCTGACCGGCGCAGGCATCGGCTGCGGCTGCTGGCCGTCGCCAATGATGCCGTCCGCGACGCCGCGTTTCATCTGGTCGGCGAAGGTCGTCGCTGGTGCGCCGCCCGACACGTTCGTATCGGGCTTCGAACCGAAGATGAGTCCTCGCGACATCAGCCCGTAAAAGATCACGGCGAGAAACAGCACGCCGAACACGACGGCGGCGATGATCGGAAGCCGGTTGAGACGCCGAATGTTCTGCGTCGGTCCCGAACCGCTTGGGCCGCCGCCGAGTTGCAGGGATTGCGTCATGTCCCCTCCCCTCAACCGCGCTTCATGACGGAGAGCGGGCTTGCCGGCTGTGCGCCGGCGGCCGTCGTGGAATAGACGCGCCCGATCTCGATCGATCCGGTCGACAGGCGAGCAAGGATCTGCCCGTCCACCGAGCCGAGAACATAGGCAAGGCGAATGGCGTTTGGATCTTTCGTGCCCTGGTCCGTCGTCACCGCGTAGCCCCAGCCACGCAGGGAAGCTTCAAGAGCCGAGCCGAAGGCGGACCCGTCCGGCTTCAGAACGATCGTCGCCTTGCCCTGGCCGATCTGTTCGGCAAGACGCGGCACGAGATCGGCCGCGACCGCCGAGGCGGCCGGCCCCGACAGCTCGGCCGGCGCGGTGCTCGCCACAAGGCCGTCGGTCCCGATGGTCGAGCATCCGGAAAGAAGGAGGGCGGCGAGGATGGCTGCGGCTGCGGGCATCCGGAAGGGGAAGAGGAAAGCACTGGCCACGGCGTCACCCTCCCCTCTGGATGGTGATTTTCTCTTGATGCCAGAAGCCGACGCCGGAAATCAGGATCGCCTTGTCGATTGCATAGTCGACGATCATCACGTTGCTCTTCATCCTGTAATTGACGATGCGGTTCTGGCCGCCCGAGACGACGAACAGGACCGGCGCGTCGCGCGAGGCGACTGACGCCGGAAACTGGATGTAGGTTTTCGTGCCGTCGCTATAGACGCGGGTCGGCCGCCAGCCGGCGCTGCCGGAAACCGAATAGCTGAAGTTCAACTGCTCGGCCGGGACGCCGCCGATCCCGCCGGCTTCGATCCGTGCGTTCAGGTCTGCGAGGCGCGAGGACACATCCTCCGGATATTCAAAGCCGACCCGGGCCATGTATTGCGTCGGGTGTGACTTGAGCTGGATGTGGTAGGTGCGCCGTGAGGTCGTCACCACCATGGAGGTGACGAGGCCGGACTCGGTCGGCTTGACGATGAGGTGGATCGCCTGGCCTCCGGTCGCGCCGGAGGTCGCGGGCTCGACCTTCCAGCGCACCGTGTCGCCGACGAGAACGTCGCGCACGATTTCGCCGCCATCGAGTTCGATGTCGCAGACCTGAAGCGGCGAGCAGACCACGGAAGGCTGAACCTCGCCGTAGAGGAAGATCACCTTGCCGTCAGCGCCGCGCGTCACGAGCCCGGCCCGGCCGCGCCACTGGCCGGAAATGTCCATGCCCTTCACCTCCTTGCCGGTCAGGCTCTGGGCGGCGCTCGGACGAAGGCCGGTGACGGATACAAGGGCGGTCGCGATCAGAAGGACAGCCCGGAATTTTGATCTTGTTGCAGTCATGGGTACGGGCGCGCCTTTCAGATCTGTGCGGTCCAGTCGAAGTCCTTGATGTAGAGCCCGATCGGATTGAGGCGGATCACGGCCTCATCCTGTGGCGGGATCAGCACGACGCTTGCCACGCCCCGGAAGCGTCGGGACGCCACTTCCTTGCCCTTCCGGTCGCGCTCATATTCGGTCCAGTCGATCTGGAACGATTGCGGCGAGAGCGGCACGACGTTGTTGACCTCGATCGCGACGGTCGCGGTCTTGGCTTTTTCAAAGGGCGAGCTCGAGCGGAACCAGGCGTTGACCTTCTCGGTCGCGGGGTCCGTGGTGCGCAGCATCGCGTAGACGCGGTCGATGTATTGTTTTTGTACGACGGTATCCGGCGTCACCGAGCGGAAGTTCGTGATGAAGCCCGCGAGCGTCGCGCGCACGACGCGGGGATCGGCATATTCGATCTGCGCTGGAAAGCCCGCATTGACTGCCGAGCCCAGCTTGTCGACCTCGACGATGTAGGGGACGAGCTTGACCTGCGTGCTCTGATAGAGCGCGTAGCTCGTGCTGATCAGCGCCAATCCAAGGCTCGTGATGCCGACAATGCGCCACGCCGTTGCGGCGCGGATGTAGGAGCCATAACGCTCAGTCCATTCCTGGCGGGCGGCGATGTAGGGATTTTCAGGTGATCTTGTTGAAGAGGCCAAGCGCGTTTCGTCCGTCATTTGTCGTGTTTCTCGGGTGGCGGGGTTGGCGAGCCGCTACTCCCCTTGTCGAGTTTGGCGTTGGCGAGGCCGAGCAGGGAACCGGCATAGGCGCCGGGTGCGCCGATCGCCTTGTCGCGGGCGGCCGAGGCGAGCGCGCCGCCGGCAGACGCCGCGCCGCGCAGTCCTGCCATTGCGGCGCCGCCGAACGACGAACCGCCTGCGCGCGCCGCGCTGAAGGCGGCCGCGCCGGCGCTCGCTCCGCCGACGCCGAGCGCCACGCCGCCGGCCGCGAAACTCGCAGCCTGCGATCCGTGACGGATCACCTCCATGCCGCCGCTGACCGATGCGCCTTGAACGACGCCCTGGACGATGGTCGGCACGTACATTGCGAGGATGAAGATAACGACGGCGATTCCGGCTACCGCGAGCGCGGTCTGATATTGGTCGCCGACCGTGCTGTCCTGCGCGAGCCCGATCAGCACGTCGGAGCCGATCTTGGCGATCATCACCAGCGACATGAGCTTCATGCCGACGGAGAAGGCGTATACGAGATAGCGGATCGCGAAGTCCTTGGTGAAGGACGAGCCGCCGAGGCCGAGCATGATCATGCCGGCCAGAAGCCCGACATACATCTCGACGAGCACCGCGAGGAAGATCGCCGCAACCAGCGAGAAGGCGATGACACTGACGATCATGGCGAGCGAGGCCGACAGCGCCAGCGCGTTATCCTGAAACACGCCGAAGGAGATCTTCTGCGACATGGCGGAAGCGACCGTCAGGCCGGCATTGAAGACGTTCGCCGGCGAGGCCGAGCCGGAGCCGCCACCGATCTCGAACAGGCTGTCCACGACCGCTTTGGCGAAACTCGGCCCCTGGGTCAGGACAAAGGCGAAGAAGCCGATGAACATGATCCGGCGCACCAGCTCGGCGAACCAGGCTTCGATGCTCGCCGCCTGAATGGCGAGCCAGACCGCGGCGATACCGACCTCAATGCCGGCCAGAATCCAGAACAGCGATTTCGCGGCGTTCGTGACCGTTGTTTCCCAGCCTTTCGCGGCTGTGACGACCTGATTCTCCACCGTGGTCAGTACGCTGCCGTCAGCGGCCACGGCCGGATGGATCGTCCACAGAACCAATCCCGCGACGGCGGCGACGGTCAGGATTTTCGAGGGGCGAAAGGAAGCTACCATCGCGGGCGCATCTCCTGACCGTTCTTCATGTCGTATTTCTGCGGCGTCTCGAAAAACTCCGTCGCGCGTGCACGTTCCTCGCTCGACGGGCTGACGACGAAAACCCAGATGCCGAGGACTGCCGCCGCGCCGACGCAGATCGCAATAATCAGGGCGGGGCGCCTCACCATCTCGGCCGCATCTCCTGTCCTCCGGACGTCGACGGCGCCGTCGAATTGAAGAATTCCTGCCGCCGCGCCTGCGATAGGTCTTTTTCCGATTGCTCGGACTGATACCAGGTCGCCATCATGGTCATCTGCTGCGAGACGAGCCCGCGCAGCTTCTGCATCTGCGCGACTTCCTGCGCCGCGATCTGGTGGCCGACCTGCAGGGCCTTCATCTGGCCGTCGGCGCTTTCCGACTGGGAGCGAAGCTGTGACATCGTCGATTCTTCGCTTGAGAATTGATCGGCGGTCAGTCCCGCGGCGCGCAGCGTGCCGCCGATCGTGTCGCGATTGGTCGAGGACCACGTCTGATAGCTCGACGAGAAACTGGCATTGTTCGGCAGGCTGGTCTTGAAGTCGCTGTAGCTCTGGAAGCGCTGCTTCAGCACATCGTCGATATTGCCCATCGAGAAGGCGATGCCCTGTCCTTGGCTGACGATGTTGCGGAGCTGATTGAGATCGCTCTGAATCTGCCCCCAGATATGGCTCGGCAACTGTGCGGTGTTTTGCAGCATGTTGGTGTAGATTTTAAGTTGGTTCTGAATCTGTTCCGCGAGCTGGGTGATCTGCGTGATCTGGTTGTTCACCTGCTCGGCCGACTTGCCGACCAGCGAGATAAGTTCGCCATTGTTGAGCATCTGGGTGTACTCGGTGGCGCCCCCGGTCAGACCGCCACCTGCGAATGCGCTCCTGGTCATGAACGGCAGCGTGATCGCCGCGGCCGCCGCGCCGCGCAGAAATTCAAACCTGGTCATCGGCGAGTAGCGTTTCGGCATGCGCGATCCCCCTTGTCTGGAGCCAATGTGCCGGCCATACGGGGCCGTGTTCCGCCTTGAGTGCGGTGATGCGTTTGAGATCGTCGCGGCCGGCCGCCCCGACGAAGGAGAGAGCAACGGGCCCGAGCGCCATATCAAAGAGGCGCCGGCCATCGGGCGAGGTGACGTAATATTCGCGCTTCGGGATCGCGTTCGAGACGATCTCGACCTGCCGCTCATTGAATCCCAGGCGCTCATAGAACTCGCGGGTTCCCGGCTCGCGTGCCGCGCCGTTCGGCAAGCAGATCTTGGTCGGGCAGGATTCCTTCAGCACATCGATGATGCCGGAACGCTCGGCATCCGAGATCGACTGCGTGGCAAGCACGACCGCGCAATTGGCCTTGCGCAGCACCTTCAGCCATTCGCGGATCTTGTCGCGGAAGACGGGATGGCCGAGCATCAGCCACGCTTCATCGAGCATGATCAGGCTCGGCGCGCCGGTCAGGCGCTTCTCGATCCTCCGGAAGAGATAGGTGAGGACAGGCACGAGGCTGCGCTCGCCCATGTTCATCAGCTCTTCGATCTCGAAGGTCTGGAAACCGCCGAGCACGAGACCGTCGCGCTCGGCATCGAGCAAATGCCCCATCGGCCCGTCGACTGTGTAGTGGTGCAGCGCGTCCTTGATCTCGCGCATCTGAACCCCCGACACGAAATCCGACAGCGAGCGTCCGGGCGCTGCGGACATCAGCGAAACCTGCCGTGAGATGGCGTTGCGATGATCCGGAGTGACGGTGACGCCCTGCAGGACGACAAGCGTCTCGATCCATTCCGACGCCCAGGCGCGGTCGGCGTCGGTGCCGAGCTCCGCGAGCGGGCAGAAAGCGAGCTGAGGTCCCTCCCCTGCCCCGCCGCCGATCTCGTAGTGATCGCCGCCGGCCGCAAGTGTCAGCGGCATCAGAGAGCGGCCTTTGTCAAAGGCGAAGATCTGCGCGTCCTTGTAGCGGCGGAATTGCGCCGCGATCAGCGCCAGCAGCGTTGATTTGCCCGACCCTGTCGGCCCGAAGATCAGGCTGTGCCCGACATCGTCGACGTGGAGGTTCAGCCGGAATGGCGTGGAGCCGGAGGCGACCTGCATCAGCGGCGGCGAGCCCTTCGGATAGAACGGGCATGGCGCCACCGGGCTTCCTGACCACACCGAATTGAGCGGCAGCAGATCGGCGAGATTGCGGGTATGGATCAGCGGTTCGCGGATGTTCGCATACCAGTTGCCAGGCAACGAGCCGAGGAACGCCTCCGTCGCGTTGAGCGTCTCGATGCGCGCGCCGAAACCTTCCGCCTGGATGACGCGGCGAATGCCCTCGCATTTCTCGCGTAGCCGATCCGCATCGCGCTCCTGAAGCACGATGACCGGGGTATAATAGCCATAGGCGACGAGTTGCGACGCCGCCTCGGCGATCGCATCCTGCGTCTCAGCGACCATCGCCATCGCGTCCTGGTCGACCGAGCGCGACTGGGTCTGGAAGAGCTGGTCGAAGAAGGGCCTGACCTTCTGCTGCCACTTCTTGCGGGTGCGCTCGAGGCGTTCGCGCGCCTCGATCTCGTCGAGGAACATGAAGCGTGACGACCAGCGATAGGTCAGCGGCATCTGGTCGAGGATGTTCAGGATGCCCGGCCAGCTCTCGGCTGGCAGGCCGTCGATGGCCACGACGCCAACGAAACGCCCGTCGACCGTTGGCGTCAGCCCGTGCTCATATTCGGCGGTGACGAGCCAATCGAGGTACATCGGGACATCGGGCAGCCGGACCGGATGGTTTTCCCCGGTGATGCAGAAGCGGACGAACTGGAAGAGTTCGTCGTAGCGGGCGACACGCTCTCCACCGCGCTCGGTTGTTTCGCGTGTTCGCATGCGCTGGATCGACAGGAGGTTCGACAGATATTGCTCGATCTCGCGGACCGATGCCCTGAAATTGCCGAGCGCGGTGTCGGCGAAACTCGCTGTGCGGCTATCCTTGTCGGAATAGATGTATTTGGCGAGACCGGACTTGTGTCGCTCCGGCGGACGCCACGTCAGGATGAGCGCGTGCCGGCTCTCGTAGTGGCCTTTCTCCCGCTCGAAATGCGAACGGCGCTCCTCGTCGATCGCGCGCGTGACCGCATCAGGAAAATGCCCTGCCTGCCTTGCGGGATAGTGCGTCGTCGGAATGCGCAACGCCTCGACCTGGATCATCCAGCCGGAGCCGAGCCGGGCCAGGATGGCGTTGATCTGACGGGCGACGTCGTTGCGTTCGGCGTCGGTCGAACTCTCGCTGTCGGGGCCGGCGAAATACCAGCCGGCCATGAGCGAGCCGTCCTTGAGCAGGACGACGCCGTCATCGACCAGGCCGGCATAGGGCACGAGATCGGCGAAAGACGGACCGGAATGGCGAAAGGAACGCAGAGCAACCATACTGGACCTCAGAAACGCCGCCAGGGTGACGAAGTCGGGCGATAGTGCTGGCGGTAGCCGACATGCCGGATGTAGACGCGCCGCATCGCGGGATCGGCCTTCGCCATCATCCGCAAGAGCCCGACCGTGAACGTCCACATCAGCACGCCGAACAGCGCCGCATACCAGGTCAGAACCACGAAGATCAGAATGATCGCCGCAAGACCCGTCAGCAGGACGAGCTCGCGGTCGGCGCCCATCAGCAGGTTGGGGCGTGAGAGTGCGCGATGGATGCGCGAGCGTGCGAGCGTGGACCCGGCTTCAGCCATGAGCCCCCTCCCCTGTCCTGCTTCCGGGCGGAACGGGAGCACTATTTGATGCTGACGCTACCGTGCCAATCGACGCGCCGGTCGAGCCGAACAGGGCGACGATCTGCGTTGCGCCGAGAAGGATGCCGGCGACGAGCACGACATACATCAGTCGCCGCGCGAAATCATTGAGCTCGCCGCCGAAGATCAGCATGCCGCCGGCGACCGCGACGGCCGCGAGCGCGATGAAGCCGGCGACCGGGCCGGTGATGGATTTTTGGATCTGCTCGAGCGGACTTTCCCAAGGCAGGCTCCCGCCTGATGAGGCGAGCGCCGGGTGAGCGATCAGGAGGCCGAGCACGACCCCCAGAACCAGGCGGGTGGCAAGGCGTTCATGCGACATGGGCTTCCTCTTTCGGCAGGTAAGATTCGGTCTGGTAGCGGCCGTTGACGAAGCCGTTCACATGGAGAATGTCGCGCAGCGCACGGCCCCTCGCGGTGCGCTCAATCGAGACGATCAAGTCGACGGCTTCGCCGATTACCTCGCGCATCGGCTGTTGGCTGGCTTCGGCGGTCAGTTGCTCGAGCCGGCGCAACGCCGATTCTGCGGTGTTGGCGTGGACCGTGGCGACTCCTCCGGGATGGCCGGTGTTCCACGCCTTTAGGAGAGTGAGCGCCGCACCGTCGCGGACCTCGCCGACGATGATGCGATCGGGCCGGAGGCGCATGGTGCTCTTCAGGAGCCGCGCCATGTCGACGGTGTCGGACGTGTGGAGCGCGACAGCGTTTTCCGCCGGGCACTGGATCTCGGCGGTGTCCTCAAGAATCAGGACGCGATCGTCGGGCGCCGTTTCGCTGATTTCGGCGATGATTGCGTTTGCAAGCGTCGTTTTGCCCGAACCCGTTCCGCCGGAGATGACGATGTTGAGGCGCGAGGCGACGCCGTTGCGGATAATATCCGCCTGGCGTTCGGTCATCACACGCGTTTTCACATAGTCGTCGAGCGGGATCAGCCGTGACGCGCGTCGGCGGATGGTGAAGGTCGGCGCCTTCACGATGGGAGGCAACAACCCCTCGAAGCGGTGCCCGCCGATCGGAAGCTCCCCGGAGATAATCGGCTGCTCGCCGTCGGCCTCTGAATTGAGAGCATGGGCGACGCTGCCGATGACGATCTCCGCCGCGGCGCTGCTCATCTCTCCGGCCGCGGCCATGCCGTGACCGAGGCGCTCAATGTAGAGCCGGCCGTCCGGGTTGAGCATGATCTCGACCACGGAAGCGTCTTCGAGCGCGACACAAAGCTGGTCGCCGAGAGCTTCCTGCAGCTTGCGGATCAGACGTGGATGCGAGAGCAATTGCGTCATCGCGTGAGGTCCCCCTCAAGCCGCCTGCGGGAGCGGGTTGATCGAGGAGAAATAGCTGTCCGGGCGTACGCGCTCGAAGCTGGCTTCGTCCGTGGGAAGCACGCCGACCACGGCAGTCGTGTCACCGATCGGCTTGGGTACGCCGATCCGCGTCATCGGCCAGCCGGCCCGGCGCAGGATGCGCTCGATGCGGACATCGGTAACGGTGATGAGTTCGCGGTAGCCGTTCGCCATCGACCATTCGATGATCGCGGCGAACATGGTCCAGGTGGCGTCGTGAAGCGCCTGCCCTGCCCTCCCGGTGTCGATGGATGTGTCGACGCAGAAGCGCGAGCTCTCGATCATCGCTGCGTGCGGGTTGAACGCTCCCGATTCGACGAGTTCGGGAAACAACACCGACAGCAGCGTCGGTCCGGTCGCCGGCAGCAGTCGCGCGCAACCGGTGACCTGGTTGCTATCGGAAAGCGCGAGCACATAAGTCGGTCGGCAAGCATCGAACTCGTCCGCCTCGCGGCCATCCTTGACGACGACATCCCACTTCATGCGCTCGCCGAAAACGCGGGCGCGAAGTCTGTGCATCGAATCGAGAAGTGCGGCCGAATTACTATTCGTTTTGGATGAGACGGCGATGGCCCGCATGCGTATTGCTCCGAATCCGTGAAGGTCGGAGAACTAAAAGCCACCATCCGATGGCGGCTGCGACTAGCGAAATTATGAGTGAGATTCTCGGAATCGAGGGTGAGTCGGTGTCGTGAGAGCCCAAAAGGTCGTCGCCGGGCGGCGAATAGTGATCGTCTTACCCTAATAAAAATATGAGTGCTCTCGGTGCCGGTTGCTCGGTTCGCCGTGAAGCTATGGCATTGATTGCAATGCGCTAAACGCCGCAGACGGGCGGAGTCGATCCTGCCGTACGAGCACGTCGTTAAGTATCTGTTAACCAAATAGGATTTGACCGACCACAGGAATCGCGTAATCGTCATCCGACGTTTTTTCAGCGATTATCAGGAATTTTCCGTCGAGAGCGATATGACCGCAGTGAGAGCCTATAAATCCGATAGCGAGGAGTCGATCGCCAAGATCACGCGGCACTCGCATCTGCTCGCGGCGCAGCTCCAGTCCCTGCGATCACAGATGTACCCTCCCGAAGCGAAAAAGTCGCTGAAGACTTTTACCTCGCGCGAGGCCGCCGCAATGGTCGGGATCGCAGAGTCGACCTTGAGGCAAATGTCGCTGGACGGCGAGAGCGTGGCGCCCGAGCTTCATGGCAAGGACAATCGTCGCCGCGCCTATACGCTTACGCAAATCAACGAGATTCGGGCGCATCTCGCACAGAAGCGCCCGAAAGAAGCATTGAACTTCCTGCCGCGCCGGCGGCCCGGCGAAAAATTGCAGATCGTCGCCGTGGCCAATTTCAAGGGTGGTTCAGCAAAGACGACGACAACGGTCCATCTCGCGCATTTTCTTGCACTTCAGGGACTGCGCGTTCTCGCGATCGATCTTGATCCGCAGGCTTCTCTTTCGACAATGTTCGGGTTCCAGCCGGAATTGGACGTTGACGAGAATCAGACCGTCTATGGAGCAATCCGCTACGACGACAACCTGCGTGTTTCGCTCCGCGAAGTCATCCGAAAGACCTATTTCGACGGCATCGACCTCGTTCCGGGCAATCTTGAGCTCATGGAATACGAGCATGAGACGCCGCAGGCTATCGCTCGTGGCGAAGGCCGGGGTGAAGGCATGTTCTTTCGCCGGCTACGTTCCGTGATCAACAGTGTCGAAAGCGACTATGACGTCGTGTTGATCGACGCTCCTCCGCAGCTTGGATATCTGACGCTTGGCGCGCTTTACGCGGCTACGGCTCTCCTCGTAACGGTTCATCCGGCTATGCTCGACGTGTCGAGCATGAATCAGTTTCTCAAGATGACGAGCGACATCCTCCATGTCATCCAGGAGAACGGTGGCGACCTTAAGCACGATTTCATCCGATACGTGTTGACGCGGCACGATCCTCACGACGTTCCGCAGGTGAACATCGTAGCGCTCCTCCGATCGCTCTTTGGCGCGGATGTGCTGGCGCCGGTCGTGGTCGAAACGACCGCGATCGCGAACGCCGGGCTTGAGAAGAAGAGCCTCTACGAAATGGCGAGAGGCGCGGTTGGGCGGGACACTCTCAGTCGCGCGCTTGAATCCGTCGATGCGGTAAATCAGGAGGTCCTGAACCACCTCAAACATGTGTGGGGGCGGCCATGACGAACGCAAAGGACCGATCTAACCGGATGAAGAACCTGTTCGGCAATGTCGATCGCGCCGAGCTTGAGAAGCATATCCTCTCCCCGGTCGCCGACAAGTCGCGGACCCACGCCCCCGGTATGTCGGGGGCGGTCAAGTCGATGCAGCAGACTTTCTCGGCGGTCGAGGCAGAGAACGAACGGTTGCGCGCTCAGCTTCAGTCGGCCGAGGTTGCTGTTGAACTCGATCCGGCGAATGTCGACCCAGCCTTTGTGCGTGATCGCATGGAATTTGATGAGGATCCAGAGTTCCTTGATTTCGTTGAAGGCATCCGCAGGGAAGGTCAGAAGCTTCCTATCCTCGTCCGGCCATTGTCGGATCGCCCTGGGCGCTACCAGGTCGCCTACGGGCACAGACGCCATCGCGCATGCCAGATCCTTGGAATTCCTGTTCGGGCGATTGTCACGCCGCTTACGGACGAGGAACTTGTCGTTGCGCAAGGGATCGAGAACGCCGAGCGGGAAAATCCTTCGTTCATCGAGCAGGCTTTATATGCCAACGATCTTAAGAGGCGTGGGTTCTCGCGAGAAGTCATCGCCAGAGCGCTCGGTCGGAGCGAAGAAAAGGCCCTGCCCTACATTTCGATCCTGACGACGACCGCGAGTGCCATTCCCGAGGCGTTGGTCCGTAAGATCGGACCAGCCAAGTCGGCGGGTCGGCCGAAATGGGATAAGCTCGGCTCGTTCTTCAAGGATCAGAAGCTCCCGCCCGATCTGAATTCAGCCATCAATGGTTTGGTGGGGTCCGAGAAGTGGCAGGCACTTGGCTCTGACGACAGATTGGCTGCTGTGCTTCGAACGCTCGATCGGCCGATGCCGGCGAAGGAGCGGGCGGTCCAGGAAGTCGATCTCGGTGACGGTCTCATCGTCACGACGAAGAAGACGCCGAAGTCCACGCAGTTCTCAATTCCAGACGCTGCCGCCCCCGGATTGTCAGCTTGGTTACTCGAGCGACTGCCGGGGCTGGTGGATGAGTTCAAACGTTCAGAACAAGGGGCGAAGTCATGACCTGACACCTAGACAGGAAAAGGGCTCGCCGACTGCAATCGGCAAGCCCTTGGATCCCTGGCTAACAGAGCGGTTCGCTCCATCGGCATCAGCAGTGACAAACTGATTCTATGATGGAGTGCTTGCACAATCAAGCCCCGGTTTCCAGTCCGGGAATGATGTTGTGCGCCGATTTGCTGGCCTGTCTTTCACTCAAGTGATGGGAGCCGCAACCGAAAGGTCGCGGAACGGCTGGTTATGGCCCAATCTATGGAAATCGCGTCGTTCAGACGCATCACGCCGGGAATCCTTGCAAGCGCCCGCCTTGCGATGGCCAACGACATTCCTGAAACCTCGAAGGCAGAGGTCGCTATCATTCTCAAAAAGGCTGCGCCTATCTTGGGAATAGACGGCTCGACCTATCACATCATGGACATCCTGATCGGGCTATCCCGGGCGGACGATTGGAAGGGCGCCAACCGTCCGATCGTCGCGATCTCTAACGCCAAGCTCGCGGAATACACCTGCCGATCGGAGCGCCAGGTTACGCGTTGCATTCGGCGGCTCGTCGAGGCCGGTATCGTGGCTTATCGTGACAGCCCGACCGGCCGGCGCTTCGTCTATCGCGGCAAGGATGGAGATATTTCCAAGGGCTATGGGCTGGACTTCACGCCGGCCCGGGTTCGCATCAATGAGCTGAAGGCCCTCGTTAACGAGTTCCAGGCGCGGCTAAACAGCGAGCAGGAGGCGCGCAGGGCTGTCACGCGACTCTCTCGTGCGATTGTGGACGCATGCGAGGCTTATCCAGAGCATGCTGTGAGGTGGTCGGAAGAGCTTGAGCGCGTAAAGGGACTTGGCCTCGACCTGGAAGAAGAGGCCAAGGCGCTAGAGGAAGTGCACATCGGGATTGTGGCTGAAGTCACCGACGAATATGTGCAGCATGATATGTCAGCCGAGGGTGACATGAGGGTCACTCCTAATATTAATACAACCCCTCAAAACTCTTTTGAAAGTAAGGAAAAGCGGCCTCGCTCTGACGAGCGAGAAATTTCCCACTCAGCTTACGACCGCTACGCGGTCGATGCTTCAACCGAAAAAAAGTCTGAGCTGATTCGGCTGGAGGCGCACGCTTCGACCGGACGAAATCGGACCGGTTCGGTCGATGAAATTCAATCTTCCGTGCTGGCGTCGGTTTCGGTTGGATTGCTGCGCGCCGCGTGCCCGCAGGCCTGTGAGATGGCGGGAAAAGAATTCAGAAGTTGGCCCGAACTCGCCGCAGCCGCGCCGGTGATGCGGGTAATGATCGGTCTCTCGGAGGCGGGATGGGTGGATGGCGCAGGCAGGGTTGGGCGATACGCCGCAGCCGCAATCCTCGCCACCGTGCTCGAAAAGTCGGCTCGATTGCCGGATCAGATATCGAGTCCCGGCGGCTACTTCCGGGCAATGATCGATCGCGCTGTGGAGGGCCAGTTGCACCTGGAAAAGAGCTTGTTCGGACTGGCCGATGGCGCCTTCAAGCGAGGAGCGGGGGGCGCGCAATGAGAGAGGCGTCGAGGGTTACAGTTGTTACTCTTCCGCTACCGGGTATGGTATATGGCGGAACTTCGCCGACGGCTGAGCGCCCGCGGGAGATAGAAATAACCGTTATTTCAAGTGGTTGGCAGAAAGGGGTAACAACTGTAATCCCTCAAATGGCAAGGTCCGCGAAGCTCGGCATAATTTCAGGGGTACGGCATGCCCCGCTATGACATCGATAAGCTCAAAGCCACCGTCCCGTGCCCAGCGCTTCTCGAAACGAATGGGTGGAAGGTCGATCTGCGGGAGAGTACGCCAAAAGCTATCAAATATCGGCGCGGTGAAGGCGAAATCATCATAGTCGTCCATCAAGGAAGAGGGTGGTTTGACCCGACTTCGGAAGCCAAGGGCGACGTGTTTTCTCTTGCCCAGCGTCTCGGCTCGCCGGACTTCGCTTCCGCTGCAAAGGCAGTTGCTGAGCTGGTCGGCTTTGAGCCATCAGCTCCGGCCTGGCAGCGAAAGTCGAAACAATATTCGCCCGAGGCCATCACCAGTCGATGGTCGGATCGCGCGCTCCCGCGACCGGGCTCTCCGGCGTGGTCCTATTTGACCCTCACTCGAGCCATCCCCGAAGCGATTGTGTCAGCAGCAGTCGCTGCCGGCCGACTCCGTGAAGGCCCTATGGGATCCATTTGGGCGGGGCATTTCGACGCCTCCGGCATTGTTGTGGGCTGGGAGGAGCGCGGTCCAAATTGGCGTGGGTTCGCACGCGGTGGCGCGAAAGCGCTTTTCTCAATTGGAAGTGACAAGGCGCTTCGCCTTTGCGTCACCGAAGCGGCTATCGACGCGATGAGCCTTGCGGCTTTGGAAGAACACCGAGCCGATAGCACCTACGCCAGCACGGGGGGCGGTTGGGCGCCATCGACGGAAAGCCAGATCAGAGCATTCGCCTCCCGACCGGGCGCACAGATCGTCGCGGCTTCGGATGGCAACGACCAGGGGGATACTTATGCGGAGCGCCTCCGGCACATCGCAGCCGAAGCGGGGGCGCAATATCTCCGGCTCTGGCCGGAGGCCGAGGACTGGAATGAGTACATTCAGCAATCGCGCGCTGGGCAGACGTCGAACGATTGAATCAAGCTCTCGTGACGACTCGGTGCCATGAGGCGACTAGGATACCAATTCCGAAGTGTGAAGACGGATTGGGAAGATGCGAAAACCGGACATCTGTCGGGAGTGCGATCGCCGCGGCTCTCGATCGAGTCGAGGAACTGCGGCGTCATTGCGATCGGCCGCCTCGTGTCAGGGTCTTGACCATTTACGGTGACGGCTCTAGCGGCCTCACTATCCATGCCCCGGCCCAGAGCGAGAGCGCCCCGCGCCGGATCACGCCGTCGCAGAACTCTCGCGAACAAGGAGTCCCACTCTTTGGGCGCGATCGAGCAGATTCTTCACCGAGGACGGCGACCATTTGGAGCCGCCGCGCGGGGTCCGCTCATGTAGGCGCTCGAGCTGTACGGCGATATCGCGTACCGAATGTTCCGGGTTGGATGCCGCGATGCCGGCGACCAAGGTCATCAGCCGATCTTCCGGGAGGCGGGGAGGGGACTTCTTCAGCAAGCTCGCATCGGCGAGATGTTCCCTGACGAGCCATCGGACCGCCCGGCGCAATCGAGCCTCGGTCCACCGTGCTCCCTTCTGGTTCAGTACGCGGACGATATCGTCCCATGGATGGTCGGGACGCATCCGCCGAACCGTAGGAAGCCAGTCGTTCATCGTGGCCTGGACGCTCGTGCCATAGGCCGCCTGCCTAGCTGCGGCAGTTTTCGCCAGCGCGTCCGGCCGACGATCTCGCATGCCGGGATTACCTGGCAGCTTTCCCTTTTCTCGGGCGGCCGCGATCCCGGCCTTGGTGCGTTCGGAGATCAGTGCGCGTTCGAGCTGGGCGACGGCGCCGAGAACCTGAAGCGAAAACATGCCCTGCGGCGTGGAGGTGTCGATCGGGTCGCGCAGAGAGCGGAAATGTGCGCCTTTGGCGCTGAGATCCTCGATTACATCGAGAAGGTGGCTGACGGAACGGACGAGGCGATCAAGCCGAACGACTACAAGTGTGTCGCCGGCGGCAATCTCGCGGAGGAGTTTCGTGAGGGCAGGGCGGGCGCGAGAGGCACCGGAACCATGCTCGCGTACGATGGTGTCGCAGCCGACAGCTCGCAACTCGATTTCTTGCGCTTCGGTGGCCTGTTCGTCGGTCGAAACGCGAGCGTAGCCGATTAATCTGCGTTGGTGCGACTTGCTCATACCAACTGTCCCGTTATCTCTCGACGGGCCGACCTGTCGATAGCGACGACATAGGCCGTGGATTGGTCGATGAAATCGCGAAATATCGACATGTCGCCCCAAAAAATTTCATTCGTGCCGCACGCGGCCACCTTGGCAGGGATGCGGCCTTCCAAAATTCGGCGCGGCCAGCCGTTGTTGCGTTGATAGCATGATGTTATATTGCAATCAACGCAAGCAGAACTGGAGCCACGAAGCAATGGCATCTATTACAATCCGAAACGTTCCAGAGGAGGTGCATCGCGCGATCCGGGTGCGAGCCGCGATGCACGGCCGCAGCGCTGAAGCTGAGATCCGTAGCATCCTCGAACAAGCCGCCAAGCCCGAAGGGCGACTGAAGCTCGGTTCTCTGCTGGCCTCCATTGCTCGCGAAGCGGGGGGGTTGAGCGACGCCGAGGCGGAGGGGTTCAACCAGCTTCGCGACAGAACACCGGCCGAGCCGATGAGCTTTGAATGATCGTTCTCGATACCAATGTAATTTCCGAGCTGTGGAAGGCCGAGCCAGATCCTAACGTGCTGTCCTGGATCGATGCGCAGATGGTCGAAACCCTCTATCTGTCCACGATTACGATAGCCGAGATTCGTTTTGGCCTGGCGGCAATGCCGGAAGGCAAGCGGCGTACGATCTACCGGGATCGCCTCGAGAAGGAGGTCTTGCCAGCTTTCTCAGGTCGCATCTTGTCCTTTGATCTCGAAGCCTCGCGCGCGTACGCTGAGTTGATGGCGCGGGCAAAGGAAGCTGGTAAAGCCATCGGCAAAGCGGACGGCTACATCGCTGCCACAGCGGTCGCGCACGCCTTGATGGTCGCTACACGCGACATCAGTCCGTTCGTGGCTGCTGGTCTTAACGTTATCAATCCTTGGGACCCGACGCGATGATGGCGCTCGGACCAGGCCGGCGCGTAGCACATCGGTCGATCGACGCTGATTGGCCAGCATCTCGGGCGAATGTGGGTGCCTGTGTCGGGCTTTTGCGCTGATCCATTGGCCGGAGTTCCGCATTTTTCCTTCCCGGAAGCCGGTCTGTTCAAATGCAGAAGTTACTAGCAAACGATCGTTTGTAAACGTCCCTAGGGGACTTTCAGTGCGTTCGACCGCGAGAAAAGTCCCACGAAATCAGCATCTTTCGCCGCTCTAGTGTTCGCTTGCGACCAGCCTGTTCAATCACGGCGGCAGTTCGACACTCTATTGTACGCGCGCGCGAGAAAGATAGGTGTATGACGGAAGCAAAAGGCATGATAGCTTCCGTATAAGGAATAAAATAGCGAAATACCAATGAGTTATGATATCGGCGATTTGGCTATCCAGAGCCTGCTTCCGGCCCTCGTGCGAGCCGAGGATCAGTTGGCTCGCCTTGACGAAATTGTGCACCGGAGCACGGTCGGGGCAGGGGTCGTCCAGCGCGGGCATTTCTTCGACTCTGCCGCCAGCATGTGGATCTCGGGTCAGCTTGTTCACGTCGAGGACCTGGTTCTCCACGACGCCAATATGGACATTCGAACTCCCACTCATGAGCTTACGCTTGCCCACGCGATATTGCGTGCTCGGCGGCGGATTGCCGGAGCGGACCCGGATTGGGCGCTCAGCGAGGCAGGGATCGCGACCCTGGCCGGCGTCGCGCCGATCGCATCTCCTCTCGATGAGGATGCCCACCGCGAGGTGGAGATCGAGATGCACGATGATGACGATCAGCTTGCCAGCGAGTTCGCGGCCATTGATGCCATCCTCGACCGTTCACGGCGCGTCATCGATGGGCTTGAAGCGGAAAGGTCGGCTGCCCCTGTGGTCCGATCGTCACTCGTCGTCGGCGACCTTGTGATCCGGGATTCGGATTGGGATGAGCAGGAGCGACTGACGGAATTCAGGAAGGTCATGAAGCAGGTCGAGATGTTGCCGCCGGCGCTCGCGGCGGCTGTTCTCTTCGATGCCTGGGAAACGCTTGAGCCGATACAGCGGCAGCACGGCCTGGGAGGTCAGCTCGTGAGCGCCTATCTCCGGGCGCGGCGCAAGGTCACGTCGCATGTTCCGACCTTCAACATCGGATTGAAGGCCGTGCCGCGAGAGCGACGGCGCGCCCACGCCCGATCGACGCGATTGTCTGCTTTTCTCGAAGCGATGGCTGCGGCGGCAGACTTCGGGATGAAGGAGGTCTATCGGCTCTCTCAGGCCCGCGATCAGATGGAACGCAAACTGCGCGGCCGCCGATCCAGCAGCAGCTTGCCTGCCGTCATGGATCTCGTGCTGACCCACCCGATCGTCTCGGCACCGATGATCGCCAAGGCAGCACGGGTAACGACGCGGGGTGCCCTGAATTTGATTGGGGAACTTGGCGTGCGGGAAATGACGGGGAGGGGCCGCTATCGGGCCTGGGGCGTCATCTAAATGGAGGAGGTCGTTGGAGGCACGGCTGGGGCGCCGTTGTTCCGGTGACTTTCATATAATTCACTTATTTCATATGTTGCATTTAAGCGTCGTTAAAGGACTTCTGGGTCTGCTGGGCTTTGACGCATCTTTTTCAAGCGCGTGGGCGAACGTCAGGGGCTGAAGATCCGGTCGATGGCGGCACCATCGACGCCACCCATCTGGGTCGCAGGTCCGGCCTTTATCTCGAGGCGAGAGTCGGCCGTGACGATGAAATCGACCAACACATGATCGCCTGGAGACGAAGCCTCGACCGCCGACCTGATCACCTTGCGCAGCACACGCCCGAGTTCGGTCGACCGGACCGCGTGACCGTCCTTGAGCAGCGGTACGCGAAGCGCACATTGAATCCTGCGTTGAACGTTGCTTCGGATCAGCTCCCGCGTCGCCCGTGACTTCGCGAAGTCGCCGAGTGCCTCGATGAGCTCCTTGGCATCAGGCGTGCTCGGTGAGTGCAACGTGAGCAGTTCTACAAGGCCGGTCTGAACAGTCATAGCGCTCCTATACCATTTCGAGCGTAAGTCGCCGATGTCAGAATCCGTATCGTTCGTCGGCCCATCGCAGCAACACCTTGGCGTTCTGGTCCGGGAGCCGCACGCGCGCCTCGCGCAACCCTTGGGCGATGGCTTCACCGACCTCCGGTTCGACCCTGTTGCCGTGCGTCATCAGGAAGAACCAGGCGAATGGAAGTCGTGCCTCGCGGTCAATCGCCTCGATGCGACCCATCAGCATGTGGACGGACAACTCCGCGGCCGCCAACTTCTCCGCCGGCAGGTGCAGCGGGCGGGTGATGAATCCGATCTCGTGCTGATGGATCGAATCGAACTGATGTCCTTACTCCCCAGCGGACAGCCTTGAGTTAGCTGTTGACCGTTTCTTGAAGCGCGGCAATTTTTGCCAGTATGTCGTCGAATGACGGCGGCGTCTGGTCAAACATCATCGGCGCCATCGCCCGGTAATCGGCTCGCAAGTCTTTGACCCGTGTTGCGTCCGGCATCAGCAGGAGCGTGCCTGGCCGAGCAGTTTCGTAGCTGGCCCAGCCCGAACGGAAGAAGGTGGCTTTGTGCTTTGCCACCTGCGCCAGCAGATCGAAGTCGGCCGCAGCGGCATGGCCCTCGTCCGTGTCGAGGAGCATGGCAAGGTCGTAATAGTGCCGCGAGAAATATTGTGGTGTTGGCGACTCGTCTGGCCGATGCGCTTCCGCATGGAGCGCCGTCGCCTTTTCCCAGAAGGTGCGCCGTGCTGATAGCACGGTCACACTGGTGTCAGGCTTATCGAAGAAATCGGGATAGTCGTCGGCCGTATAGGGGCGGATCGTCTTCTCCTCGGTTGGCCAGGGATCGCCGCGCGCGCCGAGTTCGAGCTTCACGTGCGGCGTGATGTAGGCCATGCCCTCATATTCTGTGGTGAACAGCGCCGTCGGGTAGCGGAAGTTGATGGTCTGCGCGTCGCCGGCATCGATCTCCAACGTCCACTCGCGGTTGGCCGGTTCGCCAAGCTGTTCGACGATCGCGGCGCGGAGCGCCGGGAAAAGTCTTTCGGCAATGTGACGCTCGACGTCACCGACCAGGTCGTCGATCAGCCGGGCCGACTGTTTCCTGCTGATCCCCTCCTTTTCGGGATCGCGCTCGCCGGTATAGCCCAGTTCGGCGCGATCGAACGACAGGTCGATGTCCTCGGAGAAGCGGCGGATGGCGCCGAACGCCTTCGAGAGCGATGTGCCACCCTTGAAAACGAGGGTCGCCGTCGTCCCTTTCGGCAGACCGAAAAGGCGCCTCAAGGTCCAGCAGACCCAGAAGTCCTTTTCGATGATCGTGTCGGCGATGCCGCGGCCGGCGCTGGTCTCCCCGAACAGGGCAGCGCGATCATTGGCAGGGAGACAGGCGACCTTATCCATCGATATCGACCATCGCCGCGTTGGCGATTGAGACCAGAGTCGGTCGCATCCAGGCGGGCGCCTGAACGGCGGTCGAGGCCAGCGTCTTCTTATCGGTGGCCGAGAGCCGGTGCGCGGCGACCTGCGCGACGTCGGCAGCACGCACGGGGCCGACATGGCGAAGGGCCTGAACGACGGTACCGGCGGGGCTGCCCGGCGCAATCAGATGCTTTGGCGACGCGTGGCGAAGATCGACCACGCGCTTCCCGAGCACGACGCGTCGTGACGGACCATCGGTCAGATAGGTGCTCTTGGCTGGAATTTGTGTCGAGAGGCCCAGCGCGTTCGCTGCCCGCGCGCCGGAGATCTGGACCTGCGAGCCGGTCTCCCGGGCGAGCGCTTGGGCGACATCATCGGGAGCGGGCGAGAGCGGACCGAGCTTCGGATGCAGCTTGGGGAAGTCATAGAGCCCACGTGCGAGACGCCGAAGTTGGCCACTCTTAACCAGCCGGGAAAGGGCTTGGTCGACCGCGGAGCGAGCGGCGACGGTGAGGAAGTCGTTGGGCGTGAAGACGCTGCCGCGTCCGCTCGCGCGGACACGCTTCATCATTCTGTCGGGAACAGAAGCGGCTATCATCTTCATGTGTCAGAAAATAACGTATCTTTTTCTGACATTCAAGGCGTCACGCTTTGAGCGCCACGTGCCCATGTTGGGCGCCCGATATTTACTATGACGATAAAGGCATGTGCGATGCCGTGGCGGAACGCCGGTTTTGCCCCAGCGTCAGACAGGGGGCCCGCTGCAGGTTCCTCGTTGATGCAGCGATCCCGGCGTCCTTTTTCGGTCCGAGCCCGACCGGCACGGTGTCGCCGCGTCGAGCGCCGACCAATGCGGCTCTCCCGACCCGCCGTACCCAGCTCGCACAGATCTTCATGATGCCCGTCAAGCTCTTCCGTTCGGACGACGGTTACGGCGTTCTGCAGGCGCGGAGTTCGATGACGGCGAAGTCGAGACCCTCGCCGAATACGACCCGTTCGACGGCAGACCGGCTCATTGAGCCGGCTCTTTTCCTTCCGGAGGTGTCGCTTGCGAGCGGCAGGCGGCAAGGGAAGCTGCGCCGCGGCCGGCCGGCTGGGCTCGGCGCACTGCTTTTTTCGTCAGTTGCCGGCCGCGCCCTTGTCCCCTTTGCTCTTCGCGGTGTCCGGACAGGGCTCCGCGAGATGCGGGGAAAGGAAAAGGCAAGGAAAGGCGGACGCGAGGGCGTGCCGGCAAGGCTATGGAAAAGAGTGAACTGGAAGAACTACGGGACCGCGTAAATTGCGCCGCCGTCCTGGAGAAGGCCGGCTTTGCGATCGACCTGAAGGAGAGCACGCGAAAGGCGGTCAAATATCGCCGCGGCGGCCAGATCGTCATTGTCATCCACGAGGGCAGGGGATGGTTTGACCCTTTGAGCGATGCCAAGGGCGATGTGTTCAGCCTGGTCGAGCATATCGACCGCGTGCCCTTCGTCGAGGTTCTCGAGCGCGTCGCGTCACTGGTCGGCTTCGTGCCGAAGGAGCCCGTCTGGACGCGGCCCGCGCGTGAGCCCGAGTCGGTCGCTTCTATCCCCGACCGATGGTCAAAGCGCCGGAAGCCATGGCCGGGATCGCTGACCTGGCGTTATCTCAATGATGCACGCTCCCTTTCGGAGGCCGTCATCCGCACCGCGACCAGACATGACCTTGTGCGAGAAGGTCCGCGTGGCAGCATGTGGGCCGCGCATAGGGACGTCGCCGGCGTTGTCACCGGCTGGGAGGAACGCGGTCCCGAATGGCGTGGCTTCGCAACCGGCGGCGCGAAAGTGCTCTTCCGTTTCGGTCCCGCTCATGCCTTGCGCCTCTGCGTCACCGAAGCCGCGATCGACGCGTTGAGCCTCGCCGCTCTGGAGCGCATGCGCATCGACAGTGTCTATCTCAGCACTGGCGGAGGCTGGGCGCCGGCGACGGACGCGGCGATTCGCGCGCTCGCGGCGCGCGAGGGCGCGCTGCTGGTTGCGGCGACCGACAACAACGCGCAGGGCGAGGCCTACGCGGATCGTCTGTCGCGGATCGCGTGCGAAGTCTCGTGCGATTTCGAACGCCTCCGATCGACGGAGGTCGACTGGAACGCCGAGCTGAAGGCAAGGGCAAGGAAAGAAGAGGAGGGAAGGGAAATCCGGCTGCCGCATGCCCGCCGTCCGCGTCAAGGGTAAAGCTTCGCCCGGCTGCGCCGGCCCTTGACCCGGCCGGACGGAGAGGCGGCCGCGGAAGAGGGGTCAGAAGGGCCGAAGGGATGGACATCCACGAGGATGTGCCGCGCTCCGGCCCGACGAGGCTGAAAGGAGCCCGCTCATGACCCTCTCTCCGATCCGCAAGGTCTATCAAGGCGTCGCCGACCGCCGGCAGATGTTCCGCATGTTCGACCGGCACGCGCAGCGACCGAACCGCTGGGAGGGCGACGACAGTGCGCTCTATCGCGGCGAATGGTTCGAGATCGGCGAGGCCGAGCACGACTACATGCTCGATATCCTGCCGCCGCTCTGGATGCGTGGCGATGTGTTCGCCATGCGGGAGTTCCTCACCGGCTCGATCACCAGCATCTTCTTCACGCTCACGATCGACGGCCGGTTCCGGCATTTTCACGGATATTGCGATCTCGCCGATCGCGGTTCCCCGGAGCAGATGAAGGCTGCCATCGTCGAGCGTGAATCCCGACCCGTCCGAGCGATGACACGCGAAGAGCGTGTCGAGCATATCTGGTCCAGCACCCATGACGACTATCGCGGCTATGCCGACTGGCGTTTCCTGCACGGCCAGAGCGGCCAGCGCATCGTCATGATGTGTGCGCCGAGCCATGCCCGTGACTTCAAGCTGCTTGACCAGCTTACGGATGCGGAAATCTCGGCCAAGCTGCCGGTGCATCTGCGCTACCTGCCCGATGCGATCGCGGCGTGAGGAGGACGGCATGATACTGACGTTCTCACTCACAGCCGTCCGTGACGTCATCGCTCGCGGCGTTGCCGATGCGAAGGTCAACGGGGGCTTCCGCGACCCTTGCCTTGGATACTCCCCGACCGACACCCGCAAGCCTGGCTTGTGGCTCGTCGGAGATCATGGCGTCTATCTATGTTCCAACGGCGCGCTCGCCGAAGGTGCGAAGCCGCTGGTCGCCTATGCCGAGGAATGCGACCCCGGCAAGCATGACGGCTGGTTCGAGGTGAAGCGCAGGAGCTTCGGCCCTGACGACGGCGTGGACTTCTTTCCCGCCGAAAGTCTCGAAGCCCTGATCGCCTCCGGTCCCGGATGCACGCATCTGCGCATCGCGTTCCTGAAGGATGAGATGCATCTCGACATGATCGAGAAGCCATAGCCTCCGCGTAACCTACTCCAACCCCATCACCATCGCGACCGTTCGCACCTGCCGGGACCGCCCGGCGGGCCGACGGCGCGCGCCTGCAGCACAGGAGATTTCCAATGGCGCACGACGATCCCTTCACAATCGACCTTTTCGGCAATACGGCCCTGTCGTCCGGCCTCGGGCTAGGCGTGACCGCCTTTGCCGGCGATTTCACGCCGGAGCCCGACGATGACGACGATCCCGATCCATCAACGCCGGCGCCCGCAATTGCGGGCGTCAAGGCGTCGCGTGCGGTTTCACCGGGGAGCCGCACGCGAGGCGAGAACTTCCATATCGTCGGTGATCGTGTCCTGGCGAAGGGCTGGAAGGCTCGTGCGCGTGACAATATCGCCGCGATCCGGCTCGCGGCCGAAATCGAAGCGGCGGAGCGTCCCGCCACGCGCGCGGAGCAGGAGAAGCTGATCCGCTTCACCGGATTCGGCGCATCGGATCTTGCGAACGGCGTTTTTCGTCAGCCCGGCGAGGTCGATTTCCGCGAGGGCTGGGATGAGATCGGCTCGGCGCTTGAGGACGCCGTCGGGGAAGCCGATTACGCCTCGCTCTCCCGCTGCACGCAGTACGCCCATTTCACGCCAGAGTTCATCGTTCGGGCGATCTGGGCAGGTCTCCAGCGTCTCGGCTGGCGCGGCGGCCGTGTTCTTGAGCCGGGAATCGGCACTGGCCTGTTTCCGGCGTTGATGCCGGAAGGACTGCGCGATATCTCCCATGTCACCGGCGTCGATCTCGATCCGGTCACGGCGCGCATTACCCGGCTGTTGCAGCCTCGCGCGCGCATCCTCTCCAGCGATTTTGCGCACACGGAACTGCCGCCGAGTTTCGACCTCGCCATCGGCAATCCGCCTTTTTCCAGCCGGACCGTGCGGTCGGACCGGGCCTATCGTTCGCTGGGTTTGACGCTGCACGACTATTTCATTGCGCGATCCATCGACCTGTTGAAGCCGGGCGCGCTCGCCGCCCTCGTGACGAGCTCGGGCACGATGGACAAGGGCGACGCCACGGCGCGCGAGCATATCGCGAAGTCGGCCGATCTGATCGCGGCGATCCGCCTGCCCGAAGGCAGTTTTCGGGCCGAGGCCGGCACGGAGGTCGTGGTCGACGTGCTCTTTTTCCGCAAGCGGAAGGCCGGGGAGCCGGAGGGCGATCTTTCCTGGCTTGATCTTGACGAGGTGCGGCCAGCGACAGAGGATGAGGAGGCGATCCGCGTCAATCGCTGGTTCGCACAGCACCCGGATTTCGTGCTCGGCACGCATGCGCTTCGTCGCGGCATTTACGGTCCCGACGAAACCTATACCTGCCTGCCGAACGCGGGCGTCGATCTCGGCGCGGCGCTGGATGCCGCCGTCCTTCTTCTTCCGGAAGCCATCTATGACGGCGAACCTGGCGAGATCGATTTCGATCTTGGGGGTGTCGACGATCTTGACGATGCCGATCTTCCCGCGAATCGTCCTGTGCGCGAAGGCAGCTATTTCTTCGACAAGGTGCGGGGCCTGATGCAGATCCTCGATGGTGAATCCGTCGCGGTCAAAGTCCGGAAAGGCCGCAGCACCGACGGCATTCCGGAAAAGCATGTCCGCATTATCCAGAAGCTGATTCCGATCCGTGATGCTGTGCGTGAGGTGCTGAAATGCCAGGAGCTCGACCGGCCGTGGAGGGATGCGCAGGTCAGGCTGCGCATCGCATGGTCGAGCTTTGTCCGCGATTTCGGCCCGATCAATCACACGACGGTTTCGGTTACGGAGGGCGATGAGAGCGGCGAGGTGCGCGAGACGCATCGCCGGCCGAACATCCAGCCGTTCCTTGACGACCCGGACTGCTGGCTCGTCGCCTCGATCGAGAACTACGATCTCGATACCGATACGTCCAAGCCCGGACCGATCTTCTCCGAGCGCGGCGGCGTCGATATCGAGCATATTGCCGAGCTTCTGCATCAGGACGCCGCCGGCGTCATCGCGGAGCTTGGCGATGCGATCTTCCAGAACCCTGCCGATGGCTCGTGGCAGACGGCGGATGCTTATCTCTCCGGTCCGGTGCGCGACAAGCTCAACGTGGCCGAAGGTGCCGCCGCGCTTGAACCCGCATTCGAGCGCAATGTCCGTGCGCTTGTTGCGGTCCAGCCCCCCGATCTCGGTCCTTCCGAAATCACCGCGCGGCTCGGAAGCCCTTGGATTCCGGCCAGGGACGTCGTCATCTTCGTCAAGGAGACGATGGGAGCCGACATCAAGATCCATCACATGCCGGAACTGGCGTCCTGGACGGTCGAGGCCCGTCAGCTTGGCTGGATGGCCGCCGGCACATCGGAATGGGGCACCGATCGCCGCCATGCCGGCGAGCTGCTCGCCGATGCGCTCAACAGCCGCGTGCCGCAGATATTTGATACTATCAAAGACCCCGATGGCGAACGCCGCGTGCTCAATGTCGTTGATACCGAGGCAGCCAAGGAAAAGCTGCACAAGATCAAGACCGCGTTCCAGAACTGGGTCTGGTCCGATCCCGATCGTACCGACCGTTTGGCGCGGATTTACAATGATCGCTTCAACAACATCGCGCCGCGAAAATTCGACGGCTCCCATCTGAAACTTCCGGGCGCCTCTGGCGCCTTTACTCTTTATGGGCATCAGAAACGCGGCATCTGGCGCATCATCGCGGCGGGCTCGACCTATCTCGCCCACGCCGTCGGCGCCGGCAAGACCATGACGATGGCGTCCGCCGTCATGGAGCAACGCCGGCTCGGACTGATCGCCAAGGCGATGCTGGTCGTCCCCGGTCATTGCCTGGCGCAGGCGGCGCGCGAGTTCCTGGCACTCTATCCTTCCGCCCGTATCCTCGTCGCGGACGAGACGAATTTTACCAAGGACAAGCGCGCCCGATTCCTGTCGCGGGCAGCGACGGCGACCTGGGATGCGATCATCATCACGCACAGCGCGTTCCGTTTCATCGGCGTGCCCTCGGTGTTCGAGCAACAGATGATCCAGGACGAGCTGGAGCTCTACGAGACGCTGTTGCTCAAGGTCGAGAGCGATGATCGCGTGTCGCGCAAACGTCTCGAGCGGTTGAAGGAGGGCCTCAAGGAGCGGCTGGAGGCACTCTCGACGCGCAAGGACGATCTGCTCACCATTTCGGAGATCGGCATCGACCAGATCATCGTCGACGAGGCGCAGGAGTTCAGAAAGCTCTCCTTCCCCACGAACATGAGCACCTTGAAAGGCGTCGATCCGAACGGCTCGCAGCGCGCCTGGGATCTCTATGTGAAGTCCCGCTTCATTGAGACGAAGAATCCGGGCCGTGCGCTCGTGCTCGCGTCGGGCACGCCGATCACCAATACCCTCGGCGAAATGTTCTCCGTGCAGCGGCTCATGGACCATGCGGCGCTGGCGCAGCGCGGTCTGCACGAGTTCGACGCCTGGGCATCGACCTTCGGCGACACCACGACCGAGCTCGAATTGCAGCCATCCGGCAAATACAAGCCGGTGTCGCGGTTCGCCAGCTTCGTCAACGTGCCGGAGCTTATCGCGATGTTCCGCAGCTTCGCCGACGTCGTCATGCCGGAGGATTTGCGTCAATTCGTCAGGGTGCCGGCGATCTCGACCGGCCGCCGGCAGATCGTCACGGCGAAGCCGACCGCCGCCTTCAAGCGCTACCAGCTTCAGCTCGATGCGCGCATCAAGGCGATCGAGCAGCGCAATCGGCCTGTCGAACCTGGCGACGACATCCTGCTGTCCGTCATCACCGACGGGCGTCATGCGGCGATCGATCTTCGCCTGGTCGATGCGGACAACGACAATGAGCCCGGCAACAAGCTCAATATGATGATCGACACCGCCTTCCGCATCTGGCGGGAGACCGAAGCGAGTACCTATGTTCAGCCGGACGGCAGGCCCTATGAGCTACCCGGCGCCGCGCAGATGATCTTTTCTGATCTCGGCACGATCAATGTCGAGAAGACCAGAGGCTTCTCGGCCTATCGCTGGATCAGGGACGAGCTCATCCGGCGCGGCGTGCCAGCCGCCGAAATCGCCTTCATGCAGGACTTCAAGAAGTCGGAGGCGAAGCAGAGGCTGTTCGGCGACGTGCGTGCCGGCAGGGTCCGCTTCCTTCTCGGAAGCTCGGAGACGATGGGCACCGGCGTCAACGCGCAATTGCGCCTGAAGGCGCTGCATCACCTCGACGTGCCGTGGCTGCCCTCGCAGATCGAGCAGCGCGAGGGCCGCATCGTTCGCCAGGGCAACCAGCACGACGAGGTTGATATCTACGCCTACGCGACGGAGGGCTCGCTCGATGCCGCAATGTGGCAGAACAACGAGCGCAAGGCCCGTTTCATCGCGGCCGCGCTCTCCGGCGATATTTCGATCCGCAGGCTTGAAGATCTCGGTGATGGACAGGCGAACCAGTTCGCCATGGCCAAGGCCATCGCTTCCGGCGACCAGAGGTTGATGCAGAAGGCGGGGCTTGAAGCCGATATCGCCCGGCTCGAACGGCTTCGCGCCGCCCATATCGACGATCAGCATGCCGTGCGCCGGCAGATTCGCGATGCCGAGCGCGATATCGACATCTCGACGCGCCGCATCGCGGAAATTGGCCAGGACATCGAGCGTCTTGTTCCGACCGACGGCGCTGCTTTCACGATGAACGTGACGGACACCTCCTACGCCGAGCGCAAGGAGGCGGGCAGGGCTCTGATGAAGGAGATTCTGACGCTCGTGCAATTGCAGCAGGAGGGCGAGGCGATCATCGCCTCGGTCGGCGGCTTCGATCTCGAATATGAAGGCCAGCGTTTCGGCAAGGACGGCTATCGCTACGCCACCATGCTGCTGCGAACCAACGCCGAATACGAGATCGATTTGCCCATGACGGTGACGCCGCTCGGCGCGGTCGCCCGGCTCGAACATGCGCTCGACGATTTCGAGGGGGAGCAGGAGCGCTATCGCCAGCGTCTTGCCGATGCGCGCCGCCGGCTTGCCTCCTATCAGTCTCGGGGGGAGGGCGAGTTCGCCTTCGCCGACGAACTCGCCGACAAGCGTCGGCAGCTCGTGGAGATCGAGCGGGCTCTGGCGCTCGACGTCGAGGATGCGGCAGCGCCGAGCGCGCTCGCGGCTTGAACCGAGCCTACGACCTGGCTGAGGTCAGAGCGTTCCGGACGAAAAGCAGGAAATAGAGAAAAGGAGGGGGGAAACCTCCTCGCAGAGCGGCCTGACCGGCAACGCTGTCGCTCAATCGCGGCCAGCGCGATCCCGTCCCGTCGTCCTTCGCGGGGCTGTGAGCCCCGCTTGTCCGGCCGGGCAGGGATGCTCGCCCGCAATTGTGCCGGTCCGCCCGCTCCGCGGGCCGGAGGGTGTCTTCGGGAAGAAGACGACAAAAGGACGGGCGGAAGGCCGCGTCCGCAACCCTTGAAGGAGCAATTCCATGCGTCTCATGAAGGTCGACCCGCGTGCGCTGAAGGAGAATCCCGACCGCATGCGCCAGACGAAATCCACGCCGCAGGCCGATGCACTGCTGCTGGCGACCATCAAGGCGGTCGGCATCGTGCAGCCTCCTGTCATCGCGCCCGAAACCGGCGGCGGCAATGGCTACATCATCGATTCCGGCCATCGGCGCGTGAAGCAGGCGATCGCCGCGGGTCTTGAGGAAATCGACGTGCTGGTCGTCGAGGCCGCGAACGACAATGGCGCCATGCGCTCGATGGTGGAGAACTTGGCGCGGGAGGCGCTTAATCCCGTTGACCAATGGCGCGCGATCGAGCGGCTTGTCGCGCTCGGCTGGACCGAGGAAGCGATCGCCGTGGCGCTCGCACTGCCGGTCCGCCAGATCAAGAAGCTGCGCCTGCTCGCCAACGTGCTGCCGGCGATGCTCGATCAGATGGCCAGGGGCGACATGCCGAACGAGCAGCAGCTTCGTACGATCGCGGCGGCTTCGCTCGAGGAGCAGCAGCAGGTCTGGAAGGCGAACAAGCCGAAAAAGGGTGATCCGCAGGTGTCGTGGTGGAGCGTCGCGCAGGCGCTGCAGAAGAAGCGGATGTATGCCCGCGACGCCAGCTTCGGCGACGATCTGGCCCAGGCCTATGGCATCGAATGGACCGAGGATCTGTTCGCGCCGGCCGATCAGGACAGCCGCTACACCACCAATGTCGAGGCGTTCCTCGGCGCTCAGCAGGAATGGATGACCAATCATCTCCCGAAAAGGGGGATCATCACCGAGCAGAATAGCTGGGGTCAGCCCGAACTGCCCAGGAAGGCCGAGCGCGTTCACGGCAAACCGGGCAAGGGCGATTGCACGGCTATGTATATTGATCGCGACGGCAAGGTGCAGTCGGTGCATTACCGGATGCCCGAGCCGAAGAAGCCGAAGGGGAAGTCGGCGGCCGGTTCGCACGGCACTGACGAGAACGACGTTGGTTCTGTCGCGAAACCCCGTCCCGAAGTCACGCACAAGGGCATTGAGATGATCGGCGACTACCGCACCGATGCGCTGCGCGAAGCGCTCGGCCGCGCGCCGATCGAGGATGACACGCTGATGGCGCTGTTGATCCTCGCCTTCGCGGGGCAGAACGTGTCGGTCACGAGGGGCGCAGGCAGCGGCAACTACGGCCACGGCAAGCTCGCCAGGCATGGTGTCATGCTGTTCGATGCCGAGGGCAAGCTCGCCTTCGATATGGACACGCTGCGCGTCGTGGCCCGTTCCATGCTGATCGACGTGTTCTCTTGCCGGGAGAACGCCAGCAAGAGCGGCATCGTCGCCCGCATCGCGGGCGAGGCGATCGGCGCGAATGCGTTCCTGCCGAACATGGGTACGGAGGACTTCCTCTCGTGCCTGTCGCGTCCCGCGCTTGAAGCCTCGTGCAAGGACACGCCGGTCCTTCCGCGCCAGAGGGTGAAGGACACGCGCGCAGCGCTCGTCGAGCATTTCAAGGAAGGGCACTTCGTTCATTCCGCAGCGCTCTTCGCTCCGGATGCCGCCGGCCTCTCGCACTGGCTGTCCTCCAACGCTGCCACGAACGACGATGACGAGCCGGGGGAGGACATCGACATGGTCGCAGAGGACCCGGCCGATGAGGAGGCTGGCGAATATCTGGAGGCGGCCGAATAGCGCCGCCCCCGTTTCACCTTCCGAATGATCCACCGCCGCCGGCCAAACCGGCGGCGGTTCTGTTTCCACACCTGCGCAAACACGGAGGACATCATGTCCGCGCATACATTCTTCGACAACGCACCCATCGGCTCGATCGTCGCCTGGTCCGATGGCACGCCGCAACCGCCGGCGCGCTTCAACAAGAAGCTATCGACCTGGCGGTCCAACAACAGCCGGGGTCGGCTGACCCGCAAGCAGGGCGAACGAGGCGTCGGCAACATCGCGGTGCCCGCCTGCTTCACGCTGCACGAGGCCGACTATGGCGCCGGCGGCGTCATCGCCATCCGCGTCCATCGGACGTTCTCGCTGGATTCGAAGCTCCACTTCACCATCGTCGAACGTCCGGCCATCGGCTCGGTCCGTGTGTTCGCCGGTGCCGGCGATCACGCCGAACTCGTCTATTTCGCGACCCACGAGGCCGACGCGAAGGAGTGGCTGTCACGCCACGGCTATCCCCGCGCCGTGCTCGAAGAAGTCACCGCCGACGAGGTCGGCGCCGACGTCATCGAGGGGAGGGCAGCGGCATGAACGCGCTCACCCACCTGAACGGCAATCTCGAAACCCCCGATATTTCGGGGGCTTCTTTTGGCCGCAGCGCTGACGGCATGGCCGTCGCGCTCGTCGGCGACAATGCGTTCGCCATGGTCCCGGCCAGCGACGGCAAGCACTATCTCGCGACAGGCTGGCGAATCCGCAGGCCCATGCCGGAATGGACCCGCAACGACTTTTATGGCCATTCCGGCGAGCTCGCCGACGCGGCGGCATTCCGAAATGCGGTCCTCGAACAGGCCGAGCACAGCCAGGAGAAGAAGGCGCTCGCTCGCCGCGATGCGCGGATCGCCGCGAGCACGCCGTGGGGTGCTTCGCAGGGCGCGACGATCTATGCCGATGGCGTCATCTTCCACGACACGGCCAGTCACGGCGGCTTTCATCTATCGGCCGAGCGCAATGCGCAGGTCCATCCGATACTGCGCGCCGATGGCGGCTGGTACGAGGAGGATGAGTGCTGGGCGATCGTCGCGATCCACTTCCCGCATCTGTTCTCCAGCTTCGAGCGCCGCTGCGCGGAGCGCACCATCAAGGATGGCTGGCCGGACGCCTGGGAGAAGATCTTCGGCACGGTCCTTGGACCCGGCGAATCCCGCGAGCGGGATCGCCTCGCCTTCGAGAAGTTGCACGCGGCCGACTGGATCGTCATCGCGGCGATCACGTCGGACCATGAGAAGGGCTTCGTGGAGTGCGTCGCCACACGCGGCGGGAAACGTGGCCAGGCAGTCGAGGAACGACGCTTCCTCGTGCCGTCGACGGAGTATCGGGTCGGGCAATTCGGCTTCGTCATCGACGAAGCCCGCCATCGCGCATGGGACGGCCCTTCGGACTTCGTCGCCAGGCGCGGGAGCGCGCCATGACCACTTCTCTTGACCGCCGTGCGCAGCTCGCCCGGATGGAGGAGGCGCGCAGGCAGACGCAGCGCCAGCTCGACATGATCGACCGGCAGATCACGCGCCGCATGACGGCGCTGATCCCGCAATTGCAGCCGCGCCGCACGGCCTATCGGCGCGGAAAGCCGCCTGATCCGGGCGCGTTCCTCGAACGCTACCGTGCAAACCTCGCCGCCCTCTCGGCCGAGCGGCAGCCGGAGATCGACGCGCTCGCGCGGAAGCTGGCCCGGCAGGATCGGGCGATCGCGGCCTTTCGCGAGCGGCACGACTCTTCGCCATCGCAGGCTGCGTGAGGGCGGCGGCGCTGTCGGGCGGCAATGTCAGCGCCCGGCGATCAGCGGTCGCACATCCGGGAAGAGCGGGCATTGACGCCGAGGCCCATGCTGCGGCCGGCCGCCGCGATCTGGCGGAGATCCGGACATGCCCCCTTTCCTGCGCTTGGTCGCCGGGATGACGCGGTCCCTCGCCGGCCCTCCCTTCGGTTTGAGGTTGCGCTCGTAAACCGGCGGCCGGCCGCTTCAAGGCCGCTTCGCGCCGCGTTGCGGCCGGAACGACCGATCTCGGCAAAGCAGGCCCGCGGTCTGGCGCAGGGCCGTAGGCCCCGCTTGCCCGCAAGCCGGCTTCGCTCGACCTGGTCGCCCCGGACCCTGAAGCGTCCGTCTGACCGCCGGTTTTTCACGAGCTCACCCGAAGGGAGAGCTGGCAAGGGCCGGTGCGAGCCTTCGGGACAACCGATGGAAAGGAAAATCCGCATGTCCAGAACCGCTCCCCGCCAGACCGCCCGCGTCGTCCAGCTTCGCAAGGGCACAACCCTCGAAATGGTCCGGCTCGCCTGCCCGGATGCGGCCCAGGCCTTGATGATCGCCGAGAGCTTCGGATCGCCGGTGCTCGACAGCGACGGCATCCGCGACCTGCACGAGCGGATGATCGTCGAGACCGCCGAGGCGCTCGGCGAAGGCCTCGGCGAGCGCGCGATGCAGATCCACCTCCAGCGCATCATCGGGGCCTATGTCGGCTCCGCCCATGGGGCCGGCCAATTCTACTCCCGCGCGGTGACGGAAGCCCGCGACATGACGGCCAAGGCCGCCAACGACCTGCGCGACGAGGACCTCGATGGCCCCGTCGGTTTCGACAGCGCCGCGCAGCGCAAGCGCGAATTCGCCGCCGACATGGGGCTCCAGGCCCATGCCCTGCGCATGGCCGCCGAAGGCGCGGTCGCCGCCTACGAGCAGATCGTTGGCGAGCGCTGGAAGCCCTTCGAGCGTCCGGCCGAGCATCCCGGCCAGACCCTCGACCGCAAGGCGGCCGAATTGCAGATGGCGGCCCTCGGTTGAGCCGCCCATCGGGCGAGGCTTCGGCCTCGCCCCCTTCTTCCTTGCCGAACAGGCCGGTCCCGCAAGGGGGCCGGCCTGTTCGCATGTCGCTATCGCACGCGCCCGGCTTTGGGGCTCAGCGGAAACATTGCTGCATCGTCGTTCCACGGATCGAACACCGTCGCGCCGGATGGCCTGGCGTCCTTCACGTTGCGCGTCACCAGATAGAGATCGTGTTCGAGCGCCGTCGCGGCCAGCATCGTGTCGATCACTGGCGGGGCGTGTCCGCTCGCCCGCTTGCCCTCTCCCGAAACCCTTCCCCATCGCCGGACGACTTCGTCGCTCAGCGAAAGGACACGATCGCCGAAGCGTTCGGCCAACGCGTCGCGCGCCGCGATATAACGCGGGCGCTCCGCATGACCGTCGGGAAGGTTGTGGATTCCCTTGTCGTATTCGCCAAGCGTCAGGACGCTGATGAAGAATGTCTCCTCTTCCTGTCCCGCGACCCAGCTCTTGACCGACGGCGCACCCTGCGGATTGATCAGAGCGGCGACGACGTTCGTATCGAGCAGCCAGCCCCTCAAAGCTCGACATCCCGGCCGCGATCCATCTCGCGCTCAAGATCGAGCCCGCCGAGATGCAGGCTCTCCATGAACTCGACGAACGGCAGCCTCGGCTTTTCCGGCACCAGGCGTTCGAACTCCTCGACGCTCATCACGACGACCGAATCGTGGCCGCGCACGGTCACACGCTGTGGACCATCCTCGCGCGCGTGGCGGACCACTTCGCTGAAGCGCGCTTTCGCGTCCTCGAGCTTCCACCGTCCCGCCGCCGGGCGGCGTCCGGCTTTCTTTATGTTCTTCAGTCCCGCCTGCTTGCTCATTGGCTCGCACTTCTACCTAGTCAGCTAGTCAGATATATAGCGCGGCCTGTGGCGTTGCGCCAGATCGGGATGGGCAAGCGGGCAAAAAGAAAGCGGAGGAGCGCGCCCACCGCGGCCCGTCCCGGTTGGCGGTCCTGCCGGGGCCGGTGGCCCGCGCAACGGCTTCGCCGTCCTCCACTTCGTTCCGGCCCTTCCCGCCCGTCGCGATGCGACGGGCCCGGTCGGGTGCGCGCCCCTCCTGATCGCCCCGGCCACGGACCTCCGCGACGGGCCGCGATGGGCGCGGCCCCGACAAGGAGGTTTGAGAACATGACCAGCAAGGAAAAGGGCTCGCGCACCGACATCTATGCGCGGATCACCGAACGCATCGTCGCCGATCTCGAAAAAGGCGTGCGCCCATGGATGCAGCCATGGAACTCGGCGAACGCTATTGGCCGCGTGACGCGCCCGCTCCGCCACAACGGTTTGCCCTATAGCGGCATGAATGTGCTGTTGCTTTGGTCCGAAGCCCTGGCGCGCGGATTTTCAGCGCCCATCTGGATGACGTTCAAGCAGGCCATTGAGCTTGGAGGCGCGGTCCGCAAGGGCGAGAGCGGAACCATGGTGGTCTTCGCCAGCCGGTTCACGAAGACCGAAGTCGGTGTCGCCGGTGAAGAGTTCGACCGGGAAATCCCGTTCCTCAAAGCCTACACCGCATTCAATGTCGCGCAGATCGACGGGCTGCCCGCGCAATATTATGCGCAGGCCAAGCCTGTCCGTGATCCTGTCGAGCGGATCGAGCATGTCGATCGTTTCTTCGCCAACACCCGCGCGGTGATTCGGCATGGTGGCGACAGGGCGTTCTATTCTCCTGCTGGCGACTTCATCCAGATGCCGCCTGTTGCAACTTTCCGGGATGCTGCTTCATACGTCGCGGTCTTGAGCCATGAGGCCACGCACTGGACGGCAGCTCCCCATCGCGTGAACCGCGATCTGTCGCGCTACGGCAAGGATCGCACCGAGCGGGCGCGCGAGGAGCTGGTTGCCTTATCTTGACAGTCTGCACCGACTCTCAGCGTCTTGCTTACGTCGATGCAAC
>CAYREH010000026.1:0-93577 GCA_964423245.1 uncultured Bradyrhizobium sp. | reverse complement strand
CCATGTTCCTCGCGCTCGTGGATCACGTTGGCGCGGCCGACCAGGAGGTCGTCCACTATTCCGATGCGCTTGGTGTCCTTGCCTGCATAGGGCATGGCGTGGAGCACGTAGCGCATCGCGTTCAGGCGCGCGCGCTTCTTGTCGTCGGACTTGATGACGATCCAGGGACAATCGGCGGTGTCGGTGTGGAAGAACATGCCTTCCTTGGCGCGCGTGTAGTCGTCCCACTTGTCGAGCGAGGCGAGGTCGATCGGCGACAGCTTCCACTGCTTGAGCGGATGACCCTCGCGCTCCTTGAAGCGCCGGCGCTGCTCCTCGCGGCTGACCGAGAACCAGAACTTGATCAGGTGCAGGCCGCTCCGCACGAGGTTGCGCTCGAACTCCGGTACCTGGCGCAGGAACTCCTCGTATTCCGCAGGCGAGCAGAAGCCCATGACGCGTTCCACGCCGGCGCGGTTGTACCAGCTGCGGTCGAACAGCACGATTTCGCCTGCGGTCGGCAGATGCTGCACATAGCGCTGGAAATACCACTGGCCGCGCTCGACCTCGCTCGGCTTCTCCAGCGCCACGACGCGGGCGCCGCGCGGGTTGAGGTGCTCCATGAAGCGCTTGATGGCGCCGCCCTTGCCTGCGGCATCGCGGCCCTCGAACAGCAGCACGAGCCGCTGCCGGGTGTCCTTCATCCAGTTCTGCAGCTTCAGCAGTTCGGTCTGGAGCACGAATTTCTGCTCCTCATAGTCGCGGCGATACATCCGCGACTTGTAGGGATAGCCGCCGAATCGCCAGCCGTCGGCCAGTTCATCGCTGGTGGTGCGCCTCACGCGCTTGGTGTCCTTGCCGACCAGCAGTGCCTGCAACTCCCGGGCATCGTCGGGCGCTGCGCCGGTCAGCATCGCCTGTACCGGCGCGCTGTCCGGCGCGAGGGCCGGCGGCCCCTTCAGGACGCTGTCGAGCGCGGCCATCTCGCTCTGCAGTGCGCCCGCGCGTGACTGCTCGGCGATCGATCGTTCCACCGGCGTCAGCTTGATCGCGCGCGCCTGCGCCGCTGCCGCCTTGCCCCCTCTGATCGGCTTGGCGCTGCTCTTGCGGGGGCGAACCTGCCTGGACTTCCGGGAGAGAGGTGCCATTGGCCTGCCTGTCGAGTGATCCACGGGAAGATGTTCTTACCCGGGATTCCCGTCGATCCGGCTTGACGTGGATCAAGATGCGGCAAGGGCTGGATCAGGAGAGTAAATCTTTCACCAACGGCACCACCTTGCGCCCATAGAGCTCGATGCTCCTCATCAGCTTCCCGTGCGGCAGCGGACCGGCGGAGTATTTCAGCTGGAAACGCGCGATGCCGAGCGTCGTCGCCGTCCTCGCGATCTTGCGCGCCACCGTCTCCGGCGAACCGACATAGAGCGAGCCGCGCTCCGCCTCGCTGACGAATTCGTCCCGGCTCATCGGCGGCCAGCCGCGCTCCTTGCCGATGCGGTCACGCATCGCCTTGTAGTCGGGCCACAGTTCCTCGCGGGCCTGCTCGTCGGTCTCGGCGACATAGCCGGGCGAATGCACGCCGATCGGTCGGGCCGGGCGGCCGAACTCCTTGAAGGCGCGGTGATAGAGATCGACGTAAGGGGCAAAGCGCGCGGGATCGCCGCCGATGATGGCGAGCATCAGGGGCAGGTCGTAATGCGCGGCGCGCACCACGGATTCGGGGCTGCCGCCGACGCCGATCCAGGTCTTGAGCGTGCCGTTCTCGACCGGCGGATAGACCAATTGGTCCTTCAGCGGCGGCCGCAGCTTGCCCTGCCAGCTTACCGGCTTCTGCGACAGCAGCGCCGTGAACAGGTCGAGCTTCTCCTCGAACAGCGCCTCATAGGCGCGCAGGTCGAATCCGAACAGCGGAAAGGATTCGGTGAAGGAGCCGCGGCCGAGGATCACCTCGGCGCGTCCGTTCGAGAGCGCGTCGAGCGTGGCAAAGCGCTGGAACACCCGGATCGGATCGTCCGAGCTCAGCACCGTCACGGCCGAGCCGAGATGGATGTTTTCGGTGCGCGCGGCGACCGCGGCCAGGACGGTCTCGGGCGAAGACACCGCGAAATCGGCGCGGTGATGCTCGCCGAGTCCGATGAAGTCGAGGCCGACCTCGTCCGCCAGCACGGCTTCCGCGACGACGTTGCGGATCACCTGCGCATGGGGAAGCAAGGCGCCGGAGGCGTCCCGGGTGACATCGCCGAAAGTATCAAGTCCGAATTGAAGCGCGGAAGCCATCGATCAGGTTTTCTCGTGGGGGTGATCGACAGGACATAATGAGCGAAGGCCGGGCCACAATGCGATGATCGGAAATGCTCGGTTTCCGTTCTTGCGCCTGATCGCCTGGACCTCATCCCGGTATCCGCACGACCATCTTGCCAAGCGCCGCGCGCGTCTGCATCGCGCGGAACGCGTCGCGGAAATCCGCCAGTGCGAAGACGCGGCCGACCACCGGCTTCAGCCTGCCGTCGGCGAGCCAGCCTGAGAGATCGCTCATCAGGCGCGTCTGCACCTCGGGCTCGCGCACGGGAATCTGCGCGAGGTCGACGCCGAGCAGGGCGCCGCCCTTCAACAGCGGCAGATTGAACGGCAGCGCGGGGATCGTGCCGGCGGCGAAGCCGACCACCAGATGGCGCCCGCGCCAGGCGATGGAGCGGAAGGCCTGCACGGAGATCTCGCCGCCGACAGGATCGAAGATCACGTCCGGGCCATGTCCCTTGGTCAGGTCCTTGAGTTCGTCGCGCCAGCCTGGTTGCGTATAGTCGATCACCGCGTCGGCGCCGTGCTGCTGCGCGAAGGCGCGCTTCTCCGGCGTCGAGCCGGCTGCGATCACATGGGCGCCGAGCAGCTTGCCGATCTGGACGGCGGCGATCCCGGTGCCGCCGGCGGCGCCCAGCACCAGAAGCTGCTCGCCTGCACGGAGCTCGGCGCGGGCGCCGAGCGCATAGAGCGCGGTGAGATAGTTGGCCCGAAAGGACGCGCCCACTTCGGCCGCGACGCCGTCCGGCAGGGGATGGAGCGCTTCGGTCCCGACGACGATCTGTTCGGCCAGAGCTCCCGAACGCGCCATCCCCATCACGCGCATGCCGGGGCGATAGCCGCCCGGCTCGCCCGGTGCCTCGTGCACGATCCCTGCGAACTCGGTGCCGGGCGTGAAGGGCAGCGGGTCCTTGGTCTGGTAGAGCCCCTGGATCTTCAAGCCGTCGACAAATCCGATGCCGGCCGCTTCGACGCGAATCCGCAGCCGGCCGGGCGGCACGGGCGGCACGGGGATGTCCTTCAACGCGATCTGATCGATGGGAGCGTATTGCTCGACGACGACGGCTTTCATGTTCGACCTTTGCTGGGCCTGCGCTTGTTCCGGTTTGTCCCGGCGTATGTCTCGGCGTGGTCTTGGCGGCCCCGAGCCTATCCTATCGCCACATCCCGCGCATTCTTGCGCCAATGTCGATCCTGGGGCCCTGCGCTGCGGGGCGGGCGGCACCGGGGGCCACCTTCGGCCAGGCGGTGCGCTCGAACAGATGCACCAGCTGCTCCGGGATGAAGCGGGTGCGCGAGGCGTAGACGTGGCGGTCGCCCTTGGCGGCCTGCCCGTGGACGAAGAAACGCTGCGGCACGACGAGGTGCAGATCGTCCTTGGCCCGCGTCATCGCCACATAGAGCAGCCGGCGCTCCTCCTCGAGTTCGGCCGAGGTGCCGGCACCGAGATCGGACGGCATGCAGCCATCGACGACGTTGAGCACGAAGACCGACTTCCACTCCTGGCCCTTGGCCGAATGAATGGTGGACAGGATCAGATAGTCCTCGTCGCGCAGCGGTGGTCCGGATTTGTCGCTGGTCGCATCCGGCGGATCGAGCGTGAGCTCAGTCAGGAATTTTTCGCGGCTGGGATAGCCGCTCGCGATCTGCTCGAGCTGCATCAGGTCGGCGCGGCGGGTCTCGGACTCTTCGTGGATGCGGTCGAGATGCGGTTCATACCACAGCCGCACGCGCTCAAGATCAACAGGCCATTCCGAATAGCGCAGATTCTCGACGGTGCGGACGAAGTCGGTCCAGTCGGCGCCGGTGCGCGGCGGCACGGGCAACTGGCCGAGCGCGGCGAGGGGATCGCTGCTCTCCGCCATCTGGTCGAGCACGCGTTGCGCGGTCGCCGGGCCGATCCCCGGCAGCAGATGCAGGATGCGGAAGCCGGCGACGCGGTCGCGCGGATTCTCGGCGAAGCGCAGCAAGGCCAGCACGTCCTTGACATGCGCGGCGTCGAGGAATTTCAGGCCGCCGAACTTCACGAAGGGGATGTTGCGGCGGGTCAGCTCGATTTCGAGCGGGCCGGAATGCGAGGAGGTGCGGAACAGCACCGCCTGGTGCTTGAGCAGCGCGCCTTGCTCGCGATTGGCCAGCACCCGTTCGACGATGTAGCGGGCCTGGTCGGCCTCGTCGTGCACCGTGACGAGCTGCGGTTTCTGCCCGGCGGCGCGATCGGTCCAGAGGTTCTTGGTGAAGCGTTCGCGGGCGAGGCCGATGACGCCGTTCGCCGCCGCCAGCACGCCTTGCGTCGAGCGGTAATTGCGGTCGAGCGTGATCATCTCGGCGCGCGGCGAGAAGCTCTGCGGAAAGTCGAGGATGTTGCGCACGGTCGCGGCGCGGAACGAATAGATCGACTGCGCATCGTCGCCGACCACGGTGAGGCCGCGGCCGTCGGGCTTGAGCGAAAGCAGGATGGTGGATTGCAGGCGGTTGGTGTCCTGATATTCATCGACCAGCACGTGGTCGAAGCGCCCGCCGATCTCCTCGGCGATCAGCGCATCGCTCATCATCTGCGACCAGTAGAGCAGGAGGTCGTCGTAATCGAGCACGTGCTGGGCCTGCTTGGCCTCGACATAGGCCGCGAACAGGGCCTTGAGTTCGGCCGCCCAGCCCGCGCACCAGGGGTAATGCGCCCCCAGCACCTTCTCGATCTCCATCTCCGCATTGATGCAGCGGGAGTAGATTGCAAGGCAGGTGCCCTTGGCCGGGAAGCGGCTCTCGGTCTTCGACAGGCCGCGTTCGTGCCGCACCAGATTCATCAGGTCGGCGGAATCCTCGCGGTCGTGGATGGTGAAGGCCGGGTCAACGCCGATCCGTTCGGCATATTCGCGGAGCAGCCGCGCGCCGATGCCGTGAAACGTGCCCGCCCAGGTGAGTGCGTCGCGCATGATCGCGGCGTTGTTTTCGCCGAGCACCTTGCGGGCGATGCGCTCGACCCGTCCGGCCATCTCGGCGGCGGCGCGGCGGGAAAAGGTCATCAGCAGGATGCGGCGCGGATCGGCGCCGGCGACGATCAGATGGGCAACGCGATGGGCCAGCGTGTTGGTCTTGCCGGACCCGGCGCCGGCAATGACGAGCAGGGGGGCGCCCACGGTCGCGCCGCCGGCCACGCCGTGCTCGACGGCGCGGCGCTGCTCCGCATTAAGCGTCTCCAGATAGGTCGTCACGAATCGCCCCCGGGATCAAACCCTAGGAATCGGCGATCCCGCCGCGAATCGCAATGCTGCTGGACGGGTCGGGCATTTGCATCTACGGGGAGGGGCGTCCCCGGTTCCAGCTCCCAGACAGGCCCGCATGACCGAGCTTTCACCCGACCAGTTCGAAATGCGGCGGCTGGAATCGCTGAGCAACACCATTTTCGGTGTCGCCATGACGCTCCTGGCCTATGACCTGCCCAAGGCGGGCGTGTTCACCGGCGTGCCCGACTGGAACGATCTGGCCCGGGTCTATGCCGGCAAGCTGATCGGATTCGCGCTCAGCTTCATCATCGCGGGCGTGTTCTGGATCAGTCATCACCGGCGGCTCGCCCGCCAGCCCACGGGCAGCCGCGGTGTGGTCATGCTCAACCTGTTTTTCCTGCTGTCGATCGTGCTGCTGCCGGTCACCAACGGCCTCTACACCAACTACGGCCAGAGCAGCGCCATCTCGGTGCTCTACGGCTTGAACCTGACCGCGATCGCCGGTCTCAACGCCTGGCTGTGGTGGCTGATCCTGGGCAGCTGGCGTCAGGAAATCATGGCCTCGCTGTTTCCGCTGCTCGTGTTCGTGCCGGGCACGGTCGTGGCGGCGTTCGCGCCGCGTCTGGCGCCCTTCGTGTGGTTCTTTGCCTTCGGCGGCCTCCTGATCCAGCGCTTCTATGTCGCGCGGTCGCAGCCGGGGGCGTGAGGCCGGCCGTCAGGCCGGTGTCGCGCCGAACCCATCGGCCGGCAGGAAAAGCTTGATCGGGCGGATCTCGTAGACCGCGGTCGGATTGACGCGGCGCAGCGCACGTGCCGCAGCGATCACCTCTTCCTCGGTGTCGTATTCGACGAGATGGAAGCCGAGAAGCTGCTCCTTGGTCTCGGCAAAAGGGCCGTCCAGCACCATGCCGGCGCCGGGACCGCGCAGGGTGCGCGCCTTCCGGGTCTCGTCCAGACGGGCCGCCGGGCCAAAATGTCCGCTGGCCCGCAACGGCGCCTGAACCTCGACGACCTTGCTCACGACCGCCGCATCCTGCTCCGGCGTCCAGGACAAAAGCTCCTCTTCCACATGATAGGCCAGGATCGCGTAAAGCATCTTCACCTCGTGTTACTCGAGCTCGCGGTCCAAAGGACGTATCACCGCCCCGAATACCGACAATCCCCGGGATCAAATATTGCGTCGGGGTCTTTCGACGAAACAGTCCTGAAACCCGATTGCCCCGTCGGCTCGTGAACGCCGCCCGGAACCGAGGCGACTGATGGCCACCAAGAACACTGAAGCCATTCGGAGGCGGCCATGTCGACCATCAAGATCATCTGCGACGCGCGTCGCGCTCAGTCATCCGCGCCGGCGGATCTGCACGACCGCAGCGGACACCACCGTTATTACGGCAGTTCCGCCGAGAACGGCGGCGAGCGCATCGTCGAAAGCCGCCGTGGCAAGCAGGCGCGCGCCCTGAACGTCTGCGGCTTCTGAAAAGCCCGTGCCGCAAGCGAATCTCCGCGCATGACCCTTCTACAGACCGCGATGGCCACCTTGCCGTTTCTGCTGTCGCTCGCCAGCCGCACCGGCAAGGCGATCGCGCCGTGCCTCCTCGCCAGCATCCTCACCGTGATGTGGGGAGATCAGCCGCATCGGGCTGCGATGGCCTGGTGCGTCGGTGCCCTGATCGCAGCCGTCGCCATGCGCGAACGGCTGCGCACCGGCTGAGCCTGCTGCTTCCTGCAATTCACCTCAAAAGAAAAGGCGCGGCGGGGAGACCCCCGTCGCGCCCGATCTCTTGCTCGCTGGTCCAGGGCTGAGAGCGCCCCGATGCCAGGCTCTTTGCAAAGCCTAGCGGGCGATCCCAGCGAGGTGACAGCGCTTGGTATAAGACACTGGATCACCTCCTTTCGTTGGTTGCGGGAGACGCCAATATAGGCCCCGAAAGTGCCGGTGTTAAGGGAGGGGATCGGCGGGAACGACCTGTTGGCACGCCGGAAGAGGTGCCGGAATGCGACCGCAATGCCGCCTCCTGGCAGTTGAGACCGCCGCCGGGCCGTGTTAGGGAGCCCCTGTCGCGGGTGTAGCTCAATGGTAGAGCAGCAGCCTTCCAAGCTGAATACGAGGGTTCGATTCCCTTCACCCGCTCCAAAACGATTTCTTTCGTAAAAGCAACGTGTTGTAGCGGCTTTGCAAACGGGTTTTGCAGCTCGCTCTCGATTTCTGAACGACTACCCTACAACCACGCTCAAATCGCAAAATCTGCGCCATCGAACCCTTCACGCAACCGAACGCGCCGCTCCGTGCAACATTGATGACGAAGTCGCCCCCGTTCGGCAGGGCGGCCAGGGATCGCGCCTGTTGGACACAACACGGCAGGGAGCCCGAGGAAGACTTCGCGGTTCTGCTTCAGAGCAATCAACGACGAACTTCGGTAAGACCTGGAGCGCGCCGAATTCGGGCACTTGATCTCAGCCGTAGTGTTCTGATGCGGGCGCCAGCAAAAAGGCCGCCTCGCGGCGGCCTCTCGCATCGTGTCTGGTTGAGACGATATCAGGCGGCAACAGCGACGGCGCGGTTGCGGCGACGATAGGTCACGAAAGCGACGGCGGCGAAGCCGAGGATCATCATGGCCCAGGTCGAGGGCTCCGGAACGGCGGAGATGGTGGCGGTGCCACTGTTGTAGGCCAACAGGGAGTTCGGACCGTAGAGCGCCACGTCGGCCTTGTTCCAGGTACCGGTCGACAGGTTGCCGGTCGAGCCGATGTCGACGCCGGGAGTCAGGAAGAACGCGAGCGTATAGCCATCCGTGAAGTCCAGCGAGAACAGGCCGCCGGTCGCGCTGGGCGCGAAGTAGACGTCGAGCAGCGAGGCACCGACCGAGACGCCGTTCAGCTTGTAGCTGAAATTGGTGGCTTCGGTGGTGACGCCGCCGATGATCGAGGTGGGGTTCGGCAATTCGAAGGAGAACGACCAGGTGGTGTTGGCATTGCTGTAAGCCGTCGACACGGTCGGGCTCGACCAGACGCCCGAACCGGAATAGAGCACGCCGGCATCGGCCTCGCCGCCGAAGAGCAGCGCGACCGCGACGGCCGCGATAGAGAAGAACTTGTTGAACATTTAAAAAGCCCCGTGAGGTTTACTGTTACTTAAGCAGCTATCGCATCCCTTCATGATCGGGGGATGACATCCCGGAGTCGATTTGTGCAGTGAGCGAGAAAAGGAAGCTGCGGATTGACCGCGCATTCCCGGCATTGCTTTCGTTGCTGCAGAAACGGCCGTGCAGGTTTGCAGCCGCTCATCCGCGACGGCGGCCGCTCATCGTCATCATGACAGAGGCGGACCGCTTCGCGCGCCGCATCACGAGTGTCTGCGTCGACGGAATTCAGGTGGTGGCGGGCGCGGCGAAGGTGAGTCCGATCATCATCAGTCCGATTGCCGCGATCCAGCCGCCCAAGGCGCGCAGCACGATGGCGCGCCAGGCCGTGCGCTCGCCGCCGTCCGCGCGGCGGAACGTCACCACGAGCGCCATCGTCAAGGTGATCACCGCATAGCCCGCACAGATCAGTCCCGCCGCGAACAGCGGCATGTTGGTCTCGGGACCGGTGCCTGCAGCGTTCGCCATGCCGCGAACCACAGCGAGCGCAAATCCGACGAGACCGAGAACCTTCGATGGCAGCCTCAGACCGGCAGCCAGCAACAGCCCGAGCAGGCAGGTCCACGCGGCGCTGGCCAGCGCGTCACCGGCGAATGATCCGCCCGCGGGCGCCAACAGGAATCCCGTGGCCAATCCGAGTGGAAACAGCAGCACCAGCCAGCGGCTGCGGTCTGCGCCGAGCGAACCAGCCAGCAGACCCAGCGCCAGCCAGAGGATCACGTCATACAGATCCGTCGCCGGATGGACGGCGCCGGCGTAGAAATCGCCGAGCCGGGTCGCAATGATGTGCGCCTCGGCCGGCGTCGTCACCATGATGGCGACGGCGAGCAAGGCGAGGCCCGCCCCGGCATGTCTCGATCGCGGACGCATCAGGCGACGCCTCCGAGACTACGCAAAAGAAAATAGCCGCCGAGCAGGGCGATGACGACGCCGAGGCCGCGGATCAGGCGGTCTCCGGCCGGCCAGCGCAGCAAGAGCCCGATGGAGATTCCGCACAGATGCAGCAGCCCCGTCGCGACGACGAAGCCGATGCCGTAGGCGAGCGGATTGGCGGCATGCGGCAGTTCGGCGCCATGGGCATAGCCGTGGAAGATCGCGAACACCGCGACGATCACGGCAGCGGCACCGAACGGCATCCGCAGCCGCAACGCCACGACGAGACCGAGCACCAGGGCCGACAATGCGATGACCGGCTCCTGCAGCGGCAGCGGCCATTGCAGCACGCCCATCACACCGCCCAGCGCCATGACGAGAGGAAAGGTGACGGGCAACACCCAGATCGCCGGCATTCCGAGCTGCGCGCCCCAGATTCCGACGGCCACCATGGCGATCATGTGATCGGCGCCGGTCAGCGGATGCAGAAAGCCGCTCGTCAATCCGCCGGCCACGCCGACCTGGTCGTGCGCCAGGGCCGGATGCGACGCCAGCACGGCGGGGATGAGACTGACCAGCAGAAGGGAAAGCGACCGGCGTGTCATTTGAATCTACTCGAACTCGGCTCTTGATGTGTGGCGTCAACTCAACGTCGATGTCGTAACGATCTTGACCATGCGCCCGATGAACCAGAACATGGCCACGGATCCGATGGCATAGGCCGGCACCGCCTCGCCCCAGGACGGCAATTGAGCCTCGAGCCGGCGATGCGCCCAGATCAGGGCCAGCACGACCAGCACGAAGGCGAGCTGTCCGATTTCGACGCCGACATTGAAGAACAGCAACGCCGCGGGGAGCACGCTGCGCTCGATCCCGAGGCCGGCCAGCGCACCGGCGAAGCCGATGCCGTGCACGAGGCCGAAGGAGAACGCCACCAGCCAGGGTCGTCTGGCGGTCAGCGTGGTCTCGCCGCGTTGCATCTTGATGATCTCGACGCCGATGAAGACGATGCTGAGCGCGATGCAGGCGTTGAGCGGACGTTCCGGCACGCCGAACAGCCCGAACGCAGCCGCCGCCAGTGACAGGCTGTGGCCGACGGTGAACGCGGTGATGGTCTTCACAAGCCGCCAGCCGCCCTGGACGATCCAGATCAGGCCGAGCACGAACAGCAGGTGGTCGGCGCCGAGCAGGATGTGCTCGATTCCGTAATTGACATAGGTGCGGGCCAGCTCGATCCACGTGTCGATCGTTGGCGCGCCCGCGCCGAGCACGTTCACCGTCGGATTGGCGGTCGAGATGGTGTAGCTGCGATACTTGCCGTCGAGCGCGGTGACCTTCAGCAGGACCGCCGAGAGGTTGGCGCCGATATTGTCGACGCTCACCTGCCCAACCAGCCCCTTGGCTCCGCATTGCAGTTCGGGCAGGGCGAGACGGCAATGCGGCGGCGCGCGCAATTGCACCTTGGCGGCGCCGATATTCGGTTCGCTGGTCCAGCGCCCGATATAGAGGCCGGGCTGGACCTCCCGGAATTCGATCACCCCCATGGTGGCCTCGTGGGCCAGGGCCCGGCCGCCGGCGAGCAGCGCGAGCAGGGTGAAGAGGGCTCGTATCAAGCGCGGCATGGATCAGCGGGGCTCGATCTTGACCGAATAGTTCGTCTTGAGTTTCTGAACGGTCGCCCAGGCGCGCTTGCGGGTCTCTTCGTTCAGGAAGGATCGGCGCACATTGTCGACGACGTCCTCGTATTTTGCGGGGACGCCCTGCTTGCGGACGTCAAGCCGCACGACGTGCCAGCCGTCATTCGCCTGAATGACGGTCCATTCGTTGGCGACCAGATTGGCAAATTGCGCGGCGAAGCCGTCGCCGAAGGTCAGGGGCAGACTCGGGACCGGACGACCCAGAAACGCCCGCGTCTGATCGCGCAGATCGGCGGATTCACGCTGCGCGCGAATGTCTTCCAGCTGGCGGCGTGCGGTGGCCTCGTCGGTCGCAGGCGTCAGCAGAAAGCCGACGCGTTCGGGTTCGTCATATTGCATGCGGGTCTTCTCGAACCAGGCCCTGAGGTCGGCCTCGGTCGGCTTGTCCACCTTGACCTGGTCGAACACCAGACTCTGGAGTTTGAAGGCGATGCGGTCGCGGATCATGGTGTCGCCCTTGTCCATTCCGAGCGCCTTGCCCTCTCGATAGAGCACTTCGCTGGCGACCCAGCTTTCGACCATGTTGCTCAGCTCGGTCGGCGTCGGAAAGCGATCGCCGTCCTCCGAAAAATTGCGGACGAAAGAGTCCTGCAGTTGCTTGGTGACGACGATGGTCTTCTCGTCCTGGCCGGGCGGATGCAGCACGAGGTCGAGCACGAAAATCAACCCGCCGATCAGGCAGAACTGCAGCAGCGGTTCGCTACGCAGCCATTCGAGAATCTGGCGGGGCTGACGCGTGCTGCTGTCGGTCGAGGCGGGAATGACGGACGCGTCGTGTGTAACTTGCACGGACATTAGACTGATAACCCGGTCGTTGTGAGTGCATCGCACCCGGCACGTGACCGTGGTTCTTTATCAAGCTTCCCGACGCTGTCATCGCAAAATCGCGAAAGCGATCCGAACTTTTTTTTCACAGCTCCGATGAGCTCTCCACAAAACATTCACCAAAGTGTCGCCGTGCACTGATCTTAATGCCCTAGCCAAATCCTGGTCCTCGCATTTTCGCGAAGTCAAATTCAATCGTCACACAGCTTTCTGTTTCCAGAAGGGGCCCCAAATCCATGTTCCCGAAATCCAAGCTCGTCATGCTCACGGCGGCTTCCGCTTCGCTGGCTTTCGCCGGCGCGTCCGTGGCCGACGCAACGACGGTGAACTCCGGTAATCCCTACGTCGCCGGCGACATGCATAACCACAATACCTGCCAGGACGGCTCCGTCGCCGCCGGCTATTCGATCGACCGCGCGGTCGGCACAGGCACCCATCCCACCGGCGGCCAGAACTTCAATCTCGACTGGTTCACCCTCGGCAACCACGGCGGCTCGGGCAACCGCGACTGCCGCTTCAGCGATTCCAGCGCGAAGATTCCCGGCGACAACGTCACCACCACGTGGAATCAGACCCTCGGCCAGACCATCGACGGCATCACCGTCACCTCGCTCAAGGGCACGCCGAACGGCACGCCGAACACGTCGTCGGCCCGAATGTGGGCGTGGCAGGCGATCCAGGAACTCGAGTGGCCCTACATCGTGCGGCGCTCGCAGCAGTACAACAAGGTGCTGATCGAGGGTCTGGAGTGGGTCGTTCCCGGGCACGAGCATGTCGATGCCTCGGTGATCTCCGGCCAGAACCCGCTGGGCGCTCCGGGCGCCACCGGCTCCGCGGAATTCATCTCGCAGTTCGAATTCCTGTTCGATCGCGGCGACACCGATCTGATCGGTCCGACCGACACCAACGGCAACAAGCTGTGGACGGGCAAGGTGGTCGCCGTCAACTCGACCTCGACCCCGAATGCCGGTCACGCCAAGGCGATCTCCGGCGTGCAGTGGCTGCAGTCGCGCTATCCGCTGACCTCCTATGTCGTTCCGACCCATACCGAACGTCAGGGCCCCTACAACCCCAACGGCAACAACGGCTACAACATCGAGTCCTTCCGCGACATGAACAATGCCGGTCCGACCGTTGCCTTCGGCATCGAGTCGCCCGGTCACTTCGCGGAAGGCACGATCAGCGGCGGCTCGGGATCCTATGGCACAGGCGCCGTCGGCGGCGGCACCTATGGCATGCAAGGCATCTACACCGCCAAGGTCGGCGGCCTGTGGGACGGCATGCTGGGCGAAGGCCGCAACTTCTTCATCTTCGTCAGCTCCGACTGGCACAGCCGCGGTTCGTTCGGTGCAACGGAAGCCGGTACCACGGCGGACTTCATGCCGGGCGAGTACACGAAGCTCTATGTGCCCAACAACCCCGACTTCAAGTCGCAGAACGTCGTCGATGGCATGCGTTCGGGCAATTCCTACTCGGTGAATGCCGACATCATCGGACCCGACATGGTCTATCGTGCGCATGGTCCGGACGGTGTCTGGAAGACCATGGGTGAGACCCTGGTGGTCAACCCGGGCGACACCATCACGGTCGAGATGGCGATGACCGTTCCGGCCAAGAACAACAGCCCCTACAGCTTCAACAATCCGCTGCTCACCCAGGTCGGCATCAACCAGCCGCTCAACAAGCCCTATCTCGACCACGTCGACCTGATCACCGGCGACATCACCGGCGTGATCGCGCCGGGGGCTCCGGGCTATGCCGTGGCCAACGCTGCCGGCACCGCCGGCGCCAACATCGTCTACAATTCTTCCACCAAGATCGCCAAGCAGATGCCGTCGTCGCAAATGACGACCGTCAACAACCCGGATGGCTCCAAGCGCCTGTCGTTCACCTGGACGGTGACCGCCGGATCGAAGCCGTTCTACATCCGCTCGCGCGGCACCAACCTGCCGCCGGGAACGCCCAACGCGACCAACCCGGACGGAACCCCGATGCTTGACGCGCTGAACAACAACGTCGTCTGCGCGGATCCGGCCTGTCCGACCCATCTCGAAAAGAAGGACGGCACACTGCGGGTCAATCACGACGTTCAGGCGTGGTCGAACGTCTGGTTCTATGCCAACCCGATCTTCGTGCGGCCGGCTGGCACTCCGGCGTTGCTGGTCGAAACCAACGCGGCACTGGCCAAGACCCTCGCGGCCCGCGCCCGCCGCTGATCTTCGCGGGTAGGCATGACAAGATGCGGCGAGGCGGTTCTACCCGCCTCGCTGCTCTCGTTTGAACGGTCTGTCTGAAGTGGTTCAAGAGGAGATGCCTGCGTGGCTCGTCGATTGATCTGGTGGCGATCTGTGTCCATCGTGGTGGGGCTCGTTCTGCTGCAGCAGGGGCCGGTCAGGGCTGACAACGAGGAGCCCACGGAAGAGCAATGCTCGGCGGCCTTGCACGATGCCAAGCAACGGGTGGCGGAGATGTCGGAGAAGAGCCTGTCGCGCTATTTCGCCGACAGCCTGCTGCAATATGCACGGATCGAGGCCGGCAATGGCGAGTTCGACGAGTGCCTGGACAAGGTCGAACAGGCCGTGGCGGAGATCGAGGAGCGCCGGCACTGGCTCGCGCCGGGGGAGACTTTCCGGGTGAGGACCGGAGACGGCAGCTATTTCGAGCTGCGTGGCGAGGACGAGCCGCCGCCGCGCTGACGGCGCGTCATCAGGTCTTCATGTTCTTGTAACATGCATGGCTCGCCGTCGTTTTGCGGCCAGGAGTAGATCGCATGAATTCGATGCAACTGCGCGAGACCCCGTCCGCTGACACGGAGGATCAAATCGAGTTGCTGTTCCCGATCCCGTTGATGCGTTCGCCGAAGTTGCTTGGCCCGGATCTCATCGAGGGGGCAATCGCCAGCATCCGGGGTGCCAAGGTCGAACACAATCTGCGCTCCGAGCAGCTGTTTCACACCGACATCGCCAATCCGCTCGATAGTAATCTGTTCCAGCAGATCGCCGCAGCGGCGGTACCGAAGCTGAGGGAATTCGGCTTCATGCTGTTCGGCGAGCAGCTCAACTGGACCGTGAAGGAAATGTGGACCAACATGCTGGAGAAGGGTGGCAGCCAGACGCTGCATTCCCACGCCAACAGCTTCATTTCCGGCGTGTTCTATCTGACGCCCTCACACCCGGGCTGCCACACCGTCTTCGTCAGGCCGCCCGGCGGTTACGATTTCTCCTTCCGGCACCACACCCGCGAGACCGCCATGGGTCCCATCAATGCCGGAAAATACATGCTGCCCAACGCCGAGCCGGGCGACCTCGTGCTGTTTCCGAGCTATCTCTATCACGAGGTGCCGCGCAATCAGGGCGAACAGCGCATCACCGTTGCCTTCAACGCCATTCCAGACCGCCTGAACTGCTGGGGTTACGAGATCAAGTTCTCGGCCTGACTGCGCGCCTGGCGCCAAAGCTCAGCGCTGCTGGCTGAGCTCCAGCAACCGGCGCGCCTCCTGTCGTGAGGGGGCGGCAGAGATGATGCTACCGAGCAGGGCGCGGCCGGCGGCGGGATCGCTGTCCAGCAGGGCGCGCGCCATGGCCATCAGCGGCTGGTAGGCCGGTTCGAAATCAGGACTGAGACGGAGCGCCTCGATCAGGCCGGGCGCGGCGGCATCGATCAGGGCCCGCCCGCGTGGGTCGCCGGGCAGCGATGCTCCGGCCTCCAGGAAGCGGTTGCGCGCCGCATAGAACGCCTTCAATCGTTCCAGGCCGAAGCTCTCCGATGCGCCGTGCAATTCCGTCGGGTCGCTGCGGATGTCGCGAATGGCGGTCAGCAGAAGCGACCATGGCGGCGCGGTCAGGGCGCGGACATTGCGCTCGGCGTCGAAAGTCACGAAAGGATAGTCATCCGTGTTGAGCGGACCATCTCCGGCATAGGCGGCGAGGGATCGCGGCCCGGCGACGAACTGGCCCGCGAGGTCGAGACCATCTACGAAGCCGAACGGAGCCGTGACTGCGGCGGTCGCGGGGGCACGCAGGCGCGCGACGAAATTGGCAGCATCAGGCCCGCCCCCGTCCAGCGCCCCGATCAGGGCCAGCATCGGCGTCCTGACGCTGAAATGGTTCAGCCAGGCGGAGGCTCCAGGATAAACAGCGAGAAAGCTGCGGATGATGGCGCGAAGCGATGGCGCATCCAACTGATAGAGCGGCAGCCATTGGCAGAATATCCCGCCCGCAGCGAGGCGGCGGCGGACCGCTGCGAAGTGCTCCTTTGTGTAAAGGGCGCCGCTGCCATCCAGCGCCGGATGAAACAGGTCGGCGATAATCACGTCATAGCTGCGCTCGTCGGAGACCACGAAGCGCCTTGCATCGGTCACCGTGATCTTTGCGTGCGCAAGATCGGTCGGGGTCACGAACCACGGGAGCAGACTGACCACCTCCTTCGACAACTCGACCCCGTGCACCGACAGGTCCGGCATCTTCGTGCCGCCGATCAGCGTCGCGCCGGTCCCGAGCCCGAGGAACAGCGATTGCTTCGGCTCCGGATGCAGCAGCAGCGGCAGCATGGCCTGACGATAGTCCGAGCGCACCGAACTCGTTCCGCCCATGCGGAAGCGGCCATTGACCTCGAGATAGCGCACTCCGGCCGCATCGCTCACGACGCTCGCGGTCACCATCGGCCCTTCCTGCACGGCAAGCAGCGCGCCGCCGTCCGGCAGGCGGATCATCGAGGACGACGGGCGGAGCAACATGAATGCCGCCAGGGCGGCAGGTCCGGCGGCCCAGAGCAGTGACCTGGAGCGCAGCGGCATCAGCAAGAGATAGCCGATGGCGACGACGACAACAGCTGTCGAGGCGCCGAGCGCGGGGATCAGCATCAGTGCGGCGGCCAGCGGAGCGAGGCAGGCACCGAAGCCATTGATGCCGACGGCCCAGCCGAGCGATCCCTTGAGATCGCGCATCTGCTGGGCCAGCACGCCGAACGTGGCGCCCATCAGAGCAGACGGCAGGAGGAACAAGGCGGCAGCCACGGCGAGTTCGCCGGCAAAGCCGCGGTCCGCAGCCGCTTCGGCAATGCCGCTGATGGCCGGCGCGAGCATGCCGGTGCCGAGGCAGCATAGCGCGGTGCCCGACAGCAGCACCGCAAGGTCGCCCTCGCGCGTCCCGCGGCCGATCTTCTGCCAGGCGAGACCGCCCAGCGCAGCGCCAAGCAGATAGGCGGCGAGCAGCCCGGCGAAGGTGAAGATCGTGTCCTGCATAACCTGGGCGGCGAGGCGGATCACGAGCACTTCGAAGCAGATTCCGAGCAGCCCGGTTGCGAACAGCGTGACGACCAAGCGGGCAGGAAGCCGACCGGGCCTGGCAGGTGGCAAGGGTTTGACGCGCTGCCCGCGGCCGATGGCCAGCACGGCCAGCGCGCAGATCATATTGACCACAGCGAGCGCGACCAGCGTGCCCGCGAGACCGAGTGCGGGCAGCAACAGGAAGGCCGAGGCCAGGCATCCGCCAACGGCGCCGGCCGTATTGGCGCCGAAAATGCCCGCACTGACGCGGTCATCGCGCCAAGCCGAGCCGATCATTCGTTCCAGTGCCGTCAAGGTGCCACCCATCGCCATGGTGGCGGGCAGCAGCACCAGCATCGGCAGCGCAAAGCTTGCCGACCACAATAGCAACGGGGCGGGTTCGGGACCGAGCAGCGGGGCCAACCAGCGAGCGGCAGCCGGCAGCAGGACCACACAGATCAGGCCCCAGACGCCGATCACCGCCTCGAGCAGAGCATAAGCCAGCCAAGGCGAGCTTGCCGATCGGATCGGCCGGTCCAGCGCGACGGCGCCCAGCGCCAATCCACCGAAGAAACCGGCCACTGCGCCCAGCACCGCCATCATTTCCGTGCCAAGGCCCAGCGCAAGCTGCCGCGTCCAGACGATCTCGTAGCCGAGCCCGGCGAAACCAGATGCTGCGACCAGCGGGAGCAGCAGCCAGCGCGTCGTCACGACCATCGGCTGCTGCGGCTGGTGGTGGCTCTCCGCGCGAAGCGGCACGGCGGCGGCCGCCGGCTGACTGTCGATGGTCATCGAGATGCCTCGTGGCGAGTGGACCAGTTGGACGGCGCCCAGGCTGTCCTGCGAATGCGCCACGTCGTTCCCAATGGACAAGCGACTGCACCGCGATCCTGTTTCTTTCAGTTCTGTGACAGGGGTTTGACGTCGCCGCCGCTGCACCGTCAGAGGTGCCAGCTCGATCCCGATCACAACACTGGTCACAAATCGTTCTTTGTCCTGCTCTAAACGAGCCTGTGATCATTGTGAGCATCTTCCGTGAACCGCCGTCCGCCGTCGTCCGCTGCGCACTCCCTCCGCCGCCTCGCGATGCGCGCGCCTTGTATTTCCAGCAGAACCGGCCGTGAACTTGCGCGCGCATCGGCGGTTCGAATTGTCCTGATCCTCGCTTTGCTGCTGTTCGCGGGGCCGCTTCGCGCCCATCAGTCGTTGCTGCCATCCTCGTCCGCCGCAGCGGCGCCGGAGATCGGGCAGCCCGGCGGCGCCACGCCGAACGTCGCTTCGACCGAGGCGGCGCCGCCCGGCGAAGCGCGCAGCGAGGCGATGCGATCACAGCCATCATTACCTGCCGAACTCTCGATCTGGTCGCTTTTGCAGCGCGCCGACCTGGTGGTGAAGGCCGTCATGGCAATGCTTGCGGCCGCTTCGTTGGCCAGCTGGACCGTCTTCCTCACCAAGTCCATCGAACTGGCGATGCTGCGAGGCCGCCTCGCCGGCGCCATGAGCCGTCTCGACGAGGTGCGCTTGCTGAGCGAGGTCGCCGATCCGGACGCTCATGCGGGATCGGTCTTGCGATCGCTGCTGGCGGCGGCTCTGCGCGAGCAGCAGATGTCCCGCGGCCTGCTCGGGGATGACGGCGTTCTGGATCGCTTCCTCACACGTTCGGCAGAGATCGTTCGAACGGAGGCGCGAAGCGTCGGGCGAGGCATGGGCATCCTCGCAACGATCGGCGCCACCGCGCCGTTCGTCGGCCTGTTCGGCACGGTCTGGGGCATCATGAACAGCTTCATCGGAATCTCCAGGGCACAGACCACCAATCTGGCCGTGGTCGCACCTGGTATTGCTGAAGCTCTGCTGGCCACCGCCATCGGCCTCGTGGCCGCAATCCCTGCGGTGATCTTCTACAATCTGTTCACACGCGGCACGCGCGCCTATCTCGAGCAGGTTGCTGCCGCGTCCGGAATCGTCGGGCGTCTTCTGTCGCGTGAGCTGGCGCGGCCCGACGTGCGCTATACCGCCCAAGCCGCGGAGTGATGCCATGGCGATGTCGCTCTCGAGACACGAGGATCACGGTCTTGGTGACCTTCAGGAAGTCAGCGACATCAACGTCACCCCGTTCATCGACGTCATCCTGGTGCTGCTGATCATCTTCATGGTGGCAGCGCCGCTGGCGACCGTCGACCTGCCGATCGATCTGCCGATGTCGGCCTCCAGTTCGCAGTCGAGGCCGGACAAGCCAACCTATGTCTCGATCAAGCCGGATCTCGGGCTTGCAATCGGAACGACGCCGGTCAGGCGCGAAGACCTCGTGCGTGTGCTCGATGCTGCCGACGCCAACCGGGACCGTGTCATCTTCCTGCGGGCCGATCGCAATGTCCATTACGGCGAACTGATCGGCGTGCTCGAATTGCTGCGCCAGGGCGGCTACGCCAAGGTCAAGCTCGTCACCGTCCAGAGCCCGGCGCAGCCGATCCGACCCGTTGACCAGTGAGTGCGTCATGGCGGTGACGGCAAAGGACCATCATCACGCAACGGGACGGCTCTGGACTCTGGCCGCCCTCGTTGCCGTGGCGCTGCATGCCGGTGTCGCCGTGATGGCACTGGCGGCCGGCGAAGCCGTCGATCCCGATGACAGTGCAGGCGCCATGGCCATGGACATCGGTCTGGAGAGCGAAGCACCGTCGTCCGACAGTAGCGTTGTCGAAGCCTCCGCCGACGAAGCGGCGCGGGCCGCGGCGACGATCGCCAGAGATGTTCCGACCGATGTGCGGCCAGATGCGCAGCCTGAGGTCGAGCCGACACCATCCGGAGAGGATCCGCCATTCCATCGTGTCACGGCGCAGGAGACACCGCCGCCGGACAACAAGCTCCCGCAGGAGCCGGAGACGCGTACGGCTTCCGTGCCGACATCGGCTGCCACGGCCGCAATCGCCGCGCCCAGCCGCCAGGCAGAGCACGACGGCTCCCAGTCGCGCGCACGGTCGCTCGGCAGCGATGCGGCCGCGGAGCGCCGCAGGGCGGCCTGGCGTCAGGGGCTGGTCGCTCACCTCGAACGTCACAAGCGGTTGCCTCCCGGGGACCGCCAAGCCTCGGCCGACGTCGTCGTCGGCTTCAGCATCGATCGTCACGGCAAGGTGCTGTCCGTCGAGATCGTCAAGGGATCCGGCGATCGCCAGTATGATGACGCGGCGCTAGCCATGGTGCGCCGTGCCGATCCGGTGCCGTTTCCACCCGACGAAGTGGCTGGCCGCGGCTTGAGCTTCCGTCTGCCGGTCAGCTTTCGCAACGGTGGCTGACGCCTGCCGCGACATCTATGCTTGTCGCAATCCAGTCATGGCCCATCGCGTATGAGTGCTGCAACAGTAGCTGGCAGTTGTTTGCTGCGTGGGTTTCGTGTTGGGGGCGCCGGGCGTGATGAAAGGTTGTGTCCGGCTGCTGGCGGGCGATCATGTCGTAGGCGTGTTCTTTCGGCCGGTCGTCGCGCAAGGAGCAGGTGAGACGACCCATCGCAGCTCCTGGGATGGTGCGCCTAACCTTTGTCGCGATGTTCTAGGGACGGCCGCGGCATCCGCGGTCCGGACCGGCAGTTAATTGGCTGTCAAGATCCGGGGCTACGATCCGGGTGGTCGATCAGATGCCAGTTGCCCTCGGGTTGGATCTTCGGCGGCCTGATCGCTTCGGTCGCATCGGGATCGGCCGGCTATATTTGCAGGGCGGGCGGCAATGGTGACCGCGTGGGTGCGAGGGGGTAAGACGGCCGATGCTTCTCAAATACCGGAAGGCCCTGTTCTCTCTGCTGCGGCCGCAGCTGTGGCCTGCGCTCGCAAGTGGCGTCGCGGCGAGCATCGAGCACCACGCCGCGCTCGCTGACCGGCAGTTCATGAGCATCGTCGACGTGGGTGCGAACCGCGGTCAGTTCGTGCTGTTCGCGCGCATGATCAATCGCGACGCGACCATCATCGCCTTCGAGCCGCTGGAAGCTCCACGCAGGGTGTGCGAGCGCCTGTTCGCGGGAGACGCACGGGTGACCATCAAGGACGTGGCGATCGGTGCCAGCCAGCACGGCGCATTGATGCACGTTGCAGCCAAGGACGATTCCTCCTCGCTGCTTGCGGTGGGCGGGGTCCAGCACGAGGTTTTCGGCACGACCGCGCAACAGACCAGTCCCGTCCAGGTTCGTCGGTTGGCGGATTGCATCACGGCCGGGGACCTGGCGACACCCGCCTTGCTCAAGATCGACGTCCAGGGAGGTGAACTCGACGTTCTCAAGGGGGCGGAGAGCCTGTTGAGCAGCTTTGCTGCGATCTATGTCGAGTGTTCCTACGTGTCCCTCTATGAGGGCCAGGCGCTTGCCAGCGATGTCATCGCATTTCTGGCGGAGCGGGGCTTTCTCATTGCCGGCGTCTTCAATCAGCATGAGCACTGGCGGATCGGTCCGGTGCAGGCGGACTTTCTGTTCGTTCGAACGGAATCGTCCGATCCGACCGCGAGCACAGGCCCGCAGTCCGACGCCGTTGCGGCGTGACCTCTTGTATTATTGCTGTCAAGAAACAATGCTTTCTCCGACGAGAGATTAGGATTTTGTCATGGCTTCGACTCTGTTGAAGGTGGTGATCCAGGCCGCCTGCTTCGTTTTGCCCTGGCGGCTGCGACGTTACATCCTCGTCAAGACCCACGGCTACAAGATCAGCCCAAGCGCGCGGATCGGCCTTTCGATCGTCCTGGCGGACGACGTCCTCATGGAGGATCGCGCCGGCATCGGGCATCTCAACTACATCGGTCGGCTCGACCAGCTTGTCCTTCGCGAAGAGGCGTATATCGGCAGGTATAATTGGATCACGGGACTGTCGACCAAAGTCGAAACCCCGTTCTTCAAGGGCAAGACCTCACGGCGGTCCGATCTCGTTCTCGGCCGTGGATCGACCATCGTGAACTGGCACCTCGTCGATTGCACGGACCGGGTGGAGTTCGGTGATTTCGTCGGACTGGCCGGGGCGCGCTCGCAGATCATCACCCATGGAATCGACATCATGCGCATGAAGCAGAGCTGCTCGCCGGTGATGGTCGGCTCGAACTCCATGCTCGCGGCCGGCGTGATCGTCATGAAAGGGGTGACGATTGCCCCTTGCTGCCTGGTCGGCGCAGGGTCGGTCGTGACCAAGTCGGTGCGAGAGCCGCATACGATGGTCGCGGGCAATCCTGCCGAATTCGTCCGCACGCTGCCGCCCAACGCGAAATATTTCAGCCGCACCGAGAGCGTGATCTATTAAAAACGATCGAGGTCTTCCGGTGCGGTCACGCCGTCATCGCGGTGTAGTCGGCGCGTCGACCTTGAGAACGCCGCGTTCTGACTATCGCAGGCCAGTGCCGGGCGGACGTTGCGGGACGACCGAGATGCCGTAATTGCTGCCGTATTGCTGGCGCAGGGCGGGCTGGTTCACGATCCCAAGCCTCGTGTCGGACGATTTGGCATCCAGCGGTGCCGAGACTTGAGGGAGTTGCAACTGCTCGATCCGCTTCTTGAGCTTGCGGTTCAGGCAGTTCAGTGGCGGCGACGGCTCGCCGCCGATTTCGACCTCGACGCAGTTGCCATCAGTCGCGGGGAATTTGGGCGCATCGCCGCCGATAGCGGCGGACGCCGCAGGGGGCGGGCTCAACAGCGGGCCGGGCAGCGATTGCGCGCGACTGTCGGCGGGTACCAAGACGATGATCATCAAGGCCATCATTGCGGGCAATGACCGCCGTGATGATCTTGATCGCCCTGGAGCTGGCGGCATCGTGGTGAAGCGCCCGGTTCTCAGGCGGCGGCCTGGAGCCGCTCTTTCTGGCGGCGGACGCGAGTCAAGCCGATCATGGCTGCGAAGCCTGCGATCATCAGGGCCCAGGTCGCGGGTTCCGGAACCGCGGTGATCAGCGTGGTGGAGAATGTGCCGGTGCTCAGCGCAGCGTCCGGATTGTTCGAAGCCAGGAAGTAAGAGTTGGCATCCGAGTAGAGGCGGTAGAGGAAGCCGTTGGCCTGGAACAGGACGCCATACTGGTCGACATAGGGGACAATCGGATAGCCCAGATTGTCGTAGCTGAAGCCCAAGTAGAGACTCGGCAGCGGTTGGTTCGGATTGCTGATGAGCGAGCTGATCGCGCCTCCGCCAGGACCGGTGACGGTCCCGGTGACGGCGAGAATGTTCACGCTCAGGGGCGGATTCACATTGAACGAGTCCAGCGTCTGCGTCGTGCCGATGACAGAGGTCACCGGGCCGGCGGACGAGTGAAATTCGAAATGGTACAATGCCGCCGACGCCTCCGTCGACCAGATGGCAATCGCAGCAACAACCGACAACGCGAGTTTTTTCATGGCGAGTGTTTTCATGTTGAATCTCCTCGACCCGTCACGCTTGATGGGCATCGCTGGATCAAAGCAAAAGTGAAGGGTTTAACCCTTGGCCAATCGTGAAGTTACACGGGCTTGCTCAGAGGAATGTGACAGCCCGCATGATTTGTTGCGATTTGTGTCATCCCGCGAGGTTGCGCCGCAGGCGTCCGGATCGGCCGGGCGACGTGCTCGGCCGGCCGAGCGTCGCGGGCAGTGCCGTGGCAAGCCCCGCGAGCGCACCGAGCGCAAGTGCCATGTCGAGTGCCATCAGCACGCCGGCCTGACCGTGCCAGGAGAACATCAGAAAGGCCGATGGCAGCACTGTCACGGCCATGACAGCATGAATGCGCGCCACCTGCCGAAGATACCCGAAGCCGATCGCCGCCGCCGATGCGTAGCTGTGGAGTGCGGTCAGGAAGATCATCGCGGCGGCGAGCTGACGAAAATCGCCGTCATAGATCACTGGCGTGTGCAGCCAGGCGGACAGCAGCCGTTCGCCGGCAATGTCGAAAGCGATCGAAGCGCAGCCCATGGTGCCGAGCAGGCCGAGGCCGGTCCATGCCACGATCCGGCGGGCCCCGTCGAGGTCCTGGTGCGCGATGCGGGTGGCAATCAGGTTCGACATCGGGCCTGTCACGGTGAGGATGGCTCCTCCGGCAGAAACCATGATCCTCATGAAGACGCCGAGATTGACGATCTGGTCCGGGCCGGTGACCATCCCGACGAGGCCCGTGACGAACTGGTAGATCACGCTGAGCCCTATCGCGATGATCGTGAAATCGACGCTGTGAAACAGCACGGCCCGTGACAAGGCGCGCGGGACGGGTCGAACGGCCGTGAACATCGCCCGATGCCGCCTGGAGACGTCGATCGCATGCAGCAGATTGCCGACGACGAAGCCCGAGCTCAGGAGCAGTGAGGCCAGCAGCAGCGATGGCCACCGCGGCAGGATGGTGAACATCATGACGAGCGACAGCAGATACGCGCCGATCTGGTACCAATACAGCCGAAAAAGTTCGTGGCGACCGGCATCGACGCCTTCAAAGACGGCGAGGAAGAACCAAAGCGTCATCGAGAAGAAGACGGCAATCGTGCTGATCGCGAATTCGCCGGCGTAAGCGTCGGCTTCGGGAAGCATGACGTGAAACTGGACCACAATCAGGAAGATGAGGCAGCAGCCGACGAAGAGCAGGGCATAGTAGCGAATGGCTCGTCTCACGAGGTGAGACGTCACTGCAGCCACGAAGCCCGGGGCCTTCTTGTAGTAGCGCGCAGTGATGATCGCGACGACGCGGCCAAATCCGGCATTGCCGAGCCCGATCCACGAACCGATGCTCAGGACCATCAGAAAGAGGCCAAACCGCGTCTGGCCGAGACTGTGCAGTGCCACGGGGAGGCCGATGATGTTGACCACGATGGCCAGCGCGCGTGCGAGCCAGCCGGCGAGAGTGGTGATCAGGATCGATCTCATCTCAGCACCGCGACGCCCGGACGCAGCGTCCGGCCGGGATCGTCACCTGCATCATTGCCGCGGGCCCGGTCGGGCAACCGCCTGCCGCTCCGGTGGGGCCGGGCAAGCATTTTAGACCGTGCTCTGCAACAAATGTCATAATTCCTCGTCGAGAGACAGATACATTGGCCACATCACGGCAGGATGAAACGCGACGGAAGGCGGTGCGGCGGCCGTTGACGGCAGCAGGGACGTGGTCGAGATTTTGCGATGGATGGTCAGAGAGTACGGGCGACCCGCCGCGATATTTTGACCGGTGTCATGGCCGCAGCCTGCGGATCGATGGTCGCCGGATTGGCCGCGGCCGGCGGCGACGACAGGGGTACGAGCGTCGATGCGGCTGGTCGGATCGGATCACCGCTGCCGTTCGATCTCGCGCCGCTCCCCAAGGGCGACAGAGAAGTCTTTGCCCATTGGCATTTCTTCCCGATTTCCATCGATAATCAGCGTCAAGGCGCCGACTATTACGACCGCGAGTACATGCGCCCGGGAGTGGGCGCCAGCAACAATCTGAAGTTTGGCAGTTTCATCCGCGAGCGGCCATTGCCCCGACCGCCGATCGAAGACAAGGACTGGCTGGTTGTCGACCTCGAGCAGGATTTGACCTGGGCCGCTGCAATCGGTCTCGACGGCTTCTTCTACAATATTATCACCATCGATCAGGCGTCGCCGTTCTGGAAGCTGTTCATCAACATGCTCGACGCCGGGCAGCGATCTGGCACGTCCGTGCGGGTGATCCCCAATCTCGATGCGACGCTGCTTGCCAACCAGCCCATTGCCGCGATCGCGAAAGCCATCAAGTCGGTGGCCGACCATCGTGCCCTGCTGCGCCGCGCTGACGGCCGCGTGGTCGTCGGTGCCTTTGCGCCGGAAAGCTGGCCGGCGCAGAACTGGCTGAATCTCTTCGCGGATCTGCGCAGCCAGGGTGTGCTGGTCGAGTTCGTTCCGACCTTCCTCAATGCGGCTGCGGCCGATGCGGCGCATTGGCAGCTCGCCGACATGGTGTCCGAATGGTCGGGCAATTATCTCGATGGTGTCGCTCACCTCGATGTCGTTCGCTCGCTGTCCAAGGCGCGGCAGAAGAAATGGTGTTCTCCGGTCTGGCCGCAGGATTTTCGGCCCAAAGACGGCGTCTTCGGCGAGGCGGGCAATAGCCGGCTGTTTCGCGAAGCCTGGATGTCGGCGATCCGCGGCGGCGCCGATTGCGCGCAATTGTTGACATGGAACGACTATTCGGAATCCTCCGCCGTGAGGCCGTCCAGCGGCATTCAATATTCCTTCTATGATCTTGCGGCCTATTATGTGGCCTGGTTCAAGAGCGGACGGCCGCCGCCGATCCAGCGCGACGTCCTGTATTACTTTCATCGCGTCCAGCCTGCCGCGGGAAGGGGGCTCGGCAGCGCCCAATCCGGCGTTTTTTCCCTGCAATGGGGGCGCAAGGTGCTGGACGAGATTGAATTGCTGGCCTTCCTGGCCCGCCCGGGGGAGATCGAGATCGACATCCTCGGCAACACGCGCCGGATCATGGCGCCAGCTGGCGTCACCTCGTTGACCATGCCATTGCAACCGGGACGGCCGGCCTTCCGACTGATCCGGGACGGGCAGACAGAGATCGCCTGCGAGAGTGCCTTCGTCATCGTCGACCAGGCGCCCTACCAGAACCTGCTCTATCACGGTGGCTCGTCGTCCCGGCCGGCCGAGAAGGACTGATCGTCCATGTCCGCGTTGGAGACGCAGGCCAGTGGCCCGGACGGTGGGATCATTCCGCGTTGGCCGCACCTGCCGGTAACTGGCGTCGTGACGCAGCTGTTCGATGCCGCCCTCGGGACGGCGTTCCTGATCGGCGTGGTATGGCAGGCGGCGCTGCTGGCTGGTGACCGTCCGGAGTTCACGCTGGAAATGCTCGCCTTGGCCGGCAATGGATGCGCGGCGGTGGCCGGCTTCGTCTGGAGCCTGCGACAGCAATATCCGATCCTGCTCGCGTTCTTCTTCTTCGACATCGTCTTTCTGTCGATCGCGCCTCTGCAGCAGTTGCGGTTCGGCTTTGATCCGGTGTTCGGTGATGTCAATGCGCTGTGGACCACGATCGGTCTATGCCTGGCGTTCTCCGTATCAGGCTGCATCGCCCTCGTGATGCGCGGGTGGCCCGTGACGCCGGGTCCTGTCCCCCGCATGCCCCGCTATGCGCGTGGCCTCGGCCCCGGCTTCCATCCGGCCATGCTGGCGATGGTGGTGATGGTCGTGGCCGCAGGCCTGCTGGTGCTGTACGGCCGCAGCCTGTTCACCAGCCGGGAGGGATATTTCGACAATCTCGCGGTCTTCGCCGACAAGACGTCGTCTCTGCTTCTCACATCGTTTCTCAATCCCCTCGTCTTTGCCGGTGCGGTCGTCGGCTTGATCGGCGCATGGCGACGGCAGCAGCGCGTCTGGCTCGCCGTTTTCGTCGGCCTGCTCCTGCTGGCCGAGGTCATCAACAATCCGATCGTGACGGCGCGATTTCGGGCTTCCGCCCTGCTGGCTTTTGCGCTTCTTGCCATTCTGGGCTGGCGCAACACCCGCTTGCTGGCTGCCTATCTCGTCGCCGGAATGGCCAGTTCACCGATTTTCAATGCCTTCCGCTACCAGAGCACGACGGCGACGGATGCCCGCACGCTCGAGCGTTTCTTCTCCCACATCGATTTCGACGCCTTCGCCATGACCTGTCATGTCGTTCGCTACAGCCTGCAGAATGGCTTTAGCTACGGCGATAACATCGCGTCCGCATTGCTGTTTTTCGTGCCGCGCGCGCTCTGGCCCGGGAAATCGGAGCATGTTGCATTCTACGTCTGGCCCCAAGTGCGATACTACCGCAATGTCTGGACCAATAATCTGTCGTCTCCCCCCTTCGCCGAGGGTTACTTTGCATTCGGGCTTCCCGGTGCCCTTCTGATGATCGCCGGCATCTTCTGGCTTGCAGTGAAGCTGGAAAGAAGCGCCGACGCCGCGCAGCCGGACAGCGCCATCCGTCTCGTGGTCTGCATGATACCGATGCTGTCCATCATTCTGCTGCGTGGTCCGCTGATCGTCGGGGTGTCCGAGATCTGCGGCGACGTCGCTGCGGTGCTGGCAGCCGTCAAACTGTCGCAGGTTCGTTTTCGACTGACGTGATGACGTCTGGCTGTCTGACGGCGCCGGTCAACGTGGATTGATTGCGTCACCGACGATCTCGCGCGGGGTCGTCACTCCAGCGTCGCGCCACATTCATTTTCGTAAATTAAACGTTAACGGAAATTGAAATCATTTCCGTGTGCGTGTCCGAATGAAGATACTCATCGCCGGTATCAACTATGCGCCAGATCTCGTCGGCATCGCCAAGTACACGACAGAGATGTGTCAGTTTCTTCGCGACCAGGGCCATGACGTCGTCGTCGTCACCGCGCCACCGTATTACCCAGCGTGGAAAATCGTCAGGCCATACAAGGGATATGTATACTCGGGCGAAGTGCGCGAAGGCATCCGTGTCGTGCGCTGTCCGATGTTCGTGCCGAGGTCGCCGTCCGCAGCCCTGCGCATCTTGCACCATTTGACGTTTGCCCTGACCTGTCTACCGGTGCTGCTGATCGAGGCCTTTCGTTTTCGGCCGGATGTCGTGCTGTCGGTAGCGCCGTCGCTGCTGACGACGCCGGTGGCCGCGCTCGCGGCGCGGCTGACCGGTGCGAAGACGTGGCTTCACATTCAGGACTTCGAGGTTGACGCCGCCTTCAACATGAATTTCGTCAAGGGCCGAGGGCTGCGTCAGGTCGCGCTCCGGCTCGAGCGGAGCCTGCTCCGTAGCGTCGATGTTGTCTCGACGATCTCTGCCAAGATGGTCGAGATGCTGCGGGACAAGGGTGTCCCGCGCGCGCGACTGATGGAGTTGCGCAACTGGGTCGATACGGACGTCATGGGCGCGGCCGTCGAACTTGGCCCCGAGGGCAGGGCGGCGGCGCGCGCCAATTCGCCGCTGCGAGGACGTTTTCCAGAAACGATCCGAACAGTTGCTTTGTACTCGGGCAGCATGGGCGCGAAACAGGGGCTCGAGGTGATTGCCGCGGCGGCGCGCGATCTTTCGGTGCAGCGGCCCGACATTGGAATCGTCGTCTGTGGACGGGGCGCCGTCCGGGCGCAACTGGAGGCCGCGACCAGCGATCTCCGCAATGTTGTCATTCTCGATTTGCAGTCGACCGAGCAGTTCGCACGGCTGATGGCCGCGGCGGACATCCACTTGCTGCCGCAATGCGCGGAGATCCAGGATCTCGCGCTGCCATCGAAGATCGGCGCGATGCTGGCGTCGGGACGCCCCATTATCGGCATGGCCACTCCAGGTACGCAGGTTGCCATCGAATTGAGCGACTGCGGCATCGTCATTCCGCCGGGCGATCTCGGGGCGCTGACTGATGCGCTCTGCCGGCTCGCCGACGACGAGGTGTTGCGTCGGGGGCTGGGCGCGAACGGCCGGTTGCGAGCGGTCGACCGCTGGGACCGCAAGACGATGCTTCTCCAGTTCGAAAGCCGCTTGCACGATCTGTGCAGCGGGACGGCGTCGCGCGGCAGGCATGAAATCAAGGCGACGCCTGCGACCAGTGCGCCGAAGGAAGAGATGCGCGTGTCGTGAAAACGCATGATCGTTGTCCATCAGGATGTCTTTCGCTGATCCGAACGGATGAACCCCGAGCTGGCCAAGATCCGCAATCTCCTTGAATGCCGAGAACGCCCGGATGCTTGAGACATCTCGGGCGCGTCATCAGCTGTCGCGGTGCGTTTGAGGCGACGACGTCAATTTATGCGAGATAAGCTCCGGCGCGGTCGCAAACGATAATGTTGTGTCGCTGGAACGTTTCTCGGTCGGACGACCAAGGACCGCGACACGTCGTCACGCGTTGCATGACGAAGAATGGTGATCGCTATCAATCTTCGTGCTCCGTTACGCCGTTCTGCATAGTCGTGCGGACAGCGGACAGCCTCGAGAGGCGTCGTAGCGAGCGAAACTTCGTATTTTTCTCCGTCATCCCGAATGGGACGCACTCTACAAGCGTGCTCCGGTGTCTGCGCGATGCAGGCGTTGCATGACGCTGTTGCGCAACGATCGCGCGAACAGACTCGCACCGTGTTGAGTCGATTTCCCGAGGTTTCATGTAGTGCAAATGGAAACATCACATTTCCATTACTCGGCGTGTCTAGGTTGCCGGTGCAAACACGGCGGACCGTTTCGCGCGCTGTTTGAGGCGAAGAATCGCAATTCACAAGGGATATAACCGATGAAAATCTTTAAGTCGGCCATGATGGCCGGCGCAGCGATGATCAGCTGCGCGGCCATGTCGGATTCTGCCAACGCGCAAATCTACAGCGGTGGCGGCACGCTCGCTTCCAAGGTTTATCGCCAGCTGTTCGATTGCTGGGGTGCGCCTGTCAACACGTCGATCATCGCGGTGTCGACCGCCTGTTCGAATCCGGCCGGCAATGTCGGCGGCTTCGGCGTGCAGATTCTGTACGCTCCGGTCGGTTCGGGCGCCGGCAAGCGCGCCTTCGCCAATCACGACGGCAGCACCAGCACCACCACCGGTCTCGGTACGCCCGCCGGCTCCAACACGATCCCCTACACCTCGACCCTGCTGCCCGGTTATGGCTATCCGAACTTCCACTTCGCCGGCAGCGACGACGTGATCACCCAGTCGGACATCAACACCTACAACACCGCGGGCGGCCCGGCGAAGTACGGCTCGCCGATCCAGATCCCGGCGTTCTCGACACCGGTCAACGTCGTGATCAACGGCAAGGACGGCGCCGGTAACTCCCTCAACATCACCACGGCGACCCCGGCGGGCGGCACCAGCGGCCTCAACCTGTCGCGCCAGGCGTTCTGCGGCATCTTCACGGGCCACATCACCAAGTGGAATAACCCGATCCTGACCGCGCTGAACGGCGGCACTTCGCTCGGAAGCGGCAACATCACGGTGGTTCACCGCTCCGACGGCAGCGGCACGACCTTCCTGACCACCCAGGCGCTGATCGCCCAGTGCGCCGGCGTCACCGGACCGAACAGCGAGACCGATTCGTCGACCGCGCTGTACGAGTTCCGCTTCACCAACCGCGGCACCGCGACCTCCCAGTGCAACGCTGCGATCCCGGTGCAGGCTGCGAACACCATCAACTGGCCGGATCTCAACACCGACCAGTGCGGCCAGACCATCTCGAACCCGGGCGGCGGCACCTTCCTCGGCGGCAGCGGCAGCAGCGGCGTGGTGAACGCTGTCACGTCGACCAACGGTGCGATCGGCTACGTGTCTCCGGACTTCGTTGCTCCGATCGTTTCGAACGGCCTGAAGTCGGCCAACCTGCAGTCGCAGTACGACATCGACAACGCGACCGGTGCCTTCCAGCCGCCGACCGCGACCGGTGCGCAACAGGCCATGGCCTCTGCGAACCCGGTGTTCGATGCGACCAGCGTGCTCAACCCGATCAACTGGAGCCGTCAGGGCGTGGTGCCGAACCCGCTGCTGCCGAACTCCTATCCGATCGCCGGTTTCACCTGGCTCAACCTCTACCAGTGCTACAAGGCGGCCGATTCCACCTATCAGCCGATCTTCAACTATCTGGTCTACCACTACACCGATGCGAGCGCGACCGGCATCCTGAACGCGAACGGCTTTGCGCCCGTTCCGAGCAGCTGGCTGAACTTCATCGGCTACGCCGTGACGGTCGCCCCCGCGCTGAGCAACAGCGGCAGCGGCGCCTGCTCTGGCAAGTCGGGCGCGTAATCGTCCTCGGAGCTCAACAGCTTCGATCATAACTTGAAGAAGACGAACGCACCCGGTTCTCCGGGTGCGTTCTGTCGTGCATTCACGAGCGCGGGACAAATGATGGCGCCGACAGGTAAGCTCAAGACGAAAAAGCTCAATAAAGCGTCGACCCCGGACGGGACGTCCGCGATCGATACGGAGGCGCTGGCTGCGCTGCAGAGCGGCGATCTGCAACGGGCCGAGCAGCTCTATCGAGACATTCTCGCCGCCCGCCCGCGCGATCTGCTTGCGCTGAACAACGCTGCGCTGGTGGCCAAGCAACTCGGCCAACCGCAACTCGCATTGACCCGCCTGACCAAGGCGGTCCGCTATCATCCGGGAATGGCACAGGCGCACTTCAACCTGGGCAATACGCTGGCCGAGATGTCGCGCCTCGACGAGGCGATTGCCGCCTACCGCCACGCAATCGAGCTCAAGCCTGATTATGTCAAGGCGCATCTCAATCTGGGGATTGCGTTCGACAAGCAGCATCGCTTTGCGGACGCGGCCGCCGCCTACCACCGGGCGCTGGTGTTCGGTGGCGACCATGCCGAGACCCACAGCAATCTCGGCAATTGCTACAAGGCGCAGAACAGGTTCAGGGAGGCGCTGACCCATTTCATTTGTGCGGCGACACTGGAGCCACATCGGGCCGAGTTCATCTACGACGTCGGCATGGCCCGGTTCGAGATCCGGGATTATCCGGAAGCTGCGGCAGCACTCGAACGCGTGCTCGAGATTGACGCCAGTCATGCCGGCGCGGCCAGCCTGCTGCTCTACATTCACCAGATCGCCTGCAACTGGCCGGCAGTGGCCCGGCTTCGGCCTCTCGTGAGCGCGGCCACGGAGGCGGCCTTGGCGCAGGGGAGACGTTGCGCCGAGGGGCCTCTGGAAAGTCTGTCCCGGGATGCGGACCCGGCACGCAATGCCCTGGTGACGCGCGACTTCGCGGCTCAGTTCGCCCCGCCCGGAATCGCGCCGCTTCCCCGGCGCCGCGCGGCGCCGTCGTCCCGCCAGCGGCTGCGGGTGGGATATTTGTCGGCCGATTTCCGCGATCATGCGGTCGCGCATGTCATGGCTGGAATCATCGAGCGGCATGACCGGTCCTGCATTGAGGTTTTTGCCTATGGCTATGGCGTCCACGATTCCAGCAGCTGGCGGCAACGGATCGAGGCGGGCAGCGATCGCTTCGTGGATCTGACGGCGATCGACGACCATGCTGCGATCGAGCTGATCCATCGCGACGACATTGACGTGCTGGTCGATCTGACCTTGTGGACACGCGGGAGTCGTCCGCGTATCTGTGCAGCCCGCCCGGCGCGCGTTCAGGTGCAGTATCTCGGATTCCCGGGAAGCAGTTGGGCTCCGCAGTATGACTATGCCATCGTCGATCGCGTTGTCGTCCCGCCCGATCATCGCCCGTTCTGGTCCGAAGCGCTGGCTTTCATGACCGACTGCTATTTCGTGCCCGACGCCAGCCAGCCTATCGCCGACGAACAACTGACGCGGCTGGACGCAGGCCTGCCGGCTGAGGCCGTGGTATTCTGCTCGCTGAACCAAGGCTACAAGATCGACAGGACAGTGTTCGACGCATGGGCCGAGATTCTCGGGTCGGTGCCGAATGCCGTGCTATGGCTTGCGGACGGATCGCAGGTGACCGTCGACAATCTGCGGCAGGAGGCGGCCGCCCGCGGTCTCGATCCGCAACGGCTGATCTTCGCCGAACGGATCGACGACAAGGCCGCGCATCTGCAACGGGTCGGTCTGGCCGACGTCGCGCTTGATACGTTGGCCTATAATGGACACACCACCACCAGCGATGCCCTGTGGTCCGGTGTTCCCGTGATCACGGCCCAGGGTCGGCATTTTGCCTCACGGGTGAGCGCCAGCATGCTGCAGGCCTGCGGGATGCCGGACCTGATCGCGCAGGATGTGCGGGAATATGTTGCGCTCGCCATCGATCTCGGACTTTCCGGCTCCCGCAGGCACGATGTCAGGGCGCGGCTGGCCGACGCGCGTCGCTGCGGGGCATTGTTCGATAGTGGCCGCGCGGTCAGAAGCCTTGAGGCGCTGCTGATGAAGATGGGGCAGCGCGATCGCGCCGGTCTGGATCCGGCGGATATCGAGGTGTAGCGGCCGTCGGCGGCCCGCTGCTATCGCAGCGTCTGGGTCGATTGCACGATCGTGGTACTGGTCGTCCCGCCATTGATCGCCGATTTCAGCGCATAGCCGCCATTGGCTGCGATGATCGGGTCGTTGGCGGTGGCGATGATCAGCCGCAGAAAGCTCAAGAACTTGCTGGTCTCGACCGATGCAGCATTCGACACGTAGATCACGTCGCGATTGCGCATCTCGAAGCTGCCGGCCAGGAAGAACCCCGCCGGGTCACGCAGATCGAGTTGATAGATGATGGGGATGATCGGACCATCGAAACCCCTGGTATCGACGCCGAGCTTCTCTGCAACCTGCCGGGTCTCACCCCGATAGAGGAAGACCGATCCGGGGTCGGCGGAGGTGTCGTTCAGGCCGGATGCCTTGGCCACGGCTTCGGCCAACGTGACGCGCCATGCATCGAAGTTGAACTGGCCCTGGCGGCCCGAGGCGCCGAAAGCCAGGAAGGTTTCGGGCTGCCGGAACAGATAGATGATGTCGCGGTCCCGGACGAAGATGTTGTTGGCGGGCTCGTCCACGAGGGCGCCAAACGGCGCCGCGGCGCGGCGACCGTCGCGCTCCAGGACCACCCATGTTTCGAAGCCGGCTCCGGAGGGGCCGCCGGCGCGGGCGATCGATTCAAGCAGGCGCTCGCCGTTTGGAATGACGGCGAACCGCCCGGCGTTACGGACATCGCCGAGAACGGAGATCGAGGTGGCGCGCTGGTCGACCAAGGTCACGATGGCCTGTGGCTCGAGCGCGCGCTGGCGCAACGCCTCGACGATGGATTTCTGGACGTCGGTCGGGGTGCGGCCGGCAGCCGCGATGGTGCCGGCATACGGGATCGAGATATTGCCGCGGCTGTCGACGGGCTGGTTGGGCAGCGTGACGTAATTGCCATTGCGAATGGTGCCGGGGTCGTTCGGGAAAAACAGACCCCCGGCGCCCGCCTCGAACAGGGTCACTCCGACGACGTCGCCAATCCCGAAACGAACGCCGTCCGGCCGTCGGCTGTCGGGAAAATAGCCGGCAAGCCGCGGCGCACTGGCCTTGAGTGTCTTCACCGCAGAGGAGGTGAGCTTGACCAGTCCGTAAGGCGCGATGTCGCCGTCATGCGACACCGCGGTGATGTCCCAGCTCTGCGGTCCCGACACGGGCATGTTCGTGCAACCGACGAGACCGAGCACCGCGAGCGCGACAGCGCCCCCTCGCAGATGTCGCCAAAGGCCCGCAGATGCGCGCCTGAGCGACGGTCGGCCGGAATGTGCGGATGGGGACGACATGCATGTACTCGTTACAGGTTGCGTCACTGGTGCGGCCGACGCGGGGCCTTAGCCTGGACGTTGGGTTCAGCTACAGGTCACGCCGCACGTCGCTTCATGGGCTTGCTCGCCAGGACACTGCCAGCCACTGACCTTCTTCGATGCTCGCTCGTGACATCTTGGAGGCGACGGCGTTGCGGATGCGCAGGTAGTTCGCGCGATCGCGCTGCGAGGCGCCGGCCGCAGCAAGCGAGAGCCATTTGTAGGCGAGGATCTCGCTGCGCCCGGTGCCGAAGCCCTTGTCGTAGAGCAGGCCGAGCAGGTACTGGGCCTGCGGATCGCCGCGTTCAGCCGCTGGAACATAGAACTCGAAGGCGACATCGTAGCTTTGCGGAACACCGAGGCCATTTTCGTAGAGGAAACCGAGCATGGCCTGGGCGCGCGGGATGCCGCGATTGGCGGGAGGAATGAGCAGCTGCGCGGCCAATTGGTAATTGCCGCGGGCCAGCGCGGCCTGACCGCGTTGGACGGCATTGGCGGCAACGGGGTTGATGCCTGCCAGCAGAAGCAGCAGCGCTATCGCGGGCCCGGCGTTCCGGAAAGCTCGCGGGCAACCCGATCGATGGGGCCGGGGACGATCAGCGGACACGTTGTCCTCGCGGGTCGGTTTCTGCAGTCGTCCGCACCGATCCACGGATCTTGGAGCGGATTTCCTCGGCGACGAACTGCGCGTCGGACCCATCGCGGATGATCTGGGGCCGAATGAAGATGATCAGTTCGGTGCGCACACCCTTGTTGCTGGTGTGCCCGAACGCACCGCCGAGTTTCGGGATCTCATCGAGCAGAGGAATGCCGCTGCGGTCGCGCTGCTGGTTTTCGCTGATCAGGCCCGCGAGCAGGACGGTCTGTCCGCTCGCCACCGAGATCGAGCTCTTCACCTTGCGCTGCGAGACCGTCGGTGTCGCGCTCTTGGCCGTCGCGTCCGTGACGCTGCTGATCTCCTGCTCGATATCGAGCCGGACATTGCCGTTGACATTGACCCGCGGCGAGACCCTGAGAATGATGCCGGTGTCACGATAATCGAACGTATTCACGATAGCATTCGAATTGGTCAACGTGGCATTGCCGGTCGAGATCGGAACCTGGTCGCCGACCTGCAGGCTTGCCACCTGGTTGTCGATGACGACAAGCGACGGGTTCGACAGGATCTTGACCTGGGTCAGATTGTGCAGCGCGTCCAGAATGAGGCTGGGGCTGTTTTCGCTGCCGACGAGAAAATTGAAGCCGGGAAGGGCGCGGTTGATGAGGGCGTTCGCAGCCGACGTGGCCGTCGTGTTGAGGATCGAACCCTTTCCTTCGCCGAGACCGAGATTCTTGCTCGTGAGATAGGTCTGGACACCGTAGGACAGGGTGTCGTTGAGGGTGACCTCGGCAACGGTCGCGTCGATCGCGACCTGGAGCTGCTGGCGATCGATCTGGCGCAAGGTGCTTTCGATGATCCGGAAGCTCTCCTGATCGGCATAGATCAACAGGGTGTTGTTGACCACATCGGGTGTAATGCGCACGCCTTCCAGCAGCGGCTTGTTGCCCTGCTGCGAGCCGCCGGCGCCACCGACACCGCCCAGATTGGCGGCCGTGGCAGCCGCGGCGGCGCCGCCGAGACTGGGCGTTGTCGGACCGCTCGACAGGGCGCTCGGTGTGGTCCTGCTGCCGCTGCTGCCCGTCGAGGTCGCGCTCGCCCCGGTGCTGGAGAAATTGCCGACCGAAAGCCGGTCGCTGCCGCTGGAGGAGCTCGTGGCGCCGGAACCGGGGGCGAGCTGGCTGCTCTGGGAATCCAGCGATGATGCGGTCGATCCGCCATTGAACATGTCGTTCAGTACGCGCGCAAGCTGACGGGCTTCACCGAATTTGACGTGATAGACATGCACTGCGTTCTTTGCGCCATTGGCCGTATCGAGCCGGCGGATCCAGGTCTCGGCAGTCTTCAGCATGTTGGCCTTCGACGCGACGACGAGGATCGCGTTCATCCGGCTGATGCTCTGGAACTTCACCATGTCCCGGCCGAGACCATTCTCGCCGCTGTCCATGATCTTCTCGAGCTCGGCGACGATCGGCTCCGGCGCGCCATTTGTCAGCGGGAAGACCCCGACCGACTGCCCGCGCATCCAGTCCGCATCGAAGCTGACCGCAGCCTCGACTGCGGCCCGTCGTTCAGTGCCGCTGCCCTGGACCAGCAACATGTTTCGCCGCGGGTCGGCCCGAACCGTGCCGGGCTTGAGGGCGAAGCTCTCGAGCAGCTTCATCAAGGTCTGCGCGGAGACGTATTGCAGCGGGATGACGGAGATTCCGTAGCCTGCTTCGGTGTTCCCGGCGCTCTCGATGCTGCCCGAACCCGGGGCGTCGCTCAGCGGGATCAGACGGTAACCGGCCGGGTCGCGAACCATGACAACGCCGGCGAGGCGCAGCGCGCCTTCGAGCACGAACAGGATGTCGGACTTCGCCACCGGGCGAACCGAGGACAGATTGATCGCGCCCTGGACGCGCGGATCGATCGTGTAGCCGCTGCCCAGAATGTCGCCGAATACGACCTTGGCGACGGTGCTGATCGGGGTGTTCTCGAAATTCAGCTCGTACCCGTCGCCGGAGTTCTGGGCGCGGGCATTTGCAGATGAGGTCCCCGTCTCATTCAATGCCGCATCGTCGTTGCCCGTATAGACAGCGGCACGGGCCTTCCTGCCAGTCGGCTGAACCTCTGTGCCGACCTGTTTGGGATAGCGCGGAAGCAGGTCGATGGATCGCACTTTGTCGACGATGTCGATCTGTCCGCTCTCCTCGGTCGAAGTGGTCACGACATTGCAGGCGGCAAGCATCATCGTGACGCCGACCAGAACGACCGCACAAACGCCGGGAGTCTGACCGGAGAAACCAGGTTTCATCGACACTTGCACTCAACTGTTGACCGTACTTCTGGCCATCTGCCGGCGCCGGAGCGGCCCGCGCGGCAGAGGCACATTGCCAAGTTCTTAGCTTTCAAGTGTGACAGTAATAATCGGCGCAGTGTCTGCGGAAAGTTCTGCGGGAATTAATGTGTAGCGCGTCGCAGATCGGCGAGTTGCACGCGCCGTTTCGTACAGGCGTCATACTACGGTCCGATAACTCCCCGGCGGCGGGGAGGCCATCGTGATTGTCGGATGCGCAAATGATCGATCATCGGGCTGATCGTTTCACCGAATACCTGCAGCGCGCTCAGTATCTTCGTCAGGTCTCGCCACTCCCGGCCTCTGACGGGTCTGCAGCGCCGGATGGTGGCGCTCGCCTGTGGGAGACCACCAGCCTTACACCCGCGGAATTCGCCGACGAGGCGGCCCGGTTCTACAGGCTGCGGCGGGTCGGCCTGCCTGACCTGCTGTCGGCAACCTCGCTGGCGGAGTCCTTCTCCCAGCGTTTCCTGCGTGAGATGCTGGTCTATCCGTGCCGCGGCGCCGATGGTGCGCGGATGCTCGCCCTGGTCGACCCCGGCGAGACCGCCGCCGCCCAGGCGGCCGCCCTGGTTCTGGGACCGGACATCGAACTGGTCGTTGCGACCTCGGAGGACATCAGCACGGTCCTCGACCAGCGTATCGCATCGGAAGAGCAGGCCGCGCCCGATGGCGCGGACGCTGGTGCTTTTGCCGAGGACGACATCGAGAGCCTGCGCGATCTCGCCAGCGGAGCCCCGGTGGTCCGCGCCGTCAACGACATCATGGAAAAAGCCGTCGAGATGCGGGCGAGCGACATCCATTTCGAACCGGCCCGGAGCGGTCTGGCCATCCGTTACCGCATCGACGGATTGTTGCGCGTGATGCCGGCGCCGGTCGGTGTCGTGCCACAGGCCTTGATCTCGCGCATCAAGATCGTTGCAGGGCTGAACATTGCGGAACGGCGTTTGCCGCAGGATGGTGCCGCGCGGCTGCGGCTGGGCCGCAACGACATCGATATCCGCGTGGCGATCATGCCGACGCAGTACGGTGAATCCGCCGTCATTCGTCTGCTGCCCAAGGACCGTGGGCTGCTCGCGGTCGACAAGCTCGGATTTCTGCCCAAGGACGAAGCCATCCTGCGGCGCATGCTGGCCCTGCCGCACGGCATGATCATCATCTGCGGCCCGACCGGCAGCGGCAAAACAACCACGCTGGCAACGGTTCTCTCGATCCTCAACGAGCCCACCCGCAAGATCCTGACCATCGAGGACCCGGTCGAGTATGAGATACCCGGCATCAATCAGTCGCAGGTCAAGGCCGGGATCGGCCTGACCTTCGCGGCGGCGTTGCGCTCGTTCGTCCGCCAGGATCCCGACGTGATCATGCTGGGCGAAGTCCGCGATGCCGAGACGGCGCATACCGCCGTGCACGCGGCGCTGACGGGCCATCTGGTGCTGACGACCCTGCATACGGAGAATGCAGCCGCCACGGTGCCGAGGCTGATCGACATGGGGGTCGAGGCCTTTCTGCTGCGCTCGACCTTGCGTGCAGTCATCGCCCAGCGGCTGGTCCGCAAGCTGTGCGATCGATGCAAGCGGAGCAGGATATTGACGGCCGATGATCTCGAGCGAGATCCCCGCATCGCGGAACTGGGCCTCGCCCCCGGCGATACGCTGTGCGAGCCGGTCGGCTGCGAGCGCTGTGGCGGCACCGGGTATCGGGGCCGAATCGGTGTCTTCGAGATTCTGGAGATGACGTCCGGCCTGCGGCCGCTCGTCCACGACCAGGTCGATTCCTCGACGATCGATGAAGCGGCCATTCGGGCCGGGATGACGACGATGCTCGATGACGGCGCTGCCAAGTGCCGCGCCGGAGCCACGTCGATCAGCGAAATCTTCCGCGTCACCACGCTCAGGTGAGCCCGTGCCCAACTTCCGATATCGCGCGTTGAGCCAGAGCGGCGAGATGGTTCATGGGACCATCGCGGCGGCGACAGCCAAGGACGTCATTCGCCGCATCGAATATCTCAAGCTGCTGCCGATCGAGGCGATCGAGGACAAGGCGAAGCGGGCATCCGGCTTCGGGCTCAGTTTCGGTCGACCGGCCGCCTCCGAGGTCACGACATTCACCCGTGACCTCTCCCTGCTGCTCAAGGCGGGCGCCCGGCTAGAGGACGCCCTGGAATTGCTCGGTGACGATGCCGACATCGGACGGCTGCGTCCCGTCGTCGCCAAGATCCGGGCGGCCATCCTGTCCGGCGACAGTTTCTCCGACGCCATCGAGCGGCATCCGACACTGTTTCCCGCAATGTATGTGGCGCTGGCCCGGGTCGGCGAAGTCTCGGGTACGCTCGATCACGTCCTCGAACTGCTGGGGGCCGAGCGCGTCAGGTCGGAGGCGATGCGCCGCAAGCTCGTCGATGCGATGCAGTATCCGGCATTCGTGCTCGTCGCGTCGGTCGCTGTGATGATATTTTTCTTCATGTTCGTCCTGCCGCAATTCGGCTCGGTGCTGCGCGACTTCGGCGGCAAGACCGATACCGCAATGGGCACCTTTCTCGACATCTCGGACTTCATGCGCGGCAATGCCACCGAACTCGTGCTGGCGACGTCGGCGGCGATTGTCGGCGTCTGGCTGCTGCTGCGGCAGCCCGCATTGCGTGCCTCGATGCTCTCGACCGTCTCGGCCTGGCCGGGCCTTTCCGGCATCTTCCGCTCGTATCGCACGAGCTTGTTCTGCCGCAATCTCGGCATCCTGCTGGGCAGCGGGGTCGGGCTGACCGGGACGTTGCGGATACTCGTCAATATCATGGCGGTCACCGGCAGCGCGGCGGCCTGGAGCGATGCCGCCGACCGCGTCAGGCATGGCGGCAAGCTGTCGGAAGCCCTCGCTGCCGCAGGCATGTTGCCGCCGATGGCCATCAGGATGCTGCGTCTTGGCGAGGAGACCGGGCAACTGGCCCAGCTGTCGGGGCGGATCGCCGAATTCTACGAGGCGAAGCTGCAGCGGAGCCTCGACCGCGTGGTCGGCGTGGTCGGGCCGGCGGCAATCATCTTCATCAGCACCGTCGTCGGCGGATTGATCGTTTCGGTCATGACGGCACTGCTATCGGTCACGCAATTGGTTCAATAGACAGGCACGCGACATGAGCAATCCTCGGCAGCCCTTCATCCGTCACCGCAACCGCCGGGCCCGGATCGGCGAGAGCGGTTTCACCCTCGTGGAAATGCTGGTGGTCATCACGATCATCGGCATGATCATGGGGCTGATCGGACCGCGCGTGCTCAATTACATGAGCGAGTCGAAGGTCAAGACCGCACGAATTCAGCTGCAGAGCTTCGGCAACGCGCTCGATCTGTTCTATCTGGATGTCGGGCGCTTCCCGACCTCGTCGGAAGGCCTGGCCGCGCTGGTGCAGCCGTCGGGTTCGATTGCCGGCTGGTCCGGCCCCTATCTCAAGGGCGGGGTCGTGCCGAACGATCCCTGGAACAACGGCTATGTCTACCGCTCGCCGGGACAGCATGGACCCTATGACATCGTCTCCCTCGGCGCCGATGGACAGGAGGGGGGGACGGGGCTCGCTGCGGATATCAGCGGGGCCGCCACCACGAGCGCGAAGAATGAACGATAGCCATCGGAGCCAGCGCGGGTTCACCCTGATCGAGATGGTCGCCGTGATGGCGATCGTCGCGGCGCTGGCTGCGGTGCTACTGCCGAACATTCCGCATCGGACGTCGAAGTCCCGGCTGCAGTCCTATGCGATCCGTGCTGCGGCGATGCTGAGGTCGGACCGGACGGCAGCCTTGACGCTGCGGCAGACGGTCGCGACCCGTGTCGACGCGCCAGGCCGGCTGATCCGATCAGGGGCGAACGGCGAGGAACTGCGGATTCCGGAAGACGTGCGGTTCGACGCGTTGTTGCCGGACAGCTGCAATAGCCGCCCGGTTCACGCCACCATTGTCTTTCTCGGCTCGGGAATGTCCTGCGGCGGCGTCATCACGCTGTCACGGCCCGGCACCGAGGTCGTCATTCGTACCAACTGGCTCACTGGAAGGACCGACCTTGTCGCCACTGATGCACCCTAGCGCTGACCGGAGCGATGCGGGCTTCACCCTGATCGAGTCGCTGGTGGCTGTCGCGGTGATCGCCGTCACCCTGGCATCGATCGGCGCGCTCGTCGGCGGGATGACGCGCGGCACCCGCCAGGTCGAGCAGCGGGTCGCGCTGGTGCAGGCCGCCAACAGTCTGCTGTGGGACGCGATGCCCGCGCGCACCGGCCCGGTGGTCCCGGTCCTGGACGGCGAGGCGCTGGGCCATCGATGGCGCGAGAAGGTATTGCCAGCCGCGGTCAGTTTCGGACCGGGCGCCTCTGACACCATCTGGATCCCGCTCAGTGTCGAGCTCTCGGTTGAAGCGCCCGGCGGCGAACTGCTCCGGGTGCAGACCGTCCGGTTGCTCAGAAAGCCGCCACGATGATCGCGCGCAGGGATGATCTATGGCGCGCAGAGGCGGGCTTAACGCTGATCGAGGCACTGGCGTCTCTGGCCTTGATGGGCGTGATCTTGTCGTTTCTTTCGCTGATTACGGCGCAATGGCTACCGGCCTGGAGCCGGACCTTCGATCGGGTCCAGCGCAGCGAGGCGCTGATGACGGCCATGGACCGCATGGCGGCGGACATCACGGCGGCGGAGATCGTGCGGATCGAGCGACGCTCGAAGGCGGTGCTCTTCGATGGTGGTGACCGCACGTTGACGCTCGTGCGCAATGCGATCGGTCCGAATGCCGTACCGGGACTGGAGATCGTGAGGATTGGCGAGACCACGGACCGGCAAGGCCCGGCCGTGGTGCGCTCGCGCGCCGCCTTCAGTCCGGGGACCAGGGGCGTCGATGCGGCGGCGGGCGCGGTGGTGATGCTGCGCGCGCCGTACCGCGTCACCTTCGCATACGCGGCGCCAGACAAGATCTGGAAGCAGGCTTGGCGCGGATCCGACAAGATGCCGGCCGCGGTGCTGCTGACCATCGAGGATGCCGGGCGCCGGATGCCACCGATCTCGCGTATCGTGCCGGTGCGGGCCGAGATATCCGCCGAGGCGCTGTGCAGCCAGCAGAGCGGTTGCAGTGGCGAGGACGGCAAGTCGCCGGAAACACAGTCGGTCGATCCCGCCCACCCGGACGGCAAGCCGCCGAGCCTGGAAGACGTGTCGAAGGGCTTGCGATGACGAGGCAGCGTTCACATCGCCGCGCTGCGGCCGCGGGAGAGGCGGGGTTCATCATCGTCCCCGTGTTGCTGCTGTTGCTCCTGCTGGCGTCGCTGGCGGGGTCGCTGTCCGTATATCTGTCGAGTTCAGCCAGAGCGCTGGCGCTGTATGACGACCGTCTGCGTGCGGCGGGGCTCTTTGTGGCCAGCATGGAACTGGTTGCCTATGACCAGTCGTCGGTTTCGCGGCCGCAACGAAAGCCGCGCGGCGCGTTCAGTTTCAGGCTCGGCAATGCAAGCGTGCTGGTCGCGTACGAGACCGAGGCGGCCCGGATCGATCTCAATCTGGCGCCGAAGGACCTGATCGCCAATCTGTTCCAGGTGCTCGGTGCGCAGCCGAGGGATGCGCTCGGCTATGCGGATCGGATCATCGGCTGGCGGACCGCACCGAAGGAGGAGTCCCTCGATGGAGAGGCGTCGCTCTACCAGGCAGCCGGCCTGACATATTCTCCGAAAGGACGTGCGTTCAGCAGCATCGACGAACTCTGGCGCGTACTGGGACTGCCGCCGGCGATGGTCGAACGCGCGCTGCGCTTCGTGACCGTCTACAGCGGACGCCCGGACGTCAACGTGTTCGCTGCACCGCCCGAAGTGATTGCGTCGCTGCCGGGCATGACTCCAGCAAGGATGCAGCAATTCTTGAGCCAGCGTGATGCCCTGTCGCGCGACAATGCCTCCGTCGTCGATCAGCTCGGCACCGCCGATGGTCTTGCCTCGACCCAGGCGGGCGATGTGATGCGGTTGCGATCGACGATCACCTTCGACAATGGTCGCACCGCGGCCGCGGAGATCGTGATCCAACTCGCCGGCAGCGAGGAGCCCTACAAGGTCGTCAACTGGCGCGATCTCGACGAGACCGCGCGGAATGGAGCTATCCGGTGAGCACGACCGAACGTTTGCGCGACGAATTTCTGGACTGGATGGCGCAGGCCGCCCAGGGCGTCGCCGCCGGTCTCGACCGTGTGCGGGTCCGCCGGGACGTCACCATCGTCGAGGATGCCCGCGACCATTTCGTCATGTCCGCCGTCGTGCGGAAAGGCCAGGCGCCGCTCGCCGATCATGCTTTCGTGCTGATGAATGACGAGCCGGTGCCGGCCCTGCCACAGGAATGGCGCGACGTGCTCGCCGGATGCCGCATGGAGTGGCGACTGTTGCCCTGGCGCTGCCTGCTTCGGCCTCTTGATCTGCCCCGCCAGGCGACGGACTTTCTAGATGGTATGGTGCGGGCACAGATCGATCGGCTGACACCCTGGTCGCCCGCCGATGCCGTGTTCGGCTGGAGCGCCGCGGAGGAGATTTCGGGCGGGCGCATCCGCCTGATGATTGCGGCAGCCTCGCGCAGTTCGGTGCTGCCGCTGCTCAGGTTCGCCGAGGACTGCGGAGTAGGGGCTTTGACGCTCTCGGTCGAAAGCGGTCCGTCGACGAACGCATCTGTCGACGTGATCAGGTTGCTGCAGCGCCGGTACTCCGGCGCGCTCGATATCGACCGGCTGCGCGGCGTGCTGGCAGCGGCGCTGATCGCGTTGACGGTCGGGGCAGCGGGAGCCTACGTTTCGAGCATCTTCATTGGTGGCCGCCTCGCGACGGAAGAAGCGCTGTTGACGCGACAGATCGCCGAGCGCCGGGCCGCGATGCGCCTCAGTGCGGTATCGGCGGATGGAGCCGCCCAGAATGTGCTGGTGCGGCGCAAGCAATCGACGCCATCGAGCGCATTGGTGATCGAGGCGCTGTCCGAGGTTTTGCCGGATAACACCTTCGTCACGGAACTGCGCATCGAAAAGGACCGGATGCAGATCGTCGGGATGGCGCAGGATGCACCGTCCCTGGTCAAGCTGCTCGAACAATCTCCGCATTTCACCCGGGCGATCTTCTTCGCGCCCACGACGCGCGGGCCGACCGACAATGGCGAGCGCTTCCATGTCGAGGCGCGGATCAAACCGTATTTTGGAGGACGTTCGTGAAACTCGCGGGACTTTTGACGCGTGGATCAGTGCTGTCGCCGCCGGTGGCGGCGCTGGCCTATGCATGCATCACCGTGCTGCTGGCCGTCTCCATCATCCTGTCGGGAAAGAGCCTCATCGATCAGCAGGCCTCGGTCAATAATCTCACCGAATTGCTGTCGCGGCTGCAGGGGCGTGGACCGGCCGCATCGAGGGAAGGGGCGGTCGATACCGGTTCGTTCTTTCTCGAGGGCGGATCCGTCACCATCGCCGGAGCCGCGCTGCTTCAAAGGGTCGTCGGGACGGTGACGCGGCATGGCGGAAATGTCTTGTCTTCGCAACTCGATATGCAGGGGGCAGCCGCCAGGGACGGGCTGCTCACGGTCGTTCTGAGCTGCGAGCTGGACCAGCCCGGCCTGCAGAAGGTCGTCTACGACATCGAGGCGGGGACTCCGTTTCTGTTCATCGAACAGCTCGACGTCCAGGCGGGGTCGCTCTCGGGAGAAGCGCCCGATCGTCGCTTGCGCGTCCTTCTCTCGGTCTCCGGCCAGTGGCGGTCCGACAAATGAAGACGTCCTCCCTCATCATTCTGTTATGTCTCGCGGCAGGCCCGGCAGTTGCCGCGGCGACGTCGGCTGGCGTCGATGACCTCAATGTTTCCGCTCCGTCGCCCCCCGTCGATCTTCGGCCGACAGCCCCCGTTCTTGTGACGGCGCCGCCGCCGATCAAAGCGCCGCCGCCGGCCGCGCCGAGCGCCAATCCGCTCTGGGCCATCCCGTTGAAGCTTTTGGTGAATACTCGGGAGCGACCGATCTTCTCGCAATCGCGACGTCCGCCGCCCGCGGTCGTGGTTGCTGCGCCCGTCGAGGTGCCGCCGCCGCCACCACCGCCTCGCGTGATCGAGAAGCCCCGGTTGTCATTGATGGGCACGATCGTCAACGGCAGCGACGGCTACGCCATTTTCATGGATCAGGGCACCAAGACTGCGGTCCGAGTGCGCCTGGGGTCGTTATATCAAGGCTGGGCGCTCAAGGTGTTGCGGCCTGGTGCGGCCAGTCTGGAGCGGGAAGGGGAAAACGTCGAGATTACCTTCCCGAAGCCGGCCAATGATCCGGGCAGTGTCTCTGCGCGCATCATGTCGGCGTCCAATGCGCGCGTGCTGTCGACTCCACCGCGCCTCGGCCTGACAGGACAGATGCCGACGCTGAACCCGCCGCCTCCGCCGCCCCCGCTCGGCATCTCCGGCTCACCCTTCGCGCCGCGACAGCCGTAAGGTTGTGGGGCGGCAAAAGGCTGTCTCGGTCAGATGGATTGTCATTCGACCTCCTGACGGAGGCTGGAGGGACATCATCCGAGCAAGCACGGGTCTGATCATCCTGCTGGCCGTTCGCGCGTCTCTGAGTTGGATTCACCAACCAGGGGAACGGCGCCAGTCACGATCCCCGCTGCGGGTCATCAATCCATCGTGTTCGGGCGCTATGGGATCGCGCGTCGAATGTGGAGAAGACAATGTCGAAATGGTATGCCCGTTTGGCGCTGTTGGCCGTTATTGCTGGTCTTGATCTGGCGTCAATCCGTGTCGTCGCCGCTGCCGAGGCTGAAGCACCGCCACGTCCGGTCTACCTGGTCGTGGAGTCCGAGGGGCTGACACGTGAGACCAACGCCCGCTATGCCGAGATGCTGACCGCGACGCTGATGCCCTTCAAGGGGCGCATGCTGGTTCAGGACGCGGCGCCGGTCAGCACGGGTCCCGCGGCGGAGCCGAACAGCATCATCTCGATCATGTCCTTCGAGACCTCGAATGATCTGCAATCCTGGATGAAATCCACCTTCACGCAAGCCCTGCTCCAGCAACGCGAAAAGAAGTTCAAGACCCGCATGTACACGCTGGAGGGACGCCCCGTCACCGAGCCCCTGGTGTCGGCGGCAAAACCGGACGGTCAGATCCGGAGTGAGTTGCCAAAATAATCTCTGAGTCCATCAATCGTCATCAAACGGACGGCAATGTCTGTTTTGCTGGATGTGTCTCGTCCATCGGCCCGCGTTTGTTCGAACCGGCCGTCGTTGCATCCCATGTGACGAGCAGCTTGTGTTGCGATCATTTTGGGGCTTCCGATGACGCATGCCGAAATTGCTGTCAAACGTCGATCGATGGTCCGGATCGTGCGTGAGAGTCTGTCGCTGGCTGCCCTTCTGGCGGGTGGCGTGGCGTGCACCATTCAAATCGGCTTGCTCGCCTGGATCGTCATAGACGCCCTCTATCAAATCATCGCCGATGGTTTCTGAGGGTTCGTGCTGCGCAAAAGACACAGACGATCACTGCCCGACATCCGGAAACGTGGCGCGGACCAATTGTCGCGACCCTAGCAACGCTTTGTCATAAATAGTTTGATGAACCTGCTTTAAGTGTCCGAGCGATCGGGCTGCCCAGGGATACAAGTGTTACCGGCGTCGGTCGATGTCTTCTCGTAATGCGGGCAGTTGCTGTGCGTTTGCGTCTACCAGTCCGCGCGACCAGAGTTCTGGCGGCGATGACCCGCTTTTGCGGATGTCCTGCTGAGTACGGTCGCTTGAGTTCGCGGTCGTCGATGTTTGGCCGTCTGGCGTCGTGTATTCTGACATTGGCACCGCTGATGACCGCTGCAGACATGGCTGTGGCCAAGGAAAATCCGACCATGGCACCGGCACAGGCCGGCCCGACGGATGGTGCCGCCGGGCGGCCCCGAGAGAGCGGCGATGCCGCCAAACGGCGAGGCGGCGACGAGACGAAAGCGTCCGGCCCGCGAGGGGCTGATGGTACGCCGCCGGCCGCTGAGGGGAAGCCGGACGAAAAAACGGCGGGCCGTAAGCCGGCCGAGAAGCCGCAGCGCTTCGACATCTCCGAGTACCGCATCGAGGGTGCCGATCTGCTGCCGCAGATCGAGGTCGAGGAAGCGGTCTATCCGTTTCTCGGCCCGTCGCGGACTGCCGAGGATGTCGAGAAGGCACGCGGCGCACTGGAGAAGGCCTATACGGCCAAGGGCTACCAGACCGTGACGGTGTCGGTTCCGCAGCAGAATCCCGACAACGGGTTCGTGGTGCTGAAGGTCACCGAGCACAAGGTCGGTCGCCTGCGTGTCAAGAATTCGCGCTACTTCGACGTCGACAGGATCAAGACGTCGGCGCCGTCGCTGGCCGAGGGCAAGGTGCCGAACTTCAACGCCGTCACCAAGGATATTGTGGCGCTGAACCAGTGGCCGGATCGCAAGGTAACCCCGGCGCTGCGGGCCGGCCTGACGCCGGGCACGGTCGACGTCGATCTCACGGTGGACGACAAGATCCCGTTCCACGCGAGCGTCGAGCTGAACAACCGCCAGGCGCCGAGCACCACGCCGCTCCGCCTCGTCGCGACGACGCATTACGACAATCTCTGGCAGCGCGGCGATACCGCCAATTTCAGCTACCAGGTCGCGCCCCAACGGCGCAGCGACGCCGAGGTGTTTTCCGGATCTTATCTGGCGCGGACCGATCTCGACTGGATGAATCTGCTGGTCTATGGCGTCAGCTCCAAGAGCGATGTGGCGACGGTCGGCGGCCAGAACGTCGTTGGCCCCGGGCAGATCATCGGTGCGCGCGCTGTTCTGACGCTGCCGGGGCGCGATGGCTTCTTCCAGTCGCTCTCGCTGGGGCTCGACTACAAGCATTTCGGCCAGATCGTGTCGCAGGGAAGCGCGCTCGCGTTCTCGACGCCGGTGACCTATGTGCCTGCGGTCGCGAGCTACAACGCCACGTTCCAGCGTGACGGAGGACTGACCCAGTTCAACGCGGCGCTGACTTACGGCCTGCGTGGTATCGGCAGCGATCCGTTCGCGTTCGACGACAAGCGCTTCCGGGCACGACAGAACTTCATGCACCTCAAGGCCGACGTCTCGGACACCATGACGTTCAAGGACGGCGGCCAGCTGTTCCTGAAGGCGCAGGGCCAGATCGCCGACCAGCCGCTGGTATCGAGCGAGCAGTTCAGCCTCGGTGGCATGGAGACCGTGCGCGGTTATCTGGAATCAGAGACGTTGGGCGACTGGGGAACATCGGCCACCGTCGAACTGCGGACGCCCAATCTGCCGGAATGGCTGCTGACCGCGACGTCCGGCGACGGCAAGCCCGACAGGAGCAAGCTGGCCGGCTTCGACGAGTGGCGCTTGTTCGCCTTCGGCGACGTCGGCCAGGTGCGGACGCTCGAGCCCCTCGCAGGGCAGCAGGCCTTCTTCTTCCTGGCCAGCTATGGCGTCGGCACCAGCTTCAAGCTGTTCAACCATCTCAGTGGCTCGGCGGTGTTCGCCGTGCCGCTCGTGAGCCAGACCTATTCGGCCGCCAACCATCCGCGCGTGCTCTTCCGCATCTCAGGTGAATTCTGACCGGTACCGATCGATGATGTCCTCGACCTTCAACCGCGTGACCGCGTCCGTTCGAACTCTCCGCCGCAATCGGTTCGGGGCGGCCTTGCTGCTCGGCCTGGCCGCCTGGCTGATCTCGGCACCCGCGGCAAATGCCTGGTGGAACGACGACTGGCTGCTGCGCAAGAAGATCACCATCGACCTGACGTCTGCCGGCTTGCCGAACGGGGAGGCGCTGGGGAACACAGGTCCGGTGTTGATCCGGCTGCATTCCGGAAATTTCCGTTTTGCATCGGCCAAGGAGGACGGCAGCGATCTGCGTTTCGTTGCCGGCGATGACAAGACACCGCTCAAGTTCCAGATCGAGAAGTACAACGCTCTGTTCAACGAGGCCCAGATCTGGGTCAACATTCCGGATCTGAAGAGTGCCGCGAAGACCGAGTTCTTTCTTTACTACGGCAACCGCAAGGCCACCGCGGTCGACGCCAAGGGCGTCTATGATGCGGATACCCTGCTGGTTTATCATTTCGCCGAGAACGGAACGCCGCCGCAGGATTCGTCGATCTGGGCCAACCATGCCCTCGGTCCGTCGCGGATCATCGATGGTGCGCAGATCGGAGCGGGCACCCATTTCGACGGCACCACGGTCATTTCGGTGCCGGATTCGCCGGGCCTTGCGATTCCAGAGAACGGCACGCTCACCTGGTCGAGCTGGGTGAGCATGGGAGCCGCGCAGCCCGAGGCGGTTCTGTTCAGTCGCAAGCAGGACGGCAGCGGTCTGACCATCGGGCTCGATTCCGGTGTGCCCTTCGTCCAGATCGACGGCGTTGCGCCGGCACGTACGCCGGCCGGCGCGCCGATCACCGCCGGCAAGTGGCATCACATTGCCGTCGTCGCCGACGCCGGAACCGTGACCATCTATGTCGATGGCGAGCGCAATACGTCGAGCCCGGGTGCCTTGCCCGCGCTGTCCGGCAAGGCGTCGATCGGCGGCGAGGCGGATGCGGCCGCGACGCCGGCGCCCGCGGCAACGTCCGATCAGCCTGCGGCCGACGCCGCTGCCACCACACCGGGTGTCGTCGGCGGTTTCGTCGGCGATCTCGACGAGATGAAGATCATCAAGTCGGCGCGCACCCCCGTCGCTGTGCGTTTCGCCGCGCTCGTCCAAGGCGCCGACTTTGGCAAGATCATCGCCTATTCGGAGGATGAGGAGACGTCGGCCTGGTTCACGGGCTATTTCGCCGTCATCCTGAAATCAGTGACGGTCGACGGCTGGGTGGTGATCGCGCTGCTCGGCGTGATGGCCGTGCTGAGCTGGATCGTCATCGTCGACAAGGTCGGCTATTGCGGCCGCCAGGCCAAGGGCAATGCGTTGTTCCTCGAGCAGTTCAATGCCGACGAGGACGCCTTCCTGCGGCTGGAGGCGGAGCCGGACCAGCCGAAGGGGAAGCCGAAGACCAAGGCGGAGCGGGCCGTCCGAGAATCCTCATTGCGGCGGCTCTATCAGCAGGCCGTGCAGGAAACCATTCGCCGGTTCTCGCGTTCGTCGGGCATGAAGGCGTTGTCGCCGCAGGCGATCACCGCGATCCGCGCATCGCTCGATTCCATCTATGTAAAGGAAGCGCAGAAGCTCAATCGCATGATGGTGATGCTGACCATCGCGATTTCCGGCGGACCGTTCCTCGGGCTTCTCGGAACCGTGGTCGGCGTCATGATCACCTTCGCGGCGATCGCGGCCTCGGGTGACGTCAACGTCAATGCGATCGCGCCGGGTATCGCGGCGGCGCTGGTGGCGACGGTTGCCGGCCTCGGCGTCGCCATCCCGGCGCTGTTTGCCTACAATTATCTCACCATCCGCATCAAGGACCTGAGCAGCGACATGCAGGTGTTCATCGACGACCTGCTCGCCCGCATGGCCGAGGAGTTTCACCCGGGTGCCCAGCCCACCCGGCAGGCTGCGGAGTAGGCGCGATGCAGGTCAACGATTCCAAGCCGTATGACGACATCAACATCACGCCGATGCTCGATCTGTCCTACGTGCTGCTGGTCATCTTCATCATCATGACGACGGCCACCGTGCAGGGAATGAAGGTGAACCTGCCGAAGGCGAGTGCGGCGCCGTCGCTGGCGGCTCAGAAGACCAAGGCCATCACCGTGACCAATGAGGGCCGCGTCTTCCTCGACACCATCCCGGTCTCGATGCAGGAACTCGAACAGCGCCTGGTGCAGCAGAAGGCGCTGACGCCGGACTTTCCCGTCGTGCTGCGCGGGGATGGCCAGGCGCAATACCAGTATGTCGTCGAGGTCCTCGACATGCTTGGCCGGCTCGGCATCACCCAGGTGGGCCTCGCCACCAAGGCGATCGTGAAATAGGGCTCCCGATGACCGATCGGGAGAGCATGGCCGAAGAGAGGGCGGAGCAACAGAGCTCCGACCGTCGACGAGTCATCATCGCGGGCGGCATCGGTGCCACCCTGATCGTGCTGATCGGCGTGGGGATCATCTTGATGACGGGCGGCGAGCAGGCAGCGCCCAGGAAGCTGCCGCCGGAGATCCACGTGGTCAAGATCACGCCGCCACCGCCGCCGCCTCCGCCACCACCCCCGCAGCGGCAGATGCCCGAGCCGAAGATGATGGAGCAAACACCGGTCAAGCAGGACATGCCGGAGGAGAAGCCCGCCGTCGAGCCGCTGAAGGAGGCCAAGGCGGACGAGCCTCCGCCAGGACCGCTCGGGCTCGATCAGAAGGGTGAAGGCCCCGGCGATGGCTTCGGACTGAGCGGCCGTCCCGGCGGACGGGGCATCGGTTCGGGAAATGGTAGCGGCGGCGGAAGTCGCTTCGGCTGGTACGCGAGCATGGTGCAGACCACGATCGCCGAGGCGATCAAGTCGAACCCGAAGACGCGCTACGCAGTGTTGCAGACCACGGCACGCATCTGGGCGGATGGGAGCGGCAATGTCGTCCGTGTCCAGATCGTCAGTTCGTCCGGTGATCCGAGCCTCGATCAGGTGCTGCAGGGCGAAGTCCTCACCGGCCTGAAATTGCGCGAACCGCCGCCGAGAGACATGCCGATGCCGATCGTGATGCGCATCGTCGGCAAGCGAGCAGGCTAGGCGACAAATCGTCCGGGACGAACCCGGTAATATCGTCACAAAACCGAAGTAGACCGACCGCATCGTGAGTGGAGTTGCGTAATGTTGCGATCAATCGGGACCAGAACCGGATTACTGCGTCTTGTGGCGGGCGTGGCGTGCATGCCTTGCCTCGGCCTTCCGGCGTCTGCTCAAGACGGCGAGGCATCGCGTCCCACACTCAACAGCGCTGCGCCGGCTTCGCCGAACGCGACGGTCAATCTGGTCAATCTGCTCGTGAAGCAGGGCGTGCTTGCTGAAGACCAGGCCGCCGCTTTGATCAAGCAGGCCGAGCAGGAGGCCTATGTGGCCCGCGAGGCAACCAAGACTGCGGCCGCGAAGGCGCAGGCTGCCGAACGCTCGGCGGAGACCGCCGCGGCGGCGGCAATGCCCGCCGGCACCAAGCGCGTCACTTACGTGCCTGAAGTGGTCAAGCGGGACCTGCGCAACGAGATCCGCAAGGAAGTTCTGGCGCAGGCCAAGGCCGAAAACTGGGCGTCGCCCAATTCCTTCCCGGAGTGGGCGTCGCGGATTCGTTTCTATGGCGATGTGCGCACGCGTTATGAGGGGCAGTTCTTTCCCCAAGGCAACGACAATTCGGGTAACCTGATCAACTACAACGCCATCAACACCGGCAACCCATTTGCGATCGGCGCTGCCCTGCCGCCGGTTCGCAACGTCGATACCGACCGAAATCGCTTCCGCCTGCGCGCGCGGCTCGGGATGGAGGCGGATCTGTTCGACGGCTTCAGTGCCGGCATGCGCATCGCGACGGGCGACAGTTCGAGTCCGGTCTCGACCAACGCCACCCTGGGCGGCGGTGGCGGCAATTTCAGCAAGTACCCGATCTGGCTGGATCGCGGATGGCTGCGCTATCAACTGTACGATCAGGTCGCCGTGTCGCTCGGCCGCTTCGACAATCCGTTCTTTTCTCCAACCGATCTGACCTGGTACGACGAACTCGGCTTCGATGGCGTCGCGGTGCAGGCCAAGCACGAATTCATGCCGGGATTCACGCCCTTCGCGGTGGCAGGTGCATTTCCGCTGTACAATACCGCGCTGAACTATCCGAACACCGGGACGGTCAACGGCAGCGTCGCCGGGGCGAACCTGTCCTCGACCGACAAGTATCTCTTTGGCGGTCAAATGGGTTTGGCCTGGCAGGCGACGCCAGAGGTCGGGTTCAAATTCGGTGCGGGCTATTACGACTTTTCCAACGTCAAGGGCCGGCTATCGACACCGTGTGTCATCGCCGACGGCGTGACCTGCAGCACCGACGCGCTGCGGCCGTCCTTCGCCCAATACGGCAACACCTACATGAAGTTGCGGCAGCCGGCCACCGGCAGTGCCGACATCCAGTATTTCGGCCTCGCGTCGGCGTTCCGCGTGCTCGAACTGACCGGGCGCACCGATCTGTCCTTCTTCGCGCCCGTCCACATCCTGCTGGACGGAACCTATGTCAACAATCTCGCCTTCAATCACAGCGAACTCGACACCATCGCCTTCAACAACCTGGATTCCAACGGACGCTATGTCGGCGGGCGCCAGGGCGGAATGGGCAGGCTGACCGTCGGCTACCCCAAGGTGGCGGCTCTGTGGGACTGGAACGTCTATGTCGCTTACAAGTATCTCGAGTCCGATGCGGTGATGGACGCCTTTACCGATCCCGATTTCGGTCTCGGTGGCACCAACCTCAAGGGATACATCGTCGGCGGGCGGCTCGGTCTCGGCAGCAATGTCTGGGCCTCGCTCAAATATATGAGCGCCAATTCTATCGTGGGTTCGCCCTTCTCCGTGGACGTGCTGCAGCTCGATCTGACCGGGAAGTTCTGACCATGCGGCGCACGATACTGGCTGCTGTCCTGATCGGGTTGGCCGCCACGCCGGCGATGGCGCAGAGCGAGTCCGATCGCCTGCGCGACGCCGTCAGGACCATGACCGGCCAGCTCCGGGCTCTGGAAGATCAGCGCGCGCAGACCCAGGCGCGGCTGGCCCAGGTCGAGCGCGAGAAGACACAGGCGCTGCAGGCGGCGGAACGTCTGCGCGGCCAACTCAAGGACACCCAGAAAGCGCTTCAGGACACGGCCGACGAAGCCAATCGCCGGCTCGCGGCACGCGACGAGACGCTGGAGAAATGGAAGGCCGCCTACGAGGAGGCGGCCACGGTGGCGCGCGACAAGGACGCGCTGCGCGCCAAATTCGAGCTGGAAGCAACGAATTTCAAGGCACGCACCAAGAGCTGCGAGGCCAAGAACCTCAACCTGCTCAAGGTCAATGCCGACATCCTCGAGGCCTATCGCGAAATGACGCCGCTGGACCAGATGATCATCCGCGAGCCGCTGATCGGAATTGGCCGCGTCCCGCATCAGAACAAGGTGCAGGATCTCAAGGATCGGATTCTCGATCAGGACGCCCGGCTTCCGGCTCCGGCGCCTTCACCGACACCTGCGCCGGCCGCCGATGCCTCAGCCAAGCCCGGACGGACAGCGACGGCGAGCAAGCCTGCACCTGCCGGCACCGGTGCGGCCCCGAACGATAAAAGCGGAAGATAATGATGATGGACCGTTTCTCCCCGCGCGCTTGCGCCGCCGCGCTCGCCGCCTGTGTGCTCGTGGTCGTGCCCGCGACGCACGCGGTGGCCCAGAGCAAGGCCACGAACGCACCGCCGGCCCAGCCGGCGAAGCCGGCGCCCGCCACGCCGGCGCAGGCAGCGACGCCGACCCCGCCGGCCACCGCGACTGTCCGCGATGGCTCCGACAGCGAGATCGTCGCCCAGGCCGGAAACGCCAAGCTCACTCTGGCTGATATCCGTGCCTTTGTCGGCCAGCTCAATCCGCGGGATCAGGCGGCTTTCGAGCGTGACCCGCGACTGCTCAGCCAGGCGATCCGCTCGCTGCTGGCCAACCAGCTGGCGCTCGCCGATGCGCTCGCCAGGAAGTGGGACCAGCAGCCGGCCGTGATTGCCCAGCTCGAGCGGGTGCGTCAGGATGCGCTCGTGGAAAGTTACTTGCGGGCGATGTCGCAGCCGCCCGAAGGTTTTCCAGGCGAGGCCGAGATCGAAGGTGCGTACGAAGCCAACAAGACCAGCTTTCTGGTGCCGCGGCAGTTTCAGCTCGCCCAGATCGTCGTGGCGCTGGGGCCGGATGCGGACAAGGCTGCTGAGGACAAGGCGAGGAAGAAGCTCGACGAGGTTCGCCGCAGCCTGAAGGAGCCGAACGCGAACTTTGCCGCCATTGCGGCTCGCGAATCCGACGATCCGGAAGGCGCCGCCAGGGGCGGTGACCTGGGATGGCTGCGCGAGGACCAGATCCGCCCCGAGATCCGCGCGCAGATCTTTGGTCTCTCGACCAATGCCGTCAGCGAGCCGGTCAAGCTGGAAGACGGTTGGCACATTCTCAGGCTGTCGGAGACGAAGCCAGCCTATACACGGCCGCTGGCCGAGGTGCGTGACGTGCTGGTGCAAAGACTGCGCGAAGAGCGTCAGGCGGCCAATCGTCGCAAGCTGCTGTCGAAGCTGGCCGAAGACACGCCGGTCACCATCAACGAGATAGCGATCGCGAAACTGGCTGAAACGCGCCAGAAACCGTCATCCAAATGAGTTAATCCTCCATTAAAATCTGGAGACGGCGGCTTCCGTTCGGACCTTCTGCTTCGAACGCCGATGAAGTCCCGACGGGCGCGCGGATCACCGCGGCCGACAGCGAAAATGCGTCGACTGGAGCTGATCTGTGAAGAAGCAGTACGATGAATCGTGCGCGACGGCCTGTTTGATGTCGGGAGCCGGCAGGGAGACGCGTGGCAAGTGGCTGCGCGACCGGCGCGCGATCTGGCTGGCCGGCGCGGGCCTTGCCGTCGTGCTGGCGTCCCCCGCCGCACAGGCCGGAGGTTCGCTGCGCGGCTATACGCCGCCGACTGCGGCCGAGGCGACGGCCGCGGCCCAGGCGCGGGCGGCCGCGACGGCCGAGGCAGCGGCCAAGCAGGTGGCCAGCATGGCCGCCGCGCGGCAGGCTCTGCAGGGCGCCGAGCAGATCCAGAACATTGCGCGGACCAACTTCGTCCTGCGGGGCTTGCAGAATGCAGGGACCAATCCCGCGACCGGGGCACCTTTGCCGAACGTCCCGAACGGGCTCGGGACTGGCGGACTGGACTACGATGCCGCCGCGATCGCCAGCGACAGCAGTCTGTGGCGCGGGGCCGACCTGCCGAAGCAGTTCAGCGACGGCGGCAAGATCGTCGTCAATATCAACCAGACGTCCCAGAACGCGGTGCTGAACTGGCAGACGTTCAATGTCGGTGCCAACACCGTCGTCAACTACGCTCAGGGCGGGAGCAACTGGACCGCCCTCAACAGGGTCTCGCCGACGAGCGCCAGTCCCACGCAGATCCTGGGGCAGATCAACGCGCCCGGCAGCGTCTACATCATCAACCAGAACGGAATCATTTTCGGCGGCGGCGCACAGGTCAACGTGCACTCGCTGATCGCCTCGAGCCTCGATGTCGGCAGCTATGGCCTGACCAGGAAGCAGCGCGACGATTTCTTCCTCAATTCCGGCATCGCCGCCAGCATCACCGGCACGGGAACGGCGAACTTTCTCTCCGGCTTCTCGTCGACGCTCAATCCCAATGGCAGCGTCCATGAGGGCAGCGTGGTGGTGCAGGCCGGCGCGCAGCTGACGGCGGCGCCGGCGGGTTCGGCCAAGGACGAGCCGGGCTTCGTCTTCCTGTTCGGCCCCAACGTCGCCAATTACGGATCGATCTCCGCGCCGATCGGCGAGGTCGCGCTGGTCGCTGCCCTCGATCTCGCCTTGACCAAGAAGACCTACAGCCCGCTGCTGAACGGTCTGCCCGCGCCATCGGAGAGTGTCGACACCTCGACCGCCATCCGGGGATCCGGCTTCCAGATCAACACCGGCAGGACCTGGGCCGTCTATCCGACCGGCACCGGCGAAGCCGTCAATGGCGGCCTGATCAGCACGCCAGGCGGCACCACCATTCTCAATGGCGACCGGCTGACGATGAGCGGTGTCATCTCCGCGGACAGCGGCATCAACCGCAACAGTCAGATCTTTCTAGATGCGGCGACCAGCGTGACGCTGTCGGGCACGATCAGCATGCAGCCGCTGGAGAACGGCGATACGCCATTGCCGACCGGCGATGGAAGCAGCAGCGTCACGGCGTTCTCGCGGCCGCTGCTCGCCGTCAATGCCTTCCAGACCATTCTCTCGCCCACGGCCCTCGTCAGTGCGCCAAGCGCCTCCGTAAACATCACCGGCGTCGACAGCAATTTTGGTGGCATCTCGCCCAACCGGTCGGCTTTGCCGCTCAACTCGCCGGACGCGCAGATCATCTTGCAGTCGGGCGCGACGATCGACGTGTCGGGCCTGATGAACGTGTCGGTGCCGGCGGACTACAGCATCGTGTCGTTTCAGATCCGAGGCAACGAAACCGCGGACTCGCCGCTGCTCCGCGGCGGCGCGCTGTTCGGCAAGACCGTCTATGTCGACATCAGGGACACCGGCACCCGCAGCGATGGCACCACCTGGATCGGCACGCCGCTGGTCGATGCCAGCGGCTATGCCAACCTGGTCGGCAGGAACATCGACCAGCTGCTGACGCCCGGCGGCACGGTGTCCTTCAGTCACCGCGTCGGCGCCACCGGCAAGTCTACCGTGGCTGCAGGTGGTGTGCAGCTGGAGCAGGGCAGCTCGATCAACGTGGCCGGCGGCTCGGTTTCCTATCAGGCGGGCTATGTCCGTCAGACCGTGCTGGTCGGCAGCGATGGCCGGCTCTACAGCATGGCCAAGGCCGACCCGACGATCTCCTATCTCGGCATCTATGGAGAGTTCACCGTCGAGCATGGTCACTGGAACGTAACCGAAACCTATTCGAGTCCCTTCAACACGGTCTACCAGTCCGGTTACCGGGAAGGTCGCGATGCCGGCGGCGTCTCCGTGGCCGCCGCCAATGTTTCGCTCGGGGCGCAATTGCAGTTCGGGGCCGAGATCGGCGTCCGCCAGGCCGCGCTGGGACAGGCCCGCTCGTCCACGCTCGCCAACGGATTCACGGCCCAGGCCACCAGCAGCCAGTTGCCCTCGCAGGGCTGGCTGTCGATCACGACGCCGCAGAGCATCGTCATCACCGACGCTGGCGAAGGCTACGGCGCGGCGTCATTCACGCCGACCACGAGCAAGAAGCTCGAACTGTCCGCCTCCGGATTGTCCGCCTATGGGCTCAGCGGCCTCAGCCTGACCGGCAACGATTTCTATCTGCCGAAATCGGCCTCGCTCGAGCTCGCCGCCGGCGGCCAGTTCCAGATGACCACCGCCGGCGCCATCGACGTCGAGGGCACCATCAGCGTACGCAGCGGCCAGATCACCCTGAAGACGGATTCCTACACGCTGCAAGGGGCCGGCTCGAACGTTTACGCCTCGTCCAATACGGCCTCGGGTTTGGCGGACATCACGATCGGTGGCCTGCTCGACGTGCGCGGGCTGTGGGTCAACGACACCGGGCTCGATCCGTCGCAGGTGACCGGACCCGGCTATCTCAACGGCGGCAGCATCGTGGTCAAGACCGTCGATGCGGATGCCACCGGCACGATCGGCGGCAAGGGGGCCACCGGCAACATCACCATCACCGCGACCGGCATCCTCGATGCCTCGAGCGGCGGCTATGTCGGGACCAATGGCAAGGCGAAGTACGACTCGACCTTCGTGATGTCCGGCAAGGGCGGCAACATCACGCTCGCGACCTTCGATGGCACCGGTTTCGACAGCAATCGTCAGGGCAAGCCGAACCCGCCGATCAAGACCGCCGTGGTGCGCAATTTCGGCACGCTGCGCAGCTATGGCTTCAGCTCAGGCGGCACGCTCACCATCCAGACTCCGCAGATGCGGATCGGCGGCGCCGCTTCCGGCGATCCCGCCGTGTTGAACCTGTCGACCGGGTTCTTCACGCAGGGCGGTTTCAGTTCCTATGTGCTGAAGTCGCCGGATGCCGATCTCGGGAGCATCGTCCGTTCGATCACGGTGGCCGATGGCGCCCAGCTCACGCTGAACCAGACCAATTTCATCACGCCGCTGGTGCCCGCGAGCATCGCCAGCGGGGCGGACGTTCTGGCTACATTCGGCACGTCTCGCCTTCCGACCGATCTGCGCAAGCCAGTCAATCTCGCCCTGAGTTCGGTCGCCGTCACCGTTGGCACGGGGGCGGTGATCGCCACCGATCCCGGGGCGTCGGTCAGCCTGCTGGCCACCGACGGAACCAGTGGCGGCGTCAGTATCCGCGGATCGATCGTCGATCACGGCGGCACGGTCGCGGTGTCCGGGCCGGCGGTCTGGCTCGGACCGCAGGCCAGCGTCGACGTGTCCGGCACTTTCGTGCCCAGCTCGACCTTCGACGACTACAAGGGCTCGCTGGTCAGCGGCAGGCTGTGGGCCGGCGGTTCGGTCTCGTTCGACACGACCATCGCCGGTATCGACAGCACGTCCGGCGTGCGCGGCTTCGTGGTTGCCGAGCGTGGTGCCAGCATCGATGTGTCGGGAGCGGCTGCCGATATCGCTGGCCGCACCTACAACAACAACGCAGGTCAGGTCGACCAGGTGGTGTCGTCCTGGAGCGATGCCGGCACGGTCAGCTTCAACACCGGCAGCCTGCTCTATGACGGCCAGTTCCGGGCCGAAGCTGGCGCGGCACAGGGCAATCGTGGCACGCTCTGGCTCGGCGGCAGCAACATGACGCTGATCCAGCAGAATGGCTCGCTGGTCACCAGCCTGATCACCACCATGAGCGGCAGCGGCACGCCGTCCGCCGGCGGTCTGGCCGCCTTGTCCTCGCCGACCGCGCTGGTCGCTGCGGCCGACCGGCTGGCGGCGTTCGACACCGTCTATCTCTATGCCGGCGTCTACAGCAACACCACCAAGACCGCGGCGGCCGCCGACGGACGCGGGTTCTTCTTTGCTCCGACATCGACCGACCAGTCCTCGGCCAATCGCGCCGCCAACACGAGCGTCTATGCCACGCTCTCGGTGATCGGCGACGTCGATCTGTCGGTGAGGAACCGGCTCTCGATCTCGGCCAATACGATCGTCGACAATTCCGTAAGCGGCAGCCGGCTCGGCCTCAAGGCCAATTACGTGATGCTGGCGGGCAAGCCGGGCAAGACCAATACCCCGGCCGCCGGCAATGGCCGGCTGACCATCGACGCCGACACCATCGACGTGCAGAGCGCGACCTTCTCGAAATTCGCCTCGGTCGCCTTCAACGCACAGCACGACATCCGCCTGATGTCGCCGACCGTCGACAATTCCGTCTTCGTCAATAGTGGCCAGACCACCAATCTGTCGACCTTCTACGGCCAGATCTGGTCGGCGGGCGATCTGTCCTTCCAGGCGGAACGGCTCTATCCGGTCAGCGCGGTCGATTTCGAGATCGTGTCGTCGGCGGCCAACGGCACCGTCACCTTCAGCAAGCCGGCCGGGACCGCGACGCCTGTTGCGCCGCTCTCCGCCGGCGGCAGCCTGACCGTGTCGGCCGCCAACATCGTCCAGGGCGGCAACCTCTATGCCCCGCTGGGCAAGATCGCGCTCGGCGCGACCACGGTGGCGGATCTCAGTGCCAACGACACGAGGGGCAGCGTGGTGCCGACCCAGTCGGTCAGGCTGCTGGCCGGAAGCATCACCTCGGTGGCGCTCGCCGACGGCCAGATCGTTCCCTATGGGCAGACCGAAGACGGCATCAACTGGTTCTACAATTCCGATGCGGCGCCGCTCGGGTCGGCGCCGTCCAAGTCGATGCGCCTGAGCGGTGTGAATGTCGCCGCCGAGCAGGGCTCGACCATCGATGTGAGCGGCGGCGGCGATCTGCTCGCCTTCGAATTCATCAAGGGCAAGGGCGGCACCGAGGACGTGCTGTCGAGCAGCAGCTCGTCGTCGACCGTCTACGCCATTCTGCCGACCGACAAATATGGCAGCGATGCCGTCGCCGCTTTCGACATTCATTTCACGTCCTATCTGGGCGACAAGCAGCCGCTGGCCGGACAGCAGGTCTATCTCACCGGCGTCAAGGGACTCGCGGACGGCTGGTACACGCTCTACGACTCGCATTATGCGACGTTGCCCGGCGCCTTCCGCCTCGTCGACTACGGCAGCGCATTGGCCAATCCGACGGTGCAGATCGGCGGCACCCTGAATGACGGCACGCAGATCGTGTCCGGCTATTTCGGGCAGAGTTCGCTCGGCCTGCGCAGCTCCGGCACCGAGCTGTTCTCGGTGCAGTCGAGCAGCGTCTGGCGGCAATATACCGAGGTCCAGCCGTCCTATGCCTCGACCTATTCGAAGTTCACCTCCAGCGCCGGCACGCCCGACAATGGCGGCCGGCTGGCGGTAACTGCGGCGGCGCAATTGTCGCTGGCGGGGACCATCGTCTCTGTGCCCCACGGCCAGGGGCAGGGCGGGCAGCTGGATCTCGCGGCCGCCAAGATCGACATCGTCGAGACCGGCGCCGCGGCCCGGGCCGGCTATACCGCCATCGACGTCAACCAGATCCGCAATGCCGGTTTCGAGAGTATCCTCATCGGCGGCACACGCAGCGACATCACCGGCGGCACGCTGATCACGCCGGTCGCCAGCGACGTCCGCGTCGACCTGTCGACCACGGCTTTGGCGGCGCCCGAACTGATCCTGGTCGCCGGGGCCGGCACCCAGACGGCAAGCGTGCCGATCTATATCGACGGCGTGCTCACCGCGCTGGCCCCGCTCACCGTCCAGGCACCCTCAGGCGGCAACGTCACCATCGCCGCCGGCAGCGTCGTCACCGCGACCGGCGCCGTCAACAACGACACGGCGCGCAACTACATCCTCGGCAGCGCCACCTCGCTGGCCAGCGCGCTCGGCGGCACCCTCGACACCAGCAATGGCGGCACCGTGATCAGCGGAGTTTCGCTGAACAATCTCGCCGCGGTGACGAATTACGCCGCGCAGATGGGCAGCGGTTCGCTGCTGATCGCCTCCAATGCCAGCCAGGTCAATGTCACCCGCCGCAATACGCTGACCGATCCGGTCACCGTGAAGTTCGCCAAATCCGCCAGCACCGATCCGACCATTTCGGTGGTCCTGCCGGGCGCCTCCGGTTCGGTCATCGTCGAGGCCGGGGCCAGCCTCGGCCGCGCCGAGACCACGGGCGGCGCGCCGGCGCGCTCGGTGGTCCTCAATGCGACGGCGCAGTCGGGCGGCGTGCAGATCGCCTCCACGGCGAAGATCGCGGCAAGGTCATTGACGCTGTCGAGCAGCAGCATCGCCGTCGGCGACAATCTGGGCGCAACGGCGGGTCTGACCATCACCCAGCAGATGCTGCCGCAATTGACGGCCGGAACCGCCTTGACGCTGCAGGCGCTCGGTGCCGGCGGCATCTCCTTCAGCGGCTTCCTCGACAATGCCGGCTGCATCTCCGGGTGTCCGGTCACGATCGGCGACCGCACCACGCTCGGGCAATTGACGCTCGACAGCGCGAGCCTGACCGGCGTCGGACTGCAGACGCGGCTGGGGGCGGCGAAAGTGACGCTGGCCAATACCGGCGGCGCGACGCCGATCGCAACCGCCGCGCTGAGCGGCGGTGGCCTCGTCATCGACGCCGACGAGATCGATCTCAATGGCGGCACCCAGGCGATCCTCGGCTACAGCAGCGTCAATCTGTCGGCGCGGCAGAAGGTGCTGGTCAACGGCGCGGGATCGCTCACCGTCGCGACCTCGCTGGGCGGGACCGCAGTTCCGATCGATGTCACGATCAACACGCCGGTGCTGCAGGTCGGCTCCGGCAGTGCGGGGACCCGCGGCACAGGCTCGAAATTTTCGCTGACCACCCAGGGCAATCTGCTGGTCAAGGGCACCATGGCCAGCCCGCTGGAGACGACCGAGATCGGCGGCAATCTGCAGATCAATGCCGCCCAGATCACGCTCGATCAGGCAACCATCCAGGCGGTGTCCGGAACCGTGACCCTGCACGCCACCGGCGCGGCCGGCGCCGCCGGCCGCCATATCATCCTCGGCGACGGCAGCCTGATTTCGGCTCCCGGGCTGGCCAAGACCCTGATCGACAAGGTCAGCTATTCGCCGGGCGGCAAGGTCGTGCTGAACAGCGATGCCGGCGACGTCATCACCTCGTCGACCGCGAAGATCGATCTTGCACAGCCGACCGGCGGCGCAGGCTGGGGCGGCGAACTCGACATCATTGCCCAGCAGGGCAGGGTGGTCAGTCTCAACGGTCCGGGCATCCTCGATGCGATGCTGGCGGCCGGCGGTGCCGCCGGCAAGGGTGGCATCTTTCACCTCGACATCAAGGGCGGACTGGCCGGCAATTCGCTGGATGCGCTGGCCGCCAAGCTCGGCGCCGCCGGCTTCACCAGCGAGGTCAGCATTCACACCCGCACCGGCGGTCTCGAACTCGGCTCCGGGACGCTGAAGGCCAGCACCATCCTGCTGACCGCCGACGACAGGGATGCCAATCTCGGCCGCGTCCGGATCGGCGCCGGCGCCACGCTCGACGCCTCGGGCGCCACGGGCGGCAAGATCGAGATCTACGGACGCAGCGTCGACCTGTTCGGCGCCCTCTCGGTTCGCGCCACCGACGCGGATCAGGCCGGCGGCACCATCAAGGTCGGCACCACCGGCACGGCGAGCGGTCTGTACGACTCGACCTATGGCTACCAGTTGGTCAGCGATGCCGGGCTGCTGAATGTCGGCTCCACCGCGTCGTTCGACCTGCGCGGGTGGGGCGTCGATGGTGGCACGCTCAGCCTGCGCGTGCCGCTGCTTGCCAATGGCAGCGCCAATCTCGCCTTCGGCATTCCCGCCGGGTCACTGGCGAGCCAGATCCGTGGGGCGAAGGACGTGATCGTCGAAGCCTATGCGGTCTGGAGCACCACGGACGCGACCACCGGCAACAAGCATTTCGACGGCATCATCGACCCCGCTGGCACCACTGCTGCCGCGCAGGCCGGCACCGATCACAAGGGATTCTACCAGACTACGCTCGCCGCCTTCACCCAGCAGTCTCTCAATACGTTGCAGATGCTGACCAGCGCCCAGGCGAGCCAGCTCTCGACCATTACCAACTTCCACCTGCGCCCAGGCGTCGAGCTGATCAATCCCGACCTCGGCGTCAATGGCGGCGACATCACCGTGGCCAGCGCGTGGAATCTCGCGGCCGGCACCATGGGCAACCTGTCCACCTACAGCCTGACGTACCTGAACGGATTGTTTCCCACCACGATCAGCTACCAGTACTTCAACCCGGCCACGAGCACGATCCAGTTCGTCTATCGCTTCGGCACCGAGCCGGGGGCGCTGACGCTCCGGGCGGCGCGCGACATCGATGTCAATGCCAGCATCACCGACGGCTTCTTCGACTATCAGAACCTCGCCGACAGCCGCTATGCGACGGTGCTCTCGAAGGGATATGTGCCCTGGGCGGCTGCTCCCGTCGCGCCGGTGCCGACCGACACCCAGGCCAACGCGATCAGCCCGACCACCACGACCACGGCGCTGGCGGCCTATGATCTGTTCCCCGACAGCATCAACATCGTCACCACCAATGGCGGCGGCACCAAGCGGGTGCAGCCCGACTCCTGGAGCTACCGCCTGACCGCTGGCGCCGATTTCGCCAGCGCCAATCCGAACGCCGTGCGGGCGCTGTCGAATTTCACCGATACGTCGAATGCGGCGCTGCTCGATCGCGGCAATGTCGTCGTCGACAAGCACACGATCTACACCTATACGCAGACCAGCGGGTCGATCCAGAGCGGGTCGGTCAATATGCCGACCATGCTGCGCACCGGCACGGGCGACATCGAGATCGCCGCGGCGCGCAACCTGGTCCTTGCCGACCAGCTCGCGCCCGGCGTGATCTACAGCGCCGGCCGCAACGCGGCGCTGCTGGCCAGTCCGGGTGCCACGAACACCGGCACGGCGACCACGCCGGTGCTCAACTTCGCCAATCCGACCGGGTTCATCGAGCCGAACCTAGTGGTGGGATACACCAATTCGGTGGGCACCACGGTCGGTGGCGCGATCCAGGAACTCGGCAAGGTGACCGGTCCGACCACCGCGGCGTCCTTCCCGGTGGATGGCGGCGACATCACCATCACCGCGCAACAGGACATCATCGGCTGGCAGGACGTCAGCTACACGCGCGCGAACTCCACCACCCAGATTCCGGTCTACCAGTTCTACGCGCCCTGGATCTATGCGCAAGCCTCCGGTAGCTACGGCTCCGGCGCCTATGCGACGCCGACCTCGGGCCGCGTCGTGCAGACCGCGTGGTGGATCGAATACGGCAAGTTTGGCCAGGGCGTGCTGAGCGCCGGCGGCGACATCAAGGTGGTCGCCGGCCGCGACATCAAGGATTTCTCGGTGTCATTGCCGACGACCGGCCGCGTCAGCGGCGGTCTGACGGCCTTCTATACCGACTCTAACGGACAGTTGCAGGTCAATACGCCGGTAACCCACCTCTATGGCAGCGGCAATCTGTCGGTGCGGGCAGGCGGCGACTGGACCAGCGGATCAATCTATGAAGGCTCGGGTATCGCCACCATCCGGGTTGCCGGTCAGGTCCGCAGCGATTGGACCGGCCTTGCCGGCAGCACTATCAGCAACAATGGCAACAATGTCAGCGTCAATGTCAGCGTTCCCGTGGGCACGGTGCTGGCAGTCGATACCGGCCAAATCGACCTGACCGCCGGCGGCGCCATTACCATCGGCAACATCATCAACCCGGCTGAACTGCATCTCTACTCCACAGACCGCCCCCCCGTCCAAGTTAATCCGACCGCGATGGATACTTATGGTCCGAACAGCGCCATCCGCCTGACATCGCTGGCAGGCAGCGTCGCACTTCAGGCCACGCCGCTGTTGCTCAGCAACGACCAGGCGACGAGCTCGAACCCCACGGCCTTGAACCCCTCAGGATTCCAACTGCCTAGCGCATCCTCAACCGTGCGGCAGACCTATCCGGCGATCCTCGAGATCACCGCATTGAGCGGCGACATCTCGATGCCGACGAGCAGCGTGATCATGACCTCGTCGGTGTCGACCACCCTCAATCTGCTGGCGCAGGGCTCGGTCAATCTGGGCGGATCAACCGACCCGGCGACTCGCGCGGCGACGAGCCAGATCGTCGCCGGCGCTTCGCTGGTCGACCTGGCCTTTGACCCCTATCATCCGAACATGGGCAGCAGTGCCAGCAGCACCGTCGTGCTGGCACATGCGAACGATCCGTCGACCGATCTGTATGACTACATCTATGCCGCGACCGGCAGCATCACCGGCGGTGGCATCCTGCAGATCCCGCGGCCCGTCCAGATTCGGGCCGGCCTGGACATCGTCGACGTCAACGTCACCCTGCAGAACATCAGGGACGGCGACGTCAGCACCATTTCCGCAGGTCGCGACCTCTATTACACAGGCGCCAGCATCGGTGGCGGCATTCAGGTTGCCGGACCCGGCTATCTTGAAGTCCTCGCAGGAGAGGATCTCGGTCCCTTCCTGCCGGCGTCGGCCGACACCAAGGACAAGACATTTACCCAGCAGGGCATCGTGTCGGCCGGCAATGCTGCGACCTTCCGCTGGTTGCTGACGACGCGCTTGCCCACCGGAGCTCTGCAGAGCAATCCGGCCGCCATCGCCTTCGCCGTCGGCACCAATGGCAGCTACAGCCTTGTGAACTACGAGAGTTGGATCGGGACAGGTGTGGCCAATTCCGCTCTCGTTGGGCCGCTAGATGCCAAGAATCTCGCGACTGGCACACGCAACAGCTTGCTGTCGAGCCAGGGCGCCTCGATCGTGGCGATGTTCGGCGTCAAGAACGGGATCGACTATCAGGCGATGATCGCGGCCTATCTCGATCCGGCCGGTGGCAACACCCGCTATCTGGCCAGTCTCGCGAATTTCATCAACAAGCTCGACATCAAGGTCGGCAGCGTTTCCCTCACGGTTACGGAAGCCAACGCCTGGTCCAATTGGTCGATGTTGACGTCGGCCCAGCAGAAGATCTTCGTCGACCAGATGTTCTTTGCCGAGATCAACCGGGCCGCCGATATCGCGGCCTCCGCGGCAACCCGCAACGAGGGCTATGCCATCGGTTACAAGGTGATCGACACGATGTTCCCGGCGAAGCTCGGCTACACCGACAATAGCGAGAGCGTACCGTTTGGTGCGAAGGACGGCGTGGTGAAGACCGGCGACATGAACCTGCTGCACGCGACCGTCCAGACCTCGCGCGGCGGCGACGTCTCGATCTTCGGTCCTGGCGGCGACATCATCGTCGGCTCGCTCGCGACCGAGCCGAATCCGAACCTGAAGCTGAACAACCTCGGTATCTTGACCCTGAACGGCGGCAATGTGAACACCTTCACCGACGGCAGCGTGCTGGTGAATTCCAGCCGCGTCTTCACCGAGCTCGGCGGCGCGATCACGATGTGGTCGTCCAATGGCGACCTCGATGCGGGCCGCGGCGCCAAGACCACCGCTTCGCTCAACGCGCTGACCGTGGATATCGACAATTACGGCTATCAGTCGCCCGATCGCGGCGGCCTGGTCACCGGCGCCGGCATCGGCACGCTGGCGGTGTCGGCGGACGTGCCGGGCGGCAAGGTCACGCTGCTGGCGCCCACCGGGACGATCGACGCCGGCGATGCCGGAATTCGCTCCTCCGGAGATCTCGTCGTGCTCGCCCCCGTCATCGCCAATTCCGGCAATTTCAGCGTCAGCGGGTCGGTGACCTCGAGCAGTGCGGTGGCGGTGCCGAGCCTCGGCGCGCTGACCGCGGGGCAGAACACGCCGACCCAGTCCCAGGGCAAACCGGACGTGACCGGCTCGACGCAGACGCAGCAGCCCTCCGTGATCCTCGTCAATGTCATCGGCTATGGCGGTGGCGACGGCGGAGCTCCGGCGACGACCGGCACTACCGGGCGCTCCGGCGGCAACAACGACGGCAAGCGGGAACCGGCCGGCGGCGCGTCGGATGCACCGGCCTCCCAGGACTTCGTGCCGGTGCAATGATGCGCGCCGCAGTCGTCGCGCTTGCACGCTGCAGGGGCTGGACCGGAGTCGCGGTTTTGGCCGCGTCACTGCTCGTATCCGCTCCACATGCCGCCGCCGCTGATGGCGATGCCCCGCCGGCTCTGGCGGTGGCGGCGGCTGGCCGCGCCCCGACCTCTGCGGCGGCCGATGTGTCGCATCGCGGGCTGGTGAGGCAGGAGGCTCTGCGCGCCGGATTGCCGCCCGAAGTTGCGGATGCCGTGACGGAGGTGGAGAGCAGCTACCGGCCGGACACGATCGGTGCCGATGGCGAGATCGGCCTGATGCAGGTGATGCCCGCCACGGCGCGGATGCTCGGCTTCGGCGGAAGCACCACCGAACTCGCCGACCCCGCCACAAATATCCATTATGGCGTCACCTATCTGGCCAAGGCGTGGCGGCTCGCCGGCGGCGACATCTGCACCGCCACGATGAAATACCGCGCCGGCCATGGCGAGACGCGGTTCTCGCAGCGCTCGGTGGAATACTGCCTGCGGGTGCGAGCCAAGCTCGCGGCCCGCGGTTTTCCGGTCACCGGCACCGTGCCCGTCGCGACATTCGGCACGGCCTCCTGGCCCACGGGCGCAAGCGGGGGCAGGGCGCGATCCTTCGCGAGGCGGCTCGGTGGTCCGCGCGGCCCGGATCTCGCGTCACTCAACAGTCAATTGCGGGCGGTGACCGAGGTGGCCGCGGCCAGCGCGCGGACCATCACGCTGCGCTGATCAGCCGGCTGCGCCGGCGATCGCCGCTGCGGCAGGACGAGCCCGGTCGAACGCCGCGAGCAGCGCCGCGCGCTGACCGCTCGCCTCGCCGCGCAGCGCCGCAACGCGGGCGAGCACGGCGGCGCTGGCCATGGCATAGCGGTCGGGGGCGGCGAGCCATTGCTCGATCTGCCGGATCGCCGTCTCGATGTCGGACCCGGTGCGATCGAGCAGCGCAGCGCCGGTCTCGCGCACCATGTCGCACAGGCAGCCCCGCATTGTCGTGATCACCGGCAGCCCGGCCGCCATGGCTTCGTAGACCACGAGGGGCTCTGCCTCATTCGCGTAGCGGGAGAGGAAGACGAACGCATCGATGCGTTCGTAGAAGGCGGTCTTGTCGGCCCCGAACAGCGGCCCGTGATAGTGAAGATTGCCGTGGGCACCAAGATGCCGCTCGATCATCTGCCGGGCCGCGTCGTCGGCACAAGGGCCGGCCAGTTCGAAGGCCAGATCCTGCCGGTTGGCAAAATGGGCCGCGAGATCGAGGAAACGATCGAGGCCCTTGTCCGCGGAGAGGTTGGAAAGCAGGCCGATCCGGCGCAACTGGCTCCGCGGCGCGGGGGCTGCGGTTGCGGAGGGCGGCAGAAATCCGGCATTCGACACGGTGATGCAGCGCAGCTGGCGGCCATAGCGCTGCTGCAGTCCCTCCGCCATCGCCTGGCACAGCACGACGTGAACATGGTCCCGGGGAGCGGCGCGCAGCAGGGCGGCGAACAGCGGGCGCGTCTGGTCGACATAGTCGAAGCTGTGATGATGGAGAAGCAGCCGGTGCCCCGCAAGCCGCGCCGCCAGCGCGATGATGGCATCATAGGCGAGGCCGTTGCCGCCGGATAATGACAGATAGACGACACGATCGCGGGGGCTGAGCAGGATGCGGCCGCTTGCGGCGAGATAGGATGTCATCCGGCTGACATGCCAGCGCCAGCCGCGGGTCCTTGCTCTCGGCGATGTGCTGCAGCGGATCTGCGCCAGCCCGGCAGCGGTCAACATGTCGGCGATCGCCGCGGTCATGACCGACGCGCCATGAATAGGCGGCGGCAGTGGACCGACCATGATGACAGGCGCGACGCGATCAACTGGCATGAAAGGCAAATCCTGACATCGTCGCGGTTGCTATCGCGATTTTTTGCGACAGTTCTATGAATCGCGATGCATGGTGGCGATCGTTGGCAGTGCAGGGGATCGATGCTAAGTCCAGCGCGCGGCAGGCCCGCTGCCGTCTCGCGATCACGCGATCGCCAAAGCGATGGCGAGTGATACTCCAACGCCGAATTCGAGTCCTGAACCTGATGAGTGAGAGTCCCATGTCGCAGGCGCAGCAGCAGACCGGATCGCCGCCGCCGCTGTCGCTTCTCGACGTTGTCGTCACGGTCAGCGGCTTTCTCCGCCGTCACTTCAAGACCATCTACGTGTTTCTGCTGCTCGGCCTGCTCGCCGGCAACGTCTATATGTGGAAGACGGCGCCGACCTATACTGCGGCAGCGCAGCTCATCCTCGACATGCGCAACGTGCAGTTCGCCCAGCAGAAATCCATCGTGAACGATCTCGCGCTGGATTCCGCGTTCGTCGAGAGCCAGGTCGAGGTCATCAAGTCCAAGGCGGTGGCGCTCGCCGTGATCAGTCGGCTGAAGCTCACGGAGCGTCCCGAATTCGTCAAATCGACCGGTGGTCTGTTGGGGGATGTCCTGCAGTCGGCCGGACGGCTCGTCGGACTGAACGAACCGCTGTCCGAATTCGAACTGACCGAAAGGGCGCTGGCGACGTTCTCCAGCCGGCTCACGGCCCGGCGTATCGGACTGTCCTTCGTCATCGAGATCACCTATCGCGCCGGCGATCCGGATCTCGCCGCCCAGATCGCCAACGCCGTCCTCTCGGCCTATATCGACGACCAGAAGAGCGCCCGCACCGACGCCACCCGCCGCGCCATCGAATGGCTGCAGGAGAGTCTCGCCGGTCTGCGCGCCCAGGCGCTGGCTGCGGACCGTGCCGCGGTCGATTTCAAGACCCGCAACAACATCGTCGCGTCCGGCGGGCGGCTGGTTCAGGAACAGCAGATCGCCGAACTCAACAGCCAGACGGTCGTCGCGGCGAGTCTCAAGGCCGAAGCCAAGGCGCGACTGGAGCGCATCGACGCTATTCTCGCCCAACCGGCCCATGAGGCGAGCGGTGTCGACGGCACGGTCGCGGATACGCTGCGGAGCGAGGTCATCACAAGGCTGCGGACCCAGTATCTGGACCTCTCCAATCGCGAGGCGGAATGGTCGACCCGCTACGGGCCCAACCATGCGGCCACGATGGGCCTACGGGACCAGATGCGCGAAATCCGCAATTCCATCCAGGCCGAACTGCGCCGCATTGCAGAGACCTACCGGAGCGACTATCAGATCGCCGAGCAGCGCGAGACCGACATGGCCCGGCAGCTTGCCGCCGCGATCAGCCAGTCCGGGACCACCAACAGCGCGCAGGTCACGATGCGCGAGCTGGAAGGCACGGCGCAGACCTATCGCACGATCTATGACGAGTTCATGCGTCGCCACATGGAGACGTTGCAGCAGCAATCGTTTCCGAGCACCGAGGGCCGCGTGCTGTCGCCGGCGGCCAAGCCGCTGCGGGTGAGCTGGCCGCGCGCGTCGGTGGTCTATCTGTTGTCGCTGCTGGTGAGTTTCATGGCGGCCCTGGCCTGGGCCTTCGTGTCGGATCTCAGGCGCTCGCTGGCCGCAACCGGCCGCTTGCCGCCGCCGCGGGAGGGCCGTTTGCCCGAGGCCCTGGCCCCGGCTGGCCCGCTCGCCCCATAGCTCCCTACGACCCCACGCCTGTATCCCGAAGCCAGGAAACAGGCGTGAAAGATCGTGCAGGCTCCCCGTTACGGAGCGGTACGAGGCCTTTGCGGGAATGTGCAATCCCGCGTGTCATCCGCCTGTCGTCCGATTGCGCGAACCAGCTTTCACGGCAGTTGACGACGGCGGCCGTTCTGTCAATGAAAGGCTGCGCATGAGAATTGTGACCCAGGGGGTTGCTTCCGGCGTGGCGTGATCTTCGGGAGACGGCAGTAACCATGGCTAAGCGGATCGCTCTCATCACCGGCGTGACCGGGCAGGACGGCGCCTATCTCGCCGAATATCTGTTGTCGCTCGGCTATGTCGTGCACGGCATCAAGCGGCGGTCGTCCTCGTTCAATACCGCAAGGGTGGACCATCTCTACCAGGACCCGCATGTCGGCGACGTGCCGTTCCTGATGCATTACGGCGACATGACGGACTCCACCAACCTGATCCGTCTCGTGCAGCAGATCCGCCCCACCGAGATCTACAATCTCGCCGCCCAGAGCCATGTGGCGGTCTCCTTCGAGAGCCCGGAATACACCGCCAATGCCGATGCGATCGGCGTGCTGCGACTGCTGGAGGCGATCCGCATCCTCGGCATGGAGAAGGAGACACGGTTCTACCAGGCCTCGACCTCCGAACTCTACGGCCTCGTGCAGGAGATTCCGCAGAAGGAGACCACCCCGTTCTATCCGCGCTCGCCCTATGGCGTCGCGAAGCTCTACGGCTACTGGATCACGGTGAACTACCGCGAGGCCTACGGCATGTTTGCCTCGAACGGCATCCTCTTCAACCATGAGAGCCCGATCCGCGGCGAGACCTTCGTGACGCGCAAGATCACGCGCGGCGTCGCGCGCATCGAGGTTGGGCTGGACCAGACGCTCTATCTCGGCAACCTCGAGGCCAAGCGCGACTGGGGCCACGCCAAGGACTATGTCGAGGGCATGCACAGGATCCTGCAGGCCGACAAGCCGGATGATTTCGTGCTCGCCACCGGCGAGACGCGCTCGGTGCGCGAGATGGTGGAACTGGCCTTCGCGCAGGTCGGCCGCCGCATCGCATGGCGCGGCAAGGGGGTCGATGAAACCGGCGTCGACGAAACAACCGGCAAGACCGTCGTGAAGATCGACCCGACCTATTTCCGCCCCACTGAGGTCGATATCCTGGTCGGCGATGCCAGCAAGGCGCGCAAGGTGCTCGGCTGGGCGCCGAAGCGGTCCTTCCAGCAACTGGTCGAGGAGATGATGGCGAGCGATCTGGCCGAGGCGAAGCGGGATGCGAGCCGGGATGGGAGCCATGGCAAGCGCACCGTTTGAGCTCAAAGGCAAACGCGTCTACGTCGCCGGCCATCGCGGCATGGTCGGCGGGGCGCTGGTGCGGCGGCTCGCGCAAGAGGACATCGATCTCGTCACGACGGACCGGCGCGAGGTGGATCTCTGCAACCAGGCCGCCGTGTTCGACTGGTTCGCGAAGGTACGGCCGCAAATCGTCTTCCTTGCGGCGGCGAAGGTCGGCGGCATCGTCGCCAACAACACGCTGCGGGCCGAGTTCATCTACGAGAACATCGCGATCGCATCCCATGTGATCCACGCCGCGCATCAGAGCCGCGCCGAAAAGCTGATGTTCCTCGGCTCCTCCTGCATCTATCCGAAGCTGGCGGCCCAGCCGCTGCGCGAGGATTCCATGCTGACGGGGCCGCTCGAGCCGACCAACGAGCCCTATGCGATCGCCAAGATCGCCGGCATCAAGATGGCCGAGGCCTATCGCAGCCAGTACGGCAGCGACTTCATCAGCGTGATGCCGACCAATCTGTACGGACCCGGCGACAATTATCATCCCGAGTACAGCCATGTGGTCGCCGCGCTGATCCGGCGCTTCCACGAGGCGAAGCTTGCGGACGCGGCGAACGTCTTGGTGTGGGGCACCGGCACGCCGCGGCGCGAATTCCTCTATGTCGACGACATGGCGGATGCCTGCGTGCATCTGATGAAGACCTATTCGGCTCCCGACCTCATCAACATCGGCACCGGCGAGGACATCAGTATCGCCGAGTTCGCGCGCGTCGTCGCAAAAGTGGTCGGCTATCGCGGCGAGATTGCCTTCGATCCGTCGCGGCCCGACGGCACGCCGCGCAAGCTGCTCGACGTCAGCCGTCTCGCCAGCCTCGGCTGGCGCGCCACCACCTCGCTGGAGGAGGGATTGCGGCGCGCCTATGAGGCGTATCTTGCCGCTCAGCCGGCGTCGGCGCACTAGCTCCCGATCTCATCGCGCGTTCGCAGCACCGATCGCTGCAGGCGGCCATTGGCCTTGTCGAAGGTGAGAGCAGGCGAGGCGATGGTGCGCGCGACTGCGGGGACGCGCGACGGCGCAGAGCGCAAATGTCGCACATCCGGCTCACGGCTGCTTTCAGCTTGTGTCCGTACGCTCCGTTTCCTAGCGTGAAGGGCCGCAGAGCCCGGCCCGCCGTCGCCCGAGGCCGGACCAGGAAAAACAGCAGGAGGAAACATTGGTCGTGTTGCGAACGCCTGAGGAGAATTTCGCAAATCTCCCCAATTATCCGTTTCGTCCGAACTACCACGTCGCCGGCAACGGGCTGCGCATGCATTATCTCGACGAGGGCGCGCCGGACGCACCGGTCGCGCTGTGCCTGCACGGCCAGCCGACCTGGTCCTATCTCTATCGCAAGATGATACCGGCCTTCGTCAATGCCGGCCTGCGCGTCGTGGCGCCTGATTTCTTCGGCTTCGGAAAGTCCGACAAGCCGGCGGAGGAGGCGACCTACACGTTCGATTTTCACCGCAATTCGATCATCTCTCTGATCGAGGCGCTCGATCTCGGGCGCATCACCCTGGTCTGCCAGGACTGGGGCGGGCTCATCGGGCTGACGATTCCGATGGACATGGAGACGCGGTTCGAGCGGCTGCTGGTCATGAACACCGCGCTCGGGACCGGCGATGCGCCTCTCACCGAGGGGTTCAAGAGCTGGCGGGCCTTCTGCAACAGCAGGCCCGACATGGATATTGCGGCCCTGATGCGGCGTGCGGTCCCCGCTCTCGCAGACGCCGAGGCGGCGGCCTATGCCGCTCCCTATCCGGACGCGAGCTACAAGGCGGGGGTCCGGCGTTTTCCCAATCTCGTGCCCGACCGGCCGGATGCCGAGGGAGCCGCGCTCTCGCGGAGGGCGCGTGAGTTCTGGTCGACGCGCTGGGCCGGGGCCAGCTTCATGGCCATCGGCATGCAGGATCCGGTTCTCGGGCCCGATGTGATGCGTGATCTGCACCGGCACATCAGGAACTGCCCGCCGCCGCTCGAACTGGCTGACGCCGGACATTTCACCCAGGAAGCCGGAGCCGTGATCGTCGACAAGGCCATGACGAGCTTTGCCGGCAGGGCTTGATCGGCGCGCTTGCTTGCCGATCTGTCCTGCGGTGGGCGCCGCCGGCCCATCCGGAACCGATATTCCCATCGCCCGCATCCCCGGATAACACATGCTCCGATCAGGCGCGGTCCCGCGCCTGCCGGGCAGGCGACGAGCGGAATGCGGGTCTTGAAATCGGGTGGCAGGCACATCGGCGTGCTGCTGGTGCTGGCCATCACCCAGCTGATCGGCTGGGGCACGATCGGGCTTCCAGCCATCATCGGGCGTGATCTTGCGGCCGATCTTGGCATGAGCCTGCCGGCGGTGTTTGCCGGCACATCGGTGCTCTACGTGTCGATGGGGCTGTGCGCGCCGTGGCTGGCCAGGTTCTTCACGCGGCACGGCGCGCGCAAGGTCATGATGGCGGGGACGGTCGTGGCCGCACCCGGCTTTTTGCTGCTGGCCGTCGCGCGAGACCCGATCCTGTATTTCGTCGCCTGGATCGTCCTCGGCCTTGCCGGCAGCGCCACGCTGTCGACCGGGGCCTATATCATGCTGAACGAGGTCGCCGGACGAGGCGCCAAGAGCGCGATCGGCGCCCTGATGCTCGTGACGGGATTGTCCAGCAGCATCTTCTGGCCGACCACTTCGTTTCTCAGCGCCCATCTCGGCTGGCGCGGCACGTGTCTGGTCTATGCAGCGATGATGCTGCTCGTCAATTTCCCGCTCTACGCATTCCTGGCGCCGCGGCGGATCATCGCGGGAGAGGGCGGCGGCGAGCCGGCAAAGGCACCGCCGCGCGCGGCTGTCCCCCGAAGCACCTTCGGCCTCGTCGTCAGCGCCATCACCATGAATGCCTTCGTCAGTTTCGGTCTCAGCGCTGCCCTGATCGAGTTGTTGCGCGCCGAAGGCCTCGGGCCGGCGGAGGCGCTGGCCTTCGGCTCGATGCTCGGCGTGATCCAGGTCAGCGCCCGCGGGCTCGATTTCCTCGGCGGTGGCCGCTGGGACGGCATCTCGACCGGCCTGGTCGCCAGCAGTGCGATGGCGGTGGCCATGCTGCTGTTGATGACGACGGAGGGCATGACCTGGGCGGTCGCCGCCTTCATCCTGCTCTATGGCGCCGGCAGCGGCGCGATGGCGGTGGCGCGGGCCACGATCCCGCTGGTCTTCTACGATCAGGCCGAATTCGCCAAGGCGATGTCGATGATCGCGTTGCCGCTGAACCTTGCGTCCGCGGTCTCGCCGCCGCTGCTTGTCGGCCTGCTCGGCCATTTTGGCAGCCGCAGCGCGCTTGGGCTCACGCTGGCCTTCTCCTGCGCCACCGTGCTCCTCCTCCTGTTGCTGGGCCGCCGCCGGCCGCAGGTGGCGGCGGATACCTGAAGCCGCTCCTCAATCTTCGCGGTGCGGAATTCGGGCGAAGATAGCCGACTGCTGTCGGGCAAGGGATGCCCTTATGTCCCCAGTGCAGTGCTCACTGCGCCAAAATAGTGTATCCGCAGGAAGCGTCACCGGTGCGATGCTCGCAAATCGCACCTGCGCCAAGATCCAGTCTCCGGAGGAATTCCATGTCGGCCTTGCCGCTCAAAGGCATCAAGATCCTTGACCTCACGCGCGTGCTCGCAGGTCCCCTGTCGGCCCAGATGCTGGGCGACCTCGGTGCGGACGTCATCAAGATCGAGCGCCCCGGCACAGGCGATGACGCACGCGCCTTCGGCCCGCCCTATCTGAACGATCCCGAGGGCAAGGCCAACAACAACAATTCGTTCTATCTCTGCGCCAACCGCAACAAGAGGTCGGTCACCGTCAATATCGCCAAGCCCGAGGGGCAGGCGATCGTGCGCGAACTCGCCAGGGACGTCGACGTCTTCATGGAGAACTACAAGGTCGGCGACCTCAAGCGCTACGGCCTCGATTACGATTCGATCAAGGCGATCAATCCGAAGATCATCTATTGCTCGGTGACCGGCTTCGGCCAGACCGGGCCCTATGCGCCGCGCGCCGGCTATGACGCCATCCTCCAGGCCATGGGCGGCCTGATGAGCGTCACCGGCCACATGGACGGCGAGCCGGGCGAGGGCCCCATGAAGGTCGGCCCCTCCATCGTCGACTACATGACCGGCATGAACACGTCGATCGCGATCCTCTCGGCGCTCTATCATCGCGACGCCAATGGCGGCGAGGGGCAGCGTCTCGACGTCTGCCTGTTCGACACCGTGATCGCTTCGCTAAGCCACTGGCTCCAGATCTTCCTCGTCAACGGCAAGACCCCGCCGCGCCGCGGCACCTGGGGCAATGGCGGCATGCCCGCTGGCGTGTTCCGCTGCACCGACGGAGAACTGATGCTGGTGGTTGGCAATGACGGCCAGTTCCAGCGCACCTGCGCCGTGCTCGGCGCGCCGGAACTTGCGACCGATCCGCGCTTCGTCAAGAACAATGACCGCGTCGTGCACGGCAAGGAGATCATGGCGATCTTCGCCGGCCTGTTCCTGAAGCAGCCTGTGGCCTACTGGCTGGACAAGCTGGAGGAGGCCGGCGTGCCCTCGGGTCCGATCAACAATTTCGAGCAGGTCTTCGCCGACCCGCACGTGCAGGCGCGTGGCATGCGGGTGAAGACGAAACACAAGTTCGAGCCGGAGCTGTCGCTGATCCGCAACGCGTTGACCTTCTCGGGCACGCCGATCGAGACCTACCGCGCGCCGCCGCTGCTCGGCGAGCACACCGAGGAGGTGCTCGGCGGCAAGCTCGGTTATGACGCGGAGAAGATCGCCGCCCTGAAAAAGCAGGGGATCATCTAGTCTCTCCCATCACCGGCGTGGCTTTTCGCTGAGATCCGTTGTCCCGCCGCCGGCGCGACGGCGCATCTGGCCCGACGTCCGGGTTGGGCCAGCTACGACATCGAAGGATTGGAGGCCACACGGCTGAACAGCCGCCGAAAGGCGGCTCTCCAGCCGAGCCGTGGCGTCGTCGATCAAGCGATGCGAATGTGCATCCAGTCCGGCTTGCCAAGATACGCCATGAAGCCAACACCTGCGAAACCGAGGATGATCATCGCCCAGGTTGCAGGTTTGGGAGCGGCGCTTGCGTTGCCATGGAACTGATGGTGGGAATTGCAGCATCCTGAGCCGGAAGCGGACGATGGATCGCCTTCATGCGGCGCTACGGGCCGACGGCGATTATTCGCGCGTGTTCGTGGCCAACGGCCAGGCCATCCTGGTCGGACGGTCGCTCGGCAAGTTCGCGATGGAATTGCCGTCGCCGCCCTTTCTGCGCATCCATCGCTCGCTGATCGTCAACACGGACCGATTGCGCGAGATCGAGATGATCGATCGCAATACCATGCATCTTCGGCTCGACGGCTGCGCCGAGCCCTTCGTGGTGGGGCGGGCGACCGCTGCCCGCATCAGGAAACTCTATCCCGGACTGCCGCGCCGGACCGGCGGCGCCGACGCTGCGCGCGACCAGGTCTGAAGACGCGCCGCCCGCACAGGATCCCGATGGCCCGTTCCTCCGAGCTTGCCCCAGGCTTGTGCGACGTTCGGCATCCGTAATCAACCTGACTTCCGTTCGGTCTCCGACTCTGATTCGATTTCCGCACCGGGTTCGAGAGAGAGAAGGCGCATGTCGTATACGATCGGGTTCCAGGCCAAGAACCAGAAGGCCGTGATGGCGACCGAGGCAGCGACGGCCAATCAGGCGGTGGCGATCATTGCCGCGCTGCGGCAGAGCTCCGACGAAATAAAGTTCATCCGTTCGCCCCAGGAAGGCGAGATGGGAATTGAAATGCTGTTGCTGCTGGCCAAGGAAGAGGCCGAGGAGATGCCGCAGACGGCCTGATCCCGCAAACCACACTTCGAGCTTCAGCGAAGCATGCCGGCTGCGCGAGGGTGTAGTCGGACGTCAGTCTCGCTCGAACCGAAGGTGGTGACCCGATGAAACGCGAAGCGCTCCGCGTCGAACCGATCTCGTCCTGGCTCGACCGCCGCGGCGCGCCGGTCTCGCCGGTGACGCGTGCCGGCCACATGATCTTCGTGTCGGGTCTGCCGCCGTTCGATCCGGACACCGGCGAGATCGCGGTCGTGCCGATCGCGCGGCAGGGCGAGCTCGTCATGGAGCAGATGAAGCTCTGCCTGGAGACGGCGGGAGCCTCGCTCGACAACGTCATGAAGTGCAACGTCTACTGTACCTCGACCAGGCACTTCGACGCCTTCAATGCGGTCTATGCGCGCTACTTCCCGCAGGATCCGCCGGCGCGGATCTTCGTCTGCACGCCGGAATGGTTCGGTCCGTTCGACGTCGAGATCGACTGCATCGCGATGATGTGAGTCTACCGGGCGGCGGCTTTCGATGCCGGCTTCGCTTCGGCGCCTCCCGCCGTCAGCGCCATCGTCGCCACGCCGACCACGCGCGAAACGACGTCCTCGACGTCGTCGAGATCGCATTGCCCGTCCGACAGCTTGATCAGCCGCTCGCTCTCGCGGATGGTGTGGTGCGCCATCGCGAGTGCGAAGTTCAGGCCCCAATAGATGTCGACGTCGCTGCGCTCGGGCAGGGACCTGCGCATCGCGCCGGCGAATTTCCGCAGATGGTCGATTTCGCGGTTCTTGATGCGGCGGATCGGCGGCACGGATTCGATCGAGGCGCGGATCATGAAGCGCGCGGCAGTCGAGCGCTGGTTCTCCGGGCCGAGGCAGCCGCGCAGGGTCGGGCCGACGAGGGCGCGCAGGATCACATCGATCGGTGCGCGGCCGCCGCCGGCTTCTTCCGCCGCCTTCAATTCGCGCAAACGCTCACGATTGGTGGCGATCGACCGCGTCACGAACAATTCCGCGATCAACTCGTCCTTCGAGCCGAAATGATAGTTCACCGCGGCGAGGTTGACGCCGGCCTCCGCGACGATGTCGCGCAGCGTCACGTCGCCGAAGCCGCGATCGGCATAGAGCCGTTCGGCGGCGGCGAGAATGGCAGACCTCGTATGATCGCTGGCCATGGATGCACGCGGGGGAGGGAGTTGCATTTCAAACAGTTGTATGAAACTATCGTTTGAAGGTCGGCGAAAGTCAATCCGCTTGTCGGGATCCGTTCGCAACTGCAGCGGTCCGAACGGCGCGCGCCTGCGGCGCTTTCTGCGCTTGCGCGCCGCGCGTGGCGGGAGGACAGTCCGGCCAAAAGTTCGCAAAGAGAGAGAGACGAGGAGCGTCCCATGGATTTCGATCTGTCCCCCAAGCAGAAGGAATGGCTCGACCGCGTGCAGTCCTTCATGGCCAAGCACGTGCGCCCGGCGGTGCCGATCTACAACGAGCAGGACAAGGCCGGCGATCGCTGGAAGGTCATCCCGATCCTGGAAGACCTCAAGAAGAAGGCGAAGGCCGAAGGCCTCTGGAACATGTTCATGCCGCCAAACGAGCATGAGGACGACGAATTCCGCGGCGCGGGACTGACCAATCTCGAATACGCGCTGTTGTCGGAGCAGATGGGCCACATCTCATGGGCCTCGGAAGTCTTCAACTGTTCCGCGCCCGATACCGGCAACATGGAAGTGTTCATGCGCTATGCCACGAAGGAGCAGAAGCGCAAATGGCTGCGTCCGCTGATGGATGGCGAGATCCGCTCGGCCTTCCTGATGACGGAACCGGCGGTCGCCTCCTCGGATGCGACCAACATCGAGACCCGCATCGAGCGCGACGGCGATCACTATGTCATCAACGGCCGCAAATGGTGGTCGTCGGGCGTCGGCGATCCCCGCTGCAAGATCGCGATCCTGATGGGCAAGACCGATCCCAACGCGGCCAAGCACCAGCAGCAGTCGCAGATCCTGGTTCCGCTCGACACCCCTGGCATCAAGGTCGAGAAGATGCTTCCCGTGTTCGGCTTCGACGATGCGCCGCATGGCCATGCCCAGGTGCTGCTCGAGAACGTGCGCGTGCCGAAGGAGAACATCCTGCTCGGCGAGGGCCGCGGCTTCGAGATCGCGCAGGGTCGCCTCGGGCCCGGCCGCATCCATCACTGCATGCGCACCATCGGCAAGGCCGAGGAGGCACTGGAGAAGATGGTGAAGCGGCTGATGTCGCGCACGGCCTTCGGCAAGAAGATCGTCGAGCACTCGGTGTGGGAGCAGCGCATCGGCGAGGCCCGCACCAACATCGAGATGACGCGCCTGCTGTGCCTCAAGGCCGCCGACATGATGGACAAGGTCGGCAACAAGACCGCGCAGGCCGAGATCGCCATGATCAAGGTGGCGGCGCCCAACATGGCGCTGAAGATCATCGACGAGGCGATCCAGGCCTTCGGCGGCGCCGGCGTCTCCGACGAAGCCGGTCTTGCCAAGGACTATGCCGGCATCCGCACGCTGCGTCTCGCCGACGGTCCGGACGAGGTGCACAATCGCGCCATTGCCAGGCTCGAGGTTCGGAAGTATGCCAACTCCCCGAAGCACTAGGCGGGCGAGCCGGGAGGCGATCCCGGCTTGAAGAAGCGACATGGCGTGATCCAAACGGCCGCTTGACGCAAGTGCGTCAGGCGGCACCCGCTAGGATCACGCTCGACCTGAAACGGTCAGGACTGAAGAGGGAGCGTCACCGTGGCTGACGGCGTCAGAAAAGACGAAGAATTCTCCGGCACCAAGCCGGTCGAGGAGCGGCATCGCTTCGACGAGATGCGGCTCGAAGCGTGGATGCGCGACAATGTCGAGGGATTCGAGGGCCCTCTGGTCGTCCTGCAGTTCAAGGGCGGCCAGTCCAACCCGACCTATCGCCTCAACACGCCGAAGCGCTCCTACGTGATGCGCCGCAAGCCGTTCGGCAAATTGCTGCCGTCGGCGCATGCGGTGGATCGCGAATATCGCGTCATCGCCGCGCTCGGCAAGCAGGGCTTTCCGGTCGCGCGCGCCTATGCGCTGTGCCAGGACGATGGCGTGATCGGCGCCGCCTTCTACATCATGTCGATGGAGGAGGGCCGGGTGTTCTGGGATCCGACGCTGCCGAGCCAGGATCCCGCCTCGCGCCGCGCCATCTTCACCAGCAAGATCGAGACGCTGGCGAAGCTGCACATGTTCGATCCCGTCGCCATCGGCCTCGGCGAGTTCGGCAAGCCCGGTAATTATTTCGCGCGGCAGATCGACCGCTGGACCAAGCAGTACCGCGCCTCCGAGACCCAGCACATTCCGGAGTTCGAGAAGGTCGCCGAATGGCTGCCGAAGACCGTGCCGGAACAGGCGCGAGTCTCGATCGTCCATGGCGACTATCGCCTCGACAACATGATCTTCCACGCGACGGAACCGCGCGTGCAGGCGGTGCTCGACTGGGAACTGTCGACGCTCGGCGATCCCATGGCCGATTTCACCTATCTGTTGATGCAGTGGATCATGCCGGGCCTGGAAGGCGCCGACCTCAAGGCGCTGAACATCCCGACGCTCGAGGAAGCCGCGCAGATCTACTGCAACGTCACCAAGATGACGGTGCCCGATCTGAACTGGTACTTCGCCTACAATCTGTTCCGCCTCGCCGGCATCACGCAAGGCATCGCCGGCCGCGTCCGCGACGGCACCGCCGCCAACGCCAAGGCCCTGGAATCCGCCAAGCGCACCGTGCCGCTGTCGAAGGCGTCATGGGAATACGCGCAGAAGGCGGGCGCGGTGTAGAAGTTGCGAAAGCGCGGTCGGTGAGGCCGCGCTTTTTGTTTCTGACGCCCGCTGCTTCAACATTCTCCGTCATTGCGAGCGCAGCGAAGCAATCCAGAATCTTGCCGTGGGGGAAGACTGGATTGCTTCGCTGCGCTCGCAATGACGAGGAGGCAGGCCATGCGTGTCCCATTCGCAGCTCCGGGGCGGGAGAGGACGCGTCCTACTAGAGCGTTTTCGAGCGAAGTGGATACCGGTTCGCGTGAAGAAAACGCGTAAGAGCGAGAGTCTAGAGCTTCGGTTCTGATTCCATCAGAACCGAAAAGGCTCTAGCCCGGATGAGCGCAGCGATATCCGGGGCGGTGGCCCCCATGTCGCTTCGCTCAAGGCGGGCTACGAGCCGCTCAGTTCTGCGCGCAATGCGCGATCAGCTTCTCCACGAAGGCCGCGCATCTCTCCAGCTCCGCCATCTCCACGAACTCGTCCGGGGTATGCGCCTGCGCGATCGAACCCGGGCCGATCACCACCGATGGAATGTCGGCAATCGCCGTGAACAGGCTCGCCTCGGTGCCGAACGCGACCTTGGCGTGGTCGTTGCGGCCGGCAAGGCTCTTGGCCAGCGTGACGATGGCGGCGTCGGCCGCGGTGTCGAGCGCGGGATAGTCGAGGATCTCCGCGAAGGTGATGCCGCAGTCGGGATGCCGCGCGGCCATCGCCGGCGCGAGCTCCGCCTTGGCCCAGGCGACGATCGCATCCGTCACCTCGCGCGATTCCGTGATGCCGATGCCGCGGCACTCGAATTCCACCGTGCAGCTGTCGGGGACGATGTTGAGCGCGGCGCCGCCATGCACGATGCTGGTGAGCAAGGTCGAATGCGGCACGTCGTAGAGGCTGTCAGACGCCTTCGTCGTCGCCAGCCTGTCGGCGCGGCGGCGGATCTCGGTGATCAGCTCGGCGGCATATTCGATCGCATTGACGCCCTCGGGCGCGATCGAGGAATGGCGGGCAAGGCCGGTGAACGTCGCGCGCACGCCGTGCTTGCCCTTGTGGCCGATGATGACCTGCATCGATGTCGGCTCGCCGATGAAGGCGCCGAGCGGCTTCATGCGTTTCTTCGCGACCTCGCGCAGCATCGGCCGCACGCCGACGCAGCCGATCTCCTCGTCATAGGAGATCGCGAGATGAATGGGCGTCGAAAGCTTCGCCGCCAGCATCTCCGGCACCATCGCAAGGCTCACCGCCACGAACCCCTTCATGTCGGTGGTGCCGCGGCCATAGAGCTTGCCGTCGCGTTCGATCAGCTTGAACGGATCGTGGGTCCAGTGCTGGCCCGCGACCGGCACCACGTCGGTATGGCCTGACAGCACGTAGCCGCCGCGATCCTCCGGTCCGATCGTGACCCAGAGCGAGGCCTTCTGCCCGGTGTCGTCGACGATCCGCTCGCTCTTTACCCCGAGTCCGGCAAGATAGCCCTCGATATGCGCGATCAGCGGCAGATTGCTGCGATCGCTGATCGTGTCGAAGCCGACGAGATCGGCGAGCAGCGTGCGGATGCGGTCGGGTCTTGAGTCTGGCATTGTTCGATCATGTGATGGGGGATGTGCGGCTCCAACGCCTGCACGAATTATACCAGTTGGATTGTGAAGGATGCAAACGGCGGTGACCGGAGTGTGCGCGTGCCGGGTCGCGGGGCGCCTCGTCAGGCCAGAAACGCGCAGACCATGTCGGCTTGATCGGGCGTCATGAGCGAGGGCGGATGTCCGGCACCGTCTACGCGGAGGAACGAAACATGGGGCATGCCGGCCTGCGCATCCCTGATTGCGTCCTGATCGAGAAATCCGCTCTCCGCCCCATACATCAGAAGAATGTCGGCCTTGATGCACCTCAACAGCGGCACGCGGTCGAACCGCTCCTGCCGGAACGCGGGGACTGCGAACGGATCATAGGCGAGCCGGTATCGCTCGCCGTCCTTGCGGACGCGGTTGCGCAGGACCTTCGACCTCGTCTCGTCTGCCAATTGCGAGAGAAAGCTGCGGCTGTTGCGCAGATGCGCGTAGGCCTCGTCGATGTGCGCGAAGGTCATCTTCGATTCCAGGCGGATCAGTCTGGCGACCTCGTCGACCGCAGTTCCGCCTCTCAGGCTGACATCGTTGAGCACCAGCCTGTCCGCCTTGATCGGCGTTCCGCCCAGCATGGCGATCAGGATCGCGCCGCCCCAGGAGGTGCCGATGAAATGGTTACGTGCGCCGGCGTATTTCGACAGCGCCGCCATGCAGTTTCCATAGATGCGGAAATCGTACCGGGCGGCATCATGGAAGAATGTGCTTTTGCCGCGTCCGATCATATCGGGGCAAACGACGGTGAAATCGCGCTCCTGCAGACGCGCGGCGAGAAAATCGAAGTCGCTGCCGTTGCCGTCGAAGCCGTGCACGCAGAACACCGTGCCGCGCGGCTTCTTCGCGCGCCAGAGACGGACATGCAGGGTTGCGAAGGCGTCGCCGAACCGAACCAGCAGGTCGTCCTCGTCCTGCATCAATCCGCCTTCTTGCGGACGCTGCGTTTCGCCGTCCTTGCTTCGTCGGGAAGCTGTCGCTTCCAGTAGACCGGAAGACCCGGGTTTTCGGTCTTGGCCTTCCGGAGCAGAGGCAGAATGTGTTTTCGATCCGACGCAACCAGAACCGTGACGACGATGGCGTTCGCGTCCTGCGCCAGCGCCGTGAGCGGCCCCTGGTTGCTCATCCAGGCCTCGGCGATGTCTCTGCTGGTACGTATCCAGCCGAGATAGGCGACGATGTCGTCGTCGAGCCCGGCGACGAGATGAGATTGCGCCTCGAGCTGATGGCGCAACGTCACCGCCATCTGCCGGAATTCGAACGCATCGAAGGGCGGGAATCTCGATACGAAATCGCAGATCAGGCCGAACGATACGGGCGAAGCAGGGAAGGCCGCGACTTGGAGCACGGGGGACTGGAGCTAGGGACGGTAGGTCAGGCGAACGAAGGCGGTGTGAATCAGGAGATCCTCGCTGCGGCTGAGGCCCCCGAAATCGAAGCTCGAACGCGCATTCCACCATTGATCCAGCTTGTAGCCGACGACGAGCTGGCCATTGGGGATGAACTGCCAGGCAAAGCCGATGTTTCCCGACAGGTTTGCGACGTAGCTGAACTGGTTCTGGTTCCGATACGAGAGCACCAGGGGCGCTGCAGTGCCGTCCGTCACGGACGAAAAACTGGTCGTGAAGCTGGCTTCCCGGTATCCACCGAGAACGGCACCCGACAGGCCGCCGACCATTCCGTAGGTCGAGCCGGTGAAATAGTCGAAACCAATCCTCGGTCCGATCCCGTAGAACGACGCGCGCCCCCATGACAGCGTGTCGGTGATCGTCGTGCCGTTGAGGACGTCGGTGCCCTCGGTATGAACCGTGCCGTCGTATCCGTCCCGCATATAGGCGGAGCGCAATCCCGAGAAGGCACGAACCTGGAAGACGCCCGCATTGAACGATCGACCGAAGTCGAAATCAGCCGTGTAGAGGGCGAACCTGTTTCGCTCGGACACGGCGGCGGAATTGATCACGTCGAAGCCGACGAAATCGGTGAATTCCTGGGTTGCCGACGCCGTGTTGAGCTTCGAGCCGAACAGGTAGAACCCGGCCGAAAATCTCCAGTCGTTGACGGCATCGAAGTTGCGGGTCACGGAAAACGCGCCATACCAGCCGCCCACCCAGCCATTGTGCGACCCACCGGTTGACTGCGGAGGAAGGCCGGTCTTGTCGAACGAAGCCGGGATGTAGGGGATGGCGCCCCCGGGGAAAGTGGTGTTCGACAGATGCGAGAAGGAAAACCCGCCCTCGGCGGAGTAGGTCGTCGTCCCCGGGACAGCGGGCGCGAATTGCGCGGCGGCTTCGTCGACGGGGCTGGCTGCTGCAGCTGAAGCAAGTAATGCCGAAACCGTTGAGACCCTCGAAATCGTCATTGAATGCATTCCCTTACCAGCCGCGAGTGGTAACATCGCGGTTCCGGGATGACAAACGCTCACCACCGTTTCCCGCGCAGTGTTGCCAGGGGGAGACATGCTGCGGTGGCTCGCCGCCGCCGAACTCTCACTCCGCGCACGATTGAACCTGTCGATGCACCAAAATTCACTCTCAAGCGGCGATATTGACCAGTTCTTGAGCAGTATCGTTCTGAGCCTCTACGACATGACGAGACCTGCTGGCTCGTGCCATTCTTTCCCGATTCCTGTTCTGTCGGATTCCGTCTCTGTCCATGCCGTTCTGGGCGATCAGGCGCGATTTGTGAAATCGCTGGGATTGCTGGGCGCCTGGGGCGATAGCCGGTTCAACACGCATGGCGCGGAGTGGGAATTGCGTCGGGCGCTGACGCAGCGGGCCTATTTGTCGGCCGGCGCCGAACAGAAGGCCGGTCAGGTCGGGGAAATCTACGACGCCAGACTGGCGGCGGCGGACGTCTCGCTGGCAGGCATCCAGCGCGCCCTGATGTTGGCCGCATCCGAGACATTTCTGGCGGCATTCGATTGCGAAGCCGATCTCGTCGGACTGCTGGAGCTCTTCGAGCGGGCCCGTCCGCACGTGAAGCGGCTCCAGTTCTTCACCTGGCGCGCGCCTTCGGCCGCTGAACGCGATGCGTTGAGCGAGGAGAGCCAGGCGATCACACGCGCGTTTGGGCAGATCGTCGGACAATCCCCGAGCATGCTGAATTTGCTTGCATCGCTTGATGCCGCGGCGCGGGACATTGCCGCGTTCGATCCCGTCCATGAACTGCTGATGAACTTCTTCGCGGCCATCGAGACGACGGCCGCCACGCTCTGCTTCGCCATCGACAGGCTGGGGCTGAGCACGAGCGTACAGGATCGCCTTCACGAGGACATCCTGAACGACACCGACGTCCATCTGAACTGCTTCATCAACGAGACGCTGCGCTGCTTTCCCACCGTTCCGTTCGTCGTGAGGCAAGCGGTCGAGGAGACCCGGCTGGGCGGCGCCGTTGTAGCGAGGGGACAGGCCTTCCTGATCTCCATCGTCGGATTGCATCATGATCCCCGTGCATGGGGCGATGCGCACGTGTTCGACGCGTCGCGAAAGGAATTCCTGACCGACAGCTACGACCGCCGTGCGTTCCTGCCGTTCCTCGCCGGACCGCGCATGTGCGGCGGCGCCAGGCTCGCCCGTCTCGAACTGCGCGAGGGATTGAAGGCATTCCTTCGCAGGTTCTCCGTCACGAACGACAGCGTGGCCGTCGGCCTCGACTACGGCATTACACTGCGGCCCCGGGCTCTGGGCCGGATGACGTTCTCACGGAGGTCCTGATCCGGGCGCGGCGAAGCCCCGTTGGGCCCGGGTCTCTTGCGCCGTCAGTTCAGCGTCCAGGATGCCGCGGCGCGGACGCCGACCGTGCCTTGCTGGGCTGCCGTGACGGCGGCGTTGAAGCGCACGGCATTCGACAGCGCGTAACCGAGGCCGATGGCCAGACCAGACTGCCCCTGGAAATTGCCGAAGCCGCCGGCGAGCGAGAGCTTGCCCGGACGGGGGTCGAATTGCAGGCCGGAGGCCGCCAGCGCCAGCGCAACGCCGCCGCGGGCTTCCCGCGTCAGGCTGTCGATGCGTGTGCTCAAGGTTGCGAGCTGGACGTTGAGTCCGTTGACGTCCGCGTTGGACGCGAGCCCGAGGCCCGCGAGCGTGGTGGTGGCGAGGTTGCCGGCGCCGTCAGACGTCACGAGTTGGGTCGGGCCGGACTGCGCGGCCTTGCTCGCGGCGGAGGTGATGCCGCTCATCGTGTAGGTGCTGGAGGCGGTGCCGACCGCGACCTGGTTGACGCGCGTCGTCCCCGCGCCGCTGCCGATCGCGACCGAATTGGCGAAATTCGCGCTGGCGCCGGTGCCCATCGCGATGGCATTGGGACCGGCGGGCGGGGTGCCGCCGCCGCTCGCGATGGCAGAGGCGCCGGAGACCGTGCTGGTGTTGCCGATCACGACGGCGTTGGTGGCGTTGACGGTGTTGCCGTTGCCGAACACCGAGGATCCGGCGGCGCTCGAGGTTCCGGCGATGGTGTTGTTCGAGCCGACGATCTGGACGTTGTCGCCGTTGCCGGCCGTGCTCGGCCCGTTCACGATATTGCCGTTGCCGAGCACGAACGCGCCGCTGCCGTTGACGGTGTTGGGATCGCCGATCGCGAAGGTGCCGTTGCCGTTGACGGTCTGCCCGGTGCCGAACGCGCCGGAATTGTTGCCGGTGACGGTGTTGTTGGAGCCGATTGCGGTGCTGTTGTTGCCGTTGGCGATGACGGTCTGGCCGAACGCCGCACTCTGGCTGCCCAGCGCCTGCGTGCCGCTGCCGAAGGCCGCGGAGTTCGCCCCCGTGGCGGTCGCCCCGTTGCCGACCGCCGTGTTGGACACGTTGACGCCGCTGGCGTTGGCAGCGTTGCCGATCGCGATGTTGCCGCTGCCGTCGCCGCTGGCGTTGGCATTGTTTCCGGTTGCCACGTTGACGGAATTGATTCCTCTGGCGTTGGCAGAGTTTCCGACCGCCACGTTGACGGCGCCGTCGCCATTGGCGTTCGCACCGAAGCCCATTGCGGTATTGGCGGCGAAGTGCAGCGAGCCGGCGATGGTGTTGCCGACCGCCGATGCACCGCTTCCGATCGCCGTGTTAACTGCGGCAGTGCCGGACGCATTAGCACCCGCGCCCAGGCGGCCGCCCCCGCCAACGGCAGTGTTCTGGCTGAAGCTGACGGCTTGGGCGAGTGCGCCGAAACCGAGCGCGACATTAGCGGAGAATGCCCCGGTTGCGTTGCTGGACGCTCCGACCGCGAGATTGTCGCTGCCATCGCCGCTTGCGTCTGCGCCCGCCCCGCGGCCACCCCGGTCGGCACCGCCGATAGCGATATTATGAACGACCGTAATGTCGCCGACTGCATTGGCGCCTGTGCCAATCGCGATTGAGGCCGAGTCCAGGGGAGAGGCGGCGTTGGCGTTATGGCCGCACGCGAGATTGCCGGGGCCTCCGCTGGCGTTGGCGCCTTGCCCCGTTCCGTCGGTGCTCTGGCAGACGAATTGCGCGCTGGCAGGCCGCGACCCAAGCCCGGCTGCGAGCAGCGCAATCACAAGGCAGCCCCAGGCGAACGCAGCTCGCCGCGGGGGCGCGCTGATCCTCTCCATTCGGCCGGCCGTATCGTGCACGCCCATCGTCTGTCCAACCCTGGTCCAAGATCGCGAGCAGTCAGACCGGCCCGTTGTTCGAACCAGGCCTTCGCCTCCCGCGACGCCGATCGGCGGCTTGCAAGAGTCGGCGGAGGGAAAAACCTGCAAGTCTCCATCGTCCGCTCCAACCGATGCGAAGACTTGACTAACGCCTCTGTCAGGCCGCCTCTACCGCTTGGCACGCAAGCGCATTGCGTCTATTGCAAATCATTGCCGGATTCCGATCATCTCGGGTCCGTGAGGTTTCTTTTGACTGCAACTTTGGAGCGATCGATGTCGGTCTTTCAGAGTCTGGCTTTCGACACCACCATGCTCGGCGGAATTGCAGATCCTGATGTCCGGGCCAGGCGTTGGGCCGAGTGCTTCGAGCAGATCGTCACCGGGATCGACATGGGGTTCGTCGAGGACGATCCCCGCATCATCGGCACCCACAAATTCCTCGTCAACGAGACTGTCGCGCTGGGCGAGATGTTCTCGTCGTCCTTCGTGGGCATGCGGACCAGGAAACACATCAACCGCGACGACGAGGACCACGTCTATCTGAGCTTCAACATCGGCGCGACCAGCCAGATCGCTCGGCAGCTCGGGCGCGAGATCGACGTTCGCCCCGGCCAGGCCGGATTGCTCGTGCTCGATGCAAGCTTGGACGCGATCGCTCCGGAAAACGGTCATTGTGTCAGCCTGAAACTGCCGAATGCGATCTTCCGGGAATGGGGGCTGTCCCCGGTCGATCTGGCCTGCCGGCCGCTCGATTGCACCACCGCCGACTACCAGCTTCTCATCGGTTATGCGCGCCTGCTGGTCGCCAACGGCAGTGGGCTGGATGCGAGCGGCGCGGCGGACGCGACCCGGCATCTGATCAAGCTCACCGGCCGCTGGCTCGGCGCGAAGGACGGCGTTCGGGGCGCTGAGGGCGAGGAGGCGGTCTACCGGGCCCGGCTCGCTTTCATCAGGCAGACGATCAGCAAGCAGGCATTCGATCCCGAGATCAGCCTCGATCGTGTGGCGCGGCGGCTCGGCATGCCCTCTCGCACCGTGCAGCACATGCTGGCCAAGGCCGGCGAGAGCTTTTCGCAGGTGGTGATGGCGGCGCGGCTGCGGCGGGCCCGGGTCTATCTGCTTGATCCCATCTATGCCGATCTGTCGATCTCCGACGTCGCCTTCCGCTGCGGCTTCCTCGATGTCTCCAGCTTCTACCGCGCCTTCCGCGCCGCCTACGACATCACCCCGAAAGCGCTGCGCGAACAAGCGGGCAGCGGCTCGCCGGAGCCGTAGCCCGGACTACGCAGCTCACCTCAGCCAAGCGCGGAGAGATCTTTCGGCAGCATGCGCTTGAACAGGTCGAGCGTTCGCCGCGCCTCGCCCGGCGGCAAGGCGATGGCGTGGCGTACCGCGGCTGCGATCTGGATCATCGCCAGTTGCGAGAAGGAGGAGAGGGCGGCGGCGGACTTGTGCGGCGCGACGCGTGTGAGCGCCTCGCGCAACAGGCCGGCGAGATGAGCTACATCCTCGGCGTCGATCTTCTGCAAGCTCCGGTCGGCCTGTGTCGCCTGCCAGACGTGATGCATCGTCGGATGATCGCGGAACATCCGGTAATAGCCGTCGGTGATGCGGCCCAGCGCCGCGTGCAGGTCCGACAGCTTCTTCATGTCGACGAGGTCGCGCGAAACGCAGTCACGTCCGATCGCGTTGCAGCGCTCGGCCAGCGTCCCGATCAGGGCGCTCTTGTCCGGGAAATATTGATAGAGCGAGCCGAAGGCGATCCCGGTCCGCTCGACGATGTCGCTCATCCGGAATGCGTCGCTGCCTTTCTCGGCGAGGATCGCGGTCGCGGCGGCAACAATTCGATCGAAACGCTCCCGGCTGCGGTCCTGCGCGGGCACCAGCGGCATGCGCCGTCGGGCCGCGCGCGTGGCTTTGCCTGTCATGCTGTTTCGTTCCGGCATCTGATTCCCGACATCCGCGCTTGACGATAGAAATAAGAGAGTTTATCGCTTTTATCAAATACGATAAATTATCGCATTTTGGGATGTGGCATGCGGCAGGTTTTGGCGGGGGGCATGCTCTGGTTTTCGGCCATAGGCTGCGGCCTCATGGCGGGCGTCTATTTCGCCTTCTCGACCTTCGTGATGAGCGCGCTGGGTCGCCTGGACCAGGCCGCCGGCATTGCGGCGATGAACGCCATCAATGTCGCCATCGTGCGCTCGCTGTTCATGCCGCTGTTCCTCGGAACGACGGTGGCGGGCGCGGCGCTCGTCGTGATCGGTGCGATGCGCCTCGGCGAGCCGGGCGCGGCGAGCATGATCGTCGCGGGAGGCCTCTATGTGATGGGAATGTTCGTGGTGACGATGGTGTTCAACGTGCCGCTGAACAATGCGCTCGCCGCGGTACGGCCGTCAGCGCCGGAGGCGGGTCAGGTGTGGGCGGCCTATCTGAAGGACTGGGTGTTCTGGAATCACGTCCGGACGGTGGCGTCGGTGGTTGCGAGCGGTTTGTGCATCGTTGCACTCGCCGCATAGCCGCCTCACGCATCAATCCCTTGCGCTGCCCGTCGGGCAACACACCCGAGGACTGGGTCAAGCCGCGCCAGCAAAAATATTCCGCTTTACCGAAATTCGGAATTGTCGTATGTGCCGTCCCACTCCGGCCCAAGGAAGAGGGGCGTATCGCGATCGTCACGAACGCGGGC
>CAYREH010000025.1:0-96548 GCA_964423245.1 uncultured Bradyrhizobium sp. | reverse complement strand
CATGCGAGGCGCGCGCCTTGAAGCGCTCGATGAACTTGATCTCCTTGGCCAGCATCGCCTGCTGCCGCTCGAACTGCGCCTGCTGCTGCTTCTCGTTCAGAGCGCGCTGCTGCTCGTAGAATTCGTAGTTGCCGGTATAGGTCGTGAGCGAGCCGGAATCGATTTCGACCACTTTCGAGATCACGCGGTTGATGAACTCGCGGTCGTGCGAGGTCATCAGGAGCGTGCCTTCGTAGTCGCGCAGAAATTTTTCCAGCCAGATCAGGCTCTCGAGATCCAGATGGTTGCTCGGCTCGTCGAGCAGCATCACGTCGGGCCGCATCAGGAGGATGCGCGCCAGCGCCACGCGCATCTTCCAGCCGCCGGACAGCTTGCCGACGTCGCCGTCCATCATCTCCTGGCTGAAGCCGAGCCCGGAAAGCGCTTCGCGGGCACGGCCATCGAGCGCATAGCCGTCGAGCTCTTCGAAGCGCGCCTGCACCTCGCCATAGCGCGCGATGATCTCGTCCATCTGGTCGGCCTTGTCGGGGTCGGCCATCGCGGCCTCGAGCTCGCGCAACTCGCTTGCGAACTCGCTGACGGGACCCGCACCATCCATCACCTCGGCAACCGCGCTGCGGCCACTCATCTCGCCAACATCCTGGTTGAAATAGCCGATCGTGATGCCGCGATCGGTCGAGACCTGCCCCTCGTCGGGCAGTTCCTCGCCCGCGATCATCCGAAACAGCGTGGTCTTGCCGGCCCCGTTGGGACCGACCAGCCCGATTTTCTCGCCTTTGTTGAGGGCGGCGGAGGCTTCGATGAACAGGATCTGGTGGCCGGCTTGCTTGCTGACGTTGTCGAGGCGGATCATGGCTCTATGGGGGATTTTTGCGTTGCAGCGTCATAGGCCATGCGGCCCCTCAGGGGAAGCCTCGGAGGGCCCCGGATCACGCCAGGAACCGCGCGATGCCCTTGGCGATACAATCCAGGATCTCGCCCTGCCGCTCCTCCAGACGCGAGACGGGTCCGCCGACGCCGAGCACGAGCTGGCGCCCGAAATCCCGCTTGGGAAGCAGGACGGCGATCACGCCGGCATCTTGGACGATGACGTGCCTGGAGAACATATAGCCGTCGCGGCGAATGCCCTTGATGATTGTCATCAGCGCGCTCAGCTCGAAATGTTCTTCGGGGGGACAAACGGCGTTGATGCGCCGAAGCAGCCGCGCGATCTCCGCGTCGGAGTGACCGCTGAGCAGCGTGCGCCCGATGCCGGCGATCGCCAGCGGCCGGACGTCGCCGGGCCTGACTTCGAAGCGCAGGCGTTTGCTGGTCTGCAGGCAGTGAATGTACTGCGCATGCAGGTCGGACTGCGTGCTGATGCTGACGAGTTCGTCCAGCTCGGCATGGACGAAGTCGACCAGCGCCAGGATAGCACTGTCGCCGAACAGCCCGGAATCCAGCCAGCGGCCCATCTGGGCGATACGCATCGTCGGCATGTAGGTGCGGTTGTAGCTGTCGTAGAACAGGTACCCCAGCATCGCCATGCTCTTCAGCAGGGCCGCGGCACTCGAGGTCGGATAGTCGCATTTGGCGGCGACTTCCTTCAGCGAGATCGGTCGTTTCACCTCCTCGAAATATTCGAGGACTTCGAAGATCCGCTTCGCCGACTTGATGGTGGCATTGGTCATTTCACTCACCGGAATTGCGCGGCCGAGATGCGGCGCGTCCGAACTCTGCGTCGGCCACTTTACACATATATGGAAATAGAACCACATATATGTAATCTGTAGACTCGACCCGGCACCGCCTCTAGTCTTCCCGGCGGCCACAAGGCCGCGTCGAACAGCCGTTGAAGAACAAGAAAACGCCCCGCCAGAGGGGCGCGCTGACAGGGAGGCATCATGAAGCCAGGATCGAATGTGTCCGCCGCGACCGGCTGACGGAGACCGCCTCGGCACGCCGGCCGGATCGCCGGCCCTTCTCCCGAACCCTCTCTTGAACATCACGAGGCGTAGCCGAACGTGACGGGCGCCTCGGCCCCGGTGGAGCGGCCGCGAAGTCTCTCGTTCGGCGCTGACCGCGAACCAACAGGAACTGGCTTGCATGGACTATCGATTGCCCGACGGCAGCTGCGACTGCCACTTCCACATCTACGGCCCCTTCGATCGCTTCCCCCAGAGCGATGAGGGACGCTTCACCGCCGCGCGGCCCTTCACGATCGAGGATGCCTTTGCCATCTGGAACAGGATCGGCGTGACGCGCGGCGTCATCGTCCATGCCGTCGGGTCGGGCGAGGACAACGCTGTCACCTATGATGCGCTCCGTCGCTATCCCGACCGGCTGCGCGCCGTCGCGATCCTGCGGCGCGACGTCTCGGACCGCAGGCTCGATGAACTCACCGATGCCGGCTTCAAGGCAGTGCGCGTCACCATGATCCGGCAGGACGGCAAGCCGGTCTCGACGCTCGGTACCAGCTTCGACGATCTGGTCGCGCTGGCCCCTCGTCTCGCCGAGCGCGGCTGGCATGCCCAGCTCTGGATCGAGAGCTCGGATCTGGCTGAAGCCGCCGACAAGCTCGAGAAGCTGCCGCTGACTTACGTGATCGACCACATGTCACGGACCATGGCCGACAAGGGCCATGAGCATCCGGACTTCCGCGCCTTCACCGAACGGCTGAAGACCGGCCGCTACTGGACCAAGATCTCGGGCGCCGACCGCAACACGCGGATCGGCCGACCCTATGCGGACACGGCGCCCTATATGCGCGCCATCGTAAAGGCCGCGCCCGACCAGGTCGTATGGGGCAGCGACTGGCCCCATGTCGGCCACAGCACCGAGACGATGCCCGACCTCCAGGACCTGCTGCGCCTGCTGCACGATTGCGTTCCCGATGACGCCATCCGCCACAAGATCCTGATCGACAATCCCGCCCGGCTCTACAAGTTCTGACCGCAACCGAGGACGCCTTGGACACCAGCAAGAGATTGCCGCTCGACGGCGTGACCGTCATCGACCTCGGCCAGGTCTATCAGGGCCCCTATTGCGGCTTCCTGCTCGCGCAGGCCGGCGCGACCGTGATCAAGGTCGAGCCGCCGAACGGCGAACCGGTGCGTCACCGCGCCCGCATCAGCAAGGGCAACGCCGTTCCCTTCGCGATGCTCAACGCCAACAAGCGCAACATCAGCCTGAACCTGAAGTCGCCGGAAGGCGCTGCGGTGCTGAAGGCCCTCGCGGCCAAGGCCGACGTGCTGATCGAGAACTACGCGCCCGGCGTGCTCGATCGGCTAGGCGTCGGCTATGCCGCGCTCAGCGCCATCAATCCGCGCCTGATCTACGGATCGGCCACCGGCTACGGCCTGTCGGGCCCCGATCGCGACAATCTCGCCATGGACCTCACCGTGCAGGCGGTGTCGGGCATCATGAGCGTCACGGGCTTTGCCGACGGCCCGCCGGTCAAGGCTGGACCGGCCATCACCGACTTCATCAGCGGCGTGCATCTCTACGCCGGCATTCTCACCGCGCTCTACGATCGCGAGAAAAGCGGCCGCGGCCGGCTGGTCGAGATCGCGATGGTGGAGACCGTCTACCCCGCGATGGCCTCCAATCTGGCGGATGTCTTCAACCGCAAGGCCGCGGCGCCGCGCACCGGCAACCGCCATGGTGGCCTCGCCGAAGCGCCGTACAATGTCTACCCGGCCTCCGACGGCTATGTTGCCATCATCAGCGTCAACGAATCCCACTGGACCGGATTGACGCGCGCGATGGGGCGGCCGGAGCTTGCCGACGATGCGCGCTTCAGGACCGTGCTCGACCGCCTCAGGCACATCGATCTCACCGACCAGATCGTGTCCGACTGGTCCTCGCGGCTGACGCGCCTGGAGATCACCGAGCTCTGCCGGGCCAACCGGGTGCCCTGCGCCGCGGTCCGCGATCTTCGCGAAGTGACCGAGGACAAGCACCTGCACGCCCGCGGCATGCTGCGCGAAATCCAGCATCCCGAATATGGCGACATTCTCGTTCACCGCAGTCCGCTGGTGCTCCACGACACGGACGCGCCGGACTACATCCCGTCCGCGCGTCTCGGCCAGCACAATGGGGAAGTCCTGGCGGAGTATCTTGGCCTGTCCGAAAACGAAATCGACGCGTTGCGCCACGCCGGCGCCATCGCGCAGGCGTGACGATGGTCATCGGCGACAAAGCCTGCCGGCGCGGTTTACGCGCTCAACCAGTTCAGGGGAGGATTGAAGTTGGTAAAGCTGTTTGAAAGCATCACATTCCGGGGCGTCGAGCTCGCCAATCGGATCGTCGTCTCGCCGATGGGAATGTACTCGGCCCACAATGGCTACATCACGCCGTTCCACCTCGTTCACTACGGCAAGTTCGCCATGGGTGGCGCCGGGCTCGTCTTCGTCGAGCAGACCTCGGTCAGCCGCAAGGGGCGCATCACCAACGGCGATCCCGGCCTGTGGGAGGACGGCCAGATCGACGGCATGCGCCAGATCGTCCACGTCATCAAATCGCATGGCGCCAAGGCGGCGATCCAGATCAATCACGGCGGCCGGAAATCCAGCCAGCAGCGCGCGTTCCGCGGCAACAGCCATCTGACCGACCGCGACATCGAGATGGGCGAGGAAAGCTGGGTGCCGACGGGGCCGTCCGATGTCCCGTTCTCCGATGGCTTCCAGACCCCCATTCCGCTCAGCAAGGACGGTCTGATCGGCGTCCGCGACGCCTTCGTCGCGACAGCCCGCCGCGCCGTGCTGGCAGGTTTCGACGTCATCGAGCTTCACATGGCGCATGGTTACCTGCTGCAATCCTTCCTGTCGCCGCTCGCCAATTTCCGTACTGACGAGTATGGCGGCAGCCTCGAGAACCGGATGCGGTTTCCGCTCGAGGTGACGCGCGCGGTGCGCGCCGCCCTGCCCTCGTCCACGCCACTGTTCGTACGCATCTCGGCCACGGACTGGATCGACGGCGGCTGGGAGATCGAGGACAGCGTCATCTTCTCGCGCAAGCTGAAGGAACTCGGCGTCGACCTCGTCGACTGTTCGACCGGCGGCAATCTGCGCGCCGGATCGACCAACGCCAATCTCAATCGCGGTCCGGGCTACCAGGTGCCATTCGCAGAGCGCATCCGCCACGAGTCTGCCATCGCGACCGGCGCGGTCGGCATGATCCGGACGCCGGATTTCGCCGAGAAGGTTTTGCAGGACGGCCGCGCCGACCTCATCTTCATCGCCCGCCAGATGCTGTTCGATCCGTTCTGGGCGCTGCACGCGGCAGAGCATTTCGGACTCACCGGCAATTTCGAGAAATGGCCCGAACAATATGGCTGGTGGCTCGCCAAATGGGGCGCGGCCCTGCGCGCCAATGGCGAAAGCCTGGACGGGCTGGAGCGCTACCGCGAGGCCGCCGAATAGACCCGTCGATCACGCCGGGACATCCATCAAGACGTCGACAACAAACAAGATCAAACGGGAGGTTACGACCATGAAGAATCTGCTGGCCGCGTTGGCGGCGGTCCTGAGTATTGCCTCGGCTCACGCCCAAGCGCCCGCCTCGAAGCCCGTCAAGCTGGGCGTGCTCAACGACCAGTCGGGCCAATATGCGGATGCCGCGGGGCCCGCCGCCGTCGAGGTTGCGAAGATGGCCATCGCCGATTTTGGCGGCAAGCTGCTGGGACAGCCGATCGAGCTCGTCTTCGCCGATCACCAGAACAAGGCGGACATCGCCTCGGGCATCGCCCGGCGCTGGATCGACACCGAGAACGTCGATGTGATCCTCGACATCGGCAATTCAGCGGTCGCCCTCGCGCTCGCCGACCTGGTCCGGGACAAGAACAAGATCATGATCGTGTCGTCGGCAGGCGCCTCGACGATCACCAACGAAAAGTGCTCACCGAACAGCTTCCAGTGGACCTACAACACCGCGACGCTCGCGCGCAGCACCGCGAAGGCCCTGCTGGGCCAGGGCGGCAACGACTGGTTCTTCCTGACCGCCGACTATGCCTTCGGTCACGCCTTCGAAGCGGATGCCTCGGCCGTGGTCAAGGCGAACGGCGGCAAGGTCGTCGGCTCGGTCCGCCACCCCTTCAACACCAGCGACTTCTCCTCGTTCCTGCTGCAGGCCCAGAGCTCCGGCGCCAACGTTCTGGCGCTTGCGAACGCCAGCGGCGACACCTCCAACTCGCTGATGCAGGCGCACGAATTCGGGCTGCTCGGCCTCAAGAGCAAAATGAAGGTGGCGGCGCTGCTGTTTCAGATCACCGATGCCAAATCGGTCGGCCTGAAGAACATGCAGGGGCTCTATACGTCGGAAGCCTTCTACTGGAATCGCAACGACGCCTCGCGCGAATTCGGCAAGCGGTTCTTCGACAAGGTCGGCCGCATGCCGACCATGGTCCAGGCCGGCATGTATTCGGCCACCCTGCACTATCTGAAGGCCGTCGAAGCCGCCGGCACGCTCGACACCGCCGCCGTGCTGGCCAAGTTCCGATCGCTGCCGGTCAAGGACTTCTTCTCCGAGAAGGGCTATGTCCGCGAGGACGGCATGCACATCCACGACTACTATCTGCTGCGCGCGAAGACGCTGGAGGATTCCAAGGGACCGTGGGACTTCTATGACGTCGTCGCCACCGTTCCCGCCGACGACGCCAACATTCCCCGCGATCAGAGCAAGTGCCCGTTGATGAAACGGTCCTGATCGTCGATGTCACTCTGAAGTCCCAGGCGGCAGCCCTAGCGCTACCGCCTGGTTTGCGACGCGAAGGGGCCAGCACGAAGGCCGCAGACGTGTCACGGTAAAGACGGCAGTCGGCTGGGCACGTTGCTGCCAGGTCCGGCTAGCGCGGCTCCTTCATCACCCTCGCAACGGTCTCACGCAGCCAGCCAATTCCCATATCGCTGGCAAACCGTGCATGCGTACGCACCTTCACCTCGATCGGGGGCAGGCTCAACGGCAGATCAAGCAGCCGAAACTCCTTCGCACGGTGCAGGCGGAGCGCCAGCTTCTCGGGAAAGATCGCCGCCAGGTCGGACCTGCGAACGACCTCCGGCGCGATGGTGAAATGGCCGCGAGCTGCAATTCGCGGCCGAACCTGGCTTTCGACCAGCCACTTCTCGACGATCTGATGGGTCGGATTGTTCAACCGCGCAAGAAAGAAGCGGAGCTTCTCGACGTTCGCATCCGCGCGCTTTCCACGCGCGACGGGATGATTGGCGCGCACCATGCAAACAAATCTGTCGTGAAACAAATCGATGGCTGAACATTCGTGCTCGGCGTCATTCATGTGCCCGACCGAAAGGTCGATTTCACCAGAGCGCATGGCCGCCGCCCCTTCCTCGGGATGAAGGGGCACGACATCGATGCGGGCCATGGGCGCGTCCTTCGACAGGGTCGCAAGCAGGCTCGGCAACGCATAGACCTCCGCGATGTCGGACATGGCGATCCGAAACCTCCGCCCGGTCGTGCGCGGATCGAACACGACCTGCTCCTGCAGGGCGCGACTGATGATGGCAAACGCCTCGTCGAGCGGACGGTGCAGGCGAATGGCTGCTTCGGTTGGCAACATGCGGTTGGCGGCGCGCACGAACAGGGGATCGTTGAACCGGGTCCGAAGACGCCGCAAGGCGTGGCTGATGGCCGGCTGAGTCAATCCGAGACGGTCCCCGGCTGCCGTCAGGTTACGCAGATCCCAGATTGCGAAGAACACGCGCAGGAGGTTGAGATCGATCCGATCATGAATTGGCTTCATAGTTAAAATGATGAACATGAATTTGACTTGGGTCAACTCATTCGGGAAGCTCGCTTCGGGATGACGATCATCATCGGCAGAGGCGCAGGCCCGCGCGCCGTAGGAAAGATGGAAGCATTCGCGATGAACATGACGGCCGTCGACGCAGAAGCTTCCGGGTTCGACTACAGGAGCGCCGCCCGCCGGATTTTGCCGCGGTTGGCGGCGACGGCGGAGCAGAGCGATCAATCGCGTCGTCTCCACGATGACGCTGCCGCAGCGCTCCGGGACTCCGGATTGAGCCGGGTCCTGACGCCGAAACGGTTCGGTGGCTATGAGATGTCACCCAGCGCCCATATCTGGGCCTGCGCCGAGTTGGGGAAGGTCTGCTCGTCGGCAAGCTGGGTTCTGATGGTCTGCGTCGCGCATGACTACATCGTCGGCCGCTTCCCCGACGAGTGCCAAAGCGAAGTCTACGACGGAGATGCCGACAATCTCCTGGCCGGATGTCTTCAGCCGCAAGGCACGCTCGAGCGAACATCTGGCGGATGGCGTCTCAGCGGACGCTGGCAATTCGGCTCCGGCTGCGATCATTCGCCCTGGTTCATCTTTGGCGCCAAAGTCTCCAGCCCGACGCCGGACGAACCCTTGGTGCGCCACATCATGATCCCGCGCGCCGATGTGCAGTTCGACGACACCTGGCATACGCTGGGAATGCGCGGATCCGGCTCGAAGGATCTCGTCGTGAACAATGCCTTCATTCCGGACCACCGCTGCGTCCCCACCTTCCCGACATTTCTCGGCCTGAGCCCCCACGCCAAGAGTCCGACCTACCGCCTGCCCGTGTATGCAGGACTTTCCTCGATGATGACCGCCTCGGTTCTCGGCATGGCCGAACGCGGGCTTGGGGCCTTCATCGAGAAGACCGGTGGTCGCAGGAGCGCCTATGGCGTTGCAAAGGCGGAGAATGCCGGCATGCAGCGCCGCATTGCGGAGTCGTCAGCGGAGATTGCCCAGGCCCGGCGTCTTCTGGAAGACATCTGCAGGCGTTTCGATGCGGCCATGATCGCGGACCAGACGCCGATGTCGGATCTCGACCGGATCCAATTCCGATGGGATGCAGCCTACATCGCCGAACTTTGCAGACGCGCGATAGAGCGCATCTATGCGGCCGCCGGCGCTCACAGTCTCTATGAAGGCCATCCGGTCCTGGTGGCCTATCGCGACGTCGTGACGGCATGCCACCATGCGGTCGTCGACTTCGACACCGTTTCGGAAATGTATGGCCGTACCGTCCTGCTCGGCAGCCTCAACGAGAATCCGCGCGCAGCGCCGTTCGCATGACCTGGCCGCTATGGGAGCTTGCTGGCGCTCATCGCACGGCAGAGGAAGCGTTGAGTGACGAAGCAAGAGGTTTGTCGCAGGGCCGACATGCGGACAATCCGCGTTGTGACGCCGCATTCTACAGCGACGCGACGAACTGATCCGCCTGCGCCCTACGCCCGCCGCATCAGCTTGAGCGAGGCCGCCAGCCGCAGGCTGCGCTTGCCGGCGAGTGCGATGCCTTCGAGCTCCCCGCTCGCATCGGTGCAGCTCCCGGAAAAGCCGATCCCGACCTCGTAGCCGCCGAACACCGGGTTCTCGCCTTTCGCCGGCGTATGCTCCTGGTTGAGCATCTCGCCTTTCCAGCGGCCGTCGGCGGAGGAATAGGAGCCGAGATAATAGAAGAACGCATCGCCGCCGAGGATGCGGCCGTCGATCAGCAGCATGACGCCGGAGAGCGCGGCCTCGACGCCGTCGAGCGCACGCAGATTGATGGCATAGAGTCCGTTGGCGATGCTGCCCGCCCCGATCGCGCCGCGCGGCGGCAGCGCGCCGTCGTCAAGCCGGGTCAAATTGGCCCAGAACAAGGCGCCCGGCATGGTGTCCGAGCCGCCCTGAAGACGGATCTGGCCGCCGCTGTGTCGGCCGCTCGCGCTGATGGTCGCGACATCGGCGCCCATCAGCGGCTTGAAATGCGGGTCCTCGTTGTGCCGCTCGGTGATGACAGCGGCGCGGATCTCGCCGTCGCGTTCGACATAGCTGCCCAGATGCGCGAAGCCGGAATTGCCGCCGAGCATCTTGCCGTCATGCAGGCACATGATGCTGCGGCCGAAGCCGTCATTGATGCCGTATTCAACCTTGTAGAGCCCGTCCAGCAAAGCCATGCCCAGCAAAAATCATGAGGAATCGCGGGCTACCTAGCACCGCAGCCGCGCAGAGGCCATCCGGCTTTTCCGCGCAGGAGGGATCGGGGACCTGCCGCCGCCATGATCCCATCATGCGCCTGTTTTGCCCGACGGGTCAAATTCCGTTTCGCAAAATCAGTATCCGCGGGACCGGCGCCTGCGTTACTTTGCATGGGGTTGTTTTTGCGCTTCCGGCCGGCGCGCCGAAAGGGCGTGCCTTCACGGCTTGCCGGCCGGCGCGAACTGCTGGTTGGAGAACGGCTGCTGGTCGGATGGAACCTTGATGAGGACGAAGCTGCGCTTCATCGAGCGGTGGCAGGCATTGCAGCCGTCGGTCAGTTCGCCATAGCCCTTCTGGAATCTGCGGCCGTCCTTCGCGTCAATGGCGTCGGACAGGGCTTGCAGGGACGGCTCCAGGGTCGTGACATTGCTGACGGGGATGCCGGAATAGAGCATGGCGGCCTCGACCAGGCTCGCCTTCAGCTGGCGCAGTTCGAACGCCGCGAGCTCCCAGTTCTGCGCCTTGCCCGCCAGCCAGAGCTTCTGGTGGCGCGTCTGCGCGGCGCCCATGATGTCGCCGAGCCGCGGCACATACTGGTCGGCCGACGGCGATTTGAGGTCCTGCGCCGACGCGCCGACAGAGGCGGCCAACAGGCCCGCCATCACCGGCATCCAGATCCGAAGTTTCATCGCGGTCTCCAGCACTGTTCTTTTGGAGACCGAACCTAGTCCTTGGCGCGCTCTTGGGTGTTGCGCTCGATCAAGGCCGGCGCGAGGAGCCCTCGGGTCAGAAGCACAGCGTGGTGACGAGCTGGCCCTGCTTGTTCTTGATCGCATAGGGACAGCGGATGCGCTCCAGCGCCGCCTTGGCGTCGGCATCGCCGAGCGCGGCGGCGCGCTCGTAATAGGCCTTCGCGGCGTCCTTGTCCTTCGGACCGCCGCGGCCTTCCTGGGCGAAGGCGCCCATCCGCTCCAGCGCGCCGGGATGGTTTTGCGCCGCCGCCTTCTCGAACAGGGCACGGGCGGCGACGTCGTCCTTCGCGCCGCCTTCGCCCTCCGAGAGCATCATGCCGAGCTGGTATTGCGCCTCCGCATTGGTCTCGGCGGCCTTGCCGAGCAGCGCGCGCGCCTGCGCGGGGTCGGCCGGCGCGGTGCCGCCGGCGCCGCCGAGCGCGGCGAGATTGCTGATGCCGCGCGGATTGCCCGATTGCGCCGCCTTCTCGAACAGCTTGCGTGCCTGCGCCTCGTCCCGCGCGACGCCCGATCCGGTGCCATAGGCGACGCCGAGTTCGACCATTGCGGCGGTCGATCCCTTGTCGGCGGCCTTGCGCCAGGCGGCGAGCGCCTCCGCCGTCTGCCGGTTGGCCGCATAGGCGCGGCCGAGCGCGAACATCGCGCGGCGCGAGGATCCTGCCGCCTGCTTGCAGAACTTGATCGCGGTCGGAACGTCCGCCGCGGCGATCTCGCTGACCCCCTTCACGTCGGCCGGCTTGTCGGGATCGCTGGGATCGGCCGCGAGGCGGTCGCACAGCACGAGATCGGCCGATTGCGCCTGCGCCGCGACCGGCGCGGCGACCGCGAGAAGGATGGCAAGGAGGCTGGTTCTCATGAGCATCAGGTTGCGTGCTGCTGCCGGCAAATTCAAGGCTCCAGACCGGATTCGCGCAGCACCGGCACAACCTCCGGCGAAGCGAGGTGACGCAGCAGCCGGTTGGCCGCCTCGGCCTGCTTCGCCTCTGTCATGCGGCCGGCCGAGAACACCAGCGGCGTCTGCAGTTCGCGCGGGATGGGTCCGGCCACCTCGATGCCATCCACCTGCTTCAACTCGCTGATCTGCTGCACGGCAAGGTCCGCCTCGCCGCTCACCAGCCGCTCCGCCGTGAAGCCCTGCTGCACGACGGTCGCCTTGGCGTTGATCTCGTCCGCGATCCCCAATCGCCGGATCAGTTCGGCGAAATAGATGCCGCTGGCGCCGAGCCGCGAGCAGGCCACCGAGCGCGCGCCCAGCAGCGTCCGGCGCAACGCGGCTTCGTCGCTGATGTCGGGATGCGGCTGCCCTGCCCGCACCGCGATGCCGACAAGGGAGCGGGCGAGATCGACGGCGCTGTCCGCCGCCACGCGGCCCTCGCCGATCATCTCGTTGAGCCCCTCGCGCGTCAGGATCACGAGATCGGCCGCCTCGCCCCCGCGCAGCCGCGTCAGGAGCGCCAGCGTCGGCGCGAAGTCGGCCTCGACATGAATGCCGGTCGTGCGCGCGAACCCGGCGGACAGGCTGCGCATCGCGCCCATCAGACCGAGCGTCGAGAGCATGCGAAGGTCAGTCATTGCGATCCCCGATGGCGGCCCACCGCCTTCGCACGCGGGTAGCACAGGAAGGACCGCCCCCAGAACGCAAAAAATCCGCCGGAGCCTTGCAGCTCCGACGGATTTGAAGTCCAACCCGGGCCAGCCCCCAGCCCGGGCCGGGAGGATCTTAGGCGACCGCCTTCTTCTCGGTCGGCACGGACGAGATCGTCTTCAGGATCTGCGAAGCGATCTGGTAGGGGTCGCCCTGGGAGTTCGGACGACGGTCTTCCAGATAGCCCTTGTAACCGTTGTTTACGAAGGAGTGCGGAACGCGGATCGAAGCGCCGCGATCGGCCACGCCGTAGCTGAACTTGTTCCAGGGCGCGGTCTCGTGCTTCCCGGTCAGACGCTTGTCGTTGTCCGGGCCGTAGACGGCGATGTGGTCCATCAGGTTCTTGTCGAAGGCGGCCATCAGGGCTTCGAAATACTCCTTGCCGCCGACCGTACGCATGTACTCGGTGGAGAAGTTGGCGTGCATGCCCGAGCCGTTCCAGTCGGTATCGCCGAGCGGCTTGCAGTGGAACTCGATGTCGATGCCGTATTTCTCGGTCAGGCGCAGCATCAGGTAGCGGGCCATCCACATTTCGTCAGCGGCCTTCTTGGAGCCCTTGCCGAAGATCTGGAATTCCCACTGGCCCTTCGCGACTTCCGCGTTGATGCCTTCGTGGTTGATGCCGGCCGCGAGGCAGAGGTCGAGATGCTCTTCGACGATCTTGCGGGCGACGTCGCCGACGTTCGAATAGCCGACGCCGGTGTAATACGGGCCCTGCGGCGCGGGGTAGCCGGAGGCCGGGAAGCCGAGCGGGCGACCGTCCTTGTAGAAGAAGTATTCCTGCTCGAAGCCGAACCAGGCGCCGGCGTCGTCGAGAATGGTGGCGCGCTTGTTGGACGGGTGCGGGGTCTTGCCGTCGGGCATCATGACTTCGCACATCACGAGCACGCCATTGGTGCGGGCGGCGTCCGGGAACACGGCGACCGGCTTCAGCACGCAATCCGAACTGTGGCCCTCGGCCTGCTGGGTCGAGGAGCCGTCGAAGCCCCAAAGCGGAAGCTGCTCGAGCGTCGGGAAGGACGCGAATTCCTTGATCTGAGTTTTGCCGCGCAAATTCGGAGTCGGCGTATATCCGTCGAGCCAGATGTACTCGAGCTTGTACTTGGTCATTGAGCCTCTCTGTAGATGATGCGAAAGGTTGGGGCTTGGAAGCCCCGCACGTTTGTACCCGGCCACCATCGGCCGTCTCTTTACAAGCATTTAACGTGCCAAAAGGACGCACTCCGGACCGGTTCCAGCCGGGTCACTGGCACCGCCGCTCGCTCGAGGTTTCCACAGAGCCATGCGTCATAGCCGCGCACCTTTCCGTGAAGCTGCAGTGCGGAATCCCCGGCAAAAGGCCCGATTCTCAAGCAGGCAGGCGCGCAGCGACCGCCGCCGATTAATCGCGCATCAGGTTCCAGCAATTTCTGAAATGCGAACGGGCGGCTGGCCGCAACCTTTGCAATGGCTCACGCGTTAGTCACCCGTCACCTGCCTTGACCGGTGCAAGAGGCCAAATGCTCACAAAATAAGCGAAGGCTGATTTCCTTTTCAGCACTTTGCATTTGCGGAAGCACGGCCGATATCGGGAGTCCGGTAACCACAAGCGAACGAGTCGGGCGCACCATGGAGGCCAGCGCCATCGGCCCGAGGAGATACCTCAATGATGAATAACAGTCTCAGTCTTGGATCTGCGAAGATCTATCAGTTCCCAGCCGGGGGCCGCGCCGCTCTCGGTGGACGCCGCTATGGCGACGCCCGCATCCCTGCCGATCACGTCTCGCTTCCCGTGAACGAGACGATCTGCAGCGGTAGCTGGTACCATCAGGATGCCGTCGACGAAGCCAAGCCGAAGTGGGACCGCTAATGCCCGGCTTTGGTCCGATCCCGCCGTACTCTCGAGGGTGCCCGGCGGCAGTTTGAAGAAGGGTCGAAACAACGAAGTTTCGGCCCTTTTTGATTCCTGGTTGATTCCCCGTCCTTGTGCGTGCCGCTCTTCTCAAATCGCTTCGCAGGACGTGACGGGGCGCTTCAGATGCCGGACGGTCGTGCCGGACCGGCCGATCGACAGCGTCACCCCCGTCCCCGAATATCGGGCACCCGAAACTGTGATCCGCTTGGCCAGGGTCACCGGCTCGCCGTCGATCTGCAAAAAAGCCCGTTTGTCGCCGTCATAAAATCCCACGATGAATTGCGTACCGTCCGCGCAGCGGTAGGTCTGAAAGGTTTGCGCCGTCGCCTCGCGCGAACCGCAGGTCGCACCCGCCAGACTGATGATCCCCAGAACAATGGCCTTGTGCCGGCCCATGATCGCCCCCGTAATAGAAACCAGCGACGCCCTCTCCTGCGTCGCCTCGAACATAACCCAAGCGAGCTTCATGTCCGACTCCCCTGCCCGCCATCTGGCTCTGCAAGGCGCCAGCAATTTCCGCGACCTCGGCGGCTATCCGACCAAAGACGGACGTACCACGCGCTGGCGGCACATCTTCCGCTCCAACCATCTCGGCCAGCTCACGGCCGACGACGTCAAAATCCTGCGCGACCTCGGCGTCAGGAGCGCGTTCGACTTCCGCGGGCGGGAGGAGCGCGCGGCCGGCCTCTGCGCCGTGGAAGAGATCACCGTGCACTCGCTGCCGATCGAGCCCACCGTCGTGGCCAGCCTGCGGGCCGAATTGGAGGGCGGCCGGCTGACCGCCCCGGTCGCGCTCGAACTCATGCGCGAGTCCTATCGCAACTATGTCCGTCACAACACGCATCGCTTCCAGAAGCTGTTCGAACATCTGCTGGACGACTGCGCGCCGCTCGTGATCCATTGCACGGCCGGCAAGGACCGTACCGGCTTCGCCAGCGCACTGATCCTGCATGCGCTCGGCGTGTCCGACGACGTGATCCTCGAGGACTATCTCCTGACCAACCGGTTCTACCGGCGCGACCCGACAGCTGCCACCGACCTGCCCGAGGACGTCCGCAGCGCCATCGCAAGCGTCGAGGCCTCCTATCTTGCGGCAGCGTTCGACGCTGTCGGGAAGGACTATGGTGACCTCGAGACCTATCTGAGGGATGGTCTCAAGCTCGGCGCAGCCGAGCGCACCGCGCTGAAGGAACGCTATCTGCAGGCGTGATCGGCGGGACCTGAAACGACGGAGAATCCTGTGCAGGACAAAGCCATAGTCGTAACCGGTGCGCTCGGCGCACTCGGCAAGGTCGTTGCTGACATCGCGCTGTCACGCGGCGCCCGCATTGCCGGCATCGATCACGCGCCCGCGTCGATTCCCGCCACCGCCGACCGCATCGAGATCGGCGGCGTCGATCTGTCCGACGCGACGAAGGCCAGGACGGCGATCGAGGCTGCGGCAAGCCACTTCGGCAGGCTCGACGCGCTGATCAACATCGCCGGCGGCTTCGCCTTCGAGACCGTTGCCGACGGCGACGCCGCGACCTGGCAGCGGATGCATGCGCTCAACGTGCTGACTGCGGTGAACGCCTCGCGCGCGGCGCTGCCCCATCTGGCCGCATCCGGTCGGGGACGGATCGTCAATATCGGGGCAATGGGGGCGCTGTCCGCCGGCAGTGGCATGGGCCCCTATGCCGCCTCCAAGGCCGGCGTGCACCGCCTCACGGAGGCGCTGGCGAACGAGTGGAAGGGCAAGGTCACGGTCAATGCGGTGCTGCCCTCGACCATCGACACCAGGGCCAATCGCGCCGACATGCCCGACGCGGACTTCTCGAAATGGGTGACGCCGCAGGAACTCGCCGAGGTGATCCTGTTCCTCGTCAGTGATGCCGCCAGCGGCATCACCGGCGCGCTGATCCCGGTGGCCGGGCGGGTTTAGCGAAATTCGGATGGGTCGTTGTCGGCCCCGATTCAATCAGGGCCGCGAAGGCCCTAGACTGTATTCAAGTGATTCTCTGATCGCATCATCGGAAGCCTTCCTTTGGAAACCGCGCTCTATCTGCCTGTCAAACGCTTCCTCGAAGAGCTCGGCTTTACGGTCAAGGGCGAGATCGGCGGCTGCGACTTGGTCGGCCTCAGCGCGGGCGACCCGCCGGTGGTCGTGATCGGCGAGCTCAAGCTGGCGTTCAATCTCGAACTGATCCTGCAGGCGGTCGACCGCGCCCCGGCCGGCGATGAAGTCTGGATCGCGGCGAAGATGTCGTCCCGCGGCAAGGGACGCGAGAGTGATGCGCGCTATCGCAATCTCTGCCGCCGGCTCGGCTTCGGCATGCTCGGCGTCACGGAGCGCGGCCAGGTCGAGGTCCTGGTCAGGCCGCCGACGGCGGCTCCGCGCCGCGAGCCGAAGAAGCGCTCCCGCCTCGTGTCGGAGCACCAGCGCCGCCAGGGCGATCCGGTGCTCGGCGGCAGCACCCGCGCCCCGATCATGACGGCCTACCGCCAGCAGGCGCTGGCCTGCGCGTCCGAGCTGGCCGCCGGACCGCGGCGCGTGCGCGAGCTGCGCGAGCGCTGTCCGGACGCCGGCAAGATCTTGCTTAACAATGTGTATGGCTGGTTCGAGCGCGCCGACCGCGGGATTTACGGCCTGACCGAGGCCGGACGCGCCGCGCTGAGGCGCTGGCCGCAGCAAAGGACGAAGATCGATGGCCTCGGCGACACCCAACCGGTGCATAGCTGAGATGCCACACCAATTTCATATTGCAATGCAACATACGCGGCACTAGGTATCCCGGCATCGAAACGAGGCCCCTATGAGCGCAGACTGGAATACCAAGTATGGCACGCGCCGCGTGCGTCACGACCCGCCGACCCTGGACGAGGCGATCTTTGCCGCCGTCGGTATCACCGACGATCAGGAGCAGCAGGCCGAGATCGCCGCAGCGCTGATGGGGATGCCGCTCGACGTGGTCCAGGCCGAAGTCAAGAAGCAGGCTCGCACCAACAGCCGCATCACCGCCACGCGCGTGATCGCCGGCGAACAGGGCGCGCAGCGCTCGGTGGTGGTGGAGCGCCGCGTCGTCCGCCGCTTCGGCAACGACAAGCGCACCGGCACCTGAAGCGGAAATCTTCTCAATAAAAAAGCGGACCGGTCTCGCCGGTCCGCTTTTTTTGATTCCCGCTGCGCTCAGGCCGCGCGATTGACGTACATGCTGGAAATCAGCTTCCAGCAAGTCGAGTTGAAGCTGAGCAGCGCCCGGCTGGCCCTGAACGGCGCAGCAGCAAGGTCGGCCAGTTCTGCCTCGGGCGATTTGGCAAGATCGATCGTTCCGGTGGACTCACCGTGGCGGAACGCCAGATGCGCGCCGAATTTCCGCGCCAATGCACGCATCGCATGGTTCTCGGAGCCGGTGGTGATCCGCAGTTTCTTGTAGCCCTTCCACCGCGCTTCCGCGATCAGGCGGCTGAACAGCACGGTGCCGACGTTCTGCCGGCGCGCGGAAGCTTCCACGCTGAAGGCAACTTCGGGCAGCGAATCCCCCTCCGGCGGGTGAAGTTCGGCCGCACCGCGCACGACGCCATCGACGATATAGGCGACGATCACCGTGCCGTCCTCGGCACAGCGCGCGGCGTATCGCTCGATGAAGCTGTCATCGAGAAACCCGTTGAAGCGGTCGTGACGGCTCTGGGGGTCGAGCCTGAGCAGGTGATCGCGCAACAGCGGCAATTCTTCCTGCTGGATCAAGGTCCGCACATATCCGGCTGATGCACGGACAGTGTCTTCAAGTGCTAATTCTGCTTCGCGTGACAAGTCAAAAACTCCTCTTGGTATCCCTCGAGGAGGCGTTCGAATCCCTAGGCCTCCTATATTGTGCGTCGCAGCAAATTTTTCAAGACGGGAACCTGCTCAAGTTTGAGGCGTCGGGAACGACCATTTCGTTAAGAAAATCAAAGACCCGTAATCATACGAGGATCAGCTGGGTCTGGGTGACCACGGCGACGAGCTTGCCGTCCTCTGTCTCAAGCCGGGTGGTCCAGACCTGGGTCCTGCGGCCCCGATGCACCGGCGTCGCCGTCGCGACCACCGTGGTTCCCTCACGGGCTCCGCCGATGAAGTTGGTCTTGCTCTCCAGCGTGGTGGTGCCCTTGGCGTCATCTGGCAGATTGATCACGGTTGCGGCCGCGCCCACGGAATCCGCCAGCGCCATCACCGCGCCGCCGTGAATGGTGTGGTTCAACGTGCAGAGATCGGGACGGACCAGCATGCGCGCCACGACGCGCTCCGGATCGGCGGCGACGAATTCCACGCCCTTGAGCTCGGCGAAGGGCATTTTCATCGCATGAAGTTTCTCCAGCGGCGTCATCGAATCTCCTCCCAATTCATTGTTATCCCAGCGTGAATGGCTTCGCGCGGCAAAGCAATGACCTGCGAGGTAATGGTCCTGCTCCGACCTTCTAGGTCACCGCATTGACCACCTGATATTCCGGCCGCCGCCACACTTCACCTGCGATCACCTCCTCGATGATCCCGGCCGCGCGCAGGATCTCGGCTTCGCCGACATACAAGGGCGTAATCCCGAACCTCATGATATCTGGCGCGCGGAAATCGCCGATCACGCCGCGCGCGATCAGCGCCTGCATGGCCGCGTAGCCGCCGTCGAAGGCGAACGAGACCTGCGAGCCTCGTTCTGCGTGGGCGCGCGGCGTCACCAGCTTCAGAGACGGACAGCGGCGCTCGACCTCCTCGATGAGACGATCGCCCAGCGCCAGCGACCGCGCGCGAACCTCGGCAATGTCGACACGGTCCCAGATATCGAGCGAGGCTTCCAGGGCGGCCATGGCCAGCACCGGCGGGGTGCCGACGCGCATTCGCTCGACGCCGCCGGCCGCCGCATAGGCGAGTTCGAACGCGAAGGGTTTGGCATGGCCCATCCAGCCGGACAAAGCAGCACGCGCGCTCTCGGCATGGCGCGGCGCGACATAGAGGAACGCCGGGGAGCCAGGCCCGGCGTTGATGTATTTGTAGGTGCAGCCGGCGGCAAAATCAGCGCCGCAGCCCTTGAGATCGACGGGCAATGCGCCGGCAGAATGCGCGAGATCCCAGACCGTGACGATGCCGAGCGCGTGGGCCTTCGCCGTCAACTTCGCCATGTCGTGGCGCCGTCCGGTGCGATAGTCGACCTCGGTAATGTAGAGGACAGCGATCTCCTCGGACAAGGCGGCCTCGATGTCTTCCGGCGCAACCAGGCGCAGTTGATGGCCGCGACCGAGCGTCGCGATCAGGCCTTCAGCCATATAGAGGTCGGTCGGGAAATTGCCGGTGTCCGACAGGATGACCCTGCGACCTTCATTCATGTCGAGCGCCGCCGCCAGCGCCTGATAGACCTTGAGAGACAGCGTATCGCCTACCATGACCGAGCCGGGTTCGGCCCCGATCAGCCGCGCGATACGATCACCGACATGGCGGGGCTGCGCATACCATCCCGCAGTGTTCCAGGCGCGGATGAGTTCGTTGCCCCATTCGGCGGTGATGACGCGATTGACGCGGTCGGCAACGCCGAGCGGCAGCGCGCCGAGCGAATTGCCGTCGAGATAGGTCACGCCCTCGGGCAGATGAAACAGCGCCCTCGTGTCGTCGTAAACGCGAAGCTTGGTCATGGACATGCCTAGAGAATGGTGCGAACGCGCCAGAGTTCGGGGAAAAGCTCGACCTCGAGCATGCGCTTGAGATAGCTGACGCCGCCCGTGCCGCCGGTACCGCGCTTGAACCCGATGACGCGCTCCACCGTCGTCACATGGTTGAAGCGCCAGCGCCTGAAATAGTCCTCGAAGTCGACCAGCTTCTCGGCGAGTTCGTAGAGCATCCAATGCGTCTCCGGCGCCTCGTAGACGATCCGCCAGGCCTGCAACACCCCCTCGTTGAAGCTGTGGGTCTCGCGGACGTCGCGCGCCAGCACGCTCGCCGGCATCGTCAATCCGTTGCGGCCGGCGAGCCGCAGCACCTCGTCGTAGAGGCTCGGCGTCGCGAGTTCCTCTTCCAGCAGCTTCGTCGTCTCCGCGTCATGTGCGTGCGGCTTGAGCATCGCGTGATTGCGGTTGCCGAGCAGGAACTCGATCAGGCGATATTGCCGCGACTGGAAGCCCGAGGACTGGCCGAGTTGCGAGCGGAAGCGCGTGTATTCGCTGGGCGTCATGGTGCGGAGTACGTCCCAGGCGCCGTTGAGCTGCTCGAAGATGCGCGACATCCGCGCCAGCATCTTCATGGCCGGGGCCACTTCATCGCTGGCAATGGCGCGACGTGCGGCGCTGAGTTCGTGGATCGCAAGGCGCATCCACAATTCGGTGGTCTGGTGCTGGATGATGAACAGCATCTCGTCGTGGGCGTGCGACAGCGGATGTTGCGCGCCGAGGATCGCGTCGAGCGCGAGGTAGTCGCCATAGGACATGCGCCGGGCGAAATCCGTCTCGGCGCCTTCGCTTGCTGGATCGTAGCCGGTGGAGTTCATGACAGGTCCTTTCGATCGATCATCCCTGCCCCGTTCAGTCGAGCCCGATCAGCCGCGCGGTCATCGGCGACGACGGATCCTTCAGTCCGTCGATCACGGTGAAATGGTTCAGCCCGGGATCCACGACGAGACGGGTCGGCACGTCGAAGCCGGTCCAGATATTGGCCATCAGATCGGACTGCCGGATGAATTCGGGCCGCTCGCCTCCGCCGACCCAGGCCGTGACGGGGATCTGCCCGCGCGGCAGGTGGAGCGCGGCACTTTCGAGTGTCGCCTCTTCCATGGTCATGCGCAGAGTTTCGTTCATCTTCGTCTTGAGCAGCGGGCGCAGGTCGTGCAGGCCGCTGATCGAGAGCGTGCCTGTGATGCGCTCAAAGACGGAGGGATCGAGCGGGGTGTCGTCGCAGAGCATGCGGGTGACGAGATGGCCGCCCGCCGAGTGCCCGGCCAGCCGGATCGGACCGGAGACGAGCGATGCGGCGGTTGAGATCGCGGCCGCGATCTCGGCGGTGATGTCGGCGATGCGCGCGACCGGTGTCAGCGTGTAGCTCGGCAGCGCCACCGCCCAGCCATGATGGCGCGCACCTTCGGCAAGGTCGGTCCATGTCGACTTGTCGAAACGCATCCAGTACCCGCCATGGACGAACACGACGAGACCCCTGGCGTCGCCGGCAGGCAGCACGAGGTCGAGGCGCTGGCGCTCGCCTGCGCCATAGGCGATATCGGCGCGGAAGCCCGTCAGGCCGGCGCGATAGGCCGCAGCCCGCTCCGTCCACTGCGCCGGCATCTTGTCCGAGCCCGGGATATGGGCCGCGTTGGCGTAGGCATCATCCCAATCGCGCATCGTTACTCCCCCGACGGACTCAAGGCCTTGCGATTGGGTCCCAGTCTGCCACCGGGAACGGCGGCATCCTAGTCTTTATTTTAAGCTTAAAGGATTTAGGGCAGCCAGCAGATTGGGCAGTCGACCAACGCCCTCCCCCGTCACTGCAAGCGAAGCGAAGCAATCCAGACCCGCCGCGACGACCGTCTGGATTGCTTCGTCGCTCCGCTCATCGCAATGACGGCGGACCAGCCTACGCCTTCTCCACGCCGCACCATTCGGCGATGAACAGCGCCATCGCCTTGGTCGACTTCTTCAGCGACTCCAGGTCGACGAATTCGTTGAAGCCGTGCATCTCGCCGCCGCTGGCGCCGAAGCAAAGGCTGGGGATGCCGTGGTTGAGGCCGTAGAAGCGGGTATCAGTCAGCGCGGTGAAGACGAGATCCTCGACCGCGCCGCCATAGACGGCGTTGAAGGCCTTGCCGAATGCGGCCTCGGGCGCTGCGGAATCGGTGAGTTCATAGCCCTCGGACAGGAAGCCCGACCACTCCACGTCCGGCGGATTGTTGGAGAGGAAGCGGTGATTGCGGGCGGCGGCCGCCACGCAGGCCATGATCTCCTTCTGGTGGTCGGCAATCGACCATCCCGGCAGGACCGCGATGCGGCAATCCACGTCGCACCAGGCCGGGACGCTCGAGGCCCAGTCACCGCCCTTGATGATGCCCGGATTGAAATTGATGGGATGGTTGAGCGTCTTGAAATGGCGGTCGGCCTTGGCGCGCTCGTTCCACTCGATCTCGAGCTTCTGAAGCGCCTGGATCAGATGATAGGCCGCCATGATCGCATTGGCGCCGGAGCCCGCGTGGGCCACGTGGACCGGATGCCCCTTCACGCGCAGCCGAAACCAGATCACGCCCACCTGCGAGCGCACCATCTTGCCGTTGGTCGGCTCGGGGATGAAACAGGCGTCGGCCCGATAGCCGCGCTGCAGCGTCGAGAGCGCGCCGACACCGGTGCTCTCCTCCTCGATGACGGACTGGAAATGGATCCGCCCGGTCGGCCGCAGGCCGGCGGCCTTGATCGCATCCAGCGCGTAGAGGGCGCCGATCGTGCCCGACTTCATGTCGCAGGCGCCGCGGCCGAACAGCTTGCCGTCCTTGACGACGGGCGAGAATGGCGGCGTGTCCCACAGGTCCAGCGGCCCCGCCGGCACCACGTCGCAATGCCCCTGCAGGATGAGCGATTTGCCCGCCTCGGTCGTGGGGCGATAGGTGCCGACGACCGTACGCGCCCTGGAGAAATCGTGCTCGATCGGCCCGAAGCCGCGAAGGTCCTTCAGATCCTCGACCTTGATATGCCAGTCGTCGACCTCATAGCCCCGCGCGCGCAGGAGATCGCCGATCATGTCCTGGCAAGGCCCCTCCGCTCCACGCGTCGAGGGGATGGCAACGAAATCGCGTGTGGTCGCGAGCTGGGCTTCGAAGCCGGCATCGACGGCGTCAAGAATCCTCTGCTGCGTTTCGGCATTCATCAGGCTACTCCAGGCATCCATTTGGTCGAAGGAGCGCGCAAACTAGCCGATTTCAGCCGTTCGGGTACTGCACAAAATAGGCATCCCGCAATGCATCTTCGAGCAGTCGGCCTTCGGAATAGCCATCGAGCGCCGCGGGCCTCGTCACGCCGTCAAGCAGGCGCGGACACGGCTCCGGCGCGCCCAACACGGTGCGGACCGGAATGCGTTCGGCATAGACCGGCAATTCGTAGTCCTCATCGTCATCGGCGACGCCCTTGGCGCGAATTTTCGCCGAGGCCTCCTCGATCTCCATGGCGATAAAGGAGGTCGCCTTGATCTCCTGCGCGGTGCTCGCCCGCAGGCTCGCGGTACGATCCGGGAAGAAGCGGTCCACCATCGCGATCACCGCCCGCTCCTTTTCAGCGGCGTCGGTGACGAGATAGGCCGTGCCGAACGCCATCACCGCGCGGTAGTCGGCGGAGTGGTTGAAGCCGCACCTGGCCAGCACGAGGCTGTCGAGATGGGCGACCGTCAGGCATACGCGCTCGCCCTTCGATTGGTTGCGAAGCATGCGGCTGGCACTGGAGCCGTGCCAGTACAGCCGCGTCCCCTCGCGCCAGAAGAAGGTCGGCGTGCAGTAGGGCTGGCCGTCGATCACGTAAGAGACGTGACAGAGCATCGACGAGTCCAGGATGCGATGGACGGTCTCATGATCGTAGAATCCGCGCTGGTGGAGGCGCTTGACCTGGTTGCGCGCCGAGGTCGGGTAGGATTTCGGGCTCGCAGTCTCGCTCACGATCGGTCACTCCTGTCCGGCTCTGAAGAAACTGGGCCTGTTGTAGCCTCCGATTTGGTCTGCGATAGTTCCAATTCCATGCGAAAATATCCGACCAATTCCCTGCCCTCCGCGACCCGGACCGAATTGCCGCTCGACCTCACCGGTCCCCATGTCACACTCGGGGCGCCGACGGCGCATCGCCTGTACCAGGCGCTTTGCGAGACGATCGCCGCCGGCCTGGTGAAGCCCGGCGAAGCGCTGCCGCCGTCGCGCACGCTCGCCAGACAGACGGGCTTTCGCCGCAACGCCGTGGTCACCGCCTATGAGCGACTGATCGCCGATGGTTTTGCCGATGCCAGGGTCGGCTCCGGCACCTTCGTCGCCGCGCGTATCCCGGCGCGCGCGACCGCATCGAAACGGCCGAAGATTGTCGTCGACGCACCTCGACAGGGTGCATTCTCACTCGGCTGCACGCTGATCGACGAGCGCACGGTGCAGCGCTTCCGCACGTTCCTCGGCCGGCGCATGCGCGCCTTCGGGGCCGAGCATCTGCATTATGGCGATCCCCGCGGCAGCCGCGAATTGCGCGCGGCGATCGCCGACCATCTGCTGTCCGCGCGCGGCCTGCGCTGCGATCCCGACCAGATCATGCTCACGTCAGGCACGCTGCATGCGCTGCGCATCGTCCTCAGTGCGATCCTCAAGCCGGGTGACCGGGTCTGGTGCGAAGACCCCGGCTACCCGGCTGCTCGCAACACCATCGCCCATTGCGGCTATCGTGCCGTGCCGGTGCCGGTCGATGAGCAAGGCCTGCGCGTCGGCAGGGGCCGCACGGCCGCACCGACCGCACGCGCCGCCTATGTGACGCCGTCGCACCAGTTTCCGCTGGGTGTGCAGATGTCGATGCCGCGGCGCCTCGAGCTGCTGGACTGGGCCAAGGCAGCCGACGCCTTCGTGCTCGAGGATGATTACGACAGCGAGTTCCGCTACGACGGCGCACCGCTGATGTCGCTTGCCGGCATCGATCACCTTCAGCGGGTCATCTACATGGGAACGTTCGCCAAGACGCTGTTTCCCGGTCTTCGCATCGGCTATTGCGCGCTGCCCGAACGCCTCATCGCAAGCGTCACCGCGGCCCGCGCGGCGCTGGATCGGTTTCCCGGCACATTGATGGAGGGCGCCGTCGCCGACATGCTCAATTCCGGCGCGTTCGCCGCAAACCTGAAGCGCGTGCGCAAACTCTATCGCGAGGCGCGCGATGCGCTGGCTGCTACGCTTGAAACCAGATCCGACGGCGTGCTCTCGGTGCCGGTGCCGTCGCAGGGGCTGCATCTGGTCGCAAGATTCGAGTCTTCCGTCGAGATAGCGGTCGCCGCGCGGGCGAGGCAGGCGGCAGCTACGGAGGGATGGTTGCTCGCCGACACCTATGCGCGGGCGCGGCCCCTGCCCGGTTTCGTCCTTGGATTTTCCGGGCATACGATTCCACAGCTTGTGGCGTCGGCTGAACGGCTTGCGCAAGAGTCGCGCGCTGCCGTTCGAGCGGCGCGGCGGAGGTAACGAAGACTTCCCTGTCAGAATCGCGCGGCGGTCCCTACATTGCGGCGTCAATGCCGGGACCCTTCACCATGCTTCAATGCCGCGTAGCCTGCCTGTCGCTCCTGATCTCCGCCGCACTCGTCACGACCTCGCACGCGGTGACCGTCGGGCGCGAGCAGGACATTGTCGATCTCAAGCTGGGCCAGCGCGTCCAGGTGGACGACGGAACCTGCCCTGCCGGACAGATCAAGGAAGTACGGGGTGCGAGGATGACCGACCAGGGCGTGTCGCGGACCAGCACCTGCGTGCCGCGCTTCGGACCGAAGACGAAGTGAGCGGCTAGGATTTCGCCGGGTCGAACATGCATTGAAGGGTTGGCTTGGCGATCTTGGTGAAGGTCGCTCCGATGTCGCCTTGCTTGGAGGTCGGCACCCAATCGGTCTCGATGGTCGGCACGCCCGTCTCGCTGATCCCGCGCAACAGCGCCTCGCGCAGATCGCGGTCTTCGACGGCGGCCGCGGCGTGGTCATGTAGGCAACCGCAAACGGCCTCCGGATGCTCCCAGCGTCCGAGCATGCGCGGCGCGCATTGACGGACGAATTCGCCGCGCGGGTCGGGTAGCCGCGAGGGTGTGCGCACCTGCGCCTGCGCGGAGCAGTTCACCAGAAGGAACAAGAGGACTGTGGCACTGGCGCGAGCGATCATGGCGGCCTTTATCGTCTGACGTCGTGGATTGCGGTCAGAAGCGCGCGGCGACCACGATCGGATGCGGCGCCGGGGCTGCGACCGGCGAGCCGCTGTACCGGAAGGTCCCGATGCCGGGCAGAGCGCCATCCGGCAAACCCGCCAGGGAATTGCCGGCCAGGACGAAACCGAAGGCAAGGATGAAGCTGAGTGCGCGCATGATCTTCTGTCCGAATTCTGGGGCCGGCGGTTCGCCATCGTCGTTGCGAGGCTGATAACCATCCGCGGTTTCCCGCGTGATGCGCCAAAAGCGGAAAATGGTTTCGTTGGCCGGAGAAATGTTTCATCGCGACGCGGCGATGAAACATGCCGGGAAAGACCCGTCCTTCGATGGCTCGCCCAAGAGGTCGCCAGGCGCGCCGAAGACCCGGGACCATCACGCCCGAACAGGCGCGGTCACAGCTGGACCACGAGGGCTTCACACGGGCTTTACGTTTCTCTGCTCAAGAGAGGCCCAAAGGCTGGTCGGCCGGTCGAACCTGGGACGCTTCGACTGCGACCCAAGCCATCGAAACCGAGACGCGCGGGATCACCGGGCGCAAATTGACCTGAGGACGGCCATCATGACGGCGCAAGATCGCGTCACGGCACGCGAGCCGAAACCATCGACCGAGCGACCCGCGAAGCGCGCGCGCCTTGCGCCGGCAGGAGCGATGGCTGTGCAATCCAGCCGCTGCCAGGAGGCCGCCCCGCAGATGTTCGTGCGGCTGACAGGCTCGCATCTGGCGAAACCGGCTGTCAGCCGCAACATCGTCACTGAGTGAAGAAGTCGCCGCACTTCTGAACGTTGGCGTCGCCCGGCCCCCACGGCATGATCGGCACCGTCGAGGTCGAATTCTTCGGCGAGCCCTCGATGATCCTGTCCGAATAGACCATGTACACCAGCACATTGCGCTTGGTGTCGCAGCCACGCACGATCTGCATCTTCTTGAAGAAGAGCGAGCGACGCTTGCGGAACATGTCGTCGCCCTGCTCCATCTTGTCCTTGAACTTGATCGGGCCAATCTGGCGGCACGCCAGCGAGATGTCCGAGACCTCCTCGGCCAGCCCGAACCAGCCCTTGAAGCCGCCCTTCTCCGGCACCGTGAAATGGCACGCCACGCCCTCGACCTCGGGATCGTCGAGGCCGTAGGTCGCCAGCTTGTCATTGGGGCTGACCCACTTGAAAACAGTGGAGCGACGAAAGATCAGATCCGGCTCGTCGGCCGCGCTTGCGCAGGATGCCGGGACGGCCAGCAGCAGGAGGAATAAGACGAAGCCTTTCAAGTGGATGCCGGAAAGAGCGGGGAAACGGGATGACATGAAGTTCTCCGAGTGCAAGTCACCGCAATGTAGGTATCTGCTCCCCTGTCAGGAAGACGCCCGCGCACGTCGATGGCAGCCGTTTACCGGTCCGTGAGGCTTTTTTGCTACGTCTCGGACAAAAGTGGCTGGCGGCAGAACCGCTATGCTGGTGAACGCGTATCCCCTCTGCAACACTAACGTCTGATTTGGATTGTGGATTCGAGGAATGAATAGCGTGAACCGGTCTTCCATCGCGCCGCCCGCACGGATGTGGCAGGTCGCCCTTCTGACAGCGGCGGGTGCGTTCGGCATGACGAGCCAGGCGGACGCGGCCTACTACTACTGGACGGATTATTCCGACGGATCCTATGGCGCTCGGCAGGACCGGCATCCCGAGGTTGCGCGCCAGAAGCCGCAGAAGCGCACCACTGCGACCAAGAAGGACGTCATTGCCGAGAAGGAAGCCGGCACCAAGCCGCAAGGACCGCTGGTCATCGTCGTCTCGATCGACCGGCAGAAGGTCACGGTCTACGACTCCAACGGCGTGTTCGCGGAGTCACCCGTCTCGACCGGCATGAAAGGTCACTCGACGCCGATGGGCGTCTTCAGTGTGATCCAGAAGCACAAATTCCATCACTCCAACATCTACAGCGGCGCGCCGATGCCGTACATGCAGCGGATCACCTGGTCCGGCGTCGCCATGCATGCCGGCGTTCTGCCGGGCTATCCGGCCTCTCACGGTTGCATCCGCATGCCGATGGCGTTCGCCATGAAGATGTGGAACTGGACCAAGATGGGCGCGCGCGTCATCGTCGCGCCCGGCGAGATCTCGCCGCAGAGCTTCTCCCACCCGAGCCTCGCCTCTGTGCGCGTGCCACCGCAGCCGAGCGTGAGCGCCGACCCCAAGAGCAATGTCGGCGACAAGGCCGATAGAGGCGCGGCCGACATCAAGAACGCGGACGTCAAGACCGCCGAAGCCAGGCCGGCCGAGACCAAGACGGCCAGCGCCGACAACATGCTCGAACTGCGCGCCTCGGTCGGACACGTGATGTCCGATGCGACGACAGGCATCGCCCCGCTCCGCAACGACGCCGGACTGGCCGACAGGGTCGATGCGCGGGCCGAGACGAGGACCGCCGAAGCCTCCGATGCCGACAAGCCGCAGGCCGATGAAGCGGCCAAGGCCACGCCGGTGGAGGCCAAGCCCTTGGAAGCCAAGCCCTTGGAAGCCAAGCCCTTGGAAGCCAAGCCCTTGGAAGCCAAGCCCGCTGAAGCGGAAGCATCCAAGGCCGCCACCGCTGCCGGCGACAAGCCTGCCGAGACGGCCAAATCTGAACTGGCCAAATCCGAACCAGCCAAATCCGAACCAGCCAAGGCCGAGGCCGCGACAACCGAGTCCGCCAAGATCGATGCCACCGAGGCCGCGAAGAAGGCCGATGTGACTGCCACGACGCCCGCGGCCACGCCCGAAGCCCGCAAGGACGAGAGCCGTGTCGCCGAACCGGCATCGGTTGCGAAGCCGGACGCGCCGAAGCGGGCCGGCCAGATCGCTGTGTTCATCAGCCGCAAGGACTCCAAGCTCTACGTGCGGCAGAATTTCGCGCCCTTGTTCGATGCGCCCGTCACGATCGCCCCAAGCGACCGGCCGCTCGGCACCCATGTCTTCACCGCCGAGGTGGACAAGAGCGACGCCAATGCGTTGCGCTGGTCGGTCGTCTCGCTGCCCGTTTCCGTGCGATCCGCCGAGCGCGAGGACGACGGGCGCATGACGCGCCGTTCGCGCAATGCCGCCGTGGTGCCGGTCGCGGCCAAGCCGGTTGTCAAGCCGGTGGTCACGCCGGACAGCCCCGCCGAGGCGCTCGATCGCATTTCGATCCCGGCTGACACCATGGCCAGGATCAACGAGATGCTCACCACCGGCGGTTCGATCGTCGTCTCCGACCAGGGCATCAACCAGGGCGAGACCGGCGAAGGCACCGACTTCATCATCCGCCTGCGCTGACGCGTCCCGCGCGCACCGAATAACGCGGTGTTGAGCAATCGGACGGCAACCGGTGAACTAAGATACCTTCCGGATCGTTTCGGGGGGTGAACCGTGATGATGACCCGTAGAACCATACTCGCAGGCTCGATCGCGGCCGCTGTCGCGATCCCCGCCCGCGTGTCGGCCCAGAGCGGCATGAGCCGGCTTCCGGCCTATGCCTTTTCCTTTCCGGCCCTGTCCGGTGACGACATCCGCCTCGCCGCCTTCACCGGCAAGCCGCTGCTGGTGGTCAACACCGCCTCGCTCTGCGGCTTCACCCCGCAATATACCGGGCTCCAGGCGCTCTGGACCGAGTTTGGCGAGCGCGGCCTTACCGTGATCGGCGTCCCCTCCAACGACTTCGGCGCCCAGGAGCCCGGCGGCTCCAGCGAAATCGCGGAGACCGCGCATCACCAATATGGCGTGACCTTCCCGATTACCGCAAAGGCGGCCGTGGTCGGGGCCAGGGCGCATCCATTCTACAAATGGGCGGCGGCGGAACGGCCGCGCGAGGTTCCGCGCTGGAACTTCCACAAATATCTGATCGGACGGGACGGCTACATCGCGGAGGTGTTCGCTTCCGCCATCGACCCTGCCGACACCCGGGTCAAGACGGCGATCGCCAGGGCGCTGGCCGCCGGCTGAGGGGCCGGGCGCGACACGTTGGGCACAATTTGGGCGAGGCGCCAAACAGCCGTTGCAATCGCTGTGGGGCAGCCTCTAGGCTAGACGCCGAATTGGGCAGGACGGTTGTGCCAGGCGGCGGAAAAGCCGCGGCAGAACAACGGGGTCAATCTCGAGGACAACACCATGCGTGTGGCTGCAGGACTCATTCTGGCAAGCGCGATGTCTCTGGCGATGACGGGGGCAGCGTGGTCCCAGACCACCAAACCGGCGGCGGCCGCGCCGGCCGCTGCCGCACCGGCTGCGACGCCCGCCGCGGCCCCTGCCGCCTTCGTCAATCCGCCGCCGCCGCAACAGGCGCCGCAGCCTGCCCGTGCCGCCTGCAACACGCCGGGCGCGCTCGGCGTCGCCCGGACCGTGGAAATCGACACCACGGGCGGTCCCGGCTTCGGCTTCGAGCACTTCAAGGAGCTCGACTTCCTGCGCGACCACGAGGTCGTGCTGACCTTCGACGACGGCCCCTGGCCGCGGAACACGCCGGCGGTGCTGAAGGCGCTCGCCGACGAATGCACCACCGGCATCTTCTTCTCGATCGGCAAGCACGCGACCTACGAGCCGGAGATCCTCAAGCAGGTCTACGCGGCCGGCCACACCGTCGGCACGCACACCTGGTCCCACGCCAATCTCAACAACAAGAAGCTGACCGAAGCGCAGCGCAAGGAAGAGATCGAGAAGGGCCTGTCCGCCGTGAAATGGGCGCTGGGCGGCATTTCGCCGGCCCCGTTCTTCCGCTTCCCGGCGCTCCAGCATCCGCCGGAGATGGTCACCTATCTCGGCAACCGCAACACGGCGATCTTCTCCTGCGACATCGACTCCTTCGACTTCAAGGCGTCGAAGCCCGAGAAGATCGTCGAGACCGTGATGAAGAAGCTCGACACCAAGGGCAAGGGCATCATCCTGATGCACGACTTCCAGAAGCACACCGCGGAAGCCCTGCCCGAGCTCCTGAAGCGCCTCAAGGCCGGTGGCTACAAGGTGGTGGCGATGCGCGCCAAATTCCCGGCCTCCTCGCTCCCGGAATACGATCAGGAGCTGGTCAAGGACCTCAAGCTGCCGACCGTGAGCCAGCGGCCGGTCAATTCGGTGGTGACAACTGTTTCCGAATAGCGCCGCCTTGTCGTTCCAGTTCGAAGGCTATGTGATTGCATCCGCGGACGGCATGCTCGCCGACGCGCAGCATGTCATGCCCGACAGCCTGAAGTTCGAAGGCGACAAGCTGTTCTTCGAGCAGGCGCTCGACCGCGTCGACCTGATCGTGCATGGCCGCAACTCGCACGAGCAGCAGACCAATTCGCCGAAGCGCAAGCGCCTGATCCTGACGCGCAAGATCAAGTCCCTGACGGTCGATCCCGAGCAGCCGAAAGCGACGCTGTGGAATCCGGACCATGCCGCGTTCGAGGAGGCCTGCGCCTTCGCCGGTGTGACCGCAGGCACCATCGCCATCATCGGCGGCCCCGTCGTGTTCGACATGTTCATGGACCGCTACGACACGTTCTGGCTGTCGGAGGCGCCGCTTGTGCGCCTTCCCGGCGGCGACGGCTGCTTCGTGGGCGTGCCCGAGCGGACCCCGCACGAGATCCTGGCCGCGCACGGCATGACGGCGGGCAAGCCTTACGTGCTCGATGCCGCGCACGAGGTCACGGTGACACCGTGGCGACGGACGATCGGCAAACGATAGACGCCCGAAAACAACCCCATGCAAAGTAACGGGTAGTTCGATACCGGTGACTAGGCCACTGTCCTACCAGCTGTATCGAACAACGCCCTTGCCGGCATAGCCGCGCGTCACGGTGGAGAAGGCGCCATCGAAGCTCGCCGCGGCGGACCAGCCGCTGTGCCATTTTTTCTCCAGCGAGGCCGTGACCAATGCCCCGTCCGCAGCCTGCGCCGCGCCGTTGACGACGAAACTCGCATCCGGGAGCGCTTGGAAGGTCGCGGAGATGGTTCGGTTCGGATTGAAATCATGCGCCCAGGCGAGACGTCCGCGCAACAGGAGGTCGCCATCGGCCGCGGCGAAGGTCTTGTCTGTGCGCAGGCCGAGTTCGGTCCGCGGAGCGGTCACGGTCTTGCCGGCATAATTGAGCGCAAAGGCGTTGCTGCCCGACAGCACGGCTTCCGCATAGGACGGCAGCGCAACGGTGGTGACCTGGCCCGCGGCGTAAGGCGTGAGACCGAAGCCGCCGAATGCGGGCAACGCGAGACGGTAGCCGCTTTCGGCGCGGCCCGACCAGGCATGGGCGTTGAACTCGGCGCGCAGGCGATCCGTCCCCGAGATGGTCACGGTGCGATCGGTGGAAACGTCCTGCCAGCCATAGGCCAGCACCGCCGACAGATAGGCCGGGCCGCTCACATGACGCAGATAGGCGCCGGCCTGGAACAGGTCAGACCGGCCGCTGCCAAGACCGTCCACGCTGAAATTGGTCCCGCCGCCGGCCAGCGCAAAGCCGGCTAGCGTATCGGCCGAGAACCGGTAATCGGCCCCGACGGCGGTCCCAGCCACCCGGCTCGTCGCATCATGCGATCCGAGCGCGGCATGTCCGCTGCTGTCCTGCGCCCCGCCGAAGCCGGACGCCCAGACGCTCCAGCGCGCCGGACACGGCAGCGGCTTGCCGCGCTTGTCGGTCACGACGCAGTCCGGCAGGTCGCGGTCGGCCAGCAGGCCGGTGAACTGCGTCATCGCCTCGAAGGTCGTCTGCTGCACGCGCGTTGCGAGTTCGCCGGAGGCGATGGTCAATCCACCCGGGGTCAGGCTGGCGTAGACAAGGGGGATCCCCCCGTTTTTCTCGAAGGAACGCGACAGGGCATTGCCGACATTCCGCTGGTTGATGTTTCCGCCCGGAGGCAGGGCGAAATCCAGCGCCAGGTTGAGATAGACGTTGTTGGCGTCATAGCTCAGCGACGAGTGCACGTTCGACGGCAGGTTGAAGTTGACGATGGTGGACGCGAACGTCCCGGACACGCCACCGGACGCGCTCAGGATCGTGTAGGTCTTCGAGACGTAGCTGCCGGCCGCGAACACCGCCTTGACGGTGGCGCTGCCGAGATCGGCGGTCCCCGTAACCGTGGTCGACGCGGCGGCCGACGGGCTGACCTGCACCAGGTAATAGGCGCCGGAGGCGAAGGCGAGACTGCCGTCGATCGAGAGCACGGAGCCGGCGTTGCCATTGCCCGGCGCCAGCGTGCCGCCGCTCTGGACCGACACGGAGGGCGAGACGATGCTGCCGGCGCCCATCAGGGTTGCCCCCGACTGCACCGTCGCGGACGACGTGCCGTTGAGCGCGCCCTCGACGTCGAGCACGCCGCCGGCGACGATCGTGTCGCCTGTATAGGTGCTCGTTCCCGTCAGGATCAGTGTGCCGCTGCCGACCTTGGTCAGCGAGCCGCCGGAGGTCCCGGCGGAGCCGCCGTCCTGCAACACGCCGGAAAAAAGGGTGGAGAGATTGTTGCCGCCGACCTCCAGGTTGGTCGAGCCCAGATAGATCGTACCGGAGCCCTCGATCGAGCCCATCGTGATGCTGGGCGCGCTGCGGTCAGACACGTCGATCGAGCCATTGTTGATGAATCGTGCCGTGCCGCCGCTGCTCGTCGCGCGAAACTCGATCTCGCCTCCGCCGGAATTGGTGATGGTGGCATTGCCCGCGGTGCTGGCGTCGAAGAACAGCAGCCGATTGTCGTTGTTGATCACTGCATTGCCGGCGGTGGAATTGTCGCTGAAGCTGAGTTCGCCGCGGCTGACATTGATCGTCGCCGTGCCGGCGCTGCTGCTGTTGTAGAACGCGACGAAGGCCAACCCGACATTGAGCGCGACGCTGCCGCCATTGACGACGATGCCGTCGCCGAGAAACCGCACGCCGCTCTCGCCGCCAACATTGACCGTGTAGTCGCTGGCCCCGGCATTGAAGGTCCATCCGCCGACCGAGCGCGTCGTGTTGATGGCGAGGCTGGTCACCGTCGAGGTGCCGAAGGAGGCGGTGCCATCAGGTACGGTGCCGCCGCTCCAGTTCGATCCCGTCGTGTAGCTCCCCGAGCCCGGGTTGGCGAGCCAACTGGCATCGACGGCGCCGGCGGGCCCGACGGTCACGATCAGCGCGGCCGTCACCAGAGCCGACGTCCCGAGCCAGCGGCCAAACGACCGCGCCGATCCAGTCAATTCGGCCGCCCGGCCCTGCAAGACCGAGCCGGGTCCATCACGCAACAGCATTCGAACTCTTAACCTCGCCTGCGACGTCATCATGACGTCCTGGGCACGGTCTCCCGTCGCCCGTGGCGCTATTCGAGCGTTGGCGGCGCAGGGTCAATACGCCCGGCGGGGGCCGGGACAGGGCATCAAGAGGTTGAGACAAAAGCGCAAAAAGCCGCGGCCGGTGCGGCGCCGGTGGCCCACTTTCGTTTTGCGGCAGACCGCCCTATACCGGGCGGCAGGCCGGTTTCGCTGGGGTACCTGGGCACCCCCAGTGACCGGTCTCACTCACCAAGGGGACACCTGGAGAGCCGGTTCAGCGGCACCGCCGGCTCGCCACGACGATCGAGAACGCCTCCCGCCGCCATGACCAAAGAGCACGCCAAGACTGGCCCTGCCCGGGCCACCGGAGTGAGCGGCGAAGCTGCCGCGGTGTCGTCCCAATTGCCGAGCTTCGGTTTCTCGTCCGACCGGATGGACACCGAGAGCAACATCGCGATCTGGCGCGAGGCTGTCGCGACGCTGTTCGACGTCGACGACCTCGCGCGAGGCGAGCCCGGACTGTTCCGTGCCGACGTCCGCTCCTATGCGATGGGACCGGTCCTCCTCGGATTGAGCCGGGCCAGCGGCCAGCGCTTTCGACGCACCGCCGAGACCATCGCGCGCAGCGGCGTCGACCACATCATCCTGCAGCTCTATCTGAAGGGCGGCTTCGACGGCGTCGCGGACGCGCGCCCCGTTCGCGTCGTGGCTGGCGACATCTGCATGTTCGACCTTGCCCAGACGCTGGAGACGCGCGCTGTGGCATTCGAGAACGTCACGCTGGTGGTGCCGCGCCCGATGTTCGGCGACCATCTTCTCCGGGTCGAGGATCTGCACGGGCTGGTTCTGCCCGGCAGCGGCGTGATTGCCCGGCTCCTCGCCGGGCATCTGTCGGCGCTGCTTGAGTTCGCTCCGCGCATGAGCCTGCACGAATGCCAGTCGGTGGTCGAGGGCACGGTGTCGCTTTTGGCCGCCTGCCTGCGCAACGAGATCGAGACCGCGGATGTCGAGCTTGGGACTACCGCGGGCCCCTCCTTGATCCGGATCCGCCAATACATTGAGAGCCATCTCGGCAACGAAGAGCTGTCGGCCAATTCCGTCGCGGCGCATTTCGGCCTGTCGCGGGCGTCGCTGTACCGGCTGTTCACACCGGTCGGCGGCATCGCCGACTACATCCGCAGCCGCCGCCTGCATCGCGCCTTCTTCGAACTCGCCAATTCGGAAGCGCGCAGCGTCAGGATCAGCGAGGTGGCGCGGCGCTGGCAGCTCGGGACCGACGCCCATTTCACGCGATCCTTCAAGGCCGCCTACGGCATCACGCCGCGTGCGGCCCGCGAGGCCGCCCTGCTCGGCACCGGCCTGCAGCGCGGCAGCGACGGAGACACCAATGCGACGATCTCGCGCTGGATGCGCGAGATCGCGCCGCCCCGCGCGGCGGACTGAGTCGCGGGCATCTCGTCGCCGGTACGGCACGGCGATTGAGGCGCATCAATGCGCGCCGAGCGTGACCTCGCCTAGCTTTGCGGTGCCGGGGTCACAGTTTCGAAAGCCAAGCCAGATGTCCCACATCCTCGCGCCCGACCGTCCCGCCGAAGAGACCGTCCGCCTGCTCGGTCATGCCAGGCACTGCCGCACGCTCGCCAGCGCGATGACCGAGACGGAACTGATCGACCAGCTGATGACGCTGGCGAAATCCTACGAGGCCAAGGCGACCCTGCTGCGCGGGGACTGCGGCGCCCGGGCGTGACACGCGTCGGACGTCACACGTCGCCATAGGCCGACTCGGGCTCTCGCGCGGTGCGGCCGGAGCCCATGATCATGAACAGCGCGCCGATGATCGCGAGATTCTTCAGGGCGTCGACCAGCATCTTGGCGTTGTCGGGCGGCGTCTGGTTCCAGAAATCGTAGAACATCACGGTCGCCACGGCGACATAGACGACCATCAGCAGCGCGAAGAAGCGCGCACCAAAATTCAGGGCGATCATCAGCCCGGCGAGGATCTCGAGGCCGCCGATCGCGATCGCCAGCAATTGCGGCGTCGTCATCGCGGTGGCGGTCTCGATCTGCTTGGCATAGGGCGCGATCGCCTCCGGCACGACGATCTTGCCGGCGATGAAATCGGCCGTGGCCTGCAAGGCGAAGAGCTTGGTCGCGCCCGTGTAGATGAACAGCACGGCGAACACGATTCGCCCGAAAGTCACGAACGCTGGCATGATCGGCCTCTTGGCTCAGGCTTTCTGAATCGGGATTCCGGCAAGACTGTCGGACGATTATGATGAGTCGTGCACCGGTTTACAAACGAGGAAATGGTGAGCCGGGAGAAATTCAAAATCGGTTGCATCGGGATAGCACCCTCTCCCCTTGTGGGAGAGGGTGGATCGCCGCGAAGCGGCGAGACGGGTGAGGGGTATCCATCGGCATGGACAACTCTGGCGATCGACTCGCGGAGAGAACCCCTCATCCGGCGCTTCGCGCCACCTTCTCCCACAAGGGGAGAAGGGGTCGCACCTCCATCGCAGCTCGCACTGGTCCTTACGTGAACAGCGTCGGCTGCTGCCTGGCCGCGCGTTCCTGGGCTTCCACCACCGCGACGGCGGTCATGTTGAGGATGCCGCGCGCCGTCACCGAGGGCGTCAGGATGTGGGCCGGGCGCGCCGGGCCGATCAGGATCGGGCCGACCGGCAGGGCATCCGCCAGCGACTTGATCATCTGATAGGCCACGTTGGCGGTGTCCAGCGTCGGCATGATCAGGATGTTGGCCTCGCCCTCCAGCTTGGAATGCGGCAGCACCATCTTGCGCGCCGCCGCCGACAGCGCGGTGTCGCCCTGCATCTCGCCGTCGGCCTCGATCTCCGGATGCTTGTCCTTCAGCAGCTGGGTCGCCCGCCGCATCTTGCGCGAGGAATCCGTGTCGTAGCTGCCGAAATCGGAATGCGAGACGAAGGCGATCTTCGGCTTGATGTTGAAGCGCTGGACGTGGACCGCGGCGAGCGAGGCGATCTCGGCCAGCTCCTCCGCGCTCGGATTGGGCCGCACCTGGGTGTCGGCGATGAAGAAGGCGCCCTTGCTGGTGATCAGGAGCGCCAGCGCGGCATAGTCGCTCACGCCAGGCACGAATCCGACGATCTCGCGGACATGGCGCAGATGGCTCATGTAGCGGCCCTCGACGCCGCACAGCATCGCGTCGGCCTCGCCGCGGGTCACCGCGAGCGCGGCGATCACCGTGTTGTTGGTGCGCACCACGGTGCGGGCCGCGTCCGGCGTCACGCCGCGGCGGCCGGCGACCTCGACATAGGACTGCACATAGGAACGGTAGCGCGGATCGTCCTCGGGATTGACGAGGTCGAAATCCTTGCCCGGCTGGATCGACAGGCCGAAACGCTTGATGCGGGCCTCGACCACCGAGGGGCGGCCGACCAGGATCGGTCGCGCCAGCTTCTCCTCCAGCACCACCTGCGTGGCGCGCAGCACGCGCTCGTCCTCGCCTTCGGCATAGATCACGCGCACCGGCTGGGTCTTGGCCTTGGCGAACATCGGCTTCATGACGAGGCCGGAGCGGAAGGCGAAGCGCTCGAGCAGCGCGGTGTATTCGTCGAAATTGGTGATGGGCCGCGTCGCCACGCCCGACTCCATCGCGGCCTTCGCCACGGCCGGCGCGATGCGCAGGATCAACCTGGGATCGAACGGGCTCGGGATCAGCGAGCCGGGCCCGAAGCCTTGCGTCTCGCCGGTGTCGAAGCCCTGCGCCACGGCATCCGACGGCGCCTCGCGCGCCAGCTGCGCGATGGCCTCGACCGCGGCGTGCTTCATCTCCTCGTTGATCGCGGTGGCGCCGACGTCGAGCGCACCGCGGAAGATGAAGGGAAAGCAGAGGACGTTGTTGACCTGGTTCGGATAGTCGGAGCGCCCGGTGCAGATCATCGCATCGGGGCGCGCCTTGCGCGCCTCCTCCGGCATGATCTCGGGCGTCGGGTTGGCCAGCGCAAGGATCAGCGGCTTGTCGCCCATCGCCTTGGCCATCTCGGGCTTGAGCACGCCGGGGGCGGACAGGCCGATGAAGATGTCTGCGCCGCCGATGACGTCGCCGAGCGTGCGCTTGTCGGTCTTCTGCGCGTAGACCGCCTTCCAGCGGTCCATCGTGGTGTTGCGGCCCTCGTGCACGAGGCCGTCGATGTCGCAGACCCAGATGTTCTTGCGCTGGGCGCCCATCGACACCAGCAGGTTGAGCGTCGCGATCGCCGCGGCCCCTGCCCCGGACGCCACGATCTTGACCTCGGAGAGCTTCTTGCCGTTGAGCCTGAGACCGTTGGTGATGGCGGCGGCGACGATGATGGCGGTGCCGTGCTGGTCGTCATGGAAGACCGGGATCTTCATGCGCGCCTTCAGCTGCGTCTCGATCTCGAAGCACTCCGGTCCGCGGATGTCTTCCAGATTGATGCCGCCGAAGGTCGGCTCCAGCGCCGCCACGGTCTCGACCACGCGCTCGATCGTGTCGGCGGCGATCTCGATGTCGAACACGTCGATGCCGGCGAACTTCTTGAACAGGACCGCCTTGCCTTCCATCACCGGCTTGGAGGCCAGGGGTCCGATATTGCCGAGGCCGAGCACGGCGGTGCCGTTGGAGACCACCGCGACCAGATTGGCGCGGGTCGTCAGCGTGGCGGCTTCCGCCGGGTTCTTGGCGATCTCGGTGCAGGCGGCGGCAACGCCGGGCGAATAGGCCAGCGCGAGGTCGCGCTGGTTGGCGAGCGGCTTGCTCGCCTGGATCTCGAGTTTACCCGGGCGCGGCAGTCGGTGATAGGCCAGCGCCGCCTGGTGGAGATCATCGGAATAGGACGACATGCGGTCTCTCGCCTCGCGTTACCGGCCTTCAATCAACTGCCCTGACCGGCCCGCTTTCGCGGCGGTATTCCGGGGCATGGAAACCGGATGAAGCACGGCCGGCGGCCCGGTGGCAACATCCGAATGCGATCACATCAACAGCCTCTCCGCTTCGTCATCGCGAGCGCAGCTGTCCAGAATGTTTCGGCGGAGGCAGGCTGGATTGCTTCGCTGCGCTCGCAATGACGATGGGGAGGTGCCTGCCGCAATATTGATCAGGTCAATGCGCGGAAGGCACCTCGGCCGCACTCACTTCTGCGGCAGGTTCACCCGCACGTGCAGCTCGCGGAGCTGCTTGGTGGTGGCGTCCGACGGGGCGCCCATCAGCAAGTCCATGGCCTGCTGGTTCATCGGGAACAGCGAGATCTCGCGCAGATTCGTGGTGCCGCAGAGCAGCATCACGATGCGGTCGACGCCCGCCGCCATGCCGCCATGCGGCGGCGCGCCGTACTGGAAGGCGCGGTACATGCCGCCGAAGCGGTCGACCACTTCCTGCTCGCCATAGCCGGCGATCTCGAACGCCTTCACCATGGCTTCCGGCACGTGGTTGCGGATGCCGCCCGAGGCGATCTCGTAGCCGTTGCAGGTGATGTCGTACTGGAACGCCTTGATGGTCAGCGGGTCCTGGCCCTTCAGCGCGTCGAGACCGCCCTGCGGCATCGAGAACGGGTTGTGCGAGAAGTCGACCTTCTTGTCGTCCTCGTTGTACTCGTACATAGGGAAGTCCACGATCCAGGCGAGTTCGAACCGCTCCTTGTCGGTGAGATTCAGTTCCTCGCCGACCTTGTTGCGTGCCAAACCTGAGAACTTCCAGAACTTGTCGGGATCGCCCGCGACGAAGAAGGCGGCATCGCCTGCCTTCAGCCCCAGCTGCGCGCGGACGGCTTCTGTGCGCTCCGCACCAATATTGTTGGCCAGTGGACCTGCGCCTTGGAGGGTCTTGATAGCCTCAATCACCTTACCTTCCTTAGCCAACGCAGTAGCCTTGTCGGCTGTGGCCCTCTCGTCTGCCTTTGACACGTCCAGGGCATCTTCGCCCCCGCGCCACATGATGTAGCCGAGGCCGGGCTGGCCCTCGCCCTGCGCCCACGAATTCATGCGGTCGCAGAAGGCGCGGCTGCCGCCGCCGGGAGCCGGGATCGCCCAGACCTGGTTCTTGGGGTCCTCCAACATGCGCGCGAACACCTTGAAGCCGGAGCCGCGGAAATGCTCGGAGACGTCCTGCATCTCGATCGGGTTGCGCAGGTCCGGCTTGTCGCTGCCGTATTTGCGCAAGGCTTCGGCGAACGGAATCCGGCGCCAGTTCTTGCTCACCGGCTTGCCCTTGGCGAACTCTTCAAAGACGCCCGTGATCACCGGCTCCATCGCCGCAAAGACGTCTTCCTGCGTGACGAAGCTCATCTCGACGTCGAGCTGGTAGAACTCGCCCGGCAGGCGGTCGGCGCGCGGATCCTCGTCGCGGAAACAGGGCGCGATCTGGAAGTAGCGGTCGAAGCCCGACATCATCAGCAGCTGCTTGTACTGCTGCGGCGCCTGCGGCAGCGCGTAGAACTTGCCGGGATGGATGCGGGAGGGCACCAGGAAGTCGCGCGCGCCCTCCGGCGAGGACGCGGTCAGGATCGGGGTGTTGAACTCGAAGAAGCCCTGCGCCTCCATGCGCCGGCGCATCGACTTGATGATCGCGACGCGCGTCATGATGTTCTGGTGCAGCTTCTCGCGGCGCAGGTCGAGGAAGCGGTACTTCAGGCGGATGTCCTCGGGGTATTCCTGGTCGCCGAAGACGGGCAGCGGCAGATCGCCGGCCGGGCCCAGCACCTCGATCTCGCTGATATAGACCTCGACCTTGCCGGTCGGCAGGTCGTCATTGTCGGTGCCTTCGGGGCGGCGGCGGGCCTTGCCGTCCATCCGCACCACGAATTCCGAGCGGAGCTTCTCGGCCAGCGAGAACGCCGGCGAGTCCGGGTCGACCACGCACTGGGTGAGGCCGTAATGGTCGCGCAAATCGATGAACAGCACGCCGCCATGGTCGCGAACGCGATGGACCCAGCCCGAGAGGCGAACCGTCTCGCCGATGTTGCTCTCGCGGAGCGCGCCGCATGTATGTGACCGGTAGCGATGCATGGTCGTCCCAAAATCGATGTCTGAGGGGTCGAATCGGACGGCGAAGGCCGGTCCGACGTTGCGGCAGGGTTTACCCCGGGAGGACGGGGGCGGCAACCAAGGGAACGGGCTGTTTTGGACCCCGAGACGCCCATTTTTGAGTGGTCTGGGTCCCGGGCTTTGCCATCGCCCGTTCCAGCCCTATCTTGAGGGCATGACGGTGCATTTCCCCTTCCAGAACTCCTATGCGGCGCTGCCGGACGGCTTCTTCGCCCGCGTCGCGCCGACGCCCGTGGCCGCGCCCCGGCTGATCAGGCTGAACCGCCCGCTGGCGCTCCAGCTCGGGCTCGACCCTGATATGCTGGAGACCCCTGAAGGCGCCGCCATCCTGGCCGGGAAGACGGTTCCCGACGGGGCCGATCCGATCGCCATGGCCTATGCCGGCCACCAGTTCGGGAATTTCGTGCCGCAGCTCGGCGACGGCCGCGCCATCCTGCTCGGCGAGGTCATCGACCGCGACGGCGTCCGCCGCGACATCCAGCTCAAGGGCTCGGGCCCGACCCCGTTCTCCCGCCGCGGCGACGGCCGCGCCGCGCTCGGGCCGGTGCTGCGCGAATACATCGTCAGCGAGGCGATGTTCGCGCTTCATATCCCGACCACGCGCTCGCTGGCCGCCGTCGTCACCGGCGAGCAGGTGTTCCGCGAGACCGCCCTGCCCGGCGCGGTGCTGACGCGCATCGCCTCCAGCCACATCCGCGTCGGCACCTTCCAGTTCTTCGCCGTCCGCCGCGATACCGAGGCGGTGCGCCGGCTCGCCGACCACGTCATCGCCAGGCACTATCCGGATCTGCTGCAGGCCGAGCGCCCCTATCACGGCCTGCTCGCCGCCGTCGTTGAGCGCCAGGCGCAGCTGATCGCGCGCTGGCTGCTGGTCGGCTTCATCCATGGCGTGATGAACACCGACAATTCCTCGATATCCGGCGAGACCATCGATTACGGCCCCTGCGCGTTCATGGATTCCTACAATCCCTCGCAGGTGTTTTCCTCCATCGACGAGATGGGACGCTACGCCTACGCCAACCAGCCGCGCATTGGCTTGTGGAATCTGACGCGGCTGGCCGAATGCCTGCTGCCGCTGTTCGGCGGGACCCAGGAGGAGGCGGTTGCGGAAGCGCAGGACATCCTCGGCGCCTTCACCGACATTTTCGGTGCCGCCTATCAGACGGGCCTGCGCGAGAAGGTCGGCCTGTTCACGGCGCGCGACGGTGACGAGGCGCTGATCCAGGACCTCCTCGATGCCATGGCCAGGAACCAGGCCGACTTCACGCTGACGTTCCGCAGGCTCGGCGACGCCGCGGGCGGCGACGCGACCGAGGCCCGCGCCCAGTTCATGGACCCCGGCGCGTTCGACGAATGGGCCGGACGCTGGCACGCGCGTCTCGCGCTGGAGCCGCAGAGCCCCGCCGAGCGGCGAGCCGCCATGCACGCCGTCAATCCGCTGTTCATTCCCCGCAACCACCGTGTCGAGGCCGTGATCCAGGCCGCGGTGAACGACGACGATTACGCGCCGTTCGAGGAATTGGTGAAGGTGCTGGCGAAGCCGTTCGAGGACCAGCCGGAGTACGCGGCCTATGCCGACCCGCCGCTGCCGGACCAGCGCGTGTTGCAGACGTTCTGCGGGACGTGAGGTGGCCTCAACGCTTGGCTGCGTCGGCAGATTGGCCGCGGACGTAGCACAATCTTGAGTTGGCACACAGCGATCGATCACGCCTCCGGCTCATCCACCCTGCGCGGCAAGCATTGTGGACGCAGCACCCGCTGTCATCAAACTGAAACATACCCGCTCTAACCGCCTGTCAGGGGCCGTCTTGCCGGAGGCGCCCATCCTCCAACGGTCCTGACGCGCGCGCCATGCCCTTCAAATTCATCCACATCACCGACACGCATCTGGCGAACCCCGGGCTGACGCTCTACGGCCTCGATCCGCGCGCGCGGCTGGACGCGGCGATCGCCGACATCAACAAATACCAGTCGGACGCCGCCTTCGCGGTCGTGACCGGCGACCTCACGCATTGGGGCGAGCCCGAGTCCTACGCCAATTTCGCCGAGGCGATGGCCGCGCTGCAGATGCCGTACATCGCGATGGTCGGCAATCACGACAAGCGCGCAAACTGTCTCGAGGCCCTGAAGGCCGCGCCGCGCGATGCCAACGGCTTCGTGCAGGGCACCAGGACGACCGAACACGGACTGTTCGTCTTCCTCGATACGCTGGACGAGACGAGCCATGCCGGCGAGATGTGCGCAAAGCGCTTCGACTGGCTGGCGACCACGCTCGCGGCCGCGCCTGCCGATCAGCCGTTCGTCTTCTTCATGCATCACCCGCCGTTCCCGGTCGGCGTGCATGCGATGGACGAGATCGCGCTGAAGCAGAGCGCCGAATTCACCGAGGTGATCGCGCCGTATCGTTCGCGCATCCGCCATCTGTTCTTCGGACATGTGCACCGCCCGATCTTCGGCAGCTGGGGCAGGATCCCGTTCTCGACGCTGCGCGGCACCAATCACCAGGTCTGGTTCGAGCTCGATCCCGGCGCGCCGCATCTGGCGAGCCACGAACCGCCGGCCTATGGCGTGGTGCTGATCGACGACGACAGCATCGTCGTGCACAGCCACGACTTCCTCGACACCTCCTTGCGCTTTCCGTTCGAGCCGCCCGCCGGCGTGGACGGCCGCGACTATGCGCTCAAGTTCCCGGCACGGTGAGATGAGCCTCGCCGAACCCGCGACCCTCTCCGTCGCGGCCCCGACTGCGCCGCGCCTGCACGTCCTCAGGCGCGCCGGCAGGCGTCTCATGGTTTCGCTGCCGGCCTATCTTCTGCTGCTGCCATCGCTGGTCTTCCTCGCGCTGTTCACCTATGGCGCGATGGGGCGCGTCCTGATCGATGCGCTCTACCAGCGCGCCACGCCGAAGGCGCCGGTCCGTTTCGTCGGCCTCGACAACATCGCCGCGGTGCTGGCCGATCCCGCCTTCACCGGCGCGGTGCTCAACAATCTCGTCTACGCGGTCGGCACGGCGGCCCCGAGCATCGCGCTGGCGCTGCTGTTCGCGCTGGCGCTGGCGCGGACCAGCGCCGTCAACAGCGCGCTGCGCGCCGCGCTGTTCCTGCCCGTCCTGATCCCGATGGTGGCAGCCTCCGCGCTGTTTCTCTTCATCTTCCTGCCCAATGTCGGCCTGCTCGACCACTATATCGGCCGCCTGCTGCCGGTGCTGCCGAACTGGCTCGGCGATCCCGACATCGCGCTCACCGCGATCATGATCATCACGATCTGGAAGAACGCGGGCTATTACATGCTGTTCTTCCTCGCCGGGCTGCAATCCGTGCCCGAGGACGTCATGGAAGCCGCGCATCTCGACGGCGCCGGCCCTTGGGCCCGCTTTCGCCACATCATCCTGCCGGAGCTGAAGCCGACCTTCCTGTTCGTGACCGTGATCGCCACGCTGAACGCGGTGACGCAGGTCGACCACGTCTTCGTCATGACCAAGGGCGGGCCGTCGAACGCCACCAATCTCGTATTGTTCTACATTTACCAGCAGGCGGTGGAGCATTACGACATCGGCAAGGCGTCCGCCGCGACGCTGCTGACGCTCGCCGCCCTGATGGGACTCACCGCGCTGTCGTTCCGCACCATGGCCAACCGCGAGGGGGGCGCATGAGCCTGGTCGACCGCCTGTTCCGGGATGCCCCGCTTGCTACCCGCCGCGAGATCACGCCGAAACTCGGCGTCCTGCTGACCGTGCTGCTCGCGATCGTCTGGCTGATCCCGTTCCTGTGGATGGGCGTTGCGACGCTGCGCCCGGCCTCGGACGGCATCAACATGATGGCCGAGCTGATGCCGAGCCTGAAGCCGACGCTCGACAATGTCAGGGACGCCTGGGAGATCGCCGACTTCCCGCTCTACTTCCTCAACACCACCATCATCTGCACGGGCATCCTGCTCGTGCAGTTCGTCACGATCACGCTGGCGGGCTTCGCTTTCGCGCGGCTCGACTTCGCCGGCAAATCGCTGATCTTCTACCTGTTCCTGATGCAGCTGATGCTGGTCCCGGTGCTGCTGATCGTGCCGAATTTGCGCATCGTCGCGCAGTTCGGCCTCTACGACACGCTGGCCGGCGTGATGATGCCGTTCTTCGCCTCCGCCTTCGGCACCTTCCTGATGCGCCAGGCGTTCGAAGCCATTCCGACCGAGCTCGAGGACGCGGCCCTGATCGACGGCGCCGGCCTGTTCCAGCGCATCCGCCACATCTACGTGCCGCTGTCGATGCCGAGCTTCTCGGCGTTCGCGATCATCTCGGTGACCAGCCACTGGAACGACTTCCTGTGGCCGCTGATGGTGATCAACTCGCCGGACAAGCGGCCGCTCACCGTCGGCCTGTCCGTCTTCACCGCGACCGCCGAAGGCACGCAGGCCTGGGGCACGATCGCGGCCGGCACGCTGATGGTGATTGCGCCCCTGCTCGTCACCTTCCTGATCTTCCAGAAGCGCTTCATCAGTTCGTTCGTCACCTCAGGCATCAAATAGGAGATTTCCGATGCTGTTCTCCCGCAGGCTCATGCTCAGCCTCGCCGTGGCCGGCTCTTTTGCCAGCGCCCTCGCCGGCCCCGCTCTCGCCGAAGGGCCGACCGAGATCGACCTGTTCTTCCCCGTCCCGGTCGACGGCAAGCTGGCCCGCGACATGGGCACGCTGATCAAGGAGTTCAACGAGAGCCACCCCGCCATCAAGGCGACCGCCGTCTACACCGGCTCCTATGACGACACGCTGATCAAGACCCGCGCCGCCATCAAGGCCGGCAAGCCGCCGTCCGCCGTGATCATGTCGGCGAACTTCCTGCTCGACATGCAGATCGAGAACGAGCTGACCAATCTGGACGGCCTGATCGCCGCCGACGGCACCACGAAAGACAAGTTCCTGGGCCAGTTCTTCCCTGCGCTGCAGGGCAACGCGGTGATCAACCGCTCGGTCTATGGCGTGCCCTTCCACAATTCGACGCCGCTGCTCTACATCAACGCCGACAAGGCCAAGGAAGCCGGCCTCGATCCGGAGAAGCCGCCGCAGACCTGGGCCGAGCTCACCGACTGGGCCAAGAAGCTCACCAAGCGCGAGGGCGACAAGGTAAACCAATGGGGCATCGCCATCCCCTGCGCCTACGACTATTGCGGCTGGATGATGGAAACGCTCACCATGACCAATGGTGGGCGCTACTACAACGAGGAGTTCGGCGGCGAGGTCTATTACGACACGCCCTCGATGCTCGGCGCACTCACCTGGTGGAACGACCTCGTCTACAAGCACAAGGTCCACGCGCCCGGCGCAACGCCCGGCCCCGCCGTCAGCACCTCCTTCATTTCGGGCAATGCCGCGATGATGATGCTCTCGACGGGCTCGCTCACTTACGTCCGCGACAACGCCAAGTTCGCCTACAAGGTCGCCTTCATCCCGCGCAACGTCCGCAACGCAGTGCCGATCGGCGGTGCCTCGCTGATCGTTCCGGCCGGCCTCGAGGCCGACAAGCAGAAGGCCGCCTGGACGCTGATCAAGTGGATGACCTCGCCCGAGAAGAGCGCCTGGTGGAGCCGCGCGACCGGGTATTTTGCGCCCAACATGGCCGCCTACAAGACGCCCGAGATGGTCGAATTCCTCAACAAGAACCCGGACGCCAAGACCGCCGTCGAGCAGCTCGACGTCGCAAAACCCTGGTTCGCGACCTACAAGACCGTGCCCGTCCGCAAGAACCTCGAGGACGAGGTCATGCTGGTCCTCAACGGCAAGAAGCAGCCGAAGGAGGCGCTGGTCGCCGCGCAGAAGGCCGCCGACGAGACGCTGAAGCCGTACAATGCGGAGACGTCGCTGAAGCTGCCATAATTCTATAAAGACGTGGCGGGCAGTGGTCCTCAGCACCGTGCCCGCCATGCCCTGCATGATCTTTCCAGGGCGACCGTGGACGCAGGCCGTGCTGGCAGCACTGGCAGGTATTGTAACACACATTTAAGTTGCATCGATATCATCATTCACCTAACGTAACGTCGCTGGAGTTAGGCGACACATCGCTGCGCGCGCTCCCATACGACATTCACTTTTTTCCAAACTGATCTTTCGAGTTTTCGGACCGGGAATGGGGTCATGACACGCTCCAGGCTGCCGCTATTGCTTTCCTTCGTGCTCTGCCTCGTGGCTACGCCTGTGCTGGCGGCGGACCCCTGCACGCCCGCGCCCGCCAAGGCCAAGGGCCCAGTCTTGAAACTCTCGCCGGCGAATGCGGCCGGCGACGAGCTCCCCGGTCTTGGTGTCAGTCTCGGAAGCTGGGTCGCGGTCAAGGTCAAGGACCTCGGCGAGTTGCAGCTCGAAGCAAAGTGCTCAAACAAGAAGATCATCGTCTTTCTCAATGGCCATGCAGTACCGGGATTGGCGGCAGAAGGGCTTCACCAGAACCATCCCGACACGCTGTACTTTAAACTGTGGCGCACGAACGATGCCCGTGCGATTTGGAACGAGATCCTCAGCGCTCCTGACTTCAGCCACAGGAAAATCGACGTCACCGTCGGGATCGACGGTCAGCTGCCCCTTCCAGGACCACCATCGGGCCTGGATCTGAAGCCACTTGAGGAATGGTGGGCTTTCGCGGCCTTCCTCGGATTTGCCGCCCTGCTCGGCACGTTCTTCTCGCTCGCCATGAAGACGAACGTGCTGCGCGACGGCACTCCTTCCGAGAACGCCGTCCCGGTGATCGACGGTCGGCTCGACCCGACCCGATCGGCCAGCAACCACGGCACTTATAGTCTGGCGAGGCTCCAAGGCGCATGGTGGCTGTTCATCATACTTGGGACCTATCTCTTGATCGGCCTCGTCACCTGGGATTTCTACGCGTCGCTCACATCGACCGCTCTCATCTTGCTCGGCATTAGTTCCGGAACCGTGATCGGCGGAGCGGTCATCGACGCGTCGCAGACAACGCCCGAGCAACTGAAAGCACGGGAAAGCAAGGCGATTGAACTGAGACGCAAGATCGACCAGCTTGCCGATGCTCACGACTATGTCGTCCTCGAAACCAAACGTCTCGACCGTCTCGTGGCAAAGACTCCACCCGATCCCGGCGGGACGGCGCAACTCAACGCACTGACCGCAAAATACGGGCCCCAAATGCCGCAATGGCTGAATCGAATTGGCGATCCCTTTTCCGATTGTGCTGCGGTGTTCGAACTGATCACGCTCGAACAGATCAGGGGCGCAAACGCGAACCCAATTACGGCACGGCAGGCTGAACTTCGCGCCAGAAACGCTGGCGAAGTCAACGATCTCTGCGAATTGGTGGCGCTGATCTCTCTCACCCCCGCGGCCGGCACTCCCGCAGATGTCAGATTGAACGAACTCGCCGCCGCATGGTCGTTGCGGGAGCTGCAGTTTGCCAAACTCGTTCCGAAACAGTCCGAGATCGACGCGCAGCGGGTGGTTGCCATTTCACGCTACAAAAAGCTTACGGGCCAGTCCGAAGCCTGGTTCGTCGACATTGTAAGCGACGCCAACGGCGTTAGTCTGCACCGTTTCCAGCTCTTTGCCTGGAGCGCCGTCCTGGGCGTCGTTTTTATCGGCGCGTCTTACCGCAACCTCGCGATGCCGATCTTTGACACGACGCTAATGGGTCTGCTGGGTCTCAGCGCCGGCACCTACCTCGGGCTCAAGATCCCCGAGGCGACAGTGCCCAAATGAGCGGTCCGCGCCAGCAGCCCTGGTGCGTGCGCAGGCGATCCGTTAACCCTCCATCTACCATCCAACCTCCTCCGAGGCCGGTAACCATGACGCTTAACAGACCATCAATGCACCCCGGACAAGTTTCACGATGTTTCTGGGGAGGTTTTCGCCGTGGATCTGTTGGTTATCGAGTTCCTGGGACTGGCCCTGGTCGGCATGTGCGTGCTCGTCCTGGCGCTGCCCTGCGCCCGAAAATCCTCGCAGCGGGTCCGCTACGAGTAGGATTTGGGCGCTGGGGCGCGATTCCGGCCAAATGCAAGGCTCGAATTCGCTGAGAGCCCCTTGACATCACAGCGCTTTCGGCAGAACGGCTGATGATCTCGTCATGGGCCGTTCATGGATTTGATTACCACCACCGCTGAGCTCGCGGCTGCCTGCAGCCGGCTGGCCAGCCACCCCGTCATTACCGTCGACACCGAGTTCCTGCGCGAAACCACCTATTACCCGCTCTTGTGCGTGGTGCAGATGGCCAGCCCCGAGGAAGCCATCGTCATCGACACGCTGGCCGATGGCATCGACCTCAAGCCGTTCTTCGATCTGATGGCGAACGAGGGCGTGCTCAAGGTGTTCCACGCCGCCCGCCAGGACATCGAGATCATCTGGCACCAGGCGAACATCATCCCGCATCCGGTGTTCGACACCCAGGTCGCCGCCATGGTGCTCGGCTATGGCGACAGCATCGCCTATGACGCGCTGGTCGAGAAGGTCACCGGGCATCGCCCGGACAAGACGCACCGCTTCACCGACTGGTCGCGCCGGCCGCTCAGCAAGGAGCAGATGCATTACGCCGTCTCCGACGTCACCCACTTACGCGACGTGTTCGCGGCGCTCGACGCCGACCTGAAGAAGCGCCGCCGCAGCGAATGGGTCTCGATCGAGATGGAGGTGCTGACCTCGCCCAAGACCTACGACTTCCATCCCGAGCGCGCCTGGGAGCGGTTGAAGACGCGGGTGCGCAAGCCGAAGGATCTCGCCGTCCTGATGGAGGTCGCGGCCTGGCGCGAGCAGGAGGCGCAGAGCCGCGACGTGCCGCGCGGCCGCGTGCTGCGCGACGAGGCGGTCAGCGACATCGCGACCCACGCGCCGAACACGCTGGAGAAGCTCGCCAATCTGCGCTCGGTGCCCAAGGGCTTCGAGAAGTCGAAATGGGGCGCCGACATCGTCGCCGCGGTCCAGCGCGGCCTCGCGCGGGATCTCTCGACGCTGCCGAAACTGGAAAAGCCGCGCAACAACAGCAATGGCGCGGCGATCGTCGAGCTGCTCAAGGTGCTGCTGCGCATGACCGCCGAGCGCCACGCGGTCGCGAGCAAGGTGATCGCGACCGTGGACGATCTGGAGGAGATCGCGGCCAGCGACGAGGCCGACGTGCCCGCGCTGCGCGGCTGGCGCCGCGAGCTGTTCGGCGATGCCGCCCTCAAGCTCAAGCGCGGCGAACTGGCCCTCGCGATCGAGAAGGGCCGCGTGATCGGCGTGGAGCGGACGTAGGCATCCGCTCTCTCCGCCGTCATTGCCAGGAGCTCTTGCAACGAAGCAATCCAGACCGTTTCCGCGGAGGGATTCTGGATTGCTTCGCTCCGCTCGCAATGACGGAGTTTGAAGCAGGAGCGCGCGCCCTACGCCTGCGGCAGCTTCGCCACTTCCGGCTTCATGTCGTCGAGCACGCCCGTGATCGACGCGATCAGTTCGTCGATCTGGCCCCTGGTGACGATCAGCGGCGGACAGATGGCGACGGCATCGAGCATGTTGCGGACGATCACGCCGCGCTCCTGCAGCATGCGGCTGGCCATGCCGCCGACCGCGCCGGGCGTGGCGGCCGCGGTCTTGCGGCTCTTGTCGAGCACGAGCTCGATCGCCGCGATCAGGCCGACGCCGCGGACCTCGCCGACCAGCGGATGGCTGGTGAGCTCGCGCAAGCGGCCCTGCATGTAGCCGCCGAGTTCGGCGGCGTGCGCCACCAGCCCGCGCTCCTCGATGATCTTCAGGTTCTCGAGCGCGATCGCAGAGCCGACCGGATGGCCGCCCGCGGTGTAACCGTGGCCGAGCACGCCGATCTTGTTGCTCTCGTCGGCGATCGGCTCGAACATGCGCTCGTTCATCAGGATCGCCGAAAGCGGAAAATAGCTCGAGGTGATCTGCTTGGAGACCACCATCACGTCCGGCTTGATGCCGAAGGTCTCGCAGCCGAACATCTTGCCGGTGCGGCCGAAGCCGCAGATCACCTCGTCGGCGACCAGCAGGATGTCGTACTTCTTCAGCACCGCCTGAATCTTCTCCCAATAGGTCGCCGGCGGCACGACGACGCCGCCCGCGCCCATCACCGGCTCACCGAAGAAGGCCGCGATGGTGTCCGGCCCTTCCTTCTGGATCAGTTCGTCCAGCTCCTGGGCGCGCCGCGTCGCGAAGGCTTCCTCGCTCTCGCCCGGGGCGCCGTCCTTGTAGAAATGCGGCGAGCCGGTGTGCAGGATGTGCGGCAGCGGCAGGTCGAAGGAGCGGTGATTGTTCGGCAGGCCGGTGAGGCTGGCCGAGGCAATGGTGACGCCGTGATAGCCGCGGATGCGGCTGATGATCTTCTTGCGCTGCGGCTGGCCGAGCGCATTGGAGCGGTAGGCGATCAGTTTGAGCACGGTGTCGTTGGCTTCCGAGCCCGAATTGGTGAAAAACACCTTGCTCATCGGCACCGGTGCCAGCGCCACCAGCTTCTCGGCGAGATCGATCGAGGGGCCGTGCGACTTGGAGGAGAAGGTGTGGTAGAACGGCAGCTCCTGCATCTGCTTGTGCGCGGCCTCGACCAGCCGCTTCTCGCTGAATCCGAGCCCGACGCTCCACAGGCCAGACATCGCCTCGAAATAGCGCTTGCCCGACGCATCGAACACGTAAGGCCCCTCGCCGCGCTCGATCACCAGCGGGCCGGCCTGCTGATGCGCCCGCGCATTGGTGTAGGCATGGAGCTGGTAGGCCACGTCCCGGGCCTCTTGCGAATTGGGCAGCATCGACATTTGCGGGATCCTTGAAAGTCGCGAGATCGCCGGAACGGCCGGCGTCCTCCTTGGCTATTGCCCCGGACCTGAACTTGCAACGCCAATTCGTCGGCAGCAAGCGCCCAGCTGCGTTGCAGAAGGACGCAGGTGGGGGAGCAATTGCCGCGCTTTGCCGCCTACATCGCGATGGCGCCGCAGCGCCGCACTAGTTCGGCGCTGGATTGCACCGCCGCGAAATTGCCGAGCACGCCCAGCACGGCCTGCCCGTAGGCGGCGGGATCGCCGGCCCCGGCCTGCCGGCAGGCGACGGCATCGGCAACCACGACATAGCGGTGGCTGCGATGGAAACCTTCGACTGCTGTCGCCAGGATGGTCTCGTCCAGCGAGAAGCCGGCGAGCACGCAAGACATGCTGCGGATATTGCTCATGTGGTCGGCGAACCGCGCCGAACTGTAGGCCGAGGGCAGCGGATGGTCGAACGTCATCTCCCCCGGCCGGGGCCTCGCCTCCGCGATCCAGTCGGTCAGCCGCGATGCCGGGTTGAACCAGTCCGCCCGGGCGATGCGCCTGACGTGCATGACCGGCCAGAGATTGGCACGCCAGAGCGCCAGCAGTTGCACAGCGCGCGCAATGGCCGCCTCCCCGTCGACGACGACGTGGCGGCGGCCCTGCGTCAGATATTCGACCTGGAGGTCCGCGCAGACCAGGATCGGCGGATCGGCATGGACGGAGACCGGCATCGACTTGCGCGCAGCTGCACCTGTTTCAGCGATCGGCGACGGCGAGATCGCGCAGCGGCGAAGTCACCGCCCGCCCCGCCGAGGCATCGAGCACGCCCGGCCGGTCCCAATCGCCTTCGGGACGAATGATCACATAGGGATCGCTGTCCAGCGTGATGGCATCGGGCCCCGGCTCGATCTCCAGCAGCATCTCCGTGTAGGAAAAGTCCGAGAAGGTGATCTTGCGGTTGTGACCGAGCGGCTTGGCGCCGAAATGCGCCCAGAAGTCCACCAGCCGATCCTGCGCCTGACCGTAGATCCTGCGGAACCCCTTGCGCTTCACGAAGTCGATGCTGGCCTGCACGAGCTTGAACGACAGGCGCGAGCGACGGTACTGGTGCCGCACCGCCAGCCGCTCCACCTTGGCGAAATCGCCGAAGAAGCGCACGCGCAGGCAGCCGGCCGGCTCGTTGCCGACATAGCCGATGAAATGGGCCGCGACCATGTCGTTGCCGTCGAACTCCTCGTCGAACGGACAATCCTGCTCGGCGAGATACACCGCCGAGCGAATGGCGGTGACCAGCATGAGATCGCTGGGATCGCGCGCGAGGCGGATCGTGATGGCGCGGGAGTCGGGCTTGGCGAGCGGAATTCTAGTGCCGTGCATCTGCAAAGCTCCTTGCTTGAATGATCGCGCCCGGCATGCGCATCGACTGCCGATGCCACGGACGCTCGTAACGCCATAGATCCGGTTGGAAGCTGGCGATGGGCTCGAAACCCGTCGCCCGCATGATCTCGCGTCCGGCCACCGTTGCCGGCTGCGCATAGCAATCGGCGCCGTGAAATCTTATCTGGCGCAGATGAGCCGCAGCCTTGCCGAGACCGGCGATACCGCGGCCTGTTGTCGCGATCGCCCAGATGTAGATCGCGGCCACCTCTTCACCGGGCGCCGCGAGATAACGCGTCTGCGGCGCGCCGAGGCAGATCTCGTCGAGCATCAGGGCATCGTGACCGTCATCGTTGAGGAACAGGAAAGCCATGCCGCCAAGCAGCGTACCCTTGCGGCTGAACGTCAAAATGCTGTCGGGATCGAACGCCAGATAGCGCTCGAGCTCGGTGGCCCCGATCTGAACGCCGGGCACCAGGCGCAGCGCCATGTCGGACAATGCCGCAATTTCGGAACAATGCGCGGCACGAACATCGACCTCCGGGCTCAGCGGCAAGGCATCGAATTCGTGCCTCGGGCCGAACGAGCCCCTTTCCATACTCATGTGGTCCCTCTATCGTTTCAGGGTTTTGTACGCCGCAACGAGCAGAAGCTTAGCGGCTGGAGATCAGGAGTATGCAGCAAGTATTGCACCGGGGTGCTGCAATGATGCAGCACCATGAAGATCCGCTAAATGCGTCCTGGGACGATTTGAAACTGTTTTTAGCGTGCGCGAAGTTTAAAAGTTTTCGGAACGCGGCCGAAGAACTCGGCCTCACGTCCACCACCCTGATGCGGCGCATCGACCGGCTCGAGGAGAGCATCGGTTGCAAGCTTTTCCTGCGTGACCAGAGCGGGCTCACGCTCAGCGACGAAGGCACGGCGATGATCGCCGACGTCGCGCATATGGAACGTCATGCGTTCAACATCTTCCGTCGCGCCTCGCGCTCCTCCAGCGACACGGCCGGAACGGTGCGCGTCGCGGTGACGGAAGGCCCCGGCAATTTCTGGATCCTGCCGCGGCTGATCGACTTCCAGAAGACCTATCGCAAGATCACCGTCGATCTGCGCTGCGCCATGGAACAGGCCGACGTCGCGCGGCTGGAGAGCGACATCGCGATCCAGCTCGAGCCGCCGACCAATCCGGATCTCATCGTCGCCAAGCTCGGCCGCCTGCACATCTATCCATTCGCCTCGCGCGAATATGCCGACCTCTACGGGCTGCCGGCGACGCTCGCGGAACTGCAGAGCCACCGCATCGTCAAGCAGACTGCGCCGCAGGTCGACGACGGCGCCTATGCGCGCATTCTCGGGCTCACGACGCTCGAAGGCATCGTCGGCATCAAGACCAACTCCTCGGTCGGTGCGCTCTATGCGGTGGAGCGCGGCGCCGGCATCGGCTTCCTGCCGACGGTGTCGATCGCGCTCGGCGCGCCGCTGATCCCTGTCGATCTCGGCGTCAGCCACCACGCCGATCTGTGGCTCACCTATCACAAGGAGTTCCGCACCTCCGAGCGCCACAAGATCGTCGTCGAATGGCTGAAGAAGATCTTCGATCCCAAGACCTATCCGTGCTTTCGCGACGAGTTCATCCACCCTGACGCGCTGGTGCCGATGATGGCAGCGGCGCGCGAGGGATTTGGGCTGAAGGGCTACGTCGCCGCCACGCCTGCGTGAGCGGACTTACCAGCGATATTCGAAGCCGAGCGTGCCCTGGTGCGAGGTCAGCTCGTTGCGGAACTTGCCGTCGTAATTGACGTAGAGCCGCGCGGTGCTGGTCAGGCTGAGCGATGCGGCCGCGCCGGCATCCATGCCGTAGCGACTCTCGCCGATGCCGGGCACGATGATGCTCTGGCTTCCGAGGCTGACCTGCACCGATCCGAGATTCTGGCTGAAATTGTCGACGAACTTGCCATAGGCCGACAGGTCCAGGATATTCCGGTCGAAGATGAAGTAACGCCCGATCTCGGCGCCGATCATGAGGCGCGCGCGCGACAGCGCCGTCGCGCCGACATTGAGCGGATCGAGACCGCCGGCCTCGCTGAATGCCGCGCTGGTGGCACGGACATATTCCAGCGCGCCCTTCGGCACGATGCGCATCTGGTCCTCGGTCCAGTAATAGCTGATCTCGGTCAGCGCGCCGTCGATCGCGGCGCGATAGCCCGCGGTCGCAAGGCCAAGGCCGGTGTCGCGACTGGAGCGGACCTTGCCGAAGCCGTGCACCAGGGCGAAGGCCCAGGTCCAGGGCCCCTTGTCGACCGAGCCGCTGAAGCCGAGCTGGGTCAGGTCGAGCGTCGCCGATTGCAGCGCCAGCGGCACGTCGATGTCGGTGTGGCTCTGGTCGACGGAGAAGCCGAGATTGACGCCGGGCGCGACCCGCGCGCCGAAGCCGGCCACGCCACCGACGGTCTTGCGCTTGTCGCCGACGAAGTCGCCCTGCGCGTCGGTCCGCACCGAGATGCCATAGCCCTCGAACCAGGTGCGGTATTGCGGATCGCTGCTCGCCTCGGACGCGCCGCCGCCGCCGGGATTGGTGCGCAGCGAACGGTTGAAGCCGTTGGAGGCCTGGTCGCCGAGCCGCTCCAGGAAATTCGAGCCGAGATTGAGCGCGCTGTTGCCGGAACTGGTCGCGCTGGGCAGCGGGGTCGGCGACGGCGTGGGCGTCGGGGTCGGCGTGGGCGTCGGGCTCTGCGCCTGGGCGGGAGTCGCGGCCATCAGCACGAAGACCGCAAGCGTCATCGCGACAGCAGCCGCGAGCCGGCGAGCGCGCTCCAGGCCGCCGGCCCGCGCTGTCCCGGAGAGCTGCGACCCGCAGCGCATGACGATCATTCCCAAAGTCAAAAGAGCCCCGAAAAGTGCAGCACCGCGCGAAGCGACACGATTTGGGCCGAACAGCCGTGATGGGTCAACCGGCTGGGGCTTTTCGACCGGGCTATTGCTCCGATTGTGGTTCCATTGCCACAGCTGGAAGGCCGCCAACGAAAGGGGCCCTGATCAGCGGGCTCAGACGACCACGGGAGCGATCAGAAAGTTTTCCGAGCCCCCGCTGCCCGCCGTCCGGCAAACATCCCCCTCGATCCGGATCTTGCCGAGCGCGAGCAGCCGCAACGCTTCCGGGTAGATGCGGTGCTCGACCTCGAGGATACGCTCCGACAGCGTGTCGGCGGTATCGTGGTCGCTGACCGGCACGGCGCCCTGCATCACGATCGGGCCGGCATCGGTCTCGGGGATGACGAAATGCACTGTCGCGCCAGACAGTTTCACGCCGGCGCGCAAAGCCTGTCCGTGCGGGTCGAGGCCGGGAAAGGACGGCAGCAGCGATGGGTGGATGTTGAGCATCCGGCCGTACCAGGCCCGGGTGAACTCTGCCGTGAACAGGCGCATGAAGCCGCCGAGGCAGATCAGCTCGATGCCGTGCTGGTCGAGCGCCGCCTGCAGCACTTTCTCGAACCCGGCGCGGTCCTTGCCGAACGGCTTGCTCTCGATCACCAGCGTGGCGACGCCGGCGGCCCTGGCCCGCTCGAGCCCGACGGCATCGGCCTTGTTGGAGATGACGAGCGAGATCTCGGCCGGAAAATCCGGCGCGGCGGCAGCCCTGATCAGTGCGGCCATGTTGGTGCCGCGGCCCGAGATCAGGATACCGACACGGCGCTTCGTCGCGGGGCCGGTCATCAGAGCGCCAGGTCGAGATGGCCGTTATAGACGACGCGCTGCTCGCCTTCCGCCGGGATGACCGTGCCGAGCCGGGCCACGGTCTCGCCGGCATCGCTGAACACCTGCACGACCTGATCGACCTTGTCGGGCTCGACGATGGCGATCATGCCGATGCCGCAGTTGAACGTGCGCAGCATTTCGAGTTCGGCGATGCCGCCCTGCGCGGCCAGCCATTTGAACACAGGCAGCACCGGCAGGCGCGCGAGATCGATCCCGACGCCGAGATGTTTCGGCAGCACGCGCGGAATGTTGTCGGTAAAGCCGCCGCCGGTGATGTGGGCGAGGCCCTTCACCGCGCCGGTCTCGCGGATCGCGCGCAGGCAGGATTTGACGTAGAGCCGCGTCGGGGTCAGCAGCGCGCCGCCCAGCGTCATGACGGGCGAGAACGGCGCCTGCGCCTCGAAGCCGAGGCCGGATTGCGCCACGATCTTGCGCACCAGCGAGAAGCCGTTGGAGTGCACGCCCGACGAGGCGAGACCGATCACGGCATCGCCTGCGGCGATGTCCTTGCGCGGCAGCAGCGTGCCGCGCTCGGCCGCGCCGACCGCAAAGCCGCCGAGGTCGTAATCGCCGTCCTTGTAGAGGCCGGGCATTTCGGCGGTCTCGCCGCCGATCAGCGCGCAGCCGGATTCGCGGCAGCCCTCGGCAACGCCCGCGACGATCGAGGCGGTGGCGTCCGGATCGAGCTTGCCGCAGGCGAAATAGTCGAGGAAGAAGAGCGGCTCGGCGCCCTGCACCACGAGATCGTTGACGCTCATCGCGACGAGGTCGATGCCGATGCCGCCATGAAGGCCGGTCTCGATCGCGATCTTGACCTTGGTGCCGACGCCATCGGTGGCGGCGACCAGCACCGGATCCTTGAAACCGGCCGCCTTGAGGTCGAACAGGCCGCCGAACCCGCCGATCTCGGCATCGGCGCCAGGCCGGGCGGTGGCGCGCACCATCGGCTTGATCAAATCGACCAGGCGGTTGCCCGCGTCGATATCGACGCCTGAATCGGCGTAAGTGAGGCCGTTTTTGCGGTCGGTCATGCCCGATTTCCAGTGGGTTTGCGGCTGGTTACGTCGAATTCCGGGGACGCGCAATGGCTCGCATGGCGCCCCGCCCTATACTATGTAGATATCAACCGGTTCAGCCTCAAAGGGGCCGGATTCGAGGTCAGACCGGGTGCCGGGAAGCGCCGTGTGAGTATTCCGAACATCATTACCCTGGGCCGCATCCTGCTGGTCCCGATCATCGTCTGGGCCATCGTGTCGAACCAGATGGAGGTGGCGTTTGCCGTTTTCCTGATCGCCGGCATCAGCGATGCCGTCGACGGCTTCTTGGCCAAGCGTTTCAACATGACGAGCGAACTGGGCGCCCTGCTCGACCCACTCGCGGACAAGGCCCTGCTGGTCTCGATCTACCTGTCGCTCGGCATCTGGGGCGACATCCCTCGCTGGATCGTGATCCTGGTGGTGTCGCGCGACATCATGATCGTCGCCGCGGTGATCGTGTCCTGGCTGTTCGACAAACCGGTCGAGATGCGCCCGTCGAAAGTGTCCAAGCTGAACACGGCGGCCCAGGTCGCCTATGCAGCCCTGGTGCTGGCGGCGCTCGCCTTCGGCTTCAAGGCTTCGCCTTATGATATGGTCCTGATGGGTCTCGTCACGGTCTTCACCCTGTCGTCGGTGTCGCTCTATCTCGTCGAATGGCTGCGGCACATGAGCACGATCGAGGCCAAATGAGCCGGAAGCGACGCTGCAAGGCGCCGCGTCTCCGCCCCTCAACGTCGCATATTCGAAAAGGCCGGCGCGCCGGCATGGAGCAAAGCAAGCGTGGCAGGCCGCGTTCATCCCCGACAATTGGCGTTTTCGCTTCCGCATGCGGAGAGCCTGAGCCGGGACAATTTCCTGGAAGGTCCCGCCAACGAGGCGGGCCTTGCCCTGATCGACAGCTGGCCGGAATGGCCAAACCGGATCATGTGGCTGGCCGGCCCGGAAGGCAGCGGCAAGAGTCACCTGGCAACGATCTGGGCCGAGCAGGCCGGCGCCCGGTCGACCACCGCCAACGCGCTGACGCCGGCCGCCGTGCCCGGCGCGCTCGCCACCGGTGCGCTGGTGGTGGAGGATCTCAAGGCCGGGGAGATCGACGAGCGGGCCCTGTTCCACCTGATGAACCTTGCCCGCGAGGACGGGGCCTATGTGCTGTTCACCGGGCGCGAGGCGCCGGCCTCGCTTGAAGTGGAACTTCGCGACCTGCGCTCCCGCTTGCGCGCGATCCCGGTGGTCTCATTGTTGCCGCCGGACGACCAGCTGTTCCGGGGCCTGATCGTGAAATTCTGTGCCGACCGCCAGCTCGCGGTGGACGAGAGCGTGGTCAGCTACCTCGCCACCCGCCTGGAGCGGTCCTCGGCCGCGGCGCGGCGGGCCGTGGAACTGCTCGACAGCGAGGCGCTGCGGCTCGGACGCCCTGTGACCCGGGCGCTGGCCGCCGAACTCCTGCGCGACGCCTGACCCTTCGCCGCGCCAAGGCCGCTTGACGCGAAGGCCCGGCGGAACATCAATGTCATCGAAACGTCATCGCTGTAACACATGGTCTCACTGGTATTGCGCATGGGTCGCAAGTGAGGCGAGACAGGATGGACCGACTTCTGATGGAATCCGCGCAAGCCATTGAAATAAAAGAGAAAGCCGTCGAGGCCGAGGGCCTGCCGGCAATCGCCTCCAGCCCCGAGCGATTCATCAATCGCGAGCTATCCTGGCTGCACTTCAACCGCCGCGTCCTGGAGGAATCGGTCAATCCGAGCCACCCGGTGCTCGAGCGGGTGCGATTCCTGTCGATTTCGGCAAATAACCTCGACGAATTCTTTATGGTCCGCGTCGCCGGCATCAAGGCGCAGGTCCGCGAGGGCATTGCCGAGCGCAGCCCGGACGGCCTGACGCCGTCCGAACAGCTTGCGCTGATCAATCACACCGTGTCCGAACTGGCCTCCGACCAGCAGGCGATCTGGCGCGATCTGCGCGGCTCGCTGGCCGATGTCGGCATCTTGCTGGTTGACGGCAAGGACGTCACCAAGACCGAACGCGCCTGGATCGAGGATTATTTCCTCAACAACGTGTTCCCGCTGCTGACGCCGCTGGCGATCGACCCCGCCCACCCCTTCCCGTTCATCCCCAGCCTCGGTTTCACCATCGCGCTGCAGCTGACGCGGGCCGCCGACGGCAGGCAGATGAACGCCCTGATCCGCATGCCCGGCAAGATCGACCGCTTCATACGCCTGCCCGCGGAAGGATCGGTCCGCCTGATCTCGCTGGAACAGGCCACCGCCCTGTTCATCAACCGCCTGTTCCCCGGCTACAACGTCCACGGCCAGGGCTCCTTCCGGATCATCCGCGACTCCGAGCTGGAGATCGAGGAAGAGGCCGAAGACCTCGTCCGCCTGTTCGAGACCGCGCTCAAGCGCCGCCGCCGCGGCTCGGTGATCCGGCTCGAGATCGATGCCAAGATGCCTGAGGAGCTGCGCAGCTTCGTGCAGCATGCGCTCTCGGCAGCCGACGACGAAGCCTTCGTGGTGGACGGCGTGCTCGCCATGAACGAGCTCTCGCAGCTCACCCGCATCGACCGGCCCGACCTCGAATTCACGCCTTACGTGCCGCGCCATCCCGAGCGGGTGCGCGAGCATGGCGGCGACATCTTTGCCGCGATCCGGCAGAAGGACCTCGTCGTCCATCACCCCTACGAATCCTTCGACGTCGTCGTGCAGTTCCTGCAGCAGGCGGCGCGCGATCCCGACGTGGTCGCGATCAAGCAGACGCTGTACCGCACCTCCAACAATTCACCGATCGTGCGCGCGCTCGCCGAAGCCGCCGAAGCCGGCAAGTCCGTCACCGCGCTGATCGAGCTGAAGGCGCGCTTCGACGAGGAGGCCAACATCCGCTGGGCGCGCGACCTCGAACGCGCCGGCGTGCAGGTCGTCTACGGCTTCCTCGAACTGAAGACGCACGCCAAGCTGTCGATGGTGGTGCGCCGCGAGGGCGGCGGTCTCACCACCTATGTCCATACCGGCACCGGCAACTATCACCCCGTCACGGCGCGCATCTACACCGATCTCTCCTACTTCACCTCCGACCCGACCATCGGCCGGGACGCGGCGCGCGTGTTCAATTTCATCACCGGCTATGCCGCCCCGAGCGATCTGGAGCGGATGGCGGTGTCGCCGCTGACCTTGCGCAAGCGCATCATCGAGCACATCCAGGGCGAGACCGCCCATGCCCGGCATGGCCGACCCGGCGCCGTCTGGATGAAGATGAACGCGCTGGTCGACCCTGACATCATCGACGCGCTGTACGAGGCCTCCCAGGCCGGCGTCCAGGTCGAGCTCGTTGTGCGCGGTATCTGCTGCCTGCGGCCGGGCATTCCCGGCCTGTCGGAGAACATCCGCGTCAAGTCGATCATCGGACGCTTCCTGGAACATGGCCGGGTCTACTGCTTCGGCATGGGCCAGGGCCTGCCGAGCGCCAAGGCGGCTGTGTATATCTCCTCGGCCGACATGATGCCGCGCAACCTCGACCGGCGCGTCGAGGTGCTCTGTCCGTTGCAAAATCCCACGGTGCATCAGCAGGTTCTCGAGCAGATCATGGTCGCGAACCTGAAGGACAATGAGCAGAGCTGGCAATTGTTGCCGGACGGGTCCTCAACGCGTATGAAGACCGCGAAGGGCGAGGAGCCTTTCAACGTCCACAATTACTTCATGACAAATCCGAGTCTGTCTGGCCGTGGAAAGTCGCTCAAGGAATCCTCGCCGCGCCGTCTCACGCGCCGGAACGAACGTCAGCAGCCCTGATCCGGGATTTCTCACGTGAAGCGGCCGCGCAAGCGGGGCTCGAGCGTCGCCGTCATCGACATCGGTTCCAATTCGGTTCGTCTCGTCGTCTATGAAGGACTGACGCGGAGCCTCATTCCGATCTTCAACGAGAAGACGCTGTGCGGCCTTGGCCGCGAGGTGCAGAGCACCGGCCTGCTCGCGCCCGACGCCGTGCAGAAGGCACTGACCGCGCTGAAGCGGTTCCGCGCGCTGTGCCGGGTGATGCAGGTCGGCCGCGTGTTCGCGATCGCCACCGCCGCATGCCGCGACGCTTCCAACGGACCCGACTTCATCGTCAGGGCCGAGCGCATCTGCGCGGTGAAGATCGAAATCCTGTCGGGGCCACGCGAGGCGCGGCTGTCGGCGCTCGGGGTGATCTCGGGCATCCACCAGCCCGACGGCATCGTCGGCGATCTCGGCGGCGGTTCGCTGGAGCTGATCGACGTGCGCAGGAACACCGTGCGCAGCGGCGTCACGCTGCCGCTCGGCGGGCTCGCGCTGCAGGACCTCGCCCACCAATCGCTCAAGCGCGCGGACCGCATCGTGCGCGAGGAACTCGATGGCGTCCCGCAGCTCGCCGCCGGCAGCGGCCGCACCTTCTATGCGGTCGGCGGCACCTGGCGCGCGCTCGCCCGCATCCACATCATCCAGAGCGGCTACCCGCTCCAGGTCATGCACGGCTATTCGATTCCGGCAGCCGAAGCGCTCGATTTCGCGCGCCGCCTGCGCCGCCTCGCCGCCGCCGGCACGCTCGCCGACATCGAGGTCGTGGCCGACGCGCGCCGGCCGCTCCTGACCTACGCGGCGCTGGTCCTCGAACACATCATCCGGGTGGCCAGGCCGAAGACCATCGTGTTCTCGACCTTCGGCGTGCGGGAGGGCCTGCTGCACGAGAAGCTGCCCGAGGCCGAACGCAACAAGGACGGGCTGATCTGCGCGGCCGAGGAACTGAACCGGCTGCTGTCGCGCTCGGCCAAGCACGCGCAGGAGCTGATCGCCTGGACCGACCGTTTCGTCCGCGTCGTCAAGCTGCGCGAGACAGCGGAGGAGCGCCGGCTGCGCCACGCCGCGTGCCTGCTCTCCGACATCGGCTGGCGCGTCCATCCCGACCACCGCGGCGAGCAGACCCTGAGCCTCGTCGTCAACGGCAATTTCGGCGCCATCACCCACACAGAGCGCGCCTTTGTCGGGCTGTCGGTGTTCTATCGCTATGCCGGCCTCAGCGAGGAGAACCACCCGCCCGCCACCACGCTGGAACTGCTGACGCCGGCGCAGCTCGACCGCGCGCGGCTGCTGGGCGCGGCGTTCCGGGTCGCGCACCTGATCTCCGCGGCCAGGCCGGGCGTGCTGCCGGCGACGCATTTCCGCAGCCAGGGCCGCAAATTGATGCTGGTCTTCGAGCACCGGCTCGGCGATCTCGTCGCCGACCGCGTCGGCAGCCGCTTCAAGCAGCTCGCCCGTCTGGTCGGCCGCGCCGGCTCGATCGTCCGGCGCTGACGCGGAAGCGGACCGGCATCACGGCGGTTGCGTCCACGCGCACCAAAGCCGGCGTGCGAATCGTGCCGCCGAGCTGATATCCATTGATGCAAATCAACTCGCTGTCGTGTCGCCCGGATATTGTGCGCACGCATTGGTCTGGACCGCACCTGCATGGCTTTCGATCCTGGGATTCGCGCCCCGGCCCACGGTCGGACAGCGCTCGACGACATTCTGTTCGCGCTCGCCCTGGGCGTTGTCCTGAGCTGTTTGCATGTCGCTTCCGCACCCGCTGCAGGCCCCCCGAATGAGTTGAAGCTGAGCGAGGCGCAGGCCCGCAATCTCGGGGTGCGCGTGGCTCGTCCCATCGCGAGCCGAACCGACCTGACACTGCCCTACCCGGTCCAGATCGTGATCCCGACCCCGCAATTGTGGGTCGTCAGCGCGCCGGTCGCCGGAATGGTCGCCAATCTCATGGTCGGACGCGGCGACCACGCCTCGGCCGGCCAGCCGCTGGTCGCAATGGAGAGTCCCAGTTTCGTCTCCCAGCAGCGCGACTACCTGCAGGCACTCGCGCAGGAGGTCCTCACGACCCAGCAACTCAAGCGCAACCTCGACCTGTTCGAGGGCAAGGCCGTCCCCCAGCGCGTGCTCGAAGCCAGTCAGGCGGAGGCGCGTCAGGCCTCCCTCGTGGTCGCCGAACGTCGGCAGATGCTGCATCTCAGCGGCATGACCGACGAGGCCATCACGCGACTGGCGCAGCAGGCCGCGATCACATCCAGCCTGACCGTGAACTCGCCGCAGACCGCCTCCGTGGTGGACATCGCGGTGGCGCCGGGACAGCGCGTCGATCAATCCGCGCCGCTCGTCAAGCTGGCGCGGCTGACGCCGCTCTGGGCCGAAATCGCCGTTCCTGCCGCCAATATCCGGCTCATCCGCGCCGGCGCGAGGGTCGAGATCGAAGGCTATTCCACCCCAGGCAAGGTCGTGCTCGTCTCGGAGACCACCGATCCATCCACCCAGACCATCCTGGTGCGCGCCGAAGTCGCCAATGACGGCGAACTGCACCCGGGCCAGACCGCAGCCGCCCGCATCGGCTTTCTCTCGGCCGGCGAAAGCGCCTGGGAGATTCCCTATTCAGGATTGATCCGGCGCGGCGAACAGACATCGGTGTTCGTTGCGATCGACGGCGGATTTCGGCTGGTTCCCGTGACGCTGCTGGCCGAGGACCAGGATCACGTCGTCGTCGCCGGTCCGATCACCGAGAAGGACCAGATTGCGACCGGGGGAATCTCGGCGCTCCGCGGCATGCTATCCGGACTGGGACAATAATGCTCCGGCGCGTCGTCGCCTTCGCGTTGTCACAGCGGCTGTTCGTCGTTCTCGGCGTACTCCTGCTCATCGGTGCCGGCGCCGTCCTGCTGCCCGGCCTCCCGGTCGACGCCTTTCCTGACGTCTCGCCGGTGCAGGTGAAGATCATCATGAAGGCCCCCGGCCTCACCCCCGAGGAGGTGGAGCAGCGCATCACCGTCCCCATCGAACTGGAATTGCTGGGTCTGCCGAACAAGAAGGTGCTTCGGTCGACCACGAAATATGCCCTTGCCGACATCACTGTCGACTTCGAAGACGGGACTGATCTCTATTGGGCGCGAAACCAGGTTTCCGAGCGGCTGTCGAACATCTCCCGCGACTTCCCCGACGGCGTGAACGGCGGTCTTGCGCCGATCACCAGTCCGCTGGGCGAGATGTTCATGTTCACCATCGACAGTCCCGAACTTTCGCTGGCGGAGCGTCGATCGCTGCTCGACTGGGTAATCCGCCCGGCATTGCGCACGGTCCCGGGGGTCGCGGATGTCAATGCGCTGGGCGGATACGTCCGCGCCTTCGAGATCGTGCCGCGCAACGATGCATTGGCCGCCCGCGGAATCTCCTACGACCTCTTTCGCCGGACCATCGAGGCGAACAGCCGCAACGACGGCGCTGGCCGGGTGAACCAGGGCGAGGACAGCGCGCTGGTTCGGATCGAGGGCAGTATCCGCTCGATCGATGATATCAAGGCCATCGTCGTCGACACGCGTGACGGCGTGCCGATCCTCGTCAACGACGTCGCCAGCGTCCAGGTCGGAGCCCTGACCCGCTACGGTGCGGTGACGTCGAATGGAAAGGGCGAGACCGTCGAGGGGCTGGTGCTGGGCCTGCGCGGCGCCAATGCCGGTCAACTTGTCAGCGACGTTCGTGCCCGGCTCGCCGAATTGCAGCCATCCTTGCCGAAGAGCGTTTCGCTCAACGTCTTCTATGACCGCAGCAGACTGGTCAACCGCGCCGTCGGCACCGTGGTACGTGCTCTCGGCGAGGCCACCGTGCTCGTCATCGTCCTGCTGCTGCTGTTCCTCGGCAATTGGCGCGCCTCGCTGGTGATCGCCTTCAGCCTCCCACTGGCCATCCTGATCGCGCTGATCGCGATGCGCCTCGCGGGAATGTCGGCAAATCTGATGAGTCTCGGCGGACTCGCGATCGCGATCGGCATGCTGATCGACGCGCTTGTGGTCGTGGTCGAGAACATCGTCGGCAATCTTGCAAAACACGACCCGGACCGGCCCACGCCCCTGATCCATCTCGTGTACCGTTCGGTGTGCGAGGTGCTGGAGCCGGTCGCCTCGGGCGTGCTCATCATCATCATTGTATTCATCCCCCTGCTGACCTTGCAGGGACTGGAGGGCAAGCTCTTCATCCCTGTGGCGCTCGCGATCATCTTCGCGCTCGCCGGCTCGCTGCTGCTGGCGCTGACCGTCATTCCGGTCGCGACCTCCTTCGTGCTCACCTCCGCCTCGCACCGCGATCCGCTGCTGGTTCGCATGGCCCAGCGGATCTACGCGCCGGCGCTCGACTGGGCCCTCAGGAACGAGCGGAAAGTCATGGCTGCGGCGCTGATCGGCCTGATCGCGGCCGGCGTGGCCTATACGCGGCTCGGCAAGACCTTCATGCCCACCATGGACGAAGGCGACGTCATCGTCAGCGTCGAGACGCTGCCCTCGGTCAATCTCGATGAATCCCTCGCCATCAATGCGCGCCTGCAGACCGCGCTGCTGGCCGTGCCGGACATTGCCGGCATCGTCGCGCGCACCGGGTCTGACGAACTCGGGCTCGACCCGATGGGGCCGAACCAGACCGATACGTTCCTGGTCCTGAAACCGGCTGAAGAGCGGCAGACCGAGGATCGCGAAGCGCTGCTGCAGAAGCTGCGCGACGTGCTCGTCGACTTTCCCGGCATCTCGCTCAGCTTCACCCAGCCGATCGACATGCGGGTTCAGGAGATGATCAGCGGCGTCCGCGGCGACGTCGCGGTCAAGATCTTCGGCCCGGACATCGCCCGGCTGAACGAAACCGCGGCAAGGCTCGCCGCCATCCTGTCCGGGATCGAGGGCGCCGAAGACGTCTACACGACGCTCAACGAGGGCGCCCAATACTACACCGTGGCGGTCAACCGTATGGAAGCAGGCCGGCTCGGACTCACCGTGGACGCCATCGCGGCCTCGCTTCGAACCCAGATCGAAGGCCGCACGATCGGGACCGCGCTGGAGCCGGGACGCCGTACGCCGATCCTGATCCGCGGCAGCAAGGCCACGCGGGAGGCCCCGACACTGCTCGCCAGCCTGCCGCTGACGCTGGCCTCGGGAAGGCACGTCGCGCTCTCCCAGGTCGCGCGCATCCAGCGGGTGGACGGACCGGTGAAGATCGATCGCGAAGACGGCGCGCGGATGAGCGTGGTGCGTGCCAATGTGCGCGGACGCGACATGGTGGGCTTCGTCGAGGCAGCGCGCCAGAAGGTCACGACCGACCTGCCGCTTCCGGAGGGCTACCGCCTGACCTGGGGCGGCCAGTTCGAGAATCAGCAACGCGCGGCGGCGCGTCTGTCGATCGTCGTGCCGGTCGCGATCGGGCTCATCTTCCTTCTGCTGTTCACCACCTTCGGCGCCATCCGTCAGGCCTTGCTGGTGCTCGTCAACATCCCCTTCGCACTGATCGGAGGCGTCTTCGCATTGGTGCTGACGGGCAATTACCTGTCGGTGCCGGCCTCCGTCGGCTTCATTGCGCTCCTGGGCATTGCGGTGCTGAACGGGGTCGTTCTGGTCTCCTATTTCAATCAGCTCCGCGCCCACGGCCTCAGCGAGCACCGGATCGTGGTCGATGGCGCCATGCGCCGGCTGCGGCCGGTGCTGATGACCGCCAGTATCACGGCGCTTGGGCTGATCCCGCTGCTGTTCGCCTCGGGGCCGGGGTCCGAAGTGCAGCGGCCGCTCGCGGTGGTCGTGATCGGAGGGCTCCTGTCCTCCACCCTGCTCACCCTGATCCTCCTGCCGATCCTCTATCGCCGCTACGGGACGCCCACGGTGACGAAATGAACGAACAGCGCGTGTGCCTGACATTGATCGTGCCGCACCAGCTCCGCGAGGAGGTGTTCGACCATCTGTCGGAACAGACCGACCTGGTCCCGGGCTTCACGGCATCGCATGCGGCCGGCCATGGAACGGAGGTCCGATTGCACACGGGGGCGGAACGGGTGAAGGGTCACGCCGATCAGGCCATGGTGCAGATGGTTCTGACGCCGGGCGATGCCGGCCGCCTGCTCGACCGGCTGCGCCAGGCGTTCGCCGGCACGCGGCTGGTCTACTGGATGACGCCCGTGACCGAATTCGGCACGATCGACTGAACGATCACTCCGCCGACGCCTTGGCGTGGTGCTCGGACGCCTCGAGCGCGGCCGCGTTCATGCTGCGCCGGCGCCAGATCGAGCCGACCACCAGCACGACGACCACGCCCAGGATGGCGCAGAGATATTCGCCGCCGGAGCCGCCATGGCCGAACTGCGGGGGAATCCGCAGCGCGCCGAGCAGGCCGTCGAGCGAGGCACCGACCGGGCCCTCGAACACCTTGTGCAGCATCGGCGCGATGCCGGGATCGGTCGCGATCACCTCGCCCGCGATCCAGCCGAGCAGCGCTGCGCCGGCCCAGACCAGTACCGGAAGCCGGGCCAGCAGCGCCATGATCAGCGCCGCACCGGCCACGATCAGCGGCACGCTGATGGCAAGGCCGAGCACCAGCAGCGGCACGCTGCCATTGGCCGCGGCGGCGACCGCGATGACGTTGTCGAGCGACATCACGATGTCGGCGACGACCACGATCTGCACCGCCTGCCACAGATGCGAGGCCGATTCGACGCCGTCCTCGTCTTCCTGCTCCGGCACCAGCAGTTTGGCCGCGATCACGATCAGCGCGAGGCCGCCGACCAGCTTCAGGTAGGGGAGTTCCATCAGGCTGGCGACGATGCCGGTGAAGATGATCCGCAGCAGCACGGCAGCGCCGGCGCCGAAGATCATGCCCCAGAGCCGGTGCTTCGGTTTCAGGCCGCGGCAGGCGAGCGCGATCACCAGCGCGTTGTCGCCGGAGAGCAGGATATTGATCCAGATGATCTTGCCGACCGCGATCCAGAAGGTGGGCGCAGCCATCTCGTTGCGGAACTGGGTGAAGAACGACCCGAGCGTCGCGGGGTCGAAGATCTGCCAGAGCCAGTTCACACTACGTCCTTTCGCCCCGAAGAATTCAATACATCATCCGAAAAGCGCGCGTCGGCGCTGTTTCGGACGATCGTGCCCCAATTCGAAGGGAGCGCGACGGGATCCATCGCGCTCCCGCCGGCCGATGGATCAGCCGACGATCTCGTTGCCCGAGAAGAACTGCGCGATCTCGACCGCGGCGGTCTCCGCCGCATCCGAACCGTGCGCGGAGTTCTCGCCGATCGACTTGGCGTAGAGCTTGCGGATGGTGCCGTCGGCCGCCTTGGACGGATCGGTCGCACCCATCACGTCGCGATACTTGGCGACCGCGTTCTCGCCTTCCAGCACCTGCACCACGACCGGACCCGAGGTCATGAACTCGACGAGTTCGCCGAAGAACGGCCGCGCCTTGTGGACGGCGTAGAAGGTCTCGGCCTGCTCCTTGGTCATGCGGATGCGCTTCTGCGCGACGATGCGCAGCCCCGCCTTTTCGATGACCGCGTTGACGGCCCCGGTGAGATTGCGGGCGGTCGCGTCGGGCTTGATGATCGAGAAGGTACGTTCGATGGCCATCGTCATGTCCTTGAGGAAAAGGGTGGTTCGGAGTTGCCGGGCTTATATCGGCGCCGCCGCTGAACGGCAAGCGAGCGCGGTCGGCGCCACACAGGCGCGTCGGCACGGCCCCCTCTTTCCCGGATTCCACATGGATTACAACAATTTCACCGAGATGAACCCAATCTGAAGGCGGCGTCAGGGATCGGTTCAGCTTCCCCGGCGTAAGGTTGGGTCGCATCGAAACCCTGCCCCATCGGCAGTTCGATCCGGACGGCGGGCGTTTCGAGAGGCTTTCAACGACGCGGTATCCCCCGCGCCGGCAGCTCTGGGAGACCACCATGTTGAGGAAACTTTCGCTTGCCGCCGTCGCCGCTCTCGCACTGGGCGCCGCGCTGGCTCCGACCACCGCTTCGGCCCATTGGCATGGCGGCTGGGGCTGGCATGGCGGCGGAGGTGGCTGGCACCGCGGCTATGGCTGGGGCGGACCGCGCTTCTATGTCGGCGGCCCCGTCTCCTACGGCTATGGCGGCTGCTATGTGCGCCGCCTGGTCCCGACCCCGTGGGGTCCGCGCTGGCGCCTGATCAACCGCTGCTATTGAGCGAGACTGCCCCGTCCCCAGGTACCTTCCCCCCGAGGTACCACCTGAAAGCCCCGGCGATCCCCCCGCCGGGGCTTTTTTTCTCGCGTCGCAAAAGCGCGGCCCTTCATGCAATCTTTACGAGAAGACCAGGCATTTCCCACGTGAGGCGAAACAATTTAGGGGGCCAGCGCATTGTCAAGGTGTCTTCACACTGCAACATGGACCCCCGTCATGACTGGCCTTTCCGCCAATGACAGCGAGCAACTCGACCGGCGCACCAGCCGCTCGATCTGCGATGCGGTGGGTGAACGGCTTCAGCAGAACCTCCGCCCAGACCCCCGGCTGCCGACCAATCTCGAGCATCTGCTCAACGCGCTGAGGCAGCGCGAGCGCGAGTCCCGCTAGACAATCGGTAAGCTCGAGGCCAGCCTCTTTTCCGGATCATGCCGCCAGAAACGGGGTTGCGTTTGCGCCCTGCTGCGGTGACAACGCCCGCATGCTGTCCATCTCCGACCTCTCCGTCCGGCTCGCCGGACGCCTTCTGATCGACCAGAGTTCAGTCCAGATCACGCCGGGGGCGCGCGTCGGCATGGTCGGGCGCAACGGCACCGGCAAATCGACGCTGTTCAAGGTCATCCGCGGCGAACTCGCCGCCGAGCATGGCACGGTGACGCTGCCGCCGCGCTGGCGCATCGGCAGTCTTGCCCAGGAGGCACCGAACGGCCCAGAGAGCCTGATCTCGGTCGTGCTCAAGGCCGACCTCGAACGCGACGCCCTGCTCTCTGAGGCCGAGCACGTCACCGACCCGGACCGCATCGCCGAAATCCAGACCCGCCTCGTCGACATCGACGCGCATTCGGCGCCGAGCCGCGCCGCGGCGATCCTGTCCGGCCTCGGCTTCTCCGCCGCCGACCAGCAGCGTCCCTGCGCCGAATTCTCCGGCGGCTGGCGCATGCGCGTCGCGCTCGCCGCCACGCTGTTCGCGGCGCCCGACCTGTTGCTGCTCGACGAGCCCACCAACTATCTCGACCTCGAAGGCACGCTGTGGCTGGAGGATCACCTCGCGCATTATCCGCGCACGGTGATCGTGATCAGCCATGACCGCGACCTGCTGGAGAGTTCGGTCGACCAGATCCTGCATCTGGAGCGCGGCAAGCTCACGCTCTACAAGGGAACCTATTCCTCCTTCGAGGAGCAGCGCGCCGCGCGCGAACTGCTCGACGCCAAGGCGGTCAAGCGCCAGGAGGCCGAACGCGCCCGCCTGCAGGCCTTCGTCGACCGCTTCAAGGCCAAGGCCTCCAAGGCGCGGCAGGCGCAATCCCGCGTCAAGATGCTGGAGCGGCTGAAGCCGATCACGGCGCTGGTGACCGACGACGTGCGCGAGATCAGCTTCCCCGCGCCCGAGAAGCTCCTGTCGCCGCCGATCATCGCGGCCGACAACGTCTCGGTCGGCTACGATCCTGAAAAGCCCGTGCTGAACCGCGTCACGCTGCGCATTGACAATGACGACCGCATCGCGCTGCTCGGCGCCAACGGCAATGGCAAGTCGACGCTGGTCAAGCTGCTCGCCGGACGGCTCGCGCCGTTCTCGGGCAGGGTGACGCGCGCCGACAAGCTGTCGATCGCCTATTTCGCACAGCACCAGCTCGACGAACTAAACGAGGACGCCTCGACCTACGACCACGTCCGCAAGCTGATGGGCGATGCGCCCGAGGCCAAGGTGCGCGCCCGCGCCGGCGCCATCGGCTTTTCCGGCAAGGCGGCCGACACCAAGGTGGGCAAGCTGTCGGGCGGCGAAAAGGCGCGGCTGCTGCTCGGGCTCGCCACCTTCTTCGGCCCCAACATGATCATCCTGGACGAGCCGACCAACCATCTGGACATCGACAGCCGCGCCGCGCTGGCCGAGGCCATCAACGAGTTTTCCGGCGCCGTCATCATGGTCTCGCACGACCGCTATCTGATCGAGGCCTGCGCCGACCGGCTGTGGATCGTCGCCGACCGCACCGTCACCAATTACGACGGCGACCTCGACGAATACCGCCGCCTGGTGCTGTCATCGCGCAACGGCGAGCCCGTCCAGCGCGAGCGCAGCGCAGCGCCCGAGAAGCCGCCGCGGCCGAGATCGGACAATCGCGGCGCGCTGAAGAAGCGCATCGCCGAAGCCGAGGCCGAGATCGCCCGCGTCGGCGAGATCATCGCCAAGATCGACGCCGCGCTGTCGCTGCCCGACATCTTCACGCGCGACCCCAAACAGGCCGCACAACTGTCGAAGGCGCGCGCCAACGCGGCCGAGGCCCTCGCCCGCGCCGAGGAGAAATGGCTCGAGGCGAGCACGGAATTCGACGCGGCGGCGGGGTAGATTCGAGAGCCTCGAAAACAACCCCATGCAAAGTGGGACATACCCCGGCTCGAGACCGCTGGACGGCGGTCGGCAGCCTCAGTCCGCATACTGTCCCGCGGCCTTGATGATCGGCGCCCAGCGATCGACCTCACTCGCCAGCATCGCGCCCAGCGCCTCCGGCGTCGCCTTGTCCTGGGGGGCGGGCTCGGTGTTGATGTCGTTGAACCGGGCGATCAAGGTCGGATCCCTGAGAGCGGCCTGGAGCGCCACCGTCAGCTTCTGGACGATCGCGGGCGGCGTGCCCTGGGGGGCATAGATGCCGTGCCAGACGCCGAGTTCGAAACCCTTGAGCCCGGCTTCGTCGGCGGTCGGCAGATCCGGCAGGCTCTTGAGCCGCTCCTTCGTGGTGACGGCATAGGCCTTGACCTGCTTGGCCGAGATCGGACCCGTGGTGTTCGTCGCCTGATCGCAGGTGAGATCGATCTGCCTGCCGAGCAGATCGTTCATGATCGGACCGTTGCCCTTGTAGGGAATCGTGGTGAGCTGCTTCTGGATCGCCGTCATGAACAGCATCCCGCAGAGATGCGACGCCGCGCCCAGGCCGGCATTGGCGTAGGTCAGCTTGTCGCCCTGCTGCTGGGCATAGGCGACCAGTTCCTTGAGCGTGTCAGCCGGAAAATCCGAACGCGCGATGATGGTCATCGGCGCATTCGTCACGAGCCCGATCGGGGCAAAGGCCGTCTTGGTGTCATAGCTGAGATTGCGGTACAGCGTGGCCGCGGTGGAGATGCCGACGTGATGGATCAGCAGCGTGTAGCCGTCCGGCTGGGCGCGCGCGGCGCGGGTCGTGCCGATCGTGCCGCCGGCGCCGGTCGCGTTCTCGACGATGATCTGCTGGCCAAGGGATTTGCCCATGCCCGCCGCCGTCAGGCGCGCGATGGTGTCGGTCGGCCCGCCCGCGGCGTACGGCACCAGCATGGTGATGGGACGCGTCGGGTAATCCTGGGCGACCGCCCCGCTCAATGGCAACAGCAGAGCCGTCGCGAGAGCAATGAACCGCATGATTTCCTCCATTTTTTTATCACGCCATAGAAGCCCATCTCCGGCCGCCGCGCCATCGGGAAAGCGGCTCGCGCGAAAGTGCCGCATCGTTCTGAAAAGGGGCGCTAGGCTTTCCCGGGTTCAAAAATGAAGTTGTGACAATAGCCGGGCTTCTTCCAGAACCATTCACCCTCCTGCCGCTGATGCTTGGCGACGTCGAAGCGCTCGATCGGCAGAACCTCGTTGCCGTTGATGAAGCTTCCCCGATAACCGAGCGCTGCCAGATAGGAGAAGACGTCGTGGACGCTGCCCCGGGCGTGGTGACGATCCTCGCACTCGACGATGATGAGCGGCCTGTATTGACGCAGAATCCGCTCCGCTCCTTTCAGAACGTCGAGCTCGGCGCCTTCGACGTCGATCTTGATCGCCGAGATGGGCGTCCGTTCGTCGAAATAGCTGTCCAGCGCGACCGTCGGCACATGCACCCTGGTGAAGGTGCCCGAAGGACAGATCAGGGACGCGCCCGGCTGATGTCCATCCGGAACGAACAATTCCAGATCGCCGTCGGTCGAGAAAACCGCCTTGGGCTCGATCACGACGTTCCGAAACCGCAATGTCGTGCAGAGGTCGGAAAGCAGATGCGCGAGCGATGGCTGCGGCTCGAAGGCGACGAGACGCCCCTCCCCGCACCACCGCGCCAGCCAGTAGAGATAGCTTCCCTTGTTGGCTCCGACGTCGCAGACGACGTCACCGGAACGAATGTGGCTGTGCAGCGCGCGCAGCTCGGCCCTTTGATCGCGGTACCTGGACCGCAGCGTGCGAACCGCAAAGCGGGCAATCTGGTCCAGCACAAAAAATCTCCAAAAGATGCAACCTAACATTGGGATATGGCCAGTGCTAGCGCGCCATCCTTTGGCGACGAAGCCCACGGCGCTTGCTGCGCCGCGGGAGGTTCAGATCTTCTCCTGTGGAAGGTAGGATTGTGACGGTGCGATCATCTCGCCCTGCATCGCGCTCACCGGGGCCATGGATCCGCTGCTCAATGCCGAGGGCTGGCTTCAGTCGCCTTCACCACTGATAACGGACGCTGCCCTTGCCGGAATAGCTGGTCGCGTGCGGAGCCCATTGGCTCTCGAGGCTCGCCGCCAGCGCCCAGCCGCTGACGAACTTCACCTCGGCGGCCGCCGTCGACAGCCAGGCATCGCGCGGCTGCGCGGCGCCGTTGACGACGAAGGACGCGCCGGGCAGCGACGTGAAGGTCGCACCGACGCTCTGGTCCGGATTGTAATCGTGCATCCAGGCCTGGCGGCCACGCAGCGTCAGCACCGCGCCCAGCAGCGCGAAGGATTTGTCGGTACGGACGCCGAGCTCGGAGCGCGGATCGGTGACGGTCTTGCCGCCATAGGCGAGCGCGAAGGTGACGTAAGCCGCGCCGACGGTGTGGCGCGCATAGGCGCCGGCCTGGAACAGGTCGGAGCGGCCGCTGCCGATATTGCTGACGCCAAAACTGGTGCCGCCGCCCGCGAGCGCAAAGCCCGCCAGCGTGTCCGACGCAGGAGAGTGCGCGAGCCAGCACGGGACTCCACGCGCAGCGGGAGAAAGCGGCAACGCAAGTGATCGCTGCGGCGGCATGCCTCGTTGACAGCGCAGCTGCGCTTGCCGAAACGCTTCACCGCATTTCGTTTCAGCCATCAGAGTGGCAGTTTCAGTTCAGGATGGCACTTCTTTCCCGCCTCTCGCGCGTGCTCCCGTTTCGTCCAGAGCCGGAGTCAATCGATCGCAATTCCGCACCACGCTCCGTGGAGGAGGCCTTCGCGCGCATCGTCGCCGCGCGGCCGCCTGAAGACGTCGGCCGCGACGGGCCGATCGTGCTCGTCATCAGCAGCCTCTCGCCCGGCGGCGCCGAAAGGCAGGCGGCCAACACCGCGATCGGGCTGCGGCGCCGCGGCCTCGATGTGGCGCTGCTTGCGGCAAGCCTCGACGACAACAAGCGGCGTGACGGCTTTCATCTGCCGCGACTTGCGGCCGCCGGTGTGCCGGCCTGCGCGATCGAACAGGCCGTGACGCGCGGCGACGATCCGCGCGTCCATCAGGCTCTCGCGGACGTCGCGCATTTCCTGCCGGAAGCGGTCGTCGTTCACGTCACCAATCTGATGCTGGAGTTTCAGCGGCGGCGGCCTGCGATCGTCCATGCCTGGCTCGACCGGGACAATGTCTGCGCCGGCCTTGCGGCGCTGCTGGCGGGCGTGCCGAAAATCGTGCTGTCCGGACGCAACCTCAATCCGTCGCGCTACAGCTTCAACCAGCCGTTCATGCGGCCGGGCTATCAGGCGCTCGCCACGGCTCCGCAAATCGTGCTCATCAACAATTCCCGCGCCGGAGCCGACGATTATGCGCGCTGGCTCGGCATCGCCCCCGGCCGGATCGGCGTCGTCGCCAACGGGCTTGCCTTCGACGCCCATGAGCGGCTTCCGCGCGCGGCCGTGACCGACATGCGGTCCGCGTTCGGCATCCCGCCGGAGGCCTTCCTGATCGGCGGGGTGTTTCGCCTCGTCAGGCAGAAGCGCCCCATGCTCTGGCTCGAAGTCGCATCCCGGATTGCAGCCGCTCTCCCGCACGCGCGATTCCTCATCCATGGCCATGGCTCTCACCGCGCGGCGATGGAGGACCATATCCGCGCGTTGGGGCTTACGGACCTGATCGTCCTCGCCGACGTCACGGACAATCCGCTGGCGGCGATGTCGATGTTCGATCTGCTGCTGCTGACATCGCGCGGCGAAGGCCTGCCGAATGTGCTGATCGAGGCGCAGTCGATCGGCACGCCCGTCGTCGCGACGCGCGTCGGCGGCACGCCGGAAGCCGTCTGCGACGGCGTCACCGGCTGGATCGTCGACGATCACAGCGCCGAGGCCATTGCGGCCAAGATCATGGATCTGCACCGTCGATCGGATCTGCTGAAGCAGGCTTCGGCCGCGGGCCCCGCCTTCGTGCGCGAGCGTTTCGCGCTCGACAGGATGATCGCATCTACGCTCGACGTTTACGGCCTGTCTGCTGCACCGGCTCGCATGGCGGCCGAATGATCACGCCGGCCCGAGACGCCGGGCGCTCTACGCGATCGCCCGCTCGGCGCGAACCAGCAGCGGCGGCGGCATCTCGAACATGCGACGGAGGACGGGCAGCGCCCTCCCCGTCACTCACCACTGGTAACGAACGGTGCCCTTGCCCGTATACGTGGTGGCATGCTGCGCCCATTCGCTGTCGAGCGTTGCCGCCAGCGACCAGCCGCTGACGAACGTCACGTCGGCCGCCAGCGTCGACAACCAGGCGTCGCGCGGCTGGGTCGCGCCGTTGACGACGAAGGACGCGCCGGGCAGCGCCGTGAAGGTCGCGCCGATGCTGCGGTTCGGGTTGTAATCGTGCATCCACGCCTCGCGGCCGCGCAGCGTCAGCACCGCGCCCGGCAGCGCCCAGGATTTGTCGGTACGGATGCCGAGCTCGCTGCGCGTGTCGGTGACAGTCTGCGCGCCATAGGCCAGCGCAAACGTGTTGTTGCCGGTCACGGCCTGTTCGGCATAGGACGGCAGCCACAGCGTCGTGAACTGGCCAGCCGCATAGGGCGTGACGCCGAGGCCGCCCGCGACGGGGGCGACGAAGCGGTAGCCGCCTTCGAGACGGCCCGACAGCGCATTGGCATTGAAGCGCGCCCGCAGCACGTCGAGACCCGCGATCGTGACGTTGCGCGTGGTGGTGACGTCCTGCCAGCCATAGGCCAGCGCGCCCGTCACATAGGCCGCGCCGATGGTGTGACGGGCATAGGCTCCAGCCTGGAACAGGTCCGAGCGGCCGCTGCTGAGATTGCTGACGCCGAAGCTGCTGCCGCCACCCGCGAGCGCAAAGCCCGCGATCGTGTTCGGCGAGAAGCGATAGTCGGCGCCGACTGCCGCACCCGCGATGCGGCTCGTCGTGTCGCTGGTGCCGAGGCCAGCATTGCCGCTGATCGACTGGCCGCCGCCGAAGCCGGAGGCCCAGACATTCCAGCGCGGCACGTAAGACGCCGGCGCCGCCTTGGTGAACATCGCGAAGGCATCGCTGGTGCGCCGCGACGCGTAAGCACTCGCCTGCTCGCCTTCTTCGGCATAGCCGGTCGCGGGTCCTGCGCCCCCGAAGCCGCCGCCATGGCCGATCGGATCGCTCAGCACCCCCATAAACTGCGTCAGCGCGTTGAAGCCGACCTGCTGCGAACCGGTTCCGACCTCGCCGGAGAGTTGCGACAGCGCAGCCGACACATTACCGCCGGTGAGTTCGAACACGGTCAGAAAGTTCGGCGGCAGCGTGCCGCCATTGTTGAAGAAATTGTTGAGCGTGTTGGCGATGCCCTGATGATTATCGCCGAGACGGGTGGTGCCGATCGTTGCCGGGGTGCCGAGCACCGCCGTGAGATGCAGCCGCACGTCAGTGCTGGTGTAACTCAGGATCGCGGTGAAGCCCGCCGGCAAATTGGTGGTCCCGAGCGCCGAGAACCTGGTGCCGCCGAGTCCTGACGAATGCAGGATCGTGTATTGCTTCTTCAGATAGCTCCCCGGGGCGAATGCGGCGAGCACATTGCCGCCGAGCGTCGCCGTGCCCGTGACATTGGCAAGGCTCGCCGTCGCGGGATCGACCTGCACCAGATAGATCGCTCCGGACTGAAAGGCGAGATTGCCAGCCACCGTCATCGACGTGCCCGGTGTGCCCGCAGCGCCCGGCGCAAACGTGCCGCCGTGGGCGACAGTGACGGCACCGACCGTGCCGATGCCGTTCAGCGTGCCGCCGCTGTTCACCGTGAAGCTCGAATGGGCGAGACTGCCGTTCACGGCCAGCGCGCCCGCGTTGATCGTCCAGGGCATTACCGCCGTATTGGCGCCGGTCAGCGTCCAGGTCGACGCGCCCGTTTTCTCGAAACTTGCAAATCCCTGATACTGCGCCGATGCCCCGATCAACGAGACATCGAAGCTGGCATTGGTGCTGCCGCCGAGCCGGAAAATGTCGCTGCCGGTGCCGACGACGTTGCCTGATATCGTGGAGCCGGCCCGAAGCTCCAGACTATTGATGCCGCCCGTGAAGGTGATGGCGTTCGCCCCGCTGCCGCCCGAGATCGACCCGGCATTGATCACCGTCAGGTCGGAGCCGGAGATGCCAGCCCCGCCGGCGCCGGCACCACCAAAGCTGACGCTGCCGCTGCCGGCGCTGCCAGCGCTACCGCCGGCCACCGACCCCGCTGTCCCAATCGTGACCGCAAAACCTGAGCCGGATATGCCGGTTCCGCCGTCGCCGCCATTGCCGCCAAAGTGACCGTCGCCACCGTTGCCACCGTTGCCGCCTGTCACCGATGCATTGATCGTCAGTGTCCCGCCGGAGTTGGTGATGCCGGCCCCGCCGGCACCACCACTGCCGCCAAATTCGCCCCCGGATGCCGTGCCCCCGGCGCCACCATTGCCGCCTGTCACCGATGCATTGACCGTCAGTGTCCCGCCGGAAGTGGTGATGCCGGCCCCGCCGGCACCACCAAGGCCGGCAAAGTCGCTCCCGGATGCCATGCCCCCGGCGCCACCATAGCCGCCTGTCACCGATGCATTGATCGTCAGCGTCCCGCCGGAGGTGGTGATGCCGGTCCCGCCGCCGCCACCATTGCCAGCACGACCGCCTCCGGAAACGCGGCCGCCGGCGCCGCCTCTGACCAATGCATTGATCGTCAGTGTCCCGCCGGAGGTGGTGATGCCGGTCCCGCCGCCGCCGCCATTGCCGGCAAGACCGCCGCCGGGAGCGCCGAAGTCGACAGCGAGACCGCCGGCGCCGCCGGCGCCCCCGGTTACCTCCTCGCCAATCGTCAAGGCCGTCGCAGAACCGGTCAGCGCCACCCCGATCCCACCAGTACCGCCGCTGCCGCTCTCGCTGCCACCGTTGCCTTCGGCTCCGCCGCCATTGCCGCCGTTACCGCCACTTACCGTAACGGCGAGTGTACCGAGCTGACCGCTACCCGTCAGGACTGCACCCCACCCGCCGGCCCCGCCGCCACCACCGCTACCCCCGCCGCCGAAGCCGCCGACGCCGCCAGCGCCGCCGGTTGTCGCTCCATGAGGAAGGGTTCCAGGTGCGCTCAGATCGGTGAAACCGTGCGCGCCGCCGCCTCCACCGCCACCTTCTACGATACTGGAGCCACCGGCGCCGCCTGCCGCTCCTGGGCTGGAGCCCCCCACGCCGCCGACGGCGCCGTAGGCATCACCGCCACGGCCACCGGTCACGCCAGCGCCGCCACCGCCACCACTGCCGCCGGCGCCGCCTGCCGCAACAGCCTGATCCACGCCACCAGGAGAGTCACCAGCACCACCGTCAGCGAGCGCCGTCGCGGTGTCAATGCAGAGAGCTGCGACCGCGACCGGCAGCGCCACCACAGCTCCGCGCACAAGTGGCGCCAGTGCTGTCGAGTTCAAAACCGCACTCGTGTAACGCCAAAATGCCGACCGCTGCCGCCGCTGCATCATTCCAATTTCAAATTCAACAGTCGGCTCAGCGCCGCAGTATGGAACCTGTGTATAGGTGAGTCGGACACCGACAAAAATCGAACTCCAACATAGGACACAAAACAGCCTTCCATGTTGCCGACCAGCAACAACATGTCTGACGCGTCGCATGCGACGGCCCGACAAGGGCATCGCGGACAACGTGAGACAAGGTTCGAAGAGGTGGAGCTCTGGTCGCGCTATCCGATCACGCGATCCGCGCGCGAGCAGCACCGGCGCTGATGCACGGTGACGTCGAAGCGCTCGATCGGCAAAACGTTCGCCGCTGATGAAGCTGCCGCGATAACCGAGCCCGCCCAGATAGGCGAACACCTCGTCGACGCCGCCCGGGCCCTGGTGTCTTTCCTCGCACTCGACGACGATCAGCGGATGGTCGCGGCGCAGATCCGCTCCGCTCCCTTGAGAACATGGAGCTCCGCGCCTTCAACGTCTTGATCGCCGCGATGTGCGTCTGCTCGTCGAAATAACCGTCCAGCGTCACGACCGGTACCCGCAGGGGCGACACACCTGCCCGACAGACGCAGCACCGAGGCGCCGGGCTGATGACCATCCGGAACGAACAATTCCAGCTCGCCCTCGGCCGAGTAGAGCGCCTTCGGCTCGACCACGACCGGACACCCCGCATTGCCATTCCCATTCCCAGAGCCGGACCACGCTGTCGGACAGGAACCTTGATGCCAGCGGTAAAAATGCGGACCAATCGGGTTGCAGTGAAGGGACGATGAATGCATTCGGTTTTTGCTAATCCGCAACAAGATGTTTCGGCTTTCAGCGTCGCGTACACATCCCTCAACCCCTGCATGCAGGCCAAGACGAGGTGTGCGCGTGGCGAAACGGCGGCCCGAGACCGGGCGCGCTACTCGATCACCCGATCCGCGCGGACCAGCAGTAGCGGCGGCACCTCGAACGCGATCGCCCTCGCCGCCTTCACGTTGATCACGAGCTCATAGCGCCGCGGCGCCTGGATCGGCAGGTCGCGCGGCGAGCCACCCCTGAGGATGCGGTCGATATAGGCCACCGGCGCGCTGACGAGTTCGTCCCAGACGAACGTATAGGACATCAGCGCGCCACCATCGACAGCGCCGAGCACCGAGTTCAGCGCCGGCACCCGGAAGCGGGTGCATTGCGCCACGATGTGATCGCGATGTCCGTTGGTGAACGGTTCGGGGATCACGAGGAGAGCGGCGTTGCGCTCGGCGGCGAATGCCCCGATCAACGCTTCCGTCTCGCCGTCGTCATGCGTGCGGAGCTCGACCACGTCGATGCCGGCCGACGCGTCCCGCGCCGCGGCGACGAGACCGCGCGCATAGGGCGCCGTGTCGGGATTGAAGAGGATGCCGACCTTCGCAAGCTGCGGATCGAGGTCGCGGAGCAGCTGCATCCACTTGCCGGCGATCTCGAAATCCCAGGTCACGAAACCGGTGACGTTGCCGCCGGGATGGCCGAGACTGTCGGCGAGCTTGAATCCGACGGGGTCGATCACCTGGGTGAACACGATGGGAATCGTCGTCGTCACTTGCCGGAGCGCCAGCGTCGCCGGCAGGCCCTGCGCATAGATCACCTCCGGCGCCAGCGCGACGAGCTCGGCGGCGGAGGCGCGCGTGTTGGCGAGATCGGAAAGCGCACCACCAAAGCGATAGTCGATGCGCACCGTTTCATTCTCGACCCAGCCCGCCTGGCCCATGGCCTGGCGGAACGGCTTCAGGAAGGCCCGCGCCACCGGCACGTCGGCATTCGCGGCAAGGCCGACCAGCACGCCGACATGGCGCATCGGCCTTGCGGTCTGCGCGCGCAGCACGGATGGCGTGGCGACGGAAACCGCCAGCCCCGCAACGAAATCGCGTCGTCTCATGTCCCTGCCCCAGCCGTTCCTGTCCAGCAGTCTAGCTGCCGTCATTCGGCCATGGATAGAGGCAGTTTGCTCAAAGCGCCTGTCTTTGGTGGCGCGAGGGTATCAAGCGGCGAATGGCCGGACCGATGACCGCGCGAAAACGCGGCGCGTGCAGACACAGGCCGCCGGCAAGCCCGATTGCGCTGCCGATCGCGGTGTCGAGCAGGCGCGCACGCATCAAGCCGCCGGTTGCGCCGTCGCCGAGATGAGCGGCCTCGGCCATGAGGATGGTCAAGGGGGTAATGAAGGTGACCGCAGCGCCGTAATGCTGGATCACCAGCGTCTCGATGATGAAGGACAGGATCATCATCACGGCGACGATGCTCCATTTGTCGAGCGGAAGAGCAACGATCACACAGAACAACAGGAGACCGGCGCAGGTGCCGAGAATGCGGTGCACCTTGCGATTCCAGACAGAGCGCAGCGAGGCGCCCTGGAGCACCGCAAGGCAACTGATCGGCACCCAATAGGGGCGGTCGAGCGTCAGAGCCTGGGACAGAGCGAGCGATCCGCCGACGAAAAGGCCGATCACGATGGAATCGACCACAACGAAATCGAAATCGACCGGCGGCAAAGGAGCCATCGGCTGCGCTTCCTGCTTGCGCAGGATATAGGCGCTGTAGACGAACGCGATCAGGCAAGCGAGCAGAGCCCCCATCGTGAACAGGCCGATGAAGAGCGGAACATTGGGAAGGTCGATCGGCGAATAGGCCCCGATCATGGCGGCCATGATGAAGAACAAAGTCCCGGGCGGGCCGAGGCGGTAGAAACGCGTCACCATGCCGACCAGCATCACCATGCAGGTCAGCACGAGCACCATCACTTGCGGAATGAAATGGCTCATCACCCCGACGGCGTAACAGGCCGTCATGCCGAAGCCGCTGGCCATCAGCACCACCATGCGATGGTGCAGCGGTGTATTCGACGTGTAGAGAAAGACCAATCCGCCCAGCGCCGCCGTCAGCCCGTAATCCAGATGATCGAAATAGGCCCCGAGCAGCAGCGGAAGACCGGAGCAGAGCGCCGTGGCGAGCGGCAGCTGCCAGCCTCGGGCCGTGACATCAAGCGTCCTGAGTTGAATCCATTCCGCCCGCAGAGTTGCGCGGACCCTGCCGAAGAAGCCGCGATCGTTCATTTGGTCCCCGTGGCGCCAAGCGCGCGGAACCTAGCTCACCCCCTCAGGCATCGCCATGACGATGAGCGCCTGTCTCCCATGCAAATCGTTGCGTCCCGGTGGAGAGATGCACGGCAGCGCGGATTGCGCCCTGCCCGCGCGGGTCAGGCCGACTTCTTCTTCGCCTTCGGCTTCGCGGTCTTCGGCATCGCCGGCGCGTCAGGTGCGCCTTCGATCGAGGACAGGCGGCCGGAGGTGAAGGTGTAGATCCCGGCGCGCGGGCCGGTGTTCCAGGTGACCACGGCCACACGCCGGCCGGCGGCATCGCCGGAGATGCTCACATTGGAGGGCGCGCCGATGCCGCGCACCACGTCGCATTCGGTATGGCCGAGCGCCACCGTGCCGCCCATCGGCGCCGGTGACGTCGAAGCGTTGGCATCAGCCGGGCCAGGGGGCGGCGTCATGCCGGGACAGGCGCCGTCGGCGGAGACGAGATCCTCGGCGGCAACCGGCTTGTCGGGGGTCAGCGGCGGCGATTCAATCGAGATGTTCTTGATGAACAGGCGGCTCGGCGTGTTGAACCATTGCGCGTCCTTGGCAGACGCGAGCAGATCGGTCCCGCCCGAGCAGCCCGCGACGAGCGGTGCCACGGCGACCAACGCAACAATGAGCGAGCCGGGAAGCTTTTGATGTCGCACGATAAACCAGTTCCCCAGGTGAAAGAGCAGCCCTAAACCACTGTCCCAACATCACTTTGCGGCACGAAGGTGACGAAGCCCGACCTTGGACCCTGCTTGGAGCCGCCTTGAGCCAGCCTTGTCCGAAAACCACAAATTATCATTAATTGCGAGCGGCCGCTAATTCCGCCGCTGCCACCGGCCCCGCTCGTCGGCCTGCCAATAGGTGACATCAAATCCGCGCGCCTTGCAATCGCTCCAGGCGGCGCGGGCGAGCGCCAGCGCGTCCTCATCGTCGCCGTTGAACAGCAGAACCATGCGCTCGTAGCTCGCCGCGTCCTGCGGCAGCGCGGCATTGTCGACGAGGAAACGCACATTGGCGCCGTTCGGATTGTCCTCCTCGATCGCCAGCACGATGGGCTGATCGGCGGCGTCGCCGACGCGCCACGTCGCGTGAGGCAGGAAGGAATCGTCGCGATAGGTCCACAAATGTGCATCGAGCGCGTCGGCCCGTTCGGGCGAGGTCGACTGCACCACGACGCGCCAGCCCCGCTCCAGCGATTTCTCGAGGAGCGGCGGCAACACGTTCTCCACCGTCATGTTCTGCAGATGGTAGAACAGCACTTCCGTCATGTCAGATCATTTGCGCTCGTAATGATCGGCAACGAGGCGGTCGAGCAGGCGGACGCCGTAACCCGAACCCCAGCTCTGGTTGATGTCGGTCTTCGGCGCGCCCATCGCCGTGCCGGCGATGTCGAGATGCGCCCACGGCGTGCCGTCGACGAAACGCTGCAGGAACTGGGCGGCGGTGATCGAGCCGCCATGGCGGCCGCCGGTGTTCTTCATGTCGGCGAATTGCGAGTCGATCAGCTTGTCGTATTCGGGGCCGAGCGGCATGCGCCACACCTTCTCGCCGCTCTCGAGGCCGGCAGCGAGCAGGCGGTCGGCGAGTTCGTCATTGTTGGAGAACATGCCGGCATGGTCGGTGCCCAGCGCGACCATGATGGCGCCGGTCAGCGTCGCCAGATCCACCATGAATTTCGGCTTGGTCTTCTTCGCCACGTACCAGAGCACGTCGGCGAGGACGAGCCGGCCTTCGGCGTCGGTGTTGATGATCTCGATGGTCTGGCCGGACATCGAGGTGACGATGTCGCCGGGACGCTGGGCGTTGCCGTCCGGCATGTTCTCGACGAGGCCGATGGCGCCGACCACGTTGACCTTCGCCTTGCGCGCGGCGAGCGCATGCATCAGGCCGACGACGCAGGCCGCGCCGCCCATGTCGCCCTTCATGTCCTCCATGCTGCCGGCGGGCTTGATCGAGATGCCGCCGGTGTCGAAGCAGACGCCCTTGCCGACGAAGGCCACCGGCGCCTCGCCCTTCCTGCCGCCGTCCCAGCGCATGATCACGGTGCGGCTCGGGCGCGCCGAGCCCTGGCCGACGCCGAGCAGCGCACCCATGCCGAGCTTCTGCATCGCCTTGACGTCGAGCACCTCGACCTTGACGCCGAGCTTCTTGAGCTGGCCGGCGCGGCGCGCGAATTCCTCGGGATAGAGCACGTTCGGCGGCTCATTGACGAGGTCGCGCGCGATGATCACGCCGTCGACGACGTGGCCGGCGGGGGAAAACGCCTTCTTGGCGGCGGCGACGTCGCTCACCGCGAGCGCGATATCGGCGCGGGAGCCGCCCTCCTCGCCGTCCTTCTTCCTGGTCTTGTAGCGGTCGAACTTGTAAGCGCGCAGCCGCAGGCCCGAAGCGACCGCCACGACCTGGTCGCTGTCCATGGCGCCGCCCGGCAGTTCCGCGATGATCGTCATGGCTGCGGTCCCGGCCGGAAGCTTGCTGGCAGCGACGCCGCCGAACTTGAGGAAATCGTTGGCCTTCAGCTCCGCCCCCTTGCCGGTTCCGATCACCAGGAGACGGCTCGCCTTGACCCCTTCCGGCACCAGAATGTCGAGCGCCGCGCCGCTCTTGCCCTTGAAGGCGGCGGCGGCCGCGGCCCGCTTCACGACTTCGCCAGCACCGCCGAGCGCCTTGGCCGTGGCCGGGCCGACCTTCAGCGTCTCGTCGCAGAACACGACCAGAATGCCACGGGGGGCGGCAGACAGCGGGACGAAGCCGACCTTGATGGCATCGGACATGTGTAACTCCTCAGGAACGTGGGACTTTTCGCGATCGTCGGGCCCGGCCAGCGGGCTCTGCTGAACCGCGATTCACCGAACTTTGCCCACTATGGGCCAGCCGCCCCGCCCCTGCCAAGCGCCGCCGTGGCCGGCCGGCCACAACGAGCGAAATATTAACCATAAATCGACTGCGCCACGGGGCAGCCATTTTGTTGACGGATCAAAGGGATGGTAATGAGACAGTCAAGCGTCGGAAGAGGTGCCTGGACAACCCTTGGGGCCCCCTGTCGGGGATGGGTTGGAGAGGAGGAATTTCGGCTCTGCGCTTTGCGGGCTGGTTGGGGTTTTGGTGGGGATTCGTGCGGTAGCGCATGGGGTCGATCGACAGGTATATTTTCCGCACGACGCTGGCGTCGTTTGCGCTGGTCCTGGTCAGCCTCACCGGCGTGATCTGGATTACGCAGGCGTTGCGCGGCATCGACCTGATGACGAGTCAGGGTCAGACCATCCTGACCTTCCTCGGCATCACCGGTCTCGTGATCCCGGCACTGGTGCTGATCATCTCGCCGATCGCGCTGATGATCGCGATCTCCCACACGCTGAACAAGCTCGCGACCGATTCCGAGATCATCGTGATGAATGCCGCCGGCTTCTCGCCGTTCCGGCTGTTCTATCCGTTCTTCTATGCCACCTGCGTGGTGGCGCTGCTGGTCGCCTTCATCGCCGCCTATCTCGCACCCGACGGCATGCGCAGGATCAAGCAGTGGGACGCCGAGATCACCGCCGACGTGCTCACCAACATCCTGCAGCCCGGCCGCTTCGCCCAGCTCGACAAGAACCTCACCATCCGGATCCGCGAGCGCCAGCCCGGCGGCATCCTCGCCGGCATCTTCATCGACGACCGCCGCGATCCGAACGAGCGCATCTCGATCGTCGCCGAACAGGGCGAGATCGTGAAGAACGCCACCGGTTCGTTCCTTGTGCTGGAGACCGGCAATCTGCAGCGCTTCGAGACCGGCAAGCGCGACCCGGCGCTGGTGGCGTTCGGCCGCTACGGCTTCGACATGTCGAAATTCTCCAACCAGGGCCGCGACGTCACGCTCGGCATTCGCGAGCGCTACCTGTGGGAGCTGTTCGCGCCGGCCGAGGACGATCCGGTCTACAAGGCGGTGCCCGGCCAGTTCCGTTCGGAGCTGCATGACCGGATCATGGCGCCGCTCTATCCGTTCGCCTTCGCCGCACTGACCTTCGCCTTCCTCGGCGCGCCCCGCACCACGCGCCAGAGCCGCAATTTCTCCATCGGCGGCTCGGTGATCGCGGTGTTCGGGTTGCGCATGGCGGGCTTTGCCTGCTCGGTGATGGCGGTGAAGTCGCCGGGCGCCGTCGTGGTCCAGTACGCGTTGCTGGCCGCCGCGATCGGTGCCGGCATCTGGCTGATCGTCGGCGGCGTCGTGATCGAGCCGCCGGCGCGGCTGATGGAGGCCATCAACAGATCGAATGCGCGCATCGCGCGGCTGTTCGGACGGCCGGCCACCGCATGAGCATGCTCACCAACACGCTCGGACGCTATTTCGCCGGTCGCTTCGTGGTCGCCGCGCTCGGCGTGTTCGCGGGCATCTTCCTGCTGCTCGTGCTGGTCGACTATATCGAGATGGTGCGCAAGACCTCGGGCCTTGCCTCCGCCTCCGCGATCACCGTGGCCGAGACCTCCCTGTTCCGGGTGCCGCAGCTGCTGGAGAAGCTGACGCCGTTCTGCATGCTGATCGGCGCCATGACCTGCTACCTCGCCCTCTCCCGCCGGCTCGAACTGGTGGTGGCGCGCGCCGCCGGCATTTCGGCCTGGCAGTTCATCGCCCCGGCGCTCGGCAGTGCGCTGCTGATCGGGGTGATCGCCACCGTCGCCTACAATCCGATGTCGGCGAATCTGCGCGAGCTGTCCAAGCGCATGGAGGCCGAGCTGTTCGGCTCCGCCCCCGGCGGCGGCATCCAGGACGCCTCCGGCTTCTGGCTCAACCAGGTCACCAGCGACGGACAGACCATCATCAACGCCGCGCGCAGCGAGCGGCAGGGCGTGCGGCTGACCGGCCTCACGCTGTTCCGTTTCGATACGGAGTGGCACTTCAAGGAGCGGGTCGAGGCCCGCGAGGCCGAGCTCGAGCCGGGCCAGTGGGTCTTCCGGAACGTGCGCCGCTTCTCGCTCAACGCGCCGCCGGTCGAACAGCCGACCCTGGTCATTCCGACGACCCTGACCGAGGCCCAGGTCCGCAACAGCTTTTCCACACCCGAGACTGTGTCCTTTTGGCAACTACCGAGCTACATCCGCTCGTCCGAGAGCTCGGGCTTCGCGACAGCCGGCTACCGACTCCAGTATCACAAGCTTCTGGCTCAGCCTTTTTTGCTGGCCGCCATGGTGATGCTCGCGGCCTCCGTGTCGCTGCGCTTCTTCCGGATGGGCGGCGTGCAAAAGATGGTTTTGAGTGGCGTGGGCGCAGGCTTTCTGCTCTACGTTCTGTCGAAAGTGACTGAAGACTTGAGCAAGGCTGAGTTGATGCATCCGATCGCTGCGGCGTGGTTGCCCGTGGTGGTGGGCGGCCTCACCGGCTTTTTGGCCTTGTTGTATCTGGAGGACGGATAGTGACGGCCGTCCGCCGAGGATTGGTGGCTGGTTGGACGCGGCGCATGCATGTGCGCGCGAACGACGTCGGCTGCTCCGTGCGTACCCTGCTGCTTGCCGTCATGATCGCGGCCTCGCTGGGCGGGCTGATCGACCTCGCCGCCGTGACGCCGGCCGCCGCCCAGTTCACCTACAATCCGCGCCCCCCGCGTGCGACGCCGCCGAAGGTCCCGAACGACAACCAGATGCTGGTTCAGGCCACCGAGGTCGACTACGACTACAACAATTCGCGCGTTTCGGCGGTCGGCAACGTTCAGCTGTTCTACAACGGCACCAGCGTCGAGGCCGACAGGGTCATCTACGACCAGAAGACCAAGCGCCTCCATGCCGAGGGCAACATCCGCATGACGGATGCCGAAGGCAAGATCACCTACGCCGAGATCATGGATCTGTCGGACGATTACCGCGACGGCTTCGTCGATTCGCTGCGCGTGGACACCGCCGACCAGACCCGCATGGCCGCCAGCCGCGCCGACCGCTCCAGCGGCAACTACACGGTGTTCGAGAACGGCGTCTACACGGCCTGCGCGCCGTGCAAGGACGATCCGAAGAAGCCGCCGCTGTGGCAGGTCAAGGGCGCGCGCATCATCCACGACCAGCAGGAGAAGATGCTGTATTTCGAGACGGCGCAGCTCGAATTCTTCGGCGTGCCGATCGCCTACATGCCCTATTTCTCCACGCCCGACCCGACCGTGAAGCGCAAGAGCGGCTTCCTGATGCCGGGCTACATTACCGGAACGACGAGCACGGGCTATGGCGCCGAGGTTCCCTATTACTGGGCGATCGCGCCCGACATGGACGCGACCATCACGCCCCGCATCCTGTCGCGGCAAGGCGTGCTGCTGCAGGGCGAGTTCCGCCAGCGCCTGATCGACGGCGCCTACCAGATCCGCGCCTACGGCATCGACCAGCTCGATCCCGGCGCCTATGCCGGCCTGCCGGGCGACCGTCAGTTCCGCGGCGCCATCGACACCAAGGGCCAGTTCGCGCTCAACGACAAATGGGTCTGGGGTTGGGACGGCGTCCTGATGTCGGACTACTATTTCTTCTCCGACTATCGTCTGGCGCAGTACCGCGATCCGCTCGGCTCGTTCCTGAACCTGCCGACCGATGCGCTGTCGCAGCTCTATCTGACCGGCGTCGGCAATCGCAGCTTCTTCGACGCGCGCACGATGTACTGGCTGAGCTATTCCGGCAACCAGGACAAGGTGCCGGTCGTCTACCCCGTGATCGACTATTCCAACGTGCTGAACTATCCGGTGTTCGGCGGCGAGTTCAGCTACAAGACCAATTTCGTGAACCTGTCGCGCGACAGCGCGGTGTTCGATCCGATCACGACGGTCGCCAACACCAACAGCCTGTGCACGACCACCTCGGCCGATCCGCTGGCGCGCACGCCCTCGCAGTGCCTGTTGCGCGGCTTCCCCGGCACCTACACCCGCCTGACCGCGGAAGCGCAATGGCGCAAATCCTATACCGACCCGTTCGGCGAGATCTGGACGCCGTTCGCCATCCTGCGCGCCGACGCCATCAACTCGTCGATCTCGAACCAGGCAGGCGTGTCGAACTACCTGCCGGTCGGCGACACCCAGGCGTTCCGCCTGATGCCGACGGTCGGCCTCGAATACCGCTACCCCTTCATCAACGTGCAGCCGTGGGGCTCGACCACGATCGAGCCGATCGCGCAGGTCATCATCCGGCCGAACGAGACCTATGCCGGCAGGTTCCCCAACGAGGACGCCCAGAGCATGGTGTTCGACGCCTCGAACCTGTTCAGCGTCGACAAGTTCTCCGGCTACGACCGCGTCGAGGGCGGCGGGCGCGCCAATGTGGGCGTGCAGGCCACCACGCAGTTCGACAAGGGCGGCGCGGTCAAGGTGCTGTTCGGCCAGTCCTACCAGCTGTTCGGCATGAACTCCTTCGCGGTCCGCGACTCCATCAACACCGGCCTCGATTCCGGCCTCGACAAGCCGCGTTCCGACTATGTCGCGAGCGCGAGCTACTCGCCGAACCGCACCTACACCTTCAGCGTCCGCTCCCGCATGGACGAGCAGACCTGGAACGTGCAGCGCTTCGAGGCCGAGGGCCGCGCCAATTTCGACCGCTGGTCGATCAGCATGATGTACGGCAATTACGCGCCGCAGCCGGAACTCGGCTACCTCACCCGGCGCGAGGGCATCCTGACCACCGGCTCGATCAAGCTCGCGACCAACTGGGTGGTGAGCGGCTCGGCGCGCTGGGATCTCGAGGCCAACAAGATCAACCAGTATGTGCTCGGCGCCGGCTATGTCGACGATTGCTTCGTGCTGGCCGCCAATTACGTAACTTCGTATAGCTATTCCGCCGGCACGGCGCCGCCCACGCTGAGCCATGCAATCATGTTCCAGATCGGTCTGCGCACGCTGGCCAACTCGAGCACGACCGGTTCATCCGCCGGTTTCCAGTGATCGTCTGACGCCGGCCGCGCGTTGCCCGATCGCAATGCTCATCCGGCTGACATGCGAGCGACAATCATGACGACCTCATTGCCTGTCTTCCGCCTCTTCCTCGTCCTTGCAGCCGTCCTGCTGGGCGGCGCGCCGGCGCTTGCGCAGAACATCGTCGTGATGGTGAACGGCGATCCCATCACCGATTTCGACATCGAGCAGCGCTCCAAGCTCGACCAGCTGACGACGCAGAAGGTCCCGACCCGGGAGCAGGTGATCAACGAGCTGATCGACGACAGGGTGAAGCTGAAGGAAGGCAAGAAGTTCGGCGTCGATCCCGGCGTGTCCGACGTCAACCAGTCCTTCGAGGGCATGGCGCAGCGCATGCGCCTGTCCTCCGACCAGCTCGCCAAGTCGCTCGAGGCCAAGGGCGTGCGCCCCGAGACCCTGAAGAGCCGCATGAAATCCGAGATGGTCTGGACCAGCCTCGTGCGCGGCCGCTTCAAGGAGAAGCTGATGGTCGGCGAACGCGACGTGGCCCAGGCGGTGCAGGGCCAGACCGGCGAAAAGCTCCAGATCGAGGGCACCGAATACAAGATGCAGCCCATCGTGCTGATCGTGCCGCGCGGGTCCTCCCCGGCGTTCCAGGAAACGCGCATGAAGGAAGCCCAGCAATATCGTACGCGCGTGGCCAGCTGCGAAGAAGCCAACTCGCTGTTCCGCTCGACTCCGAACGCAACCATCCGCGACACCGTCACCAAGACCACCGCCGAACTGCCCGAAGCGCTGCGCAAGATCCTGGACGACACGCCGATCGGCCGCCTCACCGCGCCCGAAGTGACCAAGGCCGGCATCGAGATGGTGGTGCTCTGCTCGCGCAAGCCGACCATGATCGACACGCCGAAGAAGCGCGAAGTCCGCGAGAAGATGTATCAGGAAAAGTACGAGAAGACGCAGAAGGCCTATCTCGACGAGCTGCGCAAGGCGGCGATGATCGAATACCGCAACCGCTGATGGCGAGCCTTCCCGCAAAACCCCTCGCCCTCACGCTGGGAGAGCCCGCCGGCATCGGCCCCGACATCACGATCTCCGCCTGGCTGAAGCGCCGCGAGCTCGACCTGCCCGCCTTCTATCTGCTCGGCGACGAAACACTGATCGCGCGCCGCGCCGCCGCGCTCGGCGCCGACATCCGGATCGCCACGGTGAGTGCCGCGGAGGCCGCTTCGACCTTCGCCGAGGCCCTGCCGGTGGTGGCAACCGGTGAGCGCGCCGGCGCTGAGCCGGGCAAGCCCGATGCCTCCAGCGCGCCGGCGGCGCTCGCCTCGATCCGCCAGGCCGTTGCCGACGTGCGCGCGGGGCGCGCCGGTGCCGTCGTCACCAATCCGATCGCCAAGAGCGTGCTCTACCGCGCCGGTTTCCGCCATCCCGGCCACACCGAATTCCTCGCCGAACTCGCCGCCGGAAATGGCCTCGCGCCGCAGCCGGTGATGATGCTGTGGTCGCCGCGGCTCGCCGTCGTGCCGGTGACGATCCACGTCGCGCTGCGCGATGCGCTCGCCGGCCTCACCAGCGAGCTGATCGTCTCGACGGTGCGCATCGTCGCGAGCGAGCTGTCGTCGCGCTTCGGCCTCGCCAGGCCGCGGATCGCCGTCTCAGGTCTCAATCCGCATGCCGGCGAGGACGGCTCGCTCGGCCACGAGGAGCAGACGTTGATCGCGCCCGCGCTGAAGACGCTGCGCAGCGAGGGCATCGAGGTGCGCGGACCGCTGCCGGCCGACACCATGTTCCACGAGGCGGCGCGCGCCACCTACGACTGCGCGGTCTGCATGTATCACGACCAGGCGCTGATCCCGATCAAGACCATCGCCTTCGACGATGCCGTCAACGTCACGCTCGGCCTGCCCTTCATCCGCACCTCGCCCGATCACGGCACCGCCTTCGACATCGCCGGCACCGGCAAGGCCAATCCGGCGAGCCTGATCGCGGCGCTCAAGCTGGCCAGCCGCATGGCGGCTGCGCAGCGCTGATGGGCGCGATCGACGACCTCCCGCCGCTGCGCGAGGTCATTCGCGCACACGCGCTGTCCGCCCGCAAATCACTCGGCCAGAACTTCCTGCTCGACCTCAATCTCACCGCGCGCATCGCCCGGGCCGCCGCGCCGCTGGAGGAGTGCACGATCGTCGAGATCGGCCCCGGGCCCGGAGGCCTGACGCGCGCGCTGCTCGCGCTCGGCGCAAGACGCGTCATCGCCATCGAGCATGACGAGCGCGCGATCCCCGCCTTGCAGGATATTTCCGCGCGCTATCCCGGCCGGCTCGAGATCGTGCATGGCGATGCCACGACCTTCGACCCGCGCCCGCTGCTCGCGGGCGACCGCGCGAAGATCGTCGCCAACCTGCCCTACAACATCGGCACGCAGCTCCTGATCGGCTGGCTCACGGCCGAGCCCTGGCCGCCCTGGTACGAGATGATGGTGCTGATGTTCCAGCGCGAGGTCGCCGAGCGCATCGTGGCGCGCGAGGACGAGGAAGCCTATGGCCGGCTCGGCGTGCTCGCCAACTGGCGCTGCGAGACCAAGATCCTGTTCGACATCGCGCCCTCGGCCTTCGTGCCGCCGCCGAAGGTCACCTCCTCGGTGGTGCGCCTGGTGCCGCGCGCGAGCCCGCTGCCTTGCGACCGCCGGCTGCTCGAACAGGTCGCGGCCGCCGCCTTCGGCCAGCGCCGCAAGATGCTGCGCCAGAGCCTGAAATCGCTTCAGGCCGATCCGGCGCGCCTTGCCGCCGCCGCGGGCGTCGATCCGACGCGGCGCGCCGAGACGATTCCGATTTCCGGCTTTGTTGCCATGGCCCGTGAATTGGCGGATATACGAGCCGAACGTTGAAAATGGAAATTCCGGAGGAAAGAAAATGGCGTTGATGCGTCGGCAGTCCCTCGTCAAGTTCGATGCGCCGCTATGCGAGACCATCGTCGACACGCCCAGGCCGCAAGGCCGCGAAGTGCTGGTGCGGATCGAACGCTGCGGCCTCTGCCATTCCGACCTCCACATCCAGGACGGCTATGCCGATCTCGGCGGCGGCAAGAAGCTCGACACCACGCGCGGCATGACGCTGCCCTTCACGCTCGGCCACGAGATCGCAGGCGTGGTCGATGAGGTCGGCCCCGACGTGCCGGCCGGACTCGTCGGCGCGAAGAAGGCGGTGTTCCCCTGGATCGGCTGCGGCCAGTGCCGCGACTGCAAGAACGGCGACGAGAATCTCTGCGCGAAACAGCGCTTCCTCGGCGTCTCCATCGACGGCGGCTTCGCCACCCATGTGCTGGTGCCCGACGCGAAATACCTGCTCGATTACGATCCGCTGCCCGTGAACCAGGCCGCGACCCTGATGTGCTCGGGTGTGACCGCCTATGGCGCGCTCAAGCGCCTGGTCGACCGGCCGCGCCAGCGCAATTTGCTGCTGATCGGCCTCGGCGGCGTCGGCATGATGGGCCTGTCCTTCGCGCAGGCCATGTTCAAGCAGCCGATCACGGTCGCCGACCTCTCGCCGGCGGCGCGCGACACGGCGCTCAGGAACGGCGCGTCCCTCGCCTATGATCCGTCCGAACCCGACGTGATCAAGCGCATCCTGAAGGAGAGCGATGGCGGCTTCGACGGCGTCGTCGACTTCGCCGGCAACGAGAAGTCGATGGCCTTCGCGGTGGCGGTCGCCGCCCGCGGCGGCAAGGTCGTGGTGTCGGGCCTGATGGGCGGCCAGTTCACGCTGCCGATGGTGCAATGGGTCTACAAGCGCCTCACCGTCGAGGGCTTCATGGTCGGCACGCTCGCGGAAGCCCAGGAACTGATGACGCTGGCGCGCGCCGGCAAGATCAAGCCGACGCCGATGCGCGAGGAGCCTATGGCCGACGTGCAGAAATGGATCGACGAACTCCGCGCCGGCCACGTCGTCGGCCGCATCGTCTTGAAGAACTGACGCGCCGCCAACGCGGAACGGCTGCGGCCGCTCCGCGTTGGCAGGCCATGTCCATCCGCTGCACCGTCGAGAGCGCATTTTTCATCGCCTGGAGCTTCCTCGAGACGAGCGGCGAGCTCGGCTCGCCCGACGCGTCAGCCAACGTCATCCTCGACGCCATCGAGGCGCAGCTGCGGACCGGCGAGCGGCGCGAGCTGATGCTCGCCAACAAGGCGATTGCGGCCTATCGGGCGCAGATGGCGGAAGGACGCGTGCCGCGCGTTGGCCGGTTGCGTCACGGCTGATGGTGCCGGTTTTGGTCGAGCCATAGCGGACCTACGTAGTTCTCCGGGCGAGAACAGAGTTCGATGCGTGGCCGGCAAGCCACAATCACGCGATCAGGCCGGCGCGGCTCTCAATGTTCCATCAGCTACGCCCCGCCGGGACCGCCCCAAACCTGCATTCCGGTTTCTCCAGGGAACATCGTTCGACCCGGCTGCGTTGCCGCTCCTGAAGGCAATGTGGGAGCCCCGCGATGGTCAATGTTGGAAGCTGGTACGATCCGATCTCGGAATGCTGGATCGCGCCGCGTCCGTCCCGTCCGGAGATGGCTGCCGCAGCAGCGAGCCCGGACCTCGTCGCGGAGCACCAGCGAACCGTGGAGGTCCAGCGCATCTGGCGCGCCCTCGTCGCCTGCTGTGCGCGGAACTGACGTTCGGCGCCGAACCTCATCGCCAGATCATGCCAGTCATGAGCGAGTCCAGACCGTTCCCCCGGCTCATCGCCGCCGCGCTGCGCTATCTGGCGCTGCTGGCCGGTTGCGCCCTGCTGCTGCTCGCGGCAGCCTGCTTCGTGCTCGCGTGCCAAGTGTACATCCAGACCGGCCTGTTCGCGCAATCCTATGCCATCGTCACGCTGATCGCAGCGGTGCTGGGGCTGCTGGCCGTCAAGCTCGCCCGGATCTGGACACGATCCTCCATCCAACGCGAATGAGCTGACCGTCAGGATGAGGACGGAGTGCGTGGCGGCAGCAATAACGGACACCGACGCATTTGAGCCTCACGCCCCTCCGAAACGGACTGCAGCAGCCGCCTCACCTGAAGCGCGATGCCAGGGTTCGCGCGTCGCGCTCCGGCATGACGGGACAGGCAAGGCGCAAAGGGGCGACACACCGCGTCAATCCCTCCCCGCAAAAATATATCGCTTTTCCGAATTTCGGATTTATGGCATATGACGCCCATCCCGGCCCTGCCAGAGGGGCGCTTCGCGATCGTCACGAGATGCGGGCCGGGGTGCGGTGGACGCGGCAGCGCCGGCGCGGCAAGGCGGTGACAGGGACGGACAACCCGTTGAGTCACGCGCGACGCGGGTACGACACGGCGATTGTCACAGCGGCCTGGTTGATCGTCGGTGGTGCGCACATCGGGCCCCGGCGCAAAGGCCAGGCCGTCCGCGGACGGAACAAGTCGTGTGGTCCTGACGTCCGGTCGCTGGCGTCAAGTCTTCGCGGTGATGCGG